>DATJZP010000054.1:0-19233 GCA_035498875.1 Myxococcota bacterium
ACCAAGTCATAGCCTTTCAGCCGTTGACTCACTTCTCGCGCCACCGCGCCGAGAGTGGAGTAGCTCTGGTCCTGTGCAGCTTTGAGACTCTGCGGCAGGTAGATTCGCCAGTAGAACAACGGCGGAATCGCCATGGCGATCGCGACGATCAAGAAGGGCCGGACCCAGCGCGGCGCACTCATGGCCGGCCTCCGCTCAGTAGCATGCGTAGCCGTACACGACCCCGAACATGGGATGCGTGCCGTAGCACGCCTGTCCGGGACCGATCACCGTGTTGGGATAGGGGCCTAGCTTCCCGACCCGCGTGCAACAAAAGTGAGGGAAGTCCGCAGGGCTCGCTCCGGAAGACCTCGAACGCGGCGGAGCGTCCTCGTCCTCTTCATTGTCGCGCGCACGTGGCTTGCTGTGTGAGTCGACGCAGTGTCCCGACTCGCAGACCCGATCTCCCTTGCAGTCGTAGTCGTCCTCGCAGCCATGCTTCGCCTCCTCCGCGACCGCGATCGGCGGAGCCGCCCAGACGGCGAGGAGTACGAACCAGACGACGCCGATTCGCAAGGCCATGGCCGGCGGCTGTGCAATGTGCGGACCCGGCCGGAATCACGAGGAAACGCACTGGCAACCGCTTCGATGCTTGAACCGCGAGACATCGACCGAGAAGCCGTCCTCTCGAGAGGACAAGCGAAGGAGCCTAGCTCCCCCCGCTCTTCCTCCTCACCGCCGCTCCCACGAAGCTTCGGAAGAGCGGATGAGGCTCGAAGGGGTTGCTCTGGAACTCGGGGTGGAACTGGCAGCCGAGGAACCAGGGGTGGTCGGGATACTCGATGATCTCGACGAGCTGGCCGTCGGGTGACATGCCCGAGATCACGAGGCCGGCTTCGCGCAGTGTCTGGTGGTAGAGCGGATTCACTTCCAGGCGGTGGCGGTGGCGCTCGTAGACCTCGGTCTTGCCGTAGGCGCGGGCGGCCAGAGTGTCTGGCGTGACCACGCAGGGGTAGGCGCCGAGCCGCATGGTGCCGCCGCTGCCGGCGCGGGCGCCCTGCCCTTCCATGTAGTCGATCACGGGGTGCGGGGTCTTGGGGTCGACCTCGGTCGAGTTCGCGCCGGCCAGGCCGGCCAGGTTGCGGGCGGCTTCGATCACGGCCATCTGCAGGCCGTAGCAGACGCCGAAGTACGGGATCTCGTGCTCGCGGGCGAACTGGATCGCCTGGATCTTGCCTTCGGCGCCGCGCGAGCCGAAGCCGTGGGGCACGAGGATGCCGTCGACCACACGCAGGCCGTCGAGCGCCGAGCCTTCCAGCTTGTCGGAGTCGACGTACTCGATGTCGACGCCCACGCCGTGCGCGATGCCGGCGTGAGTCAGGGCCTCGTTCAGGCTCTTGTACGACTCGGTCAGGTCGACGTACTTGCCGACCATGGCGATGCGCACGCGCTGCTCGGGATTCTTCAGGATGCCGACCACGCGCTCCCAGCGTTCGAGCTGCGGCTGGCCGGTCCAGATGTTGAGCTTCTGCACCACGGCGTCGTCGAGGCCCTCGGCGTGGAACAGGAGCGGCAGCTCGTAGATCGTGTCGACGTCCTTGGCGGTGATCACCGCCTCTTCGTCGACGTCGCAGAACAGCGCGAGCTTGGACTTCACCGCGCGCGGCAGGTAGCGGTCGGTGCGGCACAGGATGATCTCGGGCGCGATGCCGATCGAGCGCAGCTCCTTCACGCTGTGCTGCACGGGCTTGGTCTTGAGCTCGCCGGCAGAGGCCACGTAGGGCACGAGCGCGATGTGCATGTACAGCACGTTCTCGCGTCCGATGTCGGAGCGGAGCTGGCGGATCGCCTCGAGGAACGGCAGTGACTCGATGTCTCCGACCGTGCCGCCGATCTCGACCAAGAGCACGTCGGTGCCCTCCGTCGCCACCGACAGGATGTGCGCCTTGATCTCGTCGGTGACGTGCGGGATCACCTGCACGGTCGCGCCGAGATACTTGCCCTCGCGCTCCTTCTGGATCACGCGCTCGTACACGCGGCCCGCGGTCAGGTTGTTGGCGCGAGTGAGTCGCGCGTGGGTGAAGCGCTCGTAGTGGCCCAGGTCGAGGTCGGTCTCGGCGCCGTCGGCGGTGACGTAGACCTCGCCGTGCTGCAGCGGGTTCATCGTGCCGGGATCGACGTTCAGGTAGGGGTCGAGCTTGAGGAAGGCGACCCGCAGGCCCCGGGCTTCGAGCAGCGCGCCGAGCGACGCGGACGAAAGCCCCTTACCCAGCGACGAGAGCACGCCCCCCGTCACGAAGATGAACTTGGTCTGGCGCTTCAAATGGCTCTCCCTCGGCTCCGGCGGCGACGGGCCTCGGGACACCACAGATATCGCGTGTCTCTGCTGTCGTAAAGACCTCCCCCGCCGGCACCGAAATCAGACGACGTGGCGCGCTTCCTGGTGCTGCTGCTCGTGCTCGTCGGGCTGGCCTGGTGGTGGCTGCGCCCCGACGAGATCGCCCGCCCCGACGGCGTGCTCGCGCCCGACGACCCGGTTCAGGAGGACCTCCGAGACGGGCCGCACTTCGCGCTGGGTGCGTACGATCTGCACGCCCTGGCCCGGTTCGAGCTGCAGGCGCGGGTGCTGTCGGCCGAGCGCTACCGCAGCGACCGCGAGGCCGAGCTCTCGCCGGTCGACCTGGCGCTCGGCTGGGGACCGATGTCCTCGAACCAGCTGGTCCATGCCCTCTCCATCTCCCAGGGTGCGCGCTTCTACCGGTACACCTGGTCCTCCAGCACGGCGCTGCCGGTGAAGCCGGGCGACATCTCGCTGCACAGCGCGAACATGCACATGATCCCCCTCGATTCCGTCACGCGCGAGACACTGCTCGCGGCCAGGCGCGGGAATCTCGTGCACCTGTCGGGCTGGCTCGTCGAGGTCCGCGCCAGGGACGGCTGGCACTGGCGCAGCTCGCTGAGTCGCGGCGATACCGGCGGCGGCGCCTGCGAAGTCGTGGCCGTGGAGCGCGCCGACCTCGAGTGACCCGCGGTCGGTCCACGCCCGATCCCAGCTCCGCGCCGCGTTCGCGTATGCTCCCGCGCCTCGGAGGTAACCCCCAACATGGCAATCAAAGTCCTGGGTGCGAACGTCTCTCCCTTCGTGCGCAAGGTGCGCGTATTCCTCGCGACGAAGGGTATCCCGTACGAGCTCGAGCAAGTGAGTCCGTTCCAGCCGCCCGCCGGCTGGCGCGACAAGAGCCCGCTCGGGAAGATCCCCGTGCTCGAGCACGACGGGCGCTACATCAACGACTCGTCCGTGATCTGCGCGTATCTCGAAAAGATCCAGCCCGAGCCCGCTTTGTTCCCGAAGGATCCGTACGACTACGCGCGCGCCACCTGGCTCGAGGAGTTCATGGACGGTGGCGTCGTGCCCCACGCCGGCGGCGGCATCTTCCGGCCGCTCGCCTTGATGCCCGTGCTCACCCAGAAGGCGCCCGAGCCGGCGGCGATCGCGGCGGCGGAGAAGATCCTGCACGAAGAGGTCTACCCGCTCCTGGGCTATCTCGAGGCACAGCTCGGCAACAATTCTCACTTCGTGGGCAACCGGCTCTCGATCGCCGACATCGCGGTCGCGAGCCCGTTCGTGAACCTGCGCCACGCCGGCTATCCGCCAGACGCGGCCAGGTTCCCGAAGCTGGCCCAGTTCGTCGAGCGCATGCACGGCTCGCCCGCCTTCAAGGCCTGCATCGAGGAAGAGCGCCCGGTCTTCGGCAAGCGCTGGAAGTGAGTTGCGCCCTGCGGCGGCCGGTGAGACCCGGCTTCGTCGGCCGCCGCTGACCGCCTTCGCCTCCCTTGCGCTGGCCTACTGCGTCGGCGCTGGCTGACCTGCCGGCCAACTTCGGCGGATCTGGGGATTTTCGCGGCTGGCACCAAAAAGTCACTCCCGTGGCTGCGGCAGTCTCTTATCCTGCGCGCAGAGAGGAGTGACTCATGCCGGTCTCGATCCAGGCCATCGCGAACTGCGACGACGCGGTCCTGTTCTGGAGCATCGAGCAGAAGCTCGAGGACTGTCTGGGCTTCGCCATCGAGCGCGAGCAGAAGCTGGCCAATGGTCAGGTGCAGCGGGTGACCCTTCCCAACTACACGGGCTTCGCGAAGGACGACCCGAAGTCCGACGAGCACCGGCCGTCGAACGTCTGGCCGTTCCAGCGCTTTTCCTGGTCCGATCACTCGGTGAACCTGGGCGACACGGTCCGCTACCGGGTCGTGCCGATGATCCACACCGGCGGCCAGCTGCAACAGCAGTTGGACGAGCGGAGTGAGTGGACCGGCTGGATCACGCTCACGGGCGACGCCGGCGACACCATGTCGTCCTACTTCAATCGCGGCCTGGTGCTGTCGCAGTTCATGGGGCGGTATCTCGAGGACCTGCGCGTCAAGGAAGGCCTGGCCACGATCGACGATGCGCTCAAGAGCTTCAAGAAGAGCCTCGACGTGCACGACGAGCCGATCCGCCTGTTCCTCGCGGGAGCGCTGCGGGTCGAGATGCTGCAGCTGCTCAAGACCGCCAAGGAGAAGGGCCAGCACGTCTACGGTGCGCTGTTCGAGCTCGACGACGAGGAGCTGGTCGAGTCACTGAAGAAGCTGGGCGCGCGCGCGCATCTCGTGCTGGCGAACGGCTCCGTGCAGAAGAAGAAAGGCGAGTCCCCGGCGACCGCCCGGAAGCGCGACGAGAATGCCGACGCGCGCCAGGAGCTCGAGCATGCCGGGGTCGAAGTCCACGGCCGGTTCGTCTCGCCCGGGGCGCTCGCTCACAACAAGTTCATGGTCCTGACCGACGCCTCGAAGACGCCGCTCGCCGCCTGGACCGGCAGCACGAACTGGACGAAGACTGGCCTGTGCACGCAGATCAACAACGGCCTTCTGGTCTCCGACCACGACTTCGCCCAGAGGTATCTGGACCAATGGCAGCTGCTGCTCAAGTCCGGCAGTGACTTCCCGCCCGATCTGGTCACTTCCAACACGGGTCCCAAGCTGGTAGCCGTGGGCCAGAGCCAGAACACGATCTGGTTCTCACGCACCCATGGCGGCGTCGATCTCGCCGCGATCGATGCGTGCATCAACGGCGCGAAGCAGGCGATCCTGTTCCTGATGTTCCAGCCCGGCGCCAAGGCGGTGTTCGATACCGTGCGCACGCGGCTCGATCATCCCGGAAACCTGTACATCAAGGGCGTGGTCAGCACGCTGCCGCCGGAGAACGCGAAGAAGGGCGACGAGTCGAAGGTCACCGTGCGCACGGTGGCGGACGGCCAGGTGCACAAGCCGCTCACACTCGACGTCGTGCAGCCCGAAGGGCTGCACGCCTACGCGAAGGCGGCCGAGGAGGTGACCCGCAAGCAGTTCCTGAGCGGGCCGGGCCGGATCGGCTTCGCAATCGTGCACTCGAAGCTGATCGTGATCGATCCGTTCACCAACCCGGTTGTGATCACCGGCAGTCACAACTTCTCGACCGCCGCCAGCGAGACCAACGACGAGAACTTCGTGATCGTGCGCGGCAACCGCAGGCTCGCCGAGGCGTACGCCGCGCACATCCTGTCGGTCTACCAACACTACCGCTGGCGCGCGCTGTCGTGGACCAAGAATGCCGTGAAGAAGCCTCCGCAGGCACTCCTGGTCGACGACTCGAGCTGGCAGGACCGGCTGCTCAAGGGCGCCGCCCGGCGCGAGATGGACTTCTGGGCGGGACGCCCGAGCTGAGCGTTCCCGTCAGTGCCGCACCGGCTTCGCCGGCCGCTCCTCGTAGCGGTCGTGGTGGCGGATCCAGTTGGTCATGTCACCCTGCTCGTCGCGGCCGAGCGGGGTCATGTCGAGCAGCGTGTAGGTGGCGAGCGTGCCCTCGGCGCCGCGCGCGTAGGCCGAGTAGGTGTGGAACACCTCGCCCTCGGCTGACTTCGCAAAGACGCTCAAGCCGGGAAGCTCGTCGCTCCGAATCTCCTGCTCCTCGAAATTGTAGGTGCCGCGGCCGCCGAGCTCCTCGGGTCGGAACGACACGTGGAAGTCGTAGTTGAAGTCGTTCCCGCCCGAAGACACCCACTTGAAGCTCCAGCCCATTCGCTTCTTGAACGCCTCGATCTCGGAGAGCGGCGCGCGCGACACCGCCACGTAGCTCACGTCGCGCTGGCGCAGGTGCACGAGCCCGCCCTCGATGTTGTCGGCGCCGAACGAGCAGCCGGGGCAGCCCTGCTTCCAGTCGGGTCCGAACATGAAGTGATTCACGATCAGCTGACTGCGCTCGCCGAACAGCTCCGCCAGCGTCTCGGCGCCATCGGGGCCGTCGAACACATAGCGCTTCTCGACCCGGACCCAGGGCAGCCGGCGGCGCTCGGCGGCGAGCTGCTCGTGCAGCCGGGTGAGTCGTTTCTCGTTCGCCAGGTGCTGCTTGCGCTCGAGCAGCCACTCAGCGCGTGAGACGATGCGCGGTCGATCCATGACTCTCTCCTTCGGGTTGCATCCTGAGCTGGAAATCCTCGGGCGCGCTCGAGGCGCGCAGCAGCTTCGCGGCGAGATAGGCTCCGAAGCCGCCGGCCGACGAGACGCCGGCCGCCGTGATCAACGTGGTCGCGGCGGTCGCGAGACAGGCTGGGCACATGGGGTCATCCTCCGTTGTCCTGAGGACGAACGGAGCGACCCGACTCCGACATCAAGCGATCGATCTGCAGGCGGATGTGCGCGGCCTCGGCCGCGGTGTTGGCCAGCGCGATGGCCCGGTCGAACGCGGCGCGCGCCTCGTCGCTGCGGCCGAGCTGCAGCAGGAACGCGCCCTTGGTCCCGAAATAGTGGAAATAGCTCGCCAGCCGGTCCGCCAGCGGCTCGATCATGACGAGCGCCGCCGCCGGCCCGCGCACCTTCGACACGGCCACGGCGCGGTTCAGAGTCACCACAGGCGAGGGCTGGGCTTCCTCGAGCAGCGCGTACAGGCGGTCGATCTCGCCCCAGTCCGTCTCGAGCGGCCGCTGCGCGCGCGCGTGCTCGGCGGCGATGCCCGCCTGCAAGAGATACGGCCCCGGCACCGCGTTCTTCGCCGAAGCCACCATGGCCAGCCCCTCGGCGATCGCCGGCAGGTCCCAGAGCGCGCGGTTCTGGTCCTCGAGCAGGACGATCTCGCCACGCTCGTCGAGCCGCGCCTTCGAGCGCGCGTGCTGCAGGATCAAGAGCGCGGTCAGCCCGCGCACCTCGGCCTCCTCGGGAAACAGCGCGAGCAGCAGGCGGGCGAGCCGGATCGCGTCCTCGCACAACGGCGCCCGCACGTGCAGCTCACCACCGCTCGCCGAATAGCCCTCGTTGAAGAGCAGGTAGATCATCGCGCACACGGCCGAGAGCCGTGAGTCGCGCTCGTCTGCGCCGGGCGTCTCGAACGGCACGTCGCCCGCGGCCACGCGACGCTTGGCACGCGTGATGCGCTGCTCCATCGCGCTCTCGGTCACCAGGAACGCGCGCGCAATCTCCTTCACCGAGAGCCCCGACACCACTCGCAGCGCCAGCGCAATCTGCTGCGCGGCGGGCAGGTCCGGGTGACAGCAGATGAACAACAGCCGCAGCACGTCGTCGCGGTAGTGACTCGCGTCGAGGCTCTCCGCCAGCGCTGCCTCGGCGTCCTCGAGGTTCGAGAGCAGCTCCTCCGAGGGCAGCTCGCGGTTCCGGCTCTGGCGGCGCGCGTGATCGAGCGCCGCGTTGCGGCCCACCTGGATCAGCCAGGCGGCGGGATTCCGCGGCGGACCATCCTGGGGCCACTTCTGCAGCGCGCGCAGGCAGGCCTCCTGGAAGGCCTCTTCGGCGGCGTCGAGATCGCGGAAATAGCGCAGCAGCGCACCCATGGCTTGAGGCCGCGCGGCGGCCAGCGCGGCTTCGAGCCATTGGTCGTCGATCACAAGGCCGTTCCCTCGAAATACGCGAGCAGCGGCCGCACCTCGAGCTGGCCACCGACACCGGCCTCGATGCGCGGGACCTCGAGATCGTGCGCGATGCGGAGGGCATCGTCGAGCGACTCACACTCCACGACGTAGAGCCCGAGCAGGGCTTCCTTCGTCTCGGCGAACGGGCCGTCGTACACGCTGCCGTCCTCGGCGCGGAGCGTCTTCGCGGCGCCGGTGGTCATCAGCCGGAAGTGCGGCCCCAGCTTCTTGTCGTCGATCAGCCGCGCGTGAACCTTGCCGAGCTTCTGCATCAGCGCCTCTTCCTGCGCCGCGCTGATCCCGCGCACCTTGTCCTGGTCGCCGTAGCAGAGAATCGCGTAGAGCATGCGTACCTCCTGCTCCTAGGACGATCGAGTATCGCCCATTCCGACAGCGTGGACCGATTGGAAAATCAGCCGGCCGGATTCGCCGCCAGGTGGTCGAACCTTCCCACCGGCCGGGTCTTCGCGTACTCGCGCACGATCGGCTCCAGGTCGCTGGGGCTCGCGCCGTGCAGGATCACACCGTCGCAGCCCAGCGCGAACTGCTCGCGGATCTTGGCGACGCAGCGCGCGGGCGAGCCGGTCGCGGCGGGCGCGAGCCAGTCTTCGGGAATCAGCTTCGCGATCTGCTCGAGCTGCTCCGTGGTGGCGCGCGCGTCGATCGCGCCGGGGAACTTCCCCGCCAGCGGGTCGGCTCGGAAGCGCTCGAGCACCTTCGGGTCCCAGCGGTTCGTCTTCACCAGCAAGTCGCCGTAGGCCTGGAGATAAGTCGCCATGCGGCCCACCGTCTTCTTCAGGCGGATCGCTTCGGGCAGGTGATCGCCGATCGTCGCGAAGCACGACCAGACGCGCACCTTGGCCGGGTCGCGGCCGGCCTTCTCGGCCGCCTGCTTCACCTCGCGCACGCAGCGTGCGGTGGTCTCGTCGGTGAAGAAGGTGTGCAGCACCACCGCGTCCATGGCGCGGCCGCCGAGCGCCAGTGAGTTCGGCCCGAAGGCGGTGTAGGTGATCGGGATCTCGCCGGCGTAGTCGGGGCCGAGCGCGAGCAGCGGATATTTGCCCGCCGGGCCGTCGTGACCCATCACCGCCTCACCGCGCCAGAGCCGGCGCATGATCCCGACGAAGTCCTCGAGCTGCGCGGTGGTGACGAGCGGCATGCCGTGCATCTGGAACATGGGCTTGATACCGCGGCCCAGGCCGAGCGAGAAGCGGCCGTTGGTGAGTCGGTGCATGGTCATCGCGTACGAGGCCGTGACCATCGGGTGGCGCGTGTTGTGATTCGTGGCGGCGGTCGCGATCCCGATCGTGGTCGAGATCGCGCCGACCGCGCCCGAGAGCGTCGCGGCTTCTTTGATGTTGAAGCGCTCCGAGATGAAGCAGGCGCCGATGCCCTGCGCCTCGGCCGCCGGTATCTCGGCCAGGAGCTCGCGCGGCGACTTGGGCTGACCGGCCAGGGTGTAGAAGCCGAGCTCGTTCATTGGGGCAGGCATGGGTCGAGTCCTTCTGCGCGGGTTCAGATCGGGGGCGGGCCGGAGCGACCGCCGACGAGCCACTCCACCATGGGCAGGTGCTGGCGTCCCATGAACAGCTCGCCGTGCACGAGATACGCGGGCACGTTCCAGACGCCCAGTGACTCGAGCTCGGCCTCGTTCTCGGCCAGCTCCTCGGGCGCCGCGGTCTCGAGCCCCGAGGAGAGCGCCTCGGCCGCCACGCCCTGGCGCCAGAGCGCGTCGAAGATGCGCTCGACGAAGAGCCCGCTCTTCTCCGGCGCGGTCTTGCGCTGGTGCAGGAGGGCGAGCGCGAACGGCGTGGTGTCGAAGCTGCGGTAGGGATCGCGCAAGACGAGCCCGCGCGACTCCGCGTAGCGCGCGAGGTCGGTCACCCAGTAGGCCGCACGGATGCTGCGATGACGCTCGCCGCGGCTCGAGCCCGGACCGAGCGGCGTGGGCCGCGCGATCGGCGCCACGCTGCGCGGCCGCCAGTCGAACGCCGTGCCGAGCTTCGCCTCGAGTGCGCGCGTGGGCGCGATCGCGAGCCACGCGTGCGGATTCTTGAAGTCGACGCAGACGGTGACGCGCGCGCTCATGCGAAGTGCCGGTAGGCCACGTCGGGTGACTCGCCGCGCCGTCCCCGCAGGATCCAGCGGATGCGCGGCAGGTGCTCGCGGCCCCAGTAGTACTCGCCCTCGACCACGTAGCCCGGCACGCCGAAGACTCCGGCGTCGAAGACGGCTTCCTGGAACGCCAGATACTCGGCGCGCGCCGGGCCCGCGACGTGCGCGCGGAAGCCCGCCGTGTCGGCGCCGGCCGCGCGCAGCACGCCCTCGACCACCGCCACGTCCTCGACGTCGAGCTCACGCCTCCAGAACGGCTCGAAGCTCCGCGCGCAGTAGCGGCGGGCGATCGAGTCACCTTGCGCCTTGGCCCAGAGCAGGCCCATGCCTGCGAGCGTGGTGTCCCAGATCTTCTCGGTACCGCGCACCGTGAGCCCGCGCAGGGCGCCGTAGCGGCGCGCGTCCTTGTATGCGTACTTCACCATCGACCACTGACTCGCGCTGCGCTGGCTCTCCGCGACCTTGCCCCGGCTGTCGAGCCGGGCCGAGCCGCCGAAGGATGGAATGTCGAGCGTGAGCGGCCGCCAGTCGATCGCGATCCCGAGCTCCTCGCCCAGCGCCCAGGTCGGCGCCATGGCCACGTACGCGTACGGGCTCTTGAAGTCGACGTACACGATCAATGGGCGGTCGGATTCGAGCGGACTCACAGGAACTCCGCCGAGCGAAGGTCCAGCGCGTGGCGCGCGTGGCGCTTGGCCATGGCGGTGAACATCTCGTTCCCGCGCGCGGTCTCCTGCACGATCACCGATGCCACCACGGTCACGAGGAAGCCCGCGAACGCGCCGCGCCGGTAGTCGTCCCAGCAGTGTGCGAAGTCGTAGCTCTTCACTCCCTGCGCGAGCAGCCCGGCGTGATACTCGCGCACGAGCTCGCGCTCGACCGGGCGCCTGACCTCCGGCAGGAGCGACGCGCCCATGAAGTACGCCAGATCGGAGAGCGGTGACTGCAGCACCATGCTCTGCCAGTCGACCACCGCGACGGCCGGCGGAGTCATCGACTCGTCGATCAACAGGTTGTCGAGCCGGAAGTCGATGTGCACCAGCGCCCAAGGCTCGGCGGGATACACGAACGGCACGCCGCGCGAGTCGGCGACCTTGGCGATGATCTCGCGCTCGTCCCGCGCCAGCACCGGATCGAAACGCGCGAAGAACGGCGTGAGGCTCTGCCGGTACATCTCCTGCCACTGCTTGGCCGTCTCGGGGCTGCGCTCCTCGATCCAGTCCTTGCCGCAGAGCGAGCGGTCGCCCCAGGTCGGCGCGTGCAGGTTCACGAGCTGGCGCACCGCCGCGCGCGCAACGGCCACCGAGCAGCCGGCGAGCTGGTTTCCGGCCTGCGCCGGCGCCATGTCTTCGAGCAGGATCGCGAAGTCACTGCCCCGGCCCTCGATCTCGGCGAAGTAGCACTTGGGCGTGCGGACCGGCAGCCGTCCGGCGAGCTCGCGGTAGAACATCACCTCGCGGTGGTAGTTACCCAGGTCCTCGCCGGTCTTGCGCGAAAGCGGGTCGTCGGACGGGAACTTGCCCACGAGTGACTGGGGAGCGCCGTCCGGGTCACCGGCCAGCTCGAGCTCGAAGCGCACGCACTTGCCGATCTGTCCGGTGCCGACGCGCTCCGCGCTGAAGCGCGCCACGCGTGCGCGCGGATGTCCGTTCCGGCGCAGGAGGTCGGTCAAGAAATCGGCGTCGATCGACTCCGGCGTCGGGATCCGGCGGGCCACCGGCGCATGATACCTGCGCCCTCAAGGGCGCTGCCGGACCGGTCGATCGGAACGGCGACCCGTCCCCTGAAAGGACGCACCATGTTCGGAAAGCTGGCCAAGGGCTCTGCAATGGCGAAGGCGCTGCCGGCGGGCACGGCGACGTTGGACGTGAAGCCGGCCTTGCCCGCGCCGGTCGGCACCTACTTCGACGCGAGCTCGCAGTTCACGGGCTCGCTGAAGCTGCACAAGAGCGTGCACATCGACGGCTCGATCGAGGGCGACCTCGACTGCGAGTCCACCGTGACGATCGGCCCGAGCGGCAAAGTGACTGCGCACATCAAGGCCGAGTCGATCCTGATCGACGGCGAAGTGCACGGCGACATCGAAGCGCGCACCGAGATCACCCTGCGCAAGAGCGCCCGCGTCTACGGCGACATGAAGACCGAGGGCATCGTGATCGAGCGCGGCGCCAAGGTGGAAGGCCAGATCACGATCGGGCCGAGCGCCGCCAGCCCCTCCGGCGTTCCGACGATGGTCATGCCCAAGCCCGCCGGCGGCGGCTCGCACTAGCCCGCGCGAAGCACCGCCTCGACGCGCGCCACGTCCTCGGGCGTGTCGACCTCGAGCGCGCGGTGCGCGACCGTGGGCACGCCGATCTCGAAGCCGGACTCGAGCGCCCGCAGCTGCTCGAGCCGCTCCGACTGCTCGAACGGCGTGCGCGGCAGCTTGGCGTAGCGCAGCAGGAACTCGCGCCGGTAGGCGTAGACGCCGATGTCGCTCCAGACCGTGAGCCCGCGGCGGCGGTGCTCGGCCTCGACCCTGGCCTTGTTGAAGTAGGACTGACTCGCGGGCACGTCTTCCACGATCGGCAGCCGGGTGAAGGTCAGCGCGCGCTCGCGCTCGTCGACCACGACCTTGCCCCGGTTGGGATCGAAGCGATCCTCGGGTCGGTCGAGCGGCGTCTTCAGCGTGCCCATACACAGAGATGCGTCGGCCACGAGCGGCGCCACCAGCGACGCGATCGTCTCGACCTCGATCAGCGGCTCGTCGCCCTGGATGTTGCAGACGATGTCGTCGTCGAGCCCGGCCGCGACCTCGGCCAGGCGGTCGGTACCGGTCGGGTGATCGGAGCGCGTCATGCGCACCGGAAAGCCCGCGCCCCGCACCGCCGCGGCGATCCGCTCGTCGTCGGTGGCGACGAGGAAACGAGTCACGACCCCAGCCTTTACCGCGGCGGACACGCGCTCCGCCACGTGCAGGATCATCGGCTTCCCGAGCAGCGGAAAGAGAGGCTTCCCGGGAAAGCGGGTCGACGCATATCTCGCCGGGATGATCGCTGTGATCCCGACCTGTGATCGCATGGGCACCCTACCCATGCTCCGGCGCGTTTGGGATCAACGCTTGCTGTACTGGAACCGCGCTCGGGCGCCGCGCTGGCCGTACTTCTTGCGCTCCTTCTCGCGCGCGTCGCGCGTGAGGAAGCCGGCGCGCTTCAGGGTCGGGCGCAGCGTGGAGTCGTACTTCTCGAGCGCGCGGGCCAGGCCCTGGCGGATCGCGCCCGCCTGGCCGTTGTCGCCGCCGCCCTTCACGGTCACGAACAGATCGAAGTTTCCCACCCGATCGATCGTGCGCAACGGCTCGAAGGCGTGCAGGCGCAGGATCTCGCGCGGGAAGTATTCCTCGACGTTGCGCCCGTTCACCTGGATCGCTCCGGTGCCCAGGCGCAGGAACACGCGAGCGGTGGAAGTCTTGCGCCGCCCGGTGGCGTAGAAGCGCGCGGTCTGGCGAGCCATCGTCATGACTTGAACTCCAGCGCCGTCGGCTTCTGCGCGGCGTGCGGGTGCTCGGCACCCGGATAGATCTTCAGCTTGCTGAGCATGCGCCGGCCGAGCGGGCCCTTGGGCAGCATGCCCTTCACCGCCGCCCGCACCACGCGGTCGGGGTGTCGCTCGAGCAGATAGCGCGCGCTGTCGGTGCGCAGTCCGCCCGGGTAGCCCGAGTGCCGGATGTACTCTTTGTTGTCGAGCTTGCGGCCGGTGAGTCGCACCTGCTTCGCGTTCACCACCACCACGAAATCACCGCCGTCGACGTGCGGCGTGAAGGTCGGCTTGTGCTTGCCACGCAGGATCGTGGCCACGCGCGAGGCGAAACGGCCCAGCACCTTGTCGCTGGCGTCGGCGATGAACCAGTGCCGCTCGACCTCGGCCTCCGAGATGCTGCGGGTGGGGTTCTTGGGATTCGACAAGATGGGCCTCTCGCAAAGGGATTCCCCGCAGGGGGAAATCGCGCGGGCCCATGGGATATACGAACGGCTGCTACGGGTCAAGGAGCGTAGAAGACCTGCTCCAGGCACAGCCCGTGGGCGGCCGCCGTGGGTCCGGCGCGGGCCCGGTCGCGCGACTCCAGGACCTCCGCGAGCTCGCCGGGGGGTCTCCGCCCCTGCCCCACCTCGACCAGCGTCCCGGCGATGTTGCGGACCATGTGGCGCAGGAAGCTGCGGCCCTGCGCCTCGATCCAGACCTCGTCGCCGTGGGGCACCAGCTCGAGCCGGTCCAGGCTGCGGCGCGGGTTCTCGTCCTCTGGGACGCCGCCCGGCGCGCCGCGGAAGGCGCTGAAATCGTGGCTGCCCAGGAGTGACTTGGCGGCCTCTGCCATGGCGCCGAGGTCGAGCGCCGCGCGCAGGTGCAGGTGCGTGCGCGCGCGCAGCGGGCTGGGCTGCGGCCGGTTCAGGATGCGGTAGACGTAGAGCTTGGCGCGCGCGTCGCGGCGCGCGTCGAAGTCGGGCGCGGCGCTCGCGAGCGCGAGCACGGCGACGTCGCGCGGCAAGACCGCGTTGAGCGCCCGCTGCAGATCGTTCGCGCTGAGTCGGGTGTCGGAGTCGAAGTGCGCGACCTGCCCGCGCGCGTGCACGCCGGCGTCGGTGCGACCCGCGGGAATCACCCGCCGCTCCTCGCGCGTGATCTCGTGGACGGCCGCCTCGAGGGCGCCCTGCACGCTGCGCCCGTTCGGCTGGAGCTGGAAGCCCGAGAAGTCGGTGCCGTCGTACTCGAGCGTGACGCGGAAGCGAGTCACGGGCCCCGGCGCGACAGGCCCGAGAGCCGCACGCTGGCGTCCCAGAGCTCGCGCGCGCGCGCGGTGTCGTAAGAGTCGACCGAAGAGCGGGCTTCGCGCCAGCGCGTGTGCGAGGGGAAATACTTGCCCGAGACGCCCGCGTACGCGGGGTCGAGCACCAGGCTCGCGAGAGACTCGCCCGACTTCCGCGCCGTGCTCACGCCGGCGAAGATCGGATTGATCGCCGCGGCGAGCCCGGGCAACACGCGGTTCCAGACCCACTGGATCGGTGCCGGGTAGTCGCGGATCAGCCCCGAGCCGGGAACGAGCCCGGGCTCCCAGCCGTTCACGGTGACTTGCGACGGCTCGAGCCGGCGCGACAGCTCGTAGGCGAACCACAGGTTGCAGAGCTTGCTGTTCACGTAGGCGAGCCGGCCGTTGAAGCGGCCCTTGGTGCCGCTGCCCGTGCGCGCCAGCGTCTCGAAGTCCGAGATCGACGGGTGCGGCATGCCCGTGCGCATCGCCGGGTCGTGCACGCCGGAAGAGACGATCACGATCCGGGCGGGCGCGTTCGCGCCGAGTCTCTCGAGCAACAGGTTCGTGAGCAGGAAGTGACCCAGGTGATTCGCCGCGAAGGTCAGCTCGAAGCCGTCGTCCGAGAGCCGCGGGCCGTGATTGAACTGCAGGCCCGCGTTGCAGACCAGCGCGGCCAGCGGCACGGCGCGCTGCTCGAGCTGGTGCACCAGCGCGCGCACGGAGCTCATCGAGGCCAGATCCAGCTCGAGCACCTCGACCTGCCCGCCGATCGCGCGGGCCGCGGCCTCCGAGGTCGCCCGATTGCGGCTGGCGATGAAGACCTGCCGCCCCGCGCGCGCCAGCGCCCGCGTGCACTCCAAGCCGATTCCCGAGTTCCCGCCCGTGACGAGCACCACGCCTGCCATGGGCCGGGAGTCTAGCTCTTCTGAGCAGTGGCTCATTTCTGGCGTTTGTGCGCACTTGATTTGACTTTATGTAACCATTGGGTTACAAGATGCGGCATGGCTCGGACGGCGCTCGATCGGACGCTCCAAGCGCTGGCGGATCCCACCCGCCGGGCGCTGATCGAGCGCGTGGGCCGCGGGCCGATGCGCGCGACCGACCTGTCGCGCGGGCTGCCCATGTCCCGGCCCGCCGTTGCGAAGCACCTGCGCGTGTTGCGGGGCGCGGGGCTCTTGAAGGCCGTGCCCCAGGGCCGCGAGGTGCTCTACCTGCGCAGCGAGGACTCACGCGCGCTGGAGGAGGCGCGCGCCTATCTCGAGCGCGTGAGCGCGGGCTGGGACCGCGCGCTCGACGCGTTCAAGCGCTTCGCCGAGTCACAGGAGGAGCCGTGATCGTCCAGAAATCCATCTTCGTGAAACGCCCGGTCGCCGCCGCCTTCCGGCACTTCACCGACGACATCGGGCGCTGGTGGCCGCTCAAGGAGGGCATGTCGTTCGGCGGCGCGCGCGCCGACCAGCTGATCTTCGAGGGCCGCGTCGGCGGGCGCTTCTTCGAGCGCTACACCGACGGCGAGGAGTACGAGATCGGCCGGGTCACTGCGTTCGACCCGCCCGGACGCGTGATCTTCACCTGGCGCCAGCCGAACTGGGACGCACACACCGAGGTCGAGGTGCGCTTCGCGCCCGAGGCCGACGGCACGCGAGTCACGTTGGAGCACCGCGGCTGGGAGGCGCTCGGCCCGGCGGCGCCGCGCGGCAGCTACGACAAAGGTTGGGACCTGCCCCTGTCACGCTTCGCGGCCTAGCCGCGGGCACGAGGAGAACCGAGATGATGAAGCTGTACGTGTTTCCACCTTCCCCGCGCGCGCTCAAGGTGCGCGCGCTCGTGCGCCACCTGGACCTGGACGTCGAGGAGCACGTGGTCGACTTGTTCAAGGGCGAACAGCGCGCGGCCGACTACGCCGCCTTGAACCCGAACATGAAGATGCCCGTGCTCGTCGACGGTGACTTCGTGCTGTGGGAGTCGAACGCGATCCTGCAGTATCTCGCGGCCCGGCAGCCCGCGAGCGGGCTCTGGCCGAACGACATCCGGCTGCAGGCGGAGATCTCGCGCTGGGCCAACTGGGAATCTGCGCACTGGACTCCCGCCATCACCCCGATCGTGTTCGAGCGCGTCGTGAAGCAGCTCGCGGGCATGCCGGGCGGCCCGAACGAGGCCGAGGTCGCGCGCGGCGAGGCGCTCTTCCACCCGCTCGCCCGGGTCCTGAACTCGCACCTGCGCGGGCGCAAGTGGCTGGTGGGCGAGCGACTCACGATCGCCGAGTTCGTACTGGGCACGAGCATGGCGTTCGGCGATGCCGCCCGCGTGCCGTTCGAGAAGTATCCCGAGATCGTGCGCTGGTACGACGGCTTCCGCGTGCTGCCCGCGTGGCAGAAGGCGCTGGTGCCGCCCCAGAGCTGACCGTCCGATGATCGCGCGGGCACCCTACCCGCGCTCCGGCTCCGCGTTCGTCATATCCTTGGCGACATAGCGAGCTTGCTCCCACTCCTCGATTCCGAACGGCAGGCGCTCTGGCTGAGCCTGAGCGTGGCGCTGCGCAGCGTCGCGTTCAGCCTGCCGCTGGCGATCGCGGTGGCGTGGCTGTTGACGCGCCGGCGCTTCCCCGGACGGACGCTGTTCGACGCGACGGTTCACCTGCCGCTGGTGCTGCCGCCGGTGGTGGTGGGGTATCTCCTGCTGCTGCTGTTCGGCGCGCGCGGGCCGCTGGGCGGCTGGCTCGATCGGAATCTGGGCATCCAGCTCGTGTTCACGCGCGCGGGCGCGGCGCTCGCCACCGCGGTGATGTCGTTCCCATTGATGGTGCGCGCGATCCGGATCTCGCTCGAGCACGCGGACGTCGGGCTCGAGGACGCGGCGCGCACGCTGGGCGCGGGCCCGCTCGACCGCTTCGCCACGATCACCCTGCCGCTGATGTTGCCGGGCATCCTGGCCGGCGCGGTGACCGCCTTTGCCGCGGGGCTGGGCGAGTTCGGGGCCGTGATCACGTTCGTGTCGAACATCCCGGGTGAGACGCGCACCCTGCCGCTCGCCCTCTACACGGCGCTGCAGACGCCGGACGGCGACGCCAGCGCCGCGCGACTGGCGCTGATCTCGTTCTCGCTCGGCGTCGGCGGACTGCTGTTCGCCGAGGCACTGGCACGCAGCGCGCGCCGGCGGCTGGGCAGCTAGTGCTCGAGGTTCGCGCGGCACTGCGGCGCGGTGAGTTCGCGCTCGACGTGGCGTTCGCCGCGCCCACGCCCGGCGTGCTGGCGCTGTTCGGCCGCTCGGGCTCGGGCAAAACCACGCTGCTGCACACGATCGCCGGGCTTCTGACTCCCACCTCGGGCCGGATCGCGCTCGACGGCCAGGTCTACTTCGAGACCGGCCGGCGTCCCGTGCCGCCCGAACGCCGCCGGATCGGCTGTGTCTTCCAGGAAGGTCGCCTCTTCCCCCACCGCTCGGTGCTGGGGAACCTGCGCTACGGCGAGCGGCGCGCGCCGAGTGACTCGCGGAGGATCCGGAGCGACGACGTGATCGACCTGCTCGGGCTGCGCGAGCTGCTGGCGCGCCGGCCGCACCAGCTGTCGGGCGGCGAGCGGCACCGGGTCGCGATCGGACGGGCGCTCTTGTCGCAGCCCCGCCTGCTGCTGCTCGACGAGCCGTTGGCCGCCCAGGACCTGGCGCGCCGCGCCGAGCTCCTGCCCTATCTCGAGCGGCTGTGCCGCGAGCTGCGGGTGCCGATCGTCTACGTGAGTCACCAGTTCGACGAGGTCGCGCGCCTCGCCACGCACGGCGTCCTGCTCGAGCAGGGCGCAGTGGTCGCCGAGGGCGACGTCGGCGCGCTCTCGCGCTCGCGCGCGCTGCGCGAGATCGTGGGCCCGGACGAGGTCGGGGCGGTCGTCGAAGGCGAGATCGAGTCGGTCGCCGGCGAGCGCGCGCGGATCCGGATCGGGGGTGAGACGATCGAGGTGGCTTGTCCCGGCGCCGCGCCGGGGCTGCACGCGCGGCTCCATCTCAAGGCGCGCGACGGCGTGCTCGCGCTCGAGCCCGCCGCGGGCTCGGTCGCGGCGCAGGTCCTGCACGGCAAGGTCGCCGCGCTCGAGCCCGACGCGGCTCAGTCACTCCTGGTCGACGTCGACGTCGGCGGTGCGCTGCTCTTGGTTCGCGTGCCGGGCCTCGATCCCGTCGCCGCGCAGCTCCGCCCGGGCAGCGCGGTCGCGCTCTGGGTCAACTCCGCGAACGCGCGCGCCTTCCCGACTTCGAGAGCGGCCGGCGCAGCGCCGCCGCGCGCGGCGACTTCGGGCGGGCACGCGCCAGCCGCGAGTCCGCCGCGCGCTGACTGACTCGCTCGACCGCGCGGTAGGCCGCGATCAGCGCGCGGCCGAAGGCGGTGAGCTGCGCGCCCCCGCCACCCGCGCCGCCCGCGTTCGCGCGCGC
>DATJZP010000055.1:0-27831 GCA_035498875.1 Myxococcota bacterium
GTGTGGAAGATCGGGGGACGTGCAATGGAGAGGGCAGGCGAGTGAGAGCGGTAGTCTTCGCGATGGTGGCGCTGCTGGCGCTCGGAGCGTGCGAGCCGGGCGGCAAGAGCAAGTCACAGGGCGGTTCTTCGAAGGCGGAGCGGTCCGCGCCGACCACGACCACCGTGGCGACCGGCGAGGTCGAGGTCCAGTTCAAGGACGGCAAGGTCACCGTGACGGCTCACGATGCGCCGCGCGGGCTGGTGGTCGAGCGGCTGGCGCGCGAGGCGGGCTTCCAGCTGGCCGGCGATCTCGACTCACAGCCGACCAACCTCGAGCTCCAGGACGTGAGCATGGAGCAGGTGATTCCGCCGCTGCTCTCGGGCACCTCGTACCGTGCACAATGGCGCTTCGACAAGGACCAGGATCGCACGCTGCTCGCCAAGCTCGAGGTCGGCGACGTGCCGGCCGCGGCCAGTGCGAGTCACAAGCCGAAGCTCGGCGAGGCGTTGCGCGAGCGCTTCCGCGCCATGCGCGACAACAAGCCCACCGAGAAGCAGAAAGCCGACGCCGCGGCGCGGCGCGAGGAGCACGCGCGCACGCAGGCCGATGCGCTGGAAGAGCTGCGCAGCTCGAGCCCCGACATGCGGATCCAGGCGGCCGCGGACATCGAGCCCGAAGGCCCGGCGCTGCACACCCTGATCGACACGCTCTCGAGCGACGCCGACCCGCGCGTGCGCGCCAAGGTGGCCGAGCAGCTCGCCGACGCCGACGGCTGCGTCGCGTCGATGGGCCTGGTGACCGCCACGGCGGACCCCGATCCGAGCGTGCGCTGCGCCGCCTGGCACTCACTCGAGATGAACTGCGACGAGTCGATGCTGCCCAACATGCAGCCGCAGTGCGCGAAGGAGACCGATCCCAAGGTGCGCGAGTGCTGCACCGGCACGCTCGAGATGTGCGAGTGAGTCCCGGCGGATGAGATGACGTCACGCGGGCGCTTCGAGTTCTGGATCGACCGCGGCGGCACGTTCACCGACTGCATCGCGCGCGATCCGGCGACCGGGCAGCTGCGCGTGGCGAAGCTGCTGTCGTCCGATCGGGCGCCGCTCGACGCGATCCGTGAGCTGCTCGGGCTGTCGAAGAGAGCGCCGATTCCACCCTGCGACGTGCGCATGGGCACGACGCTCGCCACCAACGCGCTGCTCGAGCGCAAGGGCGTGCCGTTCGCGCTGGCGATCACGCGCGGCTTCCGCGACCTGCTCGCGATCGGGACTCAGGCGCGGCCGAAGCTGTTCGACCTGCGCATCACCAAGCCCGAGCTGCTGTACCGTGAGGTGCTCGAGGTCGACGCGCGGGCCGACGCGCACGGTGAGATCCTCGAGCGGCCCGACCCCGCGCGGCTGCGCGCCGACTTATTGCGGCTGCGCGCGTCGGGACTCGACAGCCTGGCCGTGGCGGTGCTGCATGCCTACCGCGGGGGTGAGCTCGAGCGCGCGATCGGCGATCTCGCGCACGAGGTCGGGTTCGGGCACGTGGCGCTGTCTCACGAGGTGGCGCCCGAGATCGGCCTGCTCGCGCGCGGAGACACCGTCTGCGTCGACGCCTATCTCACGCCGCTGCTTCGCGCCTACGTCGCCGAGCTGCGGAAGGAGCTGCCGGGCAGCACGCTGCGCATCATGCAGTCGAGCGGCGGGCTGGCGGGCGCGGAGCAGTTCCGTGGGCCGCACTCGATTCTCTCGGGCCCCGCCGGCGGCGTGGTGGCCTGCGCGCAGGTCGCCGCCGAGCTCGGCGCGCCGCGCGCGGTGGGCTTCGACATGGGCGGCACCTCGACCGACGTGAGTCGCGTCGAGACGGGTCCCGACGGACGCGTCGAGTTCGAGCGCGTGTACGAGACCGAGACGGCGGGCGTGCGGATCTTCGCGCCCATGCTGTCGGTGCACACGGTGGCCGCGGGCGGCGGGTCGCTCTGCCGCTTCGACGGTCACCGCTTCCGAGTCGGCCCCGAGAGCGCGGGCGCGCACCCGGGGCCGCTCTGCTACGGCGACCCGCAGGCGCGCGAGCTCACCGTGACCGACGTGAATCTCGCGCTCGGCCGGCTGGTCGGCGATCGCTTTCCCTTCCCGCTGCAGCTCGAGCGCGTGCTGACCGAGCTCCACCGCATGGCGGGCCGCCTGCGCGAGGCCGGCATGCCGCGCGCGCCCGAGGAGATTGCCAGCGGCTTTCTCGAGATCGCGAACGCGAACATGGCCGAGGCCATCCGCCAGGTGTCGGTCGCGCGCGGCTACGACGTGCGCGAGTACGCGCTGGTGGTGTTCGGCGGCGCTGGCGGACAGCACGCCTGCGCGCTCGCGCGCCGGCTCGGCATGCGGCGCGTCTTGGTGCATCCGCTCGCGGGCGTGCTCTCGGCCTACGGCATGGGCCTGGCCGACGTGGCCTGGCACGGGGAAGCCGACGTGGGGCGCGCCCCGCTCGAGCCGGGGCTCGCGCGCGCGCTCGACAAGACCTGGGCCGAGCTCGAGGCCCGCGGCCGGGCGGCGCTCGCCAGCGACGGCTTCGCGCCTTCTGAAGTGACTTGCCTGCGCCGGATCGACCTGCGCTACGCGGGCACCGAGACCTCGCTCACGCTGCCGATCGAAGGGCCGGGCGAGCTGCGCGCGCGCTTCGAAGCGGCCCACGAGCGCGCCTTCGGCTACGCGCGCCCGAGTCACCCGATCGAGGCCACGGTGGCGCGCGCGGAGGTGCTGGGCCGACACGCGGTGGTGTCGCGTGCCAGCGCGGGCCCCGTCTCGAGCGCGAGCGCACCGCCGCGCCGGCGGACGCGCATGTTCTGCGAAGGCGCGTTCCGCGAGGACGTGCCCGTGTTCGAGCGCGAGGCGCTGGCCCCGGGTACGCGACTCAGTGGCCCGGCGCTCGTGCTCGAGGCCACGAGCACGCTGGTGGTCGACCCCGGCTTCGAGCTCGAGATCGACGGCGCGGGTCGGATCGTGCTCAGTGACCGCGCGCTGGCGGTCGCGCGCGGTCCCGAAGTCACCGCGGTCGATCCCGTGAAGCTCGAGATCATGAACAACCTGTTCATGTCGATCGCCGAGCAGATGGGGATCGTGCTGCGGCGTACCTCGCTCTCGACCAACATCCGCGAGCGGCTCGACTTCTCGTGCGCGGTGTTCGACCGCGAGGCCGGCCTGGTGGCGAACGCGCCGCACATCCCCGTGCACCTGGGCGCGATGAGTGAGTCGGTGCGCGCGGTGATGGCCGCCCATCCGAATCCCGCGCCGGGTGACGTGTTCGTGACCAACGATCCGGCGGGCGGCGGCTCGCACCTGCCCGACGTCACCGTCGTCACGCCCGTGCACGACGCCCGCGGGGCGCTGCGCTTCTTCAGCGCCAGCCGCGGCCACCACGCCGACGTGGGCGGCATCACGCCCGGCTCGATGCCGCCGTTCTCGCACACGCTCGAGGAGGAAGGCGTGGTGCTGCGCGCGCTGCGCGTGGTGCGCCAGGGGCGGCTCGACGAGTCACTCGTGCTCGAGACGCTGTGCGCCGCGCGCTTTCCGGCGCGCAGCCCACGCGAGAACCTGGCCGATCTCGAGGCCGCGATCGCCGCCAACCGCGCGGGCGCGCGGCTCTTGCTCGAGATGGTGGAGCAGCACGGCGACGAGACGGTCGATGCCTACATGCGCCACGTGCAGGACAACGCGGCCGCCAAGGTCGCCGACGAGATCGAGAAGCTGCCCGAGGGCGAGCACCGCTTCGCCGACACGCTCGACGACGGCACGCCGGTCTGCGTGCGGCTCGTGGTGCGCGGGCGCGCACTCGAGATCGACTTCACCGGCACCGGCGCGCAGGTGCCCGGGAATCTGAACGCGCCGCGCGCGGTCACGGTGGCCGCGGTGATCTACGTGCTGCGCGCGCTCGTGGGCGAGGAGATCCCGCTCAACGCCGGCTGCCTGCGGCCGGTCGCGCTGCGCATCCCGAGTCACTCGCTGCTCGATCCCGACCCCGAGCGCGCGGTCTGCGGCGGGAACGTCGAGACCAGTCAGCGCGTGGTCGACGTGCTCTTGGGCGCGCTCGACAAGCTGGCCGCCTGCCAGGGCACGATGAACAATCTCACGTTCGGCAACGAGCGCTTCGGCTACTACGAGACGATCGGCGGCGGCGCCGGGGCCGGGCCGGGCTTCGACGGAGCTTCGGGCGTGCACACCCACATGACGAACACGCGCATCACCGACCCCGAGGTGTTGGAGAGCCGCTTCCCGGTGCGCGTGGTCGAGTTCTCGCTGCGCGCGGGCTCGGGCGGCGCCGGGCGCTGGCGCGGCGGCGACGGCCTGGTGCGCGAGCTCGAGTTCCTGGAGCCGATGCGCGTGTCGATCCTGTCCGAGCGCCGCGAGCGCGCGCCGTTCGGGCTCGAGGACGGCCTGCCGGGAGCGCGCGGCCGGAACACGCACCAGGGGCGCGACGTGGGCGGCAAGGCGTCCTTCGACGTGGCGCCCGGCGGGCGCGTGCGGATCGAGACACCGGGCGGTGGCGGCTTCGGCGCTCCGCCATGAGTCACTCGGGCTTCATCGTCCACCCGACCTACCGTCTGCGCAGCAACCGCGCGGTGGTGCAATTGTTCGGGCGACTGGCGAGCGGTGAGCCGTTCCTGGTCGAGGACACGCGCTTCCGCCCGTACTTCTTCACGCATCCCGAATCGGCGAAGCTGCTCGCAGACGAGCGCGACGTGGAGATCGCGCCGAGCGAGCTCGTGGACTTCGCTGGCGCGCCGCTGGTGCGCGTGTTCGCGCCGGTGCCGCCGGCGGTGCCGCGGCTGCGCGAGAAGCTCGAGTCGCGCGGCGCGCGAGCGCTCGAGGCCGACATCCGCTTCCCGTACCGCTTCCTGATCGACCGCGGTCTCCGCGCAGCGGTCGAAATCCACGGCGAGCCCGAGCGCGGCGCCGGCGGCCTGCTTCGCTTCCGCGACCCGGAGCTGACGCAGGGCACGGGTCACCCGAAGCTGCGCGTGCTGTCACTCGACCTCGAGACGCTTCCCGACGCCAGCCGCGTGCTCTCGGCCGCGCTCTATGGCGCCGGAGCCGACGAGGTGCACGTGCTGTCCGAGGCGCCGGTCGCCGGCGCAGTCCATCATGCCGACGAGCGCGCGCTCCTGCGCGGCGTGGCCGAGCGCATCCGCGCGCTCGATCCCGACGTGATCACGGGCTGGAACGTGGTCGAGTTCGACCTGGACGTGCTGGCGGCGCGCGCGCGCTCGCTCGAGATCGCGTTCGAGATCGGCCGCGCCCCAGGCGCGCTCGCGATCACCGAGGACGCTTCGTTCACGCGCCAGAAGCGCGCCGAGATTCCCGGCCGGATCGTGCTCGACGGCATCGCGCTGGTGCGCGACGCCTTCATCGCGCTCGACGACTTCTCGCTCGAGACCGCGGGCCGCACGCTGCTCGGCCGCGGCAAGCGGATCCACGGCTCGGGCCGCGCGCGCGTGGCCGAGATCCTGCGGCTCTACCGCGAGGACCCGCCCGGCTTCGTGGCCTACAACCGCGAGGATGCCGTGCTCGTGCTCGAGATCCTCGAGCAGGAGTCACTGCTCGAGCTCGCGATCGAGCGCAGCCTGCTGTGCGGCATGCAGCTCGACCGCGTGGGCGCGAGCATCGCCTCCTTCGACCTCTTGTATCTGCCCGAGCTGCGCCGCCGCGGCCGGGTCGCCCCGTCGGTGAATCGCAGCGAGCGCGTCAGCGCGCCGGTCTCGGGCGGCGCCGTCATGGACTCACACCCGGGCGTGTTCAAGAACGTGGCGGTGTTCGACTTCAAGAGCCTGTATCCGAGCCTGATGCGCACCTTCAACCTCGATCCGCTCGCGCACGCGGTGGCGCAGGGCGACGACGCGATCACCGCGCCCAACGGCGCGCGCTTCTCGCGCAGCGAGGCGATCCTGCCCGAGGTGCTGGCGCGCTTCGCCGAGCGCCGTGAGTGGGCCAAGCAGCGCAACGACCGCCACGCCGACCTGGCGATCAAGATCATGATGAACGCCATGATCGGTGTGCTGGGCGCGCCGTCGGGCCGTTTCTTCGACCCCGAGGTCGCGAACGCGGTCACGAGCTTCGGCCGGCTCATGCTCGAGCGCACGCGCCGGGGCTTCGAGGCCGCGGGCGCGCGCGTGCTCTACGGAGACACCGACTCGATCTTCGTCCACGTCGACGAGTCACTCTCGGCCGAGGCCGCGCACGCCGAGGCCGAACGGCTGCGCGCGCGCGTGCAGGGCGAGCTCTCGGAGGCGATCCGCGCCGAGTGGGCCGTGGAGCCGCGGCTCGAGCTCGAGCTCGAGTACGTCTACGAGCGCTTCTTCCAGCCCAGCATCCGCGGCGGCACCGCGGGCAGCAAGAAGCGCTACGCGGGGCTGCGCGAGGGAACGCTGCACGTGGTGGGGCTCGAGGCGGTGCGGCGTGACTGGCCCGAGCTCGGCCGGCGGCTGCAGCGCGGCATGCTCGAGCGGCTCTTCCGCGACGAGCCGGTGGCGCCGTTCGTGAAGGAGACCGTGGCGGACCTCTTGGCGGGCAAGCTCGACCGCGAGCTCGTGATCCGCAAAGGCCTGCGCAAGGGCGCGGTCGACCGCTACACCGCCTCGACCCCGCCGCACGTCGAGGCGGCGCGCAAGGCGGGCGGTGACGTCGGCCGGGTCGTGCACTACGTGCAGACGCGCGCCGGCCCCGAGCCGGTCGAGCCGGGCGCCGAGCTCGCGCTCGAGCCCGACCGCGCGCACTACGTCGACAAGGTGGTGCGGCCGATCGCCCAGGCGATCCTGTCTCAGATCGGGCTGGACTTCGACGAGGTCATTGATGCGCCGCGGCAGTTGACTCTGCTGTGACTCCCTCGCGCGACAGCCGGCGCAGGTCGAAGATCGCCACGCCGTCCGAGGTCTCGACCTTGGTCACCAGGTCGTGCTCGCCGGCCGCGACCGGCACGTCGAGCTCGCCCTCCGGCTTGCCTTCGAATCCGGTCAGCGCCTTCTTCTGACCGTCGAGCGAGATCCAGCCGTCGCGCAGGCCGCCGGCGGAGTGCGCTTTCAGGGCGACATCGCTGGAGCGCTCGTCGAGCACCACCTCGGGCACCGAGTACTGCGCGTGACTCTCGGGAATTGGCACGTCGACGCGGCGCTGCGCCCACGGTCCGACCTGCGCGATCGTGATCGTCTTGGGCTGCGCGGGCAGCGGCAGGTCGAAGTCCTGACTCGCGCCCGGCTCGAGCTTCTCGAGCGAGCGCGTGGCGCCCGGCACCGCAATCGTGAGCGAGGTGGCGGTATGCGGGCTCTTGTTCGTGAGTCGCACCTTGGCCTCGTCGGGCGAGCTGCGGGTCACGTCGATCTGCAGGTCGGCGGGCTTCGACGCCACCTCGAGCACGATGCGCTGCTTGCCGATCGGCCGGTCGCCGCTCGCGGCCAGCACGTCGATCGGGTGGTGCGCCACCGAGATGCCGTCGGGCGGAGTCAGGTCGAAATCGCCATTGCGGGTCTCGCCGGCCTTCAGCGTGCCCATCGGCGCGAGCTGGTTGGCGAGATACTCCGCGTTCGCCGAGAGCGTGATCCAGACGTCGGGGATGTCGAAGTCGTTGGGGTTGGTCACCGACAGGTGCAGCTTGCCCGGCTCGCCCGCGCGCAGCGGCGTGGTGGTGCTCTTGAACTCGAGCGGCTTGGGCAGCGGCGCGTCGCCGTCGGCGCGATGCGGCTGCCACGCCACCTGATACTTCGCGAGCTCGGCCGCGATGCCCGCGTAGGCGAGCTTCCGCACCTCGGCCAGCGCCTCGGGCCGCGGCTTGCGCAGAAGAATCGCGCCAGCCTCGACCGGGAACTTGTCGTCCTCGCCCAGCGCGCGCAGATACGGGATCGCGCCCGCGGGCACGTCGGCGAGCGGCGCGAGCGACGCCTTCGCGACCGGATACAACGGCACGTCCGGCGGAATGCCTTTCTCGTTGATCGCGCGATCGCCCGACAGGATGTACTCGGCGACCGTGAGCTTCAAAAGGTTCTCGTCCGCCAGCGGCATGACCTGCTGCACGAGGCCCTTGCCGAAGGTCTTCTGCCCGACCAGGGTCACGTCGCCGCGCGCCTGCAGCGCCCCCGAGATGATCTCGGCGGCCGACGCGGTGAGCGGGTCGACCAGGATCACGACCGGGTAGTGGTACAGCACCTCGGGGTGCGCATAGGCGCTGTTCTTCGAGTCACTAGGGCGGTCGGGGCGCGCCACGGTGCGCACGATCAGCTGTGAGTCGAGGAACAGGTCGGAGAGCTGCACGGCGGCGGTCAGGCTGCCGCCGGTGTTCTCGCGCATGTCGATCACCAGCCCATCGAGCGGGCCGAGCTCCTTCACGCGCTCGCGGAACTCGTCCGCCGTGTCGTGACTCACCTGGTACACCTGCGCGTAGCCGACCCGTTTTTCGCCCTTCTCGCCGGGCAGCTTCTTCGACTCGACGCTGGGAATCACGACCTCGCCGCGCGTGATCGTGAGGTCGTGCTTCTCCTTGGCCTCGCCGCGCTGGATGCCGAGCGTCACGACCGTGTTCGCGCGGCCGCGGATCCGGTCGACGGCCTCTTCGACCGAGAGCGGCCGCGTCGGGTCGCCGTCGACCGACAGGATGGCGTCGCCGTCCTTCAGCCCGCCCTTCGCCGCCGGGCTGTCCGGGAACACGTGCACGGCGACCAGATCGCCATCGCGCCGGCCGAGCCGGGCGCCGATGCCGGACAGCCGGCCCTCGAACCGGATGCGGAAGTCCTCGCTGCCGCGTCCGGAGAAGATGGTGGTGTAGCGATCGAGCGCGCCCAGCGCCCCGCGCAGGGCGATGTGCTCCAGGTCGTCGTCCGGCTCGATCGTCTCGTCCAGGTGGTCGGCCGTGAACTTCAGGCAGCGCGCCAGGATGTCGCGGTACTCGTCGGGCTGGAACTTCGGGTCGAGCGGCACGCGCACCGACGCGCCGTTCACCTCGAGCAGGCCCTCCGCGCCGTTCACGTCGAAGCGCACCCGGTCGAAGCGAGCCTCGAGCGCATCGAGCGCCCCCACCAGCATCCGCTGGTCGAGCCGATCGGGCCACAGGTAGAGCTCCCCGGTCTCTTGGAGCGCCTGGCTCGTGATCTTGAGCGGGGCTTCGCCATCGGGCAGCGCCGGCACGGTGGCGCAGCCGGCGGCAACCCAGAGCAGGGCCAATAGAACGAGCGAAATCGGGCGAGTCGGCGTGACGGACGGGCGGTTCGACATGGGGCGCCGAGTCTAGCGCAGCCCCGTCGCCCGCCTAGAAAACCCCGCTATCATGCGCGCGGGCGCGTAGCTCAGTCGGTAGAGCAAGGGACTCTTAATCCCTCGGTCGACGGTTCGATCCCGTCCGCGCTCACCAGAAACAGGGATGCGTGATGCCTCCGCGCTCGGGTTTCGCGCGACTCTGGCTCGCCGACACGATCTCCGTCTTCGGAAGTCAGGTCAGCGCGGTGGCCCTGCCACTCACAGCGGTGGTGGTGCTCCGCGCGAGCGTCGAGCAGGTGTCGCTCACGCGCGCGATCGGCGCGGGGAGCATGCTCGTCGCGGCGCTCTTCGCCGGGGTCGTCGTCGATCGCTGGATGCGGAAGCCGATCCTGGTTTGGAGCAATCTCGGCTTTGCGCTCGTCATGGGCTCGATCCCTGCGCTCGCGTTCGCGGGCGGGCTGCGGATCGCGGCGCTCTACATCGTGTCGGCGGCGTTCAACGTCCTCTCCGCTCTCTCGATCGTCGCGAGTCAATCCTTCCTTCCCGAGCTAGTGGCGAAGGAAGAGCTCGCTCGCGCGAATGGAAAGCTGCAGACGACCCTGTCGGCGTCGTCGGTCGTCGGCCCCGGCGCGGGCGGCTGGCTCGTCGAGTGGCTGGGCGCGCCGCTCGCGATCTGCCTCGATGCGCTGACTTATCTCATCGCCGCGATCCTCGTGGCCTCCATTCCCGTCGACCGCTCTCGCCGCGCGCTGCCGGTGAGTCACTCGCCCATCTTTGCGGGCATCGCGAGCGGAGCGTCCGCGGTGCTCCGTCACCGGGAGCTGCGCCCGCTCGCCGAGGCGATCGCGGCGCACTTCCTGTTCGCGGGCTTGGTGTTCTCGGTGCTGATCTTTTTCGCGAACCGCGAGCTGGGCATCCCGGCGCTGGGCATCGGAGCGCTGAGCGCGTCCGCTGGCGCGGGCATGGTGCTCGGCTCGCTGCTCGCTCCGCGCATGGCGGCGCGGCGCGGCGTCGGGGAGACACTCGTGACTGGCAGCGTGCTCGTCGCGCTGGGCGTGCTTGCCTTTCCGCTCGCGCACGGCCCGACGTGGGTCGCGTGCGGAGTGCTCGCGCTCGGCCAGCTCGCGTTCGGCGCGGGAATCCAGATCCACGGCATCAATCTCGTCAGCCTGCGCCAGGCGATCGTCGCTCCCGAGCTGCTGGGCCGCGCGAACGCGACCTTCCGTTTCCTGAACTCGGGCGCCGCGACGCTCGGCGCGCTCGCGGCCGCCGCGCTGTCGTCGGCCGGGCTCGCGCCGCGCGCGCTGCTCGCGGTCGGCGCGGTCGGCTTCTGGATCCCACCTCTCGTGCTCGCGCACGCCCTTCTGCTTCGGCGCCCGGGCTCAGGCAGCGGCGGGAACGCTCCGCGCTAGACATCCGCGGGTCGAGTCGATCGGCCACAGGTATCGGTGCTCCGTGAGGACGGAGCCCCGGCCGCAAGCTGGCTTGCGCCGTTCCCTCGCTTTCTTGAGTCACCAAGTCACTTCACGGAACACTATGAGAGCGGGAGTGATTGGAGGGAGCCGCCGTGGGAAGACTGACGTCGCATGTGTGGATCGTGCCGTTTGTGGCGATTTCGTTCGTCACCGGAGCTTCGCCGGCCCGCGCGGTGACCATCAACGTGACTGGCGCAGACGGCGTCGACGGTTCTCCCACCAAGCCGCCGCCTCAGGAACTCTTCGGCTTGTCCGGTCAGACCGGTGGCGATGCCGAACCGGCCGACGCACAGGCCATCAGCGCGGATCCGGACAATCGGGCCGTGGCGACGGGCGGAAGAGGTGGAGCGGGTGGGCCAGGAGGTGATTCCCTGTCGAGCGATCCCTTCGTCGGCGGGGGCTCCGGCGGTGACGGTGGCAAAGGCGGCACCGCATCCGCCAGCAGCGCGACCGACATCGCGAGCGGTGATGCGAGCGCGACGAGTCTCGCGCAGGGGGGATCGGGTGGACCCGGTGGCATGACTGGCAGTCCGCTGCGCATGTTTCCGCCGGCGGCCCCACAGGGGAGCGCAGGCGTGGATGGGGATTCCAACGCGGCTGCGAGTGCCCGTTCGCTTGCCGGCTCCGCGACTTCGGACGCCGAGGCAACACACGGCCAGAGCACCACGTCTTCGAGCGCGCAGGCGACCAGCGGGCTCGCCAGCGCCACAGCCCTCTCGGCAGCCACCGGACAGGGCAACGCGAGCAGCGCACATGCCTCGGGAATCACAGCCGGTGGCGACGCGCAGGTCGTGTCACGTGCCACGGGCGCGGGTCACGCGGACTCGGTCTCGACCGCGGAGTCACACGAGGGCTCGGCCACGGCATCCGCCGAGGCGTCGGGCTCGGGCACGATTCTCTCGGACGTGAACGCCGATGCGAACGCCGCCGCGCAGGACGACGACGCGACGGCGACTGCCAAGGCGACCGGTGTAGGCTTCGAGAGCGCCGGCGCAGCCTCGTCTGCGCAGGCGCATGCCAGCGCAGTCACACATGGCGCGGGCAACGCGTTGGCGAGCGCCACGGCTCTCGGAGCCCCTGCCAATCCGAGCCCGGTTCCAGGAACGGCGCAGGCACGCGCCGAGGCGTTCTCCGACCAGGGCAACGCTACCGCGCGCGTCCTCGAGGCGGCGGGTGGCGGGCTGTCTCCGCAGGTCTCGAATCCCGGACGAATCGACGAAGGCCCCTTTGGTGGAGGGCCGGGCGGTGATGAGGAGCTCGTGGATGCCGTCCACGGCTCGGCGGCGGGGCGGCTCACACTGAGTCAGGAGGCAGACGGCGGAAATGGTGGGAACGCGGGCGGCGGGGCGCACAGCGTGCTGCATGCCGAGAATTCCGCGGGTGGTGAGATCGCGGGCGAGGCGATCGCCCGTGGAGGGAGTCCGGCTTTCTTCGACTACCCCAATCAGTGGTTCGTGAATGGCGGCGCTGCCGATGCGGAGGTCACCGCGACGGATACCCTCGGATCGCGTGCCGAAGCCGATGCGCTCGCCGCAGGTGGTGTGGGCGAGCACCTCTGGTCGCCCTTCTACGCCGGCGCGACCGCGCACGCCACGGCGCAGGGCCTCGGCGTCGTGACCGCTCGAGCAGAGGCGGATGGCGGCACGGGCTCGACCGATGCCCTGGCGAGCGCACAGAGTACGGGCCCGATCCGTGCTGCGCACGGCGAGATCACGAGCACGCTGCCCTCTGGCGCCATCGGCTTCACCAACCACGAAGTGAATGTGGCGGTGGCCAGCCTGCGCGATGCCGCGCCTCTGCCGGTCACCCAACTCACGAGCCCGAGTCAGTCAGAAGTCTCGACGTTTGCTGCGCCGCTCCTCTCGGACGTGACGGCGTGGACCGCTGGGAGCCCCCACGCGCAGCAGGCGCTGCAAGGAAGAACGGTGCTCGGCCTGGGCAGCGTCGTCGCCGAGGCCGGCGGCAGCAACGGCGGAGTCTCGGGCTCGGTCTCGCTCGACCTCGACGCGTCGAGCTTCGCAAACGGCAGCGGACTCCAGCTCGTCTTCTTGCATCCTGACTCCACCATCGACTTCCTCGACGTGTTGCACGTGCGTTTCTCGATCGACGGACGCCAGGTGTTCGAAGAGAGCACGACCGGCACGGCGGCGGCACGGGCTGCCTTAGAAGACACGGTCGTCGACCTGGGATCGGTCGGTGTCGCGACCGGCGATTTGCGCAAGCTCGAGCTCGACTTCGACCTCAGCGTCCTGCCGGACCTCCTCGGCGCGTTCTCCTTCAACTTCGCGGTGGCAACACCCGAGCCGGACGAGGGCCTCCTGGCCTGGATCGCGGCTGTGGGGGTCGCGTGGGCGGCGCGCCAGCGAGCGCGGGTCCGGCAGAGTCACTCGCGCGCTTGACCTGCGTTTCGCTGCGCCCCTAGATTCCCGCCCGTGTCAGAGTCGGGGGAAGAAGCGCCGCTGCGCAGCGCGGGGCGGAGCGACGTGGGTCGCACGCGCCGCGACAATCAGGATGCGCACGCCGAGTTCGAGAGCCCGTCCGGCGAGCGGCTGTGGATCGTGGCCGACGGCATGGGCGGTCACGTGGGTGGCGCCACCGCCAGCAAGATCTGCGTGGAGGCGCTCGGCGAGGTGTTCGTGGACTCGCTCGACCCGCCCGGGCGGCGACTCAGCCGGGGGCTGGCCACCGCGAACGCGCGCATCCGCGAAGCGGCGGAGCTGAGCCCGAAGCTCGCGGGCATGGGCACGACCGCGGTCGCGCTGGCCCTGCGCGGCAACCGCGGCTGGCTCGGCTGGGTGGGAGACAGTCGCGCCTACCGCGCGCGCGGTGGCGTGCTCGAGGCGCTGTCGCACGACCACTCACTGGTGGCCGAGTGGGTGCGCGCGGGCGTGCTCGAGCCCGCGGAGGCCGAGACCCACCCGCGCCGCAACGAGCTGCTGCGGGCGCTGGGCGCCGCGCCCGAGGTGGAGGCCGAGCTGCGCGAGCTCGAGGTGCGGCCCGGCGATCGCTTCCTCTTGTGCAGCGACGGGCTCTCGTCGGTGGTGCCCGAGTCGGAGATCGCCGCGGTGGTGGCGCTCGAGGCGCCCGAGCTGGCGGCCCAGAAGCTGGTCGCGCTCGCGAACGCGCGCGGCGGGCCCGACAACGTGACCGCCGTGGTGGTGCAGGTCGCCGACCGCGAGCTCGGAGTGACTCCGCGCGCGGGCGTGCCTTCGCGCATCGGCTGGCTCGTGGCGGCGCTCGCGGCGGGAGTCGCCATCTACGGCGTGCTGAGCTACGCGGGCTTCTTGGAGTGAGTCGCAGCGCGCTCCTCTTGGGACTGCTGCTCCTGGCCTCGGTCACTCCCGCGAATGACCTCTCCTGGCGCCGCGACCCGGCCCCTCCGGCGGAGGTCGAGCCGCAGTACACCCGGACCTCGTTCTACGTGCCGATGCGCGATGGCGTCCAGATCGCAGTCGACCTGTATCTGCCGCCCGGAGCCGGCGCCGGAGCGCGCGTTCCCGCGATCCTGCGCATGACGCGCTACTGGCGCGCCGTGAACTTTCGCTGGCTCACGAAGCCGTTTCTCGAGGGTCCGCAGCCGCTGGCCGCGCGCTTCATCGCGCAGGGCTACGCCTGGCTCGACGTCGACGTGCGCGGCTCGGGCGCGTCGGGCGGCGTGCAGCGCACGCTCTGGTCCGACGAGGAGGTGGCCGACGGGGGCGAGCTGGTGGACTGGATCGTGAGCCAGCCCTGGTCGAGCGGGAAGGTGGGGGCGCTCGGTGACTCCTACGACGGCACCGCAGCGGAGCTCCTGCTCAGCACCGGCCGGCCGGCCGTGCGCGCGGTGGCGCCGCGCTTCGCGCTGTTCGACGGCTATTCCGACATCGGCTTTCCGGGCGGCGTGCGCCTGGCGTGGTTCACGAAGGCCTGGAGTGAGTTCAACGACGCGATCGACCGCGGTCACTTGTGGAGCGCGTTCCCGTGGTGGGTGCCGCTCGCGATCTCGGGCCCGCGTCCGGTCGACGGCCCGGACGGTGAGTCGGGCATTGCGGCGGCACAGGCCGCGCACGAGGCCAACTTCGAGGTGGATCGCGCCGCCCAGGGCGTGGAGTTCCGCGACGACCTGCCCGAGGGCGGGCCCGACTCGAAGCCCGAGCACTGGAGCCCCTGCTGCAAGCGGCGCGCGGCGATCGAGGCCTCGGGCGCCGCGATCCTCAGCGTGAGTGGCTGGTGGGACGGCGCGTACCAGCGCGCCGCGATCGAGCGCTTCCGCACGCTGCGCAACCCCCAGAAGCTCTTGATCGGCCCCTGGAATCACGGCGGCGACCAGCAGCTCGATCCCTTCGAGCCTACGCGCGCGACTCAGTTCGACCACGCTGCGGAGCTCTTGCGCTTCTTCGACCACTACCTGAAGGACGCGCAGAACGGCTGGCAGGACGAGCCGCCGGTGACTTACTTCACGACCGGCGACGGGCGCTGGCGGCAGGCGCCGGGCTGGCCGCCGCCGGCAATTCGGACCACGTACTACTTCGCCGCGCAGAACCGACTGTCTCGCGGCTCTCCGGCCGCCGCCGCGGCGAGTGACTCGTACGCCGTCGATCCCGACACCACGACCGGCACCTCGACGCGCTGGCACGCCCTGGCCGTGCCGACCTGGACCGAGTATCCCGACCGCGTGCAGGCCGATCGGAAGCTCCTGATCTACGACTCCGAGCCACTCGCGGAAGACGTCGAAGTCACGGGTCACCCGGTGATGCATCTCGCGCTCCAGGCCGATGGCTCCGACGCCGCGGTCTTCGTGTACCTCGAAGACGTGGCTCTGGACGGCGAGGTCGGCTACGTGACCGAGGGCCAGTTTCGCGCACTGCAGCGCAAGCTCGAGCCCCCGGACCCCGAGACCGACCTGCCGAACGTCCCACGGCACAGCTTCCGCCGCGCCGACGCCCAGCCGCTCGTGCCCGGCGAGACCGCGACGCTCGATTTCGACCTCCTGCCGACCTCCCATCTGTTCCGGCAGGGCCACCGGATCCGGATCGCGCTGGCCGGCGCCGACCGCGACCAGTTCGCCCCGCCCGCGAACGCCGCAGCCCATTGGCAGGTGATGCGCAGTGTCGGCGCGGCCTCCCGGGTCGAGCTGCCGGTCGTGGACCGCCGCTAGGGTGCTGCAGTCGGCCGCTTGCAGTGCCGCGCCGGCACGACAGGCCAAAGCCCTGGAAATCCGTGGGGAAAGGCGCGCTGCGCGCGATTTGCCGGGCATACGCCTTGCTCTCGGGCCGGGTCGATGCGGCGAACTACAATCCCTCGCGAGCCAGGCCCCGAGCACCCCCTCGAAGCGTTGTTCGGGGCGTTCGGCTCATGCGGAGTGAAGCGCATGGGGCGTGACCGGGACGATTGGGACAAGTGGAAGGCCAAGCACCGTGGCCGCCACCACGATTGGAGTCGCCCCGGTCGCGCGCAACGCCGCGCCGCCGAACGGGACGAAGAGCGCGACGGCGAGCGCTGGCGCCGGCGCGAGCGCCGCCGTGGCCGCGAGCTCACGCCCGAGGAAGAGGCGTATCGCGAGGCGCGCCGCCTGGCCGAGAAGAAGATCGCGTTCTTCCGGCACCTGACTTCGTACGTGTTCGTGATCCTGTTTCTGGGCTTCGTGACTCGCACCGCGTTCGTGCCGATGGTGGTCGGCCTGGGCTGGGGAATCGGGCTCGCCTCTCACTTCTTCCAGATCTTCGTCGCGCCCAACCTCCGCCAGAAATGGGTGCGCGACGAGGTCGAGCGCCAGGTGGCGCGCACGGTGTCTCGCCAGCGCGTCGTGCTCGAGGACGAGAAGCTGCGCTCGCTCGAGGAGCTGTCGGCTTCGATCGCGCACGAGATCCGCAACCCGATCACCGCGGCCAAGAGTCTCGTGCAGCAGCTCGGCGAGGATCCCGCGTCGGCCGAGAACGTCGAGTACGCGAACATCGCGCTGCAGGAGCTCGACCGGGTCGAGAAGTCGATCTCTCATCTTCTGCGCTACGCGCGCGAAGAAGAGATGCACCCGCGCCAGATGAAGCTGGTCGATGCGATCGAAGGCGCGCTCGAGACCATGCGCGAGCGCATCCAGACCAGCGGCGTGAAGATCCGACGCGACTTCGGCGCCGCGGGTGACTTGATCGGCGATCCCGAGCAGCTGCGGCGTGTGTTCATCAACGTGATCGGGAACGCGCTCGACGCCTTCGCCGAGGCCCGCACGCCCGATCCGTCGCTGGCGATCGGCGTGGGCGAGAATCTCGGCGGGAGCGAGATCTGGGCGCGCGTGAAGGACAACGGCCCGGGCATGGACCCCGACACTCAGTCGCGCATCTTCAAGCCGTTCTTCACCTCGAAGGCGAACGGCACGGGGCTCGGCCTCGCGATCACGCGCAAGCTCGTCGACGCGCACGGCGGCTCGATCGAAGTCACTTCGGCGCCCGGTCAGGGCAGCGAGTTCGCGCTTCACTTCCCCAAGCAGGCGCAGAGCCCGGAGGCGCGCTCATGAGTCCGCGAATTCTGATCGTCGAGGACGAGAAGGCGATCCAGCTCGCGCTGCGGGGCCTGCTGCGCCGCGACGGCTACGACGTCGACCTGGCCGACACCGGCGAGGACGCGCTGCGCAAGCTGGGCGAGGCGACCTACGACCTGGTGATCACCGACCTCGCGCTCGGCCGCGGCATCTCGGGCATGGACGTGCTGCGCGCGAGCCGCGAGGCGCGCGCCGAGACCGCGGTCGTGATGATCACCGCCCACGGCAGCGAGAAGGTCGCGGTCGAGGCCATGAAGCAGGGCGCGGAGGACTATCTGCCCAAGCCCTTCGACAACGAGGAGCTGCGCGTAGTGGTCCGCCACGCGCTCGAGCGCACGCAGCTGCAGCGCGAGAATCGGATCCTGCTCGAGCGCGTCGAGCGCGAGTACAGCTTCGAGAATCTCGTGGGTCAGGGCCGCGCCATGCGCCAGATCTTCGAGACGATCCAGAAGGTCGCCGAGACCGATCTCTCGGTGCTGATTCGCGGCGAGAGCGGAACTGGAAAAGAGCTCGTCGCCCAGGCGCTCCACCAGCGCAGCGCGCGCCGCGCTCGGCCGTTCATCGCAGTGAACTGCGCGGCGATCTCGAAGGAGCTGGTCGAGAGCGAGCTCTTCGGTCACGAGAAGGGCGCGTTCACCGGTGCCGACGCCAAGCGCATCGGCAAGTTCGAGGCCGCGAACGGCGGCACGATCTTCCTGGACGAGATCGGCGACATGGCGCCCGAGACGCAGGCCAAGGTGCTGCGCGTTTTGCAGGAGCGCAGCTTCGAGCCGGTGGGCGGGAACCGCGCCGTCACCGTCGACGTGCGCGTGGTGGCGGCGACTCACCGCGACCTCGAGGCCGAAGTTCGCGCCGGTCGCTTCCGCGAGGACCTGTACTACCGGCTCAAGGTGGTCGAAGTCTGGGTGCCGCCGCTGCGCGAGAGACTCGAGGACGTGCCGCTGCTCGCACAGCGTTTCCTGGACCAGGTGGCCGAGCGCCTGCACCGCCCGCGCAAGCCGATCTCGGCCGAGGCGCTGGCCCGGCTCGCGACTCACTCGTGGCGCGGCAACGTGCGCGAGCTGCGCAACGCGATCGAGCGCGCCGCCGTGCTGGCCGCGGGCGAGGAGATCCAGGCCAGCGACTTCGCGCTCGACGGCGAGCCCGCGGCACCCGCCGCCGACCCGCTGCTCCTGCCGGGCGTGCCGTTCCGCGACGCCAAGCGCCACACCGTCGAGAGCTTCGAGCGCGCCTATCTGATCAAGGCGCTGCGCGAGCACGGCGGCAACGTGTCTCGCACCGCCGAGGCGATCGGCATGGTGCGCCAGAGCCTGCAGCAGAAGATTCGCGAGCTCGATCTTCGCTCCGAGGATTGGAACGAGGATTCGTAGGAGAAGACATGACGATCCAAGACTCACGTCCCCGCGGCTTCCTGACGCGCTTCCGCGAAATGCTGAACGGCATGTTCGGAGTCTGGATGCGCGATCAGGAGTCACAGAGCCCGAACGAAGTCTACGAGCGCGCGATCAACGAGCGCGTGCGCCAGTACGCCGAGCTGAAGCGCGCGGTCGCCGGCATCCTGTACATGCGCAACAAGATCGAGGGCGAGATCCGCGATCGCCGCAGCGAGCTCGCGCGCCTGCACACCGACATCGCGCGCGCCGTCGGCAAGAACGACGACGAGGTCGCGCTGGTCCTGATCACGCAGAAGGACGGCCTGCTGCAGGACCTGGAGCGCTCCGAGAAGGAGCTCGACGAAGTGTCTGCCGAGTGCGAGGCCGCCAAGACCAACCTGGTGAAGTTCCGCGGCGAGATCCGCAATCTCGAGCGCGAGAAGGTCCGCATGCTGGCCGCACTGGCCAACGCGCGCGCGCGCAAGCGCATCCAGGAGGCCTTCGAAGGTCTCTCGACCGAAGGCGAGATGCGCGCGCTCGAGAACGTCCGCGGCGAGATCGAGCGGATCAAAGCGGAGAGCCGGATCGACGTCGACATGGACTCGGGCCTCGAGAAGCGCGTGCGCGCGATCCGCGACGAAGCCAAGCTCGAGGCGGCGCGCCGCGAGCTCGAAGAGCTGAAGCGCCGGATGCGCCCGAGTCAGCTCGCCGCGACCGGTCGCGAGATCGTGGTGGAAGCGCCTCCGGTCACTGCCGCCACTGCCGCCCACTAGGCCGGCTTCGCTCCCTTGCTGATTCGCTACCCTGGCATGACCGTTCGTGCCGGGGTGGCGGAATTGGCAGACGCGACGGCCTTAGAAGCCGTTGTCGCAAGACGTGCAGGTTCGAGTCCTGTCCCCGGCACTCACGAGACACACTGACTCTTTCCATCGGGCCCGCAAGACGGCACCCTCAGCGCCCATGGAATACGTGTCGCCCGTCCGGATCCTCGGTGTGCCGCTTCTGCACGTGTGCACCGGTACGGTGACCGCGACCGGGTATCGCCGGGGAGTGGCTCGGGGCTGGATCGCGCTGGGAGACATGGCGATCGGTATCCTGGCGTCGTTCGGGGGTGTCGCGATCGGCGGACTCAGCGTGGGCGGTATCTCGCTCGGTCTGCTCCCGATCGGGGGCCTGGCGATCGGCGCGGTCGCGCTCGGCGGCTTCTCGTTGGGTGTGATCGCGGCCGGAGGCATCGCGGTGGCGTGGCAGGTCGCGCTCGGCGGCGTCGCGGTCGCGCACGAGTACGCGGCGGGCGGAGTGGCGATCGCCGCTCACGTCGTGAGTGGCTTCTCGCCGCAGAGTCTGCCGCCCCATCCCGAAGCGCCGTTCCGACTCGTGGACGCGCTCTGGCTGCTGGCGTTCGCCGTTGCACTGCTCCTGCTGGTGCGCCGTCTGGAAGAGCCCCGGCAAGACTAGTCGAATTCGGCGCGGGCGAGCTCCATCCAATCCCGGATGCTGGCTCCGGTGCTGGGTGTGTGTGCCGTGTGTTTCATGGTCGAGAGACTCGTTCCGGCTGGCCGCTGCCCAGGGTGCGCACCTGGCCGCTGCGCGTGTTGCTGATCAATGGCGTCCAGTTGGGCGTGGTCTTGCTGGCGGGTGTGAGTTGGGAGCGCTGGCTCTCGCGGGCATCTCTACTTCATCTGTCGAGTCACCTGTCACCGGCGGCGGGCGGCTTGCTGGCGTATTTCGTCGCCACCTTCATCTTCTACTGGTGGCACCGCTGGCGCCACGAGGACGACCGGCTGTGGATCGGCTTCCATCAGATCCACCACAGCCCGCAGCGGCTCGAGGTGATCACTTCCTTCTACAAGCACCCCGGCGAGATGATCGTGAACTCGACCATCGGCAGCCTGCTCGTATACGCGTGCCTGGGCCTGTCAATCCAGGCGGGCGCCGTGTACACGATGTGCACTGCGCTCGGTGAGTTCTTCTACCACACCAACGTGAAGACGCCGCGCTGGGTTTCTTGTGGCGGCCGTACTGGTGGTGGATCCGGTGCATCTCCGGGCGCTGGAAGAAGGGACTTACGAGAACCCCAGAGACTGGGTCCACCGCTGCGGCTTCGACGACGAGAAAGAGCAGTGCTTGCTGGCCATGCTCGCCTACAGGGACGTTCACCGTGAGGGGTGACGTTTGGATCGTCCTCGCCGCGCTCGCCCTGACCGGCTGTGACTTCATCTACGGCGTGCGCCGCTTCGAGGAGCTGCCCACGCTTCCGGACCTGGCCTGCGTCGAGAGCGTGGTGCGCGCCGCTCCGTGCGTCGAGGACGTGAAGTACGAGCGCGAGGACGGAGGTCGCCCGCTGACGCTCACCGGAATCCAACGGCCGACCGAGGTCTACTCGTTCATCTACCGCGGCCCGAAATCGAACATCCTGGGCGTCTTGCAGCTCGTCCGGGACTACGACGACAAGGTCCGCTTCGACCAGACCTATCTCACGATGAACTTCTTTCCGGATCCAGCCATCGTCGCGGCGACCCGACCGGTCATGCGCCAGATCGAGCTCGCCCTGGCGCGAGAGTGCGGGCTCGAAGAGCTCCCGGCCGCGATCCAGGAGGAGTGCAGCCACGCCGAGTGCCCGCCGCTGGCCCGTCGCTGACGCGAGTCAGTCGGCCCAGCCGGCAGCCTTCTCCAGCTCGGCCACGATCGCGGGTGAGTAGCCCAGCTCGCCCACCAGCGCCTCGCGCAGCTCGGCATCCGAGAGCTGGCGTGCGCTGACGCCGCCGAGCCGCTTGTCGAAGCGGGTCCGGCCGACGAACGAGATCAGCCGGTCGGGGAAGTTCTTGCGCGCGTAGAGGGCGGTGTTGAAGACCGAGTAGCCGCGCGAGATCTCGTAGCGCTCGAGATAGAAGGCCTCGTCGACCGGGTCCTGCATGAGCCGACAGGGCATGGTGTTCGTCGACTGAGTCATGCCCCAGTGGATGCGAAAGCCGTCTTCGACCGGCTCGATGCGGATCGGGTGGATGGCGTCGCCGAGCGTGCGCGCGACGCCGCGCTCGAGCGGGATCGGGAAGCCGCACTCGATCGACGAGTCCACCATCCAGTCACAGCCGTCGAGCCTCACCACCAGGCTCCCGTGGTTGTGGTCGTTGCGGTCGAACATCGAGGCCGAGATCCGCCGCACGTCGAATCCGCAGTCCGCCACCAGGGCGTGGAGCCCGTTGCTCGAAGGCCAGCAGGTGCCCCCGGTGCCGTGCTCGAGCCAGGCCGAGAGAAAGTCGCCGGGCAGGCCGCCGGGCAGCGGCTCGGTCCCGCCCTTCTTCAGGGCGATGCGCTTGCGCAGGTTGTCGAAGGGCACGTGCCGGCACCAGGCGGCGTAGAGTGACTCGAGCCCGGCGAGATCGGCCGCGGGCCGGCGCGAGAAGCCGAGCCGCGCGAACACGCGCTCGAGCAGGGCAGGGGACGCCGGACTCACACTCGCGCCTCGACCGGGGCCAGCTTCAGTCTCTCCGCCTTGGCGTAAGTGAGCTTCTCGACGATGCGCCCGTCCTTCACCCAGACGATGTCGAGCCCGCGCCAGCCGCGGGTCTTGCCGTCGCGCTCCAGCGTGCACAGCCAGCGGATCAGTCCCTTGCCGCTCTTCGGATCGACGAACAGGTCCTCGGCCACGAAGCGCATGCGCCCGAACGCGCCCCGGAACTGCGGCTCGAACGCGGCGCGGATCGCGCGTACTCCGCGATTCTGCTTGCCGTCGAACTCGTCGTAGAGCGCGTCCTCGGCGAAGAACGCCATCACCGCGTCGAGATCCTCGCGGTTGAAGGCGTCCGTGAAGCGAGTCACCAGGTCTTCGAGCTCTGCGTGGGTCACCATTGCGCTCCCGGATGTGCGCGCGCCACCGATTGCATCTCGGACAGCAGGTGATCGAGATGCTCGCCGTGCTTGCCGTGCCGGCCGCCCACCGCGGGGAAGGCGGGAGTCGTCGGCTGGCGGAGCTTGGCGCTGCGGATCAGCTCGTCGAGCTCGCGCTCGAAGTGCGCGCGCGTCTGGTCGAGGTCCGCGCCGATGCCCGCCGCGGCGAGCGTCCGGTCGAGCGCGTCTGGAGTCACGAGCTCGTGGGTGAACGGCCAGAGCTCGTCGAGCGCGCGCTGCAAGCGCCGGTGACTCTCTTCGGTGCCCAGGCCCAGCCGTTGCCACCACTCGCGCGCGTGGCGCAAGTGGTAGCGCACCTCGATCGCCGCGTGCGCGGCGATCGAGGCCAGCCGCGGCTCGCTCGAGCGCGCGAGCTGCTCGAGCACGTTCGCGCCGGCAGCGTCGTACAGCACCTGGCGCGCGATCGTCTGAGCGAAATCGCCGTTCGGCTGCTCGACCAGGAGACAGCTCCGGAACTCGGTCGGGCCCCGAAAGAAGGCCAGCGCGTCGGCATCGCGGCCCGCGCCTTCGATCTCGCCGGCCAGCGCGAGCAGCTGAGTCGCCTGGCCGATGCAGTCGAGCGCCACGTTCGCGAGCGCGATGTCTTCTTCCAGGATCGGCGCGTGCCCGCACCACTCCGAGAGTCGGTGACCCAGCACCAGGCGGTCGTCGCCCAGCCGCAAGAGATATTCGAAGAGCTCGCGGCTCATTCCTTGGCGCCCTTGTAGAAGCGCGGGTGGCGGTAGAGCTTCTCGGGACCGGGACCCAACAGGAACGGCGAGTCCTCGGGCGTGGTGGCCGAGATGTGTCGCGCCTCGACCACCCACAGACTCGTGACCGGGCCGCGGCGCGCGTAGGCGTCGCGCGCGTTCTGCAGCGCGAGCTCGGCGTCGGGCGCGTGCACGCTGCCGGCGTGCTCGTGGGGCGCGCCGGACTTCTCCTGCACGAACACCTCCCACAGCGGCCACTGCGTGTCCGGCGTCGCGGCGGGCGTGGCCTTGCGCTTCACCGCCGACGCTTTGCGGTGTACGCCTCTGCGGCCTCGCGCACCCATCGCCCCTCCTCGTCGGCCTCACGGCGCGCGCGCAGCCGCTCGCGGTTGCAGATGCCCCCGCCGCGCACCACGCGCCAGAACTCGTCCCAGTCGATCGGACCGGTCCGCCAGTGACTCGTGGCCTCGTCGAAGCGCAGCTCCGGGTCGGGAATCACGAGCGGCAGTGCCTGCGCCTGGGGCACCGCCAGGTCGACGAACCACTGGCGCAGCTCGTCGTTCGACTTCTGCTTCACGCCCCAGGCCATGAGCGTGTCGTTGTGGACCGACGCCTCGTCCGGCGGCCCGAACATCATGAGCGTCGGCCACCACCAGCGGTCGAGCGCGTCCTGCGCCATTGCGCGCTGCGCCGGCGTGCCCTGCGCGAGCGCGCGCATGATCTCGTAGCCCTGGCGCTCGTGGAAGCGCTCTTCCTTGCAGATGCGCACCATCGCACGCGCGTACGGACCGTACGAGCACTTGGTGAGCATGGTCTGGTTAAGGATCGCGGCGCCGTCCACCAGCCAGCCGATCGCGCCGATGTCGGCCCAGGTCAGAGTGGGGTAGTTGAAGATGCTCGAGTATTTGGCGTGACCTTCGTGCAGCGCGTGCACGAGCTCCTCGCGCGAGATTCCGAGTGTCTCGGCAGCGGCGTACAGATAGAGCCCGTGGCCGGCCTCGTCCTGCACCTTGGCCAGGAGCCCGAGCTTGCGGCGCAGGCTGGGCGCGCGCGTGATCCAGTTCCCCTCCGGAAGCTGCCCCACCGTCTCGGAGTGCGCGTGCTGCGAGATCATGCGCACGAGCTGATTGCGGTACGCCTCCGGCATCCAGTCCTTGGGCTCGATCTTCTGGCCCGCGTCGATGCGCTCCTGAAAGCGCCGCTCGCGCTCCGCGTTGGTCACGCGTGGAGAGTATCATTCCGCGCATGGCGACCCAGTTCATCCAAGTCGACGTCCGCGAAGGCATTGGCCTGGTCACGCTGAACCGGCCGGACGTGCTGAACAGCTTCCACCGCCCGATGGCGCACGAGCTGCAGCGCGCGCTCGACGAGCTGGCCGGTCGCGCCGACGTGCGCGCGCTGCTCCTGACCGGTGCCGGCCGCGCCTTCTGCGCCGGACAAGACCTGGCCGAGGTGATGCCGCCCGACGGCTCGACCGGGCCCGAGGTGAGCGCGGTGATCGCGGAGAGTTACAACCCGCTGGTGCAGCGGCTCACGGCGCTCGAGAAGCCGGTGGTGTGCGCGGTGAACGGCGTGGCCGCGGGCGCGGGCGCGAATCTCGCGCTGGCCTGCGACCTGGTGCTGGCCTCGAAGGCGGCGTCGTTCATCCAGGCGTTCGTGAACATCGGCCTCGTGCCCGACAGCGGCGGCACGTTCTTCCTGCCGCGGCTCGTCGGCATGGCGCGCGCGAAGGGCATGGCGCTGCTCGGCGAGCGAGTCACTGCCGAGCAGGCGCTCGCCATGGGCCTGATCTGGGCCGTGCACGAGCCCGACAAGCTCCTGCCCGAGGCGCAGGCGCTGGCGGCGAAGCTCGCGCAGATGCCGACCCTGGCGCTCGGTCTCACCAAGCGCGCGCTCCACGCGTCGCAGGACTCCGACCTCGCCCGCCAGCTCGAGCTCGAGCGCGTGCTGCAGGGCATCGCCTCGAAGTCACACGACTACCGCGAGGGCGTGAAGGCGTTCCAGGAGAAGCGCAAGCCGAAGTTCGAGGGCCGCTAGCGCACGATCCGCCAGCAGTATCTCGTCTTCGGGTCGTCGAAGTCGGGCGGCAGCGTGGCGCGGGTCAGGTCCTCGATCTGCGAGACCTCTAGCGACTCGCTCTCGAGCTTGAAGCGGCGGAAGTTGGTCGAGAACCAGAGCACGCCGCCCGGCGCCAGGAGCTGGAGCGTGGCGCCGAGCAGCTTCCCCTGGTCGCGCTGCAGGTCCATCTCGGAGCGCATCTTCTTGCTGTTCGAGAACGTGGGTGGGTCGACCACGGCCAGGTCGTACACGCCCTTCTCGCGCGCCAAAAACTCGAACACGTCGGCCCGCACGAAGCGATGCTCCGGCCGCTCCAGGCCGTTCAGGCGCATGTTCTCGCCCGCCCACTCGAGATACTTCTTCGACAGGTCTACGCTGGTGCTCGACGCCGCTCCGGCCGCGGCCGCGTACACCGTGAACGCGCCCGTGTAGCAGAACAGGTTCAAGAAGCGCTTGCCCGCGGCCTCGGCCGCCACGCGCGCGCGCGTGATGCGGTGGTCGAGGAAGAGACCCGTGTCGACGAAGTCGCGCAGGTTGACGCGGAAGCGATGGCCGCCCTCCGAGACCGCGAAATACTCGCCGCTCTCGGCCAGCTTGCCGTACTGCGCGGTGCCCTGGCCCGCGCGGCGCTTGGCGACGACGCGCGACGGCGGGATCTCGAGCGCCTCGGCTGCCGCGAGCCGCAGGCGTTCGAGCCAGGCGTCGTCGCGCCGCTCGTCGTCTTCGCGCGCGTAGGCCGAGATGTGCAGGTAGGCCTCGTAGCGGTCGATCACGAGCGGCAGCTCGGGAATGTCGCAGTCGTACAGCCGGTAGCAGGTCACGTTCTCGCGGCGCGCCCACTTGGCCAGATGCTTCGCCCGCTTGCGCAGCCGGTTCGCGAGCATCGTCTCCGGAGAGTCACTCACCCCAGGACGCCCTCGCGCGCCAGGGCCTCGATCTCTTCGGCGGAGAAGCCGTGGTCGCGCAGCGCCTCGCGCGAGTGAGCGCCGAGCGCGGGCGCGCAGCCGCGCGGCGCGATCTCGGCGCCGGCGAGCGCGAACGGCGCCGCCATGGTCTCGAAGCGCCCGTGCGCGGGGTGCTCGACCGGCGCGAACGCGCCGATCGAGCGCGCCTGCGGGCAGTCCACTACCTGGTCGAGCGTCGCGACCGGCGCCCAGATCAGCTTCTCGCGGTCGAGCACGTCGGCCCAGTGATCGAAGTCGCGGCGCGCGAAGCGCTCGCTGATCGCCGCCGCCAGCTCGCGCCCGGCCGCCTGGCGCTTCGGCGGCGTGTCGTAGCGCGGGTCGTTCTGCCACCCGGGCTCGCCGATCGCTGCGCAGAAGCGCGGCCAGAACGGCCGTGAGTCGGGATGCACCAGCAGGAACCAGCGCTGGTCGGAACTCTGATAGGTGTTCCAGATCGGGTTCGCGGGCGCGGTGCGGTCGTGGCGCGGCGGCTGCGTGCGCGTCACCAGCGCGGCCGACAAGTCACTCGCGATCGTCCACATGCCCGTGCCATAGAGACTCACCTCGGCGTACTGGGCCTTGCCGGTCTGATCGCGCACGCGCAGCGCGAGCAAGGTCGAGAGCACCAGATTCAGCGCGGTGGTGTGGTCGCCCTGGCCGCCGCGGCAGAGCGGCGGCGCCGACGGCGGCTCGCCGAGCGACGCCATCACGCCCGAACGCGCCCAGAACGCCGCGAAGTCGAAGCCCGGCCGGCCCTGGTCGGGCCCGGTCGTGCCGTAACCGGTGAGCGAGGTGTAGACGAGCCGTGGATTCACCTTGGAGAGCAGCTCGAAGGTGAGTCCGTACTTCTCGCGCCGCGGCGTGGTCAGGTTGGTGAGAAACACGTCCGCGTCGCGCACGAGTCTCTCGATCACGCCGCGCGCCGCCGGCTTCTCCAGGTCGATCACGATCGAGCGCTTGCCGCGGTTGTCGATCTGGAAGGCGGTGTCCAGGTCGGTGTCGTAGCCCAGGTTGCGCATGTTGAACTGGCGCAGCGTGTCGCCGGCCGGCGGCTCGACCTTCAGCACCTCCGCGCCCATGTCGCGGAACAGCGCGCAGGCGGCGGGACCTGCCACCCAGTTGGCAACCTCGATGATCCGCAGCCCCTCGCACGGTGCAGCCATGGCGGCCCTCCTGGCCGCACCTTAGCCGATTCGAGGGCTTACACGAAGCGGCCGCGGCGCAGGCAGACCCACGCCAATGCCATTGCGACGAGCAGGGCTTCGGCCGGCTCCGGCAGGTCTGCGAGCAGCACGAAGTCACTCCGGAAGCGGTCGCTGGCATTGGTCGAGCGATAGACGAACTGCAGCTCGATGTCGCTGCCCAGCAGGAGGCTCGGATCGATCGTGACCAGCCGATCGTGGAGCGCCGCCGATGCGAGCTGCGCGCTCGTGAAGCTCAGGTCGGCGACGGGCGCGCCGTCGGCGGAGATATGGATCTCGAGCAGGTCCAGGCCGGTCGTGGGCAGGTTCGCGTCGAGAAAGCCCACCTCCATGGCCTGGCCGTGCACCAGCTGTTCGGGATCGACCAGGAAGTCGAGCTGGCTCGACCAGTCGGGCGTGGACAGGCTGCCTTGCAGGAAGCCGGTCGCGATCACGTGGCTGCCATTGGCGACCGCGTTCGTGACGTT
>DATJZP010000056.1:0-11803 GCA_035498875.1 Myxococcota bacterium
CTTCATCTCCTGCGCCAGCTTCTTCGTCGCCTGCCGCGCGGTGATCGCCGCCGTCAACGTCGTCTTGCCGTGGTCCACGTGACCAATCGTCCCCACGTTCACGTGCGGCTTCGTGCGCTCGAACTTCTCCTTGGACATCGCTCGTCTTTTTCCCTCTGCTTGCCTGGTTGGAGTGTGTCTCGGATCGAGTCACTTCTCGGAATCTGCTGGAGCCCATGGGCGGAGTCGAACCGCCGACCTCGTCCTTACCAAGGACGCGCTCTAACCACCTGAGCTACATGGGCACTTGTCGCGGCGAATTCTCCGTCGAGCTCGTGGAGCGGGAAACGGGGCTCGAACCCGCGACCCCAAGCTTGGAAGGCTTGTGCTCTAGCCAACTGAGCTATTCCCGCTCGAAACTTTCGTGTGTATGCCTCCGGGCCCGTCGCGCGAGCCGGTTTGTGGTGGAGAGGGGAGGATTCGAACCTCCGAAGGCGTGAGCCAACGGGTTTACAGCCCGTCCCAGTTGACCGCTTTGGTACCTCTCCGGAAGTCACTCTGTCTCTCGAATCGCGCGGGCACCTACCCGCGCGTCTGACGATCGCGCGGGCACCTACCCGCGCTCCGCACGATTTCGAAACAAAACGATCCCGTCCCGCCGGTCACCCCCACTTTCCCGCGGTACAGGAACGAATCCCGTATCTGTCTTGGTGATGCGTTGCTGCTGACCTGCTGCTGGCGCAACTGCCGGTATTCGGCTCGATTGCCGCTCCGCTGCCGGTGGCGCGCGGAGCTGGCGAGGGGACTCGAACCTCCAACCTGCTGATTACAAATCAGCTGCTCTACCGATTGAGCTACGCCAGCGCAAGCGGCGATTGTATCAGGAGATTTGGGCCCTGCCAGCAATCTTCGCGCCGGGTCCTCGGACCCGCGCTTCGGCCGTCCGCAACAGCAGATAGGCGGCCGCGGCAGCCACCCCGAGCGACCCGACCTGACCGAGCAGTGGAATCCCAACAGTGGCGTCGGCGAGCTTGCGGATGCCGGGCCGGACCCCCAGGTCCTCGCTCCCGAACACCCAGATCAGGTCGGCGCCGAGGAGCTCGGCCGGAAGATCCGCCAGCGACTCCCCCGCTGCATCGGCGACCAGCACGCGGAGCGCCTCGCGGCGGGCGAGGTCGATCGCCCGCGCCAGGTTCGGCGCCCGGCCCACTCGCAGGTGCTCGAGCGCGCCGGCGCTGGCGCGGAGCGCGCCCGTCGTGATCGCGGGTGCGTTGCGGTTCTCGAGCATCAGGCCCGTCACGCCCGCGCCTTCCGCGCTGCGCGCGATGCTGCCCAGGTTGCCCACGTCGGTGACTCGGTCGAGCGCCACCAGGAAGCGCGGGCTCGGCTCGGAGAGCAGCGCCTCGAACGGCTCCTCGGGATAGGGATCGGCCTCGGCGTGGACCGCCTCGCCCGCCTTTCCGGGCACCCGCTCGATGCCGCGCTCGGCGAGCAAGGCATCGAGCGCGCGCCGCGCGGCGCTGCCGTCGCCCTCGGGCACGTGAACGCGCCGCACGCGCCGTCTGCCGGCGCGAATCGCCTCGATCACTGGTCGGGCGCCCTCGATCAGGGCAGAGTCCATCACCCGCACTGTACCGAGGAGTCGAGCCACGATCCGCACGCTCGCGAAGGCGCCCTCCCCGGCGGCCCTCTTGCCCGATCTCCCCAGGGACGCCGAGCCGCGGCTCCTCGATCCGCGCGCGGCCGACGGCTGGGGCGCCGCGCTCGACGGCACCACTCCCGCGCATGCGCTGCTCGGCGTGTTTCCCGAGGTGCGCTTCCGCGGCGGGCGCGAGGCGCTGCTGGAGGCCGAGCGCTGGCTCGCACAGTTCCGCGGCGGACCGCCGCTCGACGCGCTGCTGATCGGCAGTCTCGCCTACGAGCTCGGCCACGAGTGGCTGTCCGGCCGAGTCACTCCGCGCGCCGAGCCGGCGCTGCCGGCGGTCGACCTGGCCGGCTTCCGCGCCGCCTATCTCCACGACCCGGATACGAATTGCGGCCGCGTCGTCGGCGGCTCGGCCCGCGCGGTGGCACGGCTCGAGGAGCTCTTGCGCGGCCTGCCCGCACCCGCCGAGCGCGGCCCCGGGCCGCGGCTCGGAGCGGCACGCTCCGGCTTCACGGAGCCCGACTATCTGTCCGCGGTGCGCGCGATCCAGCGCTACATCCGCGCCGGCGACGTCTACCAGGTGAACCTGGCGCGCCGGCTCGAGCTGCCGGCCCCGGCGCGTGCCGAGCTGCGGCGCCTGTACCAGAGACTCGCCGACGCGACCGGTGCGCCGTTCTGCGCCTATCTCGAGACGCCCGACCGCACGCTGCTCTCGAGCTCACCGGAGCTCTTCCTGCGCAGCCGCGGAGCCGAGGTCGAGACACGCCCGATCAAGGGCACGCGCCCGCGTGGCCGCACGCCGGCCGAGGACGCCGCGCTGCAAGGCGCGCTCGTGAGCTCCGCGAAGGATCGCGCCGAGCACGTGATGATCGTCGACCTCGAGCGCAACGACCTGGGGCGCGTGTGCGAGCTGGGCAGCGTGCGCGTGCGCGAGCTGTGCCAGCCGCGCAGCTTCAGCGACGTACACCATCTGGTGTCGGCCGTGCGCGGCCGGCTCTGCCGCCCCTCCGACTGGCTCGCGCTGCTCGCGGCCACGTTCCCGGGCGGCTCGATCACCGGCGCGCCCAAGCTGCGCGCGATGCAGATCATCGCCGAGCTCGAGCCCGTCCCGCGCGACGTCTACACCGGCTCCATCGGCTGGATCGACGCCGCGGGTCAGGTCGAGCTCTCGATCGCGATCCGCACCGCGCTCGCGGTGGCCGGGTCACTAGAGCTCCACCTCGGCGGCGGCATCGTCGCCGACTCGGACCCGGAGGCGGAGCTGCGCGAGACCCTCGACAAGGGCCGCGGCTTCGCGCGCAGCTGGGATTTTTCGCTCTAGGTCACCTCAAGCACCCTCTGCGGACCGCCGAAGCGACCGAGAGACCCCCCGAGGAGAGGCCGTGGAGCGGACTCGAGAGCGAATCGAAGAGACAGAGGTCGTCGCGCCGGCTCCCGCCAGCAGCGACACCGGCTGGCGCAGGATGCCCCTGGAAGACGCCGCTGAGCGCCAAGTGACTCCCGCCGCGCAGCGCCGCGCCGAGCTGCGCACGCCGCTCTCGCTGCGCGCCGAGCGCACCTCGATCGACGCCGTGCGCGACCCGATCACGGGCGAGCTCTTCTACGACATCGCCGACGACGACGAGACCATGAACCTGTCGCGCCGCGGGCTGTGCATCCGCTGCGAGCGGCCGCCGGAGATCGGCACCCGTGTCCTGGTGCAGCTGCGCATGCCGGGCGAGGCACCCGTCGACGTGGTCGGCCTCGCGCGCTGGACGAAGGTCATCTTCGTGCCCGGCGAGCACGGCGCACGTGCCGCCGCGCTGGTCGGTCTGGAGCTCCTGGGCGGGCCGCCACGGGCACTGGAACGCTACGGTCGCGCGCTCGGAAAGCTCGCCAGAAACGTGGCCCTGAACGACGAAGTCGAAGCGGAATCCGCGGTTGCCTCCCCTGGGGACCGCCGATAGCATGAGCCGCGATGCGCGCCCCCAAGCCGCCGGGAAACTTCCGCTGGATCCGGGGGATCCGCACGTTCGAAATCGATCCTGAGCGGCTCCGCCTGCAGCGCATCCGCGCGATCATCAAGTCGATCCAGCGCGATCTGGACGAGGGCGGCCGCGCCTACGTGCGCCAGATCATGAAGGGCCCGGAGCTCTTCCGGATCGAGCTCGAGCGCCCCGACTGGTCGTATCTGCGCACGACCATCCTCGACCGCGAGACGCTCCGCTCGCTGCTCGAAGCAACACCGGAGGCGACCGTCCGCTCCTCGATGTTCTTCCGCTAGCCGCGCCGCTACGCGGCGCGGAGAGAACTGGAGGCGCCGCCCGGACTCGAACCGGGGATAAAGGCTTTGCAGGCCTCTGCCTTACCACTTGGCGACGGCGCCTCGAGAGGTGCGTAGCTTAGCCCGTCTGCAGTACTGTGCCCCCGCCCGGATGGTGGAACTGGCAGACACAGAGGACTCGAGGATTTGGGTCTCCCGCACGGCGACGTGCGGGTAAGAAACTGGGTGAATTCAGGGAAACCTACGGCCGGCCATACGGTCGGCCTTGGCAATCCTGAGCCAAGCCACGGAGGGCATTTGGGTTCCGTGGAAGGTGCAGAGACTAGCGGGGTGAGCCCCAACGATAATCCCCGCCGACGAGCGCCCAGCACCCATCGCGGCGCGCCGCGACCGGTGAAGAGATAGTCCGCCCCGGAGGGAAACCTCCGGATCCGCGTAAAATTCTCCGAGGCGCAAGCCTCATGCGGGTTCGAGCCCCGCTCCGGGCAACGAGTCAGACCGTGAGCTGCGGTGCAGAGAGCGTCTTTCGGCCGGCGCGCACGAAGACGTGCCCGCCGTGAATCTCGACCGCGTCGAGCAGCTGCTCCTGGGCGCCGCGGCTGAGGCGGGCGGGGAAGCGGCCCTTCACGGTGCAGCGCAGCGAGTCGTCGGGATCCGCACGGAGCGTCGCGGCATCCAGTGACTCACGGGTGCGGTCGGAGACGTCGATCTCGCCGGTCGTCGCGTCGTAGGCGTCGACCCAGAAGGCGGTGTCTTCGACGTCGAGCCAGCCGCGGAACTGGCCCAGCTGGACGACGAAGGTGCGCTCGGCTTCGGCCCAGCGCACGCCGGCGCGCAGCGCGCGTCGCAGGCCCGGGTGAGTGACTCGCACGCCTTCGTGCCAGAAGCTGCCGTCGCGCCGCAGGCAGAGGCCGAAGGGCGCGAGCGGGGGCGCGCTCAGAGCGACTCTTTGCGCACGCTGCCGTCGGCGTCTTCGCGCAGCACGCCGCGGAAGTTGTAGCGGTACCAGTAGACGATGCGGCGCGCGCCGTCGCCCAACAGGTAGATCCACTTCTCGTTCCAGCGCACGCCGTGCTCTTCGTGGGTGCGCGGGTCGTTCACGCTGCCGACCTGCTCGTCGGGCAGCCCGAAGCGCTCCCGCACGTCGATGTGAGTCACTCCGCTAGCGGTCACACTCGCCGCCGATCATGTTGATCATGTCGAAGGTCGGGACGATGTCGGCCAGCATGCCGCCCACCAGCATGTCGCGCATCGGCGCCACGTTGGCGAAGCTGGGCGGCCGGCAGCGCACCTTGTAGGGCTTGCCGGTCCCGTCCGAGACCAGATAGAAGCCGAGCTCGCCGTTGGGTGACTCGACCGCGGCATAGGCCTCGCCCGGGGGCACCTTGACGCCCTCGGTCACGCCCTTGAACTGCTGGATCAGCTCCTCCATGCGGCCGAAGACGCGGTCCTTGCCCGGCCAGCGGATGCGCGGATCGGCCACGTTCACCGGCTCGCCGACGGTCTGCTCGAGCACCGGCGCGCACTGGCGAATGATCCGGATCGTCTGCACGAGCTCCTCCTGGCAGACCAGGAAGCGGTCGTAGTTGTCGCCGATCGAGCCGACCGGCACGTCGAAGTCGATCTCGTCGTACACGAGATACGGCTCGGCCTTGCGCAGGTCGAGCGGCACGCCGGCGGCGCGCAGCAGCGGCCCGGTGACTCCGTAGGAGATCAGCTTCTCGAGCGGCAGCATGCCGGTCCTGCGGAAGCGGTCGACGAAGATGCGGTTCGACGTGACCACCTTGTCGAAGTCGAGCAGCAGCGCCTCGATCCGCGCCAGCGAGCTCCGGAGCCGCTCGAGGAACCCCGGAGTCAGATCGCGCTGGATGCCGCCGATGCGGATGTAGTTCGAAGTGACTCGCGCGCCGCACAGCATCTCCTGCAGGTCCCAGCACAGCTCGCGCGCCTCGATCCCGTACAGGAACGGCGTCATCGCGCCCAGCTCGAGACAGGCCGCGCCCAGGCGCGTCAGGTGATCGCCCATGCGCGACAGCTCGCTCGCGAGCGTGCGCACCCACTGGCCGCGCCGCGGGATCTCGCAGTCGAGCAGCTTCTCCACCGCCATGCAGAAGGCCAGGTTGGCCAGGATCGCGGAGTTGTAGTTCAGCCGGTCGGTGTACGGGATCGCCTGGTACCAGGTGCCGCTCTCGCACTCCTTCTCGAAGCCGCGATGCAGGTAGCCCACCTGCACGTCCATCTCGACGATCTCCTCGCCGTCGATCTCGAGCATGATCTTGACCGTGCCGTGAGTCGCCGGATGCGAGGGGCCCATCGAGACCAGCTGGGTCTCGGTGTGCAGGTCGCCGGCCGGGCGCGAGCGCGGGATGTGGGCCTGGGTCACTGCGCCCCTCCTAGTTCCGCGGCCCGATCAGCGGCTGGCGCCGCTCCTTCGGGTAGTCCTTGCGCAGCGGGTGTCCCTGGAACTCGTCGTAGAGCATGATGCGCCGCAGGTCCGGGTGACCGCGGAAGTGGATCCCGTACAGGTCCCAGACCTCGCGCTCGTACCAGTTCGCCGCGTCCCAGAGCGCCACGACCGAGTCGGCCTCGACCTTCTGCGAGGGCACGCCGCACTTCACGCGCAGCCGGTGACGGATCCCGCTGAAGCCGCCCCCTGGCGGCGCGAGCTCGAGAGACGCCAGGTGATACACGACCTCGAAGCGCGGCTCCCGCCCGAGATAGTCGACCGCGGTCAGGTCCACGAGCACGTTGAACGCGAGCCCGGGATCGTCGCGCAGCCGCTGCAGACACTCGCGCGCGCGGTCGACGGCGACCAGGATCGTCGCGTCGCCGCGGTGCGTGTGCACGTCGAGCACGTCCGCGCCCAGCAGCGCGCGCAGCTTCGCGAGCAAGTCGTCCGCCGCCGCCATCAGCGCGCGTAGTCCCGGCGGATCAGGTCGAGCCGGCGGCCGAGCTGCTCCTCGGTGCGCAGCAGGTCCTTCATGTGCCACAGGGAGGCGCTGCGATCGTAGGTCGCGAGCTCGACGTCGCGGCTCATCACGATCGCCTCCTCGGGACACGCCTCCTCGCACAGACCGCAGAACATGCAGCGCGACATGTCGATGTCGAACACCGAGGGGATGCGCTCGATCGCGTCGTCGGTCTCGGCTGGCAGGATCGTGATGCAGTCGGTCGGACAGGCGAACTCACACAGCCCGCACGCCACGCACTTGGGCTGGCCGCTCTCGAGCTGCACCAGCACCGGGTGACCGCGGAAGGCGTCGGAGTAGTCGAGCCGCTGCTCGGGGTACTGGACCACGAAGGTCGAGGGCTTCCCGATCATGTAGCCCCAGAAGTTCCGGAAGAAGACGCGCGCAGTGACTGCCAGGCCGACGAAGATGGTCGGCAGATACAGGCGCTCGGCCCAGCCGAGCCGCTCCGCGCGCCGCACCTTCACGACTTTGCCGGGCAAACGTCCCTCGAACCCCCAGGTCGCGCGCGATTATACGGAAGGAGGTTGGGGATTCAACGCGACGGCTTCGGATTCCGCAGCTTTTGCCAGCTTTTCTGCGCGGTACGAGCTGCGGACCAGCGGACCCGAGAAGACCTCGGCGAAGCCGAGCGCACGCGCCTCGGCCGCCCAGGCGTCGAACTCCTCGGGCGTGACCCAGCGCTCGACCGGAAGGTGCTTCGGGCTGGGCGCCAGGTACTGGCCGATCGTGAGCAGCCGGCAGCCGTGCGCGCGGACGTCGCGCAGCGTGGTGCGGATCTCGTCGGCGGTCTCGCCCAGGCCGAGCATGAGCCCGGTCTTGGTCGGGATCTCGGGGCGCAGGCGCGCGGCGCGCGCCAGGAGCTCGAGCGAGCGGTCGTAGCGGCCGGCCTTGCGCACCGGCCGCTGCAGCCGCTCCACGGTCTCGAGGTTGTGATTCAGCACGTCGGGCGAGGCGTCGAGCACCGCGCGCAGCGCCGCCTCGGAGCCCTTGAAATCGGGGATCAACACTTCGACCCGGCAGCCCGGCGCGCGCTCGCGAATCGCCGCGATCGTGCGCGCGAAGTGAGCCGCGCCACCGTCGGCCAGATCGTCGCGGGCGACCGCAGTCACCACCGCGAAGCGCAGGCCCAGCTCGGCGATCGCGTGCGCGACGCGCGCGGGCTCGCCCGGGTCGAGCGGGCCTGGCCGGCCCGTGGCCACGTCGCAGAAGCCGCAGGCGCGCGTGCACTGATTGCCCGCGATCATGAAGGTGGCCGTGCCGTGCGCCCAGCACTCGCCCAGGTTCGGGCAGGCCGCCGACTGACACACGGTGTGGAGCTTCTCGGTCTTCACCAGCTCGAGCAGCTGCTCGAGCTCGGGCGTCTGCTGGTAGCGCACGCGCATCCAGCTCGGCCGGCCCTGCGCGCTCATGCGAACACCTTGCCGAGCTGCCGCTCGACTGCGTCCGTGACTGCATCGACGTCGACGTTGCGGTCGAGCACGCTCTCCATGCTGACCATCTCCACGCCGGCAAGCCCGCAGGGCACGATCGCCTCGAAGCGCCGCAAGTCACAGCACACGTTCAGCGCGAAGCCGTGCAGCGTGCGCCAGTCGCGCACGCCGATCCCGATCGAGGCGATCTTGCGGCGCTCGTCGAGCCAGACACCCGCGAAGCCGGGCTTGGGCCGCGCCGCGATCCCGAACTCGCCGAGAGCGCCGATCAGCACCGTCTCCAAGTCGCGCAGGTAGCGGTGCAGGTCGGAGCCGTGCCGGCGCAGATCGAGGATCGGATAGCCCACGAGCTGACCGGGACCGTGCCAGGTCACGTCGCCGCCGCGACTCACGCGAAACACTTCGTAGCCGTCGGCCGCGAGCTCGGCCGCGCCGTGGCGCAGGTTCTCGGCGCGCGCGCTGCGGCCCAGCGTGACCACGTCGGGATGCTCGAGCAGGAGCACGGTCTCGGGCGCGAGACCCGCGCGCAGCGCCTCGCGCAGCTCCTCCTGCAGCGCGAGCGCGTCCGCATAGGGCACGCGACCCAGGCGCCGCACCTCGAGCGGGCTAGTGACTGAGGGCGCTTCCATCTTGAGCAAGCTCGCGCGGCTGCTCGAGCAGCCGCTTGATCTCGGCCAGGAACTGCGCCGCGCGCACGCCGTCGATCACGCGGTGGTCGACCGAGAGGCCGAGGGTGGTGATCGAGCCGATCTCGATCCGGCCCTCGCGCACCACCGGGCGGTCGGTGATCGAGGAGACCGACAGGATCGAGCTCTGCGGCGGCGTGATGATCGCGTAGAAGCGATCGACGCCGAACATGCCCAGGTTCGAGATCGTGAACGTGCCGTCGGCGTAGTCGGCCGGCTGCAGCTTGCGCATGCGCGCGCGCTGGATGAGTGAGTTGGCCTCCTCGGCCAGCTGCCAGACCGTGCGGCCCTGACAGTCCTTCACCGTGGGCGCCACCAGCTCGTCTTGCACGTCGACCGCGAGTCCGACGTTGATCGCGTCGTAGAGCGCGATGTCGTTCTCCTCGGGCCGATAGGTCGCGTTCACGTGCGGGTGGCGCTCGAGCGCGAGCGCCGCGGCCTTCAGCATCAGGTGCGTGTAAGTGAGTCGCGGGCGCTTGTCGCCGGCCTCGCGGTTCAGCTGGTCGCGCAGCTCGCGCAGCGCCTCGGTCGCCACGTCCATCTGGATGTAGAAGTGCGGCGCCTCGGCCTTGCTGCGCACCATGTTGCGGATCAGCGCCTTGCGCTTCTGCGACAGCTGCAAGGTGCCGCGGTACATCACCGCCTCGCGCTCCTTGCTGTGCGCCTTCTCGCGCTTCCAGTGCGCGAGCAGGTCGGACTTGGTGATCCGCCCGCCGGGTCCGCTGCCCTTCACCGCCTCGAGATCGGTGCCCTGCTCGCTCGCCATCTTGAGCGCGAGCGGCGTGGCGCGCACGCCGTCGGCGTCGGGCGGCTGCACCTCGAGCTGCCCCAGGTAGCCTTCGAGGTCACTCGCCAGGATCGCGCCGCTCGGTCCGGTGCCGGTCACTTCCGAGAGGTCGATCGACTTCTCCTCGGCGATCCGGCGCGCGCGCGGCGTGGCGCGGATGCGATCGTCGTGGGGCGCGAAGATCGGCGCGATGCGCTCGCCCGCGGGCGCGGGCGGAAGCGCGACGGGCGCGGGCTCGGCGGCCGGCGCGGGTCGGCTCGCCGCCGCTGCGGGTCGCGGCGCGGCGGCGGGCGCTGCCGCGGGCCGTGCCGCGGGAGCCGCCGCCGGCTTCGGCGCGGCGGGCGCCTGAGTCTGTGGAGCGGGCGCGGCAGTGACTGCCTCCTCGCTCTCGCCCGGCAGCCGCAGCACGGCGATCAACGTGCCCACCGGCACGGTCGCACCGGCGTCGACCACGATCTGCGCGAGCGTGCCCTCGGTGTAGGCCTCGAACTCCATGTCGGCCTTGTCGGTCTCGATCTCGGCGAGCACCTCGCCGCGCTTCACCGGGTCACCGACCTTCTTCCGCCACGCGATCAGTCGGCCCTCTTCCATCGTGTCCGAGAGCTTCGGCATGCGGATCTGTTTGGGCATGAAGTGTCTCCGAGCTAGAGCGTGATCTTGAGCACGGCGTCGACGATGCGCTGCGCGTCGGGCAGCGCGAGCTTCTCCAGGTTCGACGCGTACGGAGTCGGAACGTCGGCCGCGGCCACGCGCTGCACCGGCGCCTCGAGCTCGTAGAAGAGCGCCTCCTGGATCTGCGACGAGATCTCCGCCCCGACGCCGACCTTGCGCCAGCCCTCTTCGGCGATCACCGCGCGGCGCGTGCGCAAGACCGAGGCCAGGATCGTGTCCATGTCGAGCGGGTTCAAGGTGCGCGGATCGATCACCTCGGCCTCGATGCCCTCGTGCGCGAGCGCCTCGGCGGCCTTCAAGGCCTCGTGCACCATCTTCGACCAGGCGACGATCGTGACGTCGCGGCCGGGCCGCTTCACGTCGGCCACGCCGAACGGCAGGAGATACTCCTCGTCGGGCACCTCGCCCTTGCTGTTGTAGAGCATCTCGTGCTCGATGAAGAGCACGGGATCCTCGCAGCGGATCGCCGTCTTCAACAGACCCTTCAGGTCGTACGGGGTCGAGGGCAGCGCGACGCGCAGGCCGGGCGCGTTCACGAACCACGACTCGATCGAGTGCGAGTGCTGTGCGCCCTTCTGCGTGCCACCGCCGGCCGCGGCGCGAATCACCATGGGCAGGTTCACCTGGCCGCCGAACATGTACCGAGCCTTCGAGGCGTGGTTGATGATCTGGTCCATCGCCACGATCCCGAAGTTCAGGGTCATGAGCTCGGCGACCGGGCGCAGCCCGGTCATGGCGGCGCCGATCGCCACGCCGATGATCGCGGCCTCGGCGATCGGAGTGTCTCGCACGCGCCGCGCGCCGAACTCGGCCATGAGTCCCTCGGTGGCTCGGAAGGTTCCACCGACCAGGCCGACGTCTTCGCCCAGGATGAACACGCGCTCGTCGCGCGCCATCTCCTCGGCCAACGCGCGCTGTACGGCTTCGAAGTAGCGCAGCTCAGGCACCACCGTTCTCCACGTAGAGGTCCTCGTACAGCGCGCCGGGGGCGGGCCGCGGGCTCGCCTCGGCGTAGCGCATCGCATCCTCGACCGTCGCGTTCGCTTCCGCCTGGATCTCGTCGAGCTTCGCTCGGTCGACGATGCCCTGCTCGAGCATCGACTTGGCCAGGCGCGGGATCGGATCGCGCTTCCTCCACAGCTCGGCTTCCGCCACGCTGCGGTACTTGCCGGCGTCGGTCATCGAGTGACCCTGGTAGCGGTAGCAGCGCGCCTCGAGCAGCACCGGGCCGCCGCCCTGGCGCGAGAACTTCACCAGCTCCTCGCACTTCTCGCGCACCGCCAGCACGTCCATCCCGTTCACCACGTGGCCCGGGATGCCGTAGCCCTGCGCCTTCTTGTGGATCTCGTTGAAGGCGGAGCTGGTGCGC
>DATJZP010000057.1:0-25793 GCA_035498875.1 Myxococcota bacterium
ACCGCCGGGTCAGCTGCTGCCCTCGGCGCACGCCGTCGACCGCGAGTACCGCGTGCTCACCGCGCTGCAGGGCACGGGCGTGCCGGTGCCGCGCACGTACGCGCTCTGCACCGACGAGAGCGTGATCGGCACTTGGTTCTACGTCATGGAGTGCGTCGAGGGCCGCGTGTTCTGGGAGCCAGCGCTGCCCGACGTGTCGAAGCGCGAGCGCTTCGCGATCTACGACTCGCTGTGCGAGGTGATGGCGAAGCTGCACGCGGTCGACCCGGTCGCCGTCGGCCTCGCCGACTACGGCAAGCCGGGCAACTACTTCGCGCGCCAGATCTCGCGCTGGTCGAAGCAGTACGACGCGTCGGTCGAGCGCCCGCACGAGGCCATGGTGCGGCTGGCGGACTGGCTGCCGCGCACGATCCCGCCGGGCAACGACACCGCGATCATCCACGGCGACTTCAAGCTCGACAACACGATCGTGCACCCGACGCAGCCGCGCATCGTGGCGATCCTGGACTGGGAGATCTCTACGCTCGGTCACCCGCTCGGAGATTTCACATATTTGTGTATGCCGTGGTTCCGGCTCGGCGCGTTCCGCGGGCTCGACCTGGCGGCGCTGGGCCTGCCGGCGCTCGACGAGTACGCGGCCTCGTACTGCCGCCGGACGGGCCGCACGAGCATCGACTCGTTCGAGTGGTACGAGGCGTTCCACCTGTATCGCGCGGCGTGCATCTACCAGGGCATCCTCGGCCGCGTGCGCGCCGGCACGGCGTCGAGCGACCACGCCTCGTCTCTCGGCGAAGGCATCGCCGCCCAGGCCGAGGCCGCGTGGGAGATCGCGAAGACGCTGGGCGCGTGAAGCGCGACTTCGCCAGGCTCGTCGCGGCGGCGACGATCTCGAACTTCGGTTCGATGCTGACGGCGATCGCGCTGCCGCTGTTCGCGATCCAATGGCTCGACGCGTCGGCTGCGGACATCGCGGCGATCAACTCGGCGGCCATCCTGCCGGGGATCGCGCTCGGCCTGTTCGCGTCGGACGCGATCGACCGCATGCGGCGCCGCCCGGTGCTGATCGGCGCGGACCTCGCGCGCGCCGCGCTCCTGGTCGCGCTGCCCGCGGCCGCCTTCGCGGGTGCCCTGCGCATGGAGTGGGTGATCGCGTTCGCCTTCGCGCGCGGCTTCTTCGACTTCTCGTTCTCGGTGGCGGAGTACGCGTACATCCCGACGCTCGTGCCCGAGGCGGCGCTCGTGCGCGCGAACAGCCGCATGCAGGCGGGCGAGTCGAGCGCCGAGCTGGTCGGCTTCGCTGCGGGCGGCTGGCTGGTGCAGTGGCTGTCGGCGCCGCTCGCGCTCTTCGTCGACGCGGCGACGTACCTCGCCTCGGCGGCGCTGCTCGTGCGCATCGGCGCTGCCGAGCCGGCGCCGGCACCGCGCCCTGCTGAGCCGCGCCGCGGGGCGGGGCTGCTCGCGGGCTTCCGCGCGATCGGCCGCTCGCCGGCGCTGCGGGCGATCGCCGCCGCGAACGTGCTCGCCATGGTCGCGGGGCAGGCCACGAACGCCGTCTACATGCTGTTCGTGTTCCGCGAGCTCGGCTTCGCGCCGGGAGTCCTCGGCGTGCTGTTCGCGCTGGGCGCGCTGTCGTCGCTCGCGAGCGCCTTCCTCTCCGAACGCGTGCCCGAGGCATGGGCCCAGGGTCCCGCGCTCGCCGCGGGGCTCGCGATCAACGCGTTCGGACCGGTGCTGCTGGCGCTCGCACCCGGACCTACACTGATCGGTGTCGGCGCGATCGCCGCGCAGCAGCTCATCGGCGACGGCGGCTGGGTGCTGTTCGAGATCCACCAGCGCAGCCTGCGCCAGAAGCTGGTGCCGGGAGCGCTGCTGGGCCGCGTGAGCGGGGCGATCCGCCTCGCCAACAACGCCGCCATGCTGGCGGGCGCCGCGCTGGGCGGCTGGCTCGGCACCGCGTACGGGCTTCGCACGACGCTCGTCGCGTCGGCGGGGATCACTGCGCTCGCCGCGGGGGCGGCGCTCTTCGTGCGCGGCGAAGAGACGCGGCGCGTGAGCCCGGCCGCTTCCGCGGAGGGCTCACGCGCCGAGTGACTCGCTAGACGCTAGAAGCGGTAGCCGAAGCCGGCCTGGAACGAGAGATAGTCGAGGCCGCGGCCCGAGCCGGTGAGGCCGAAGCCAGGCGGCGGGGTGACCTTGGCCGTGTTCTTCACGAACTCCGTGCCGATGTTCAGCAGGAAGTTCTTCGACAGGTACCAGTCGAGGCCGGCGCCGAAGCGGGCCGAGAACGTGCCGTTCGCGATGTCGGGCGAGATGAACGGCGATGTGCTGTCCAGCGTCACGAAGGACGCGCCGAAGCCGGCCAGGAAGTACGGCTGCAGCGTGCGGTACGGCGCGACCACCTTCAGGTTCGCCGTGAGGGTCTGCAGCTGGGCGCGTCCGATCGCCGTGTGCGCCGCCCACATGTGGAAGTCCTTCATCCACTCGTACTCGACTTCGGTGGCGATGAACTTGTTGAAGCGATAGCCCGCGCGTGCGTTGATGCCCCAGGAGTCGCCGACCTGCGCGCCGAGCGGGTTGTAAGCGTCGCCGACCGTGTTGGTCATCTGCTCCAACGAGCGCGACCCGCCGATGCCGATGTAGCCGCCGGGGCGGTCGTAGGGATCGTCGTTGTCGTCCGCTCGAGCCACGTGAGCGATCGACAAGGCGGCCAACAGGGCCGCCGTGAGTGCCAAGTATCTCATGTCTGCTCCCTTTCTCGTTTCAGCCGCGTGCGCGGCGGGTCACTCGTCTTCCCGAAAAGCTCCGCCTACTTCTTGGTCGGCGGAAACTGCGCCAGAACTTGATCGACCGCGGTCTGGATGCGCGCCTGCCGTTCTTCTGGAGTCTTGAGCTCCTGCAGGCGCGACTGCGCCGAGCCGCGCCAGATCACGCTGTTCGAGTCAGGATCGATGAAGTCGACGAGCAGCGTGCCGACGTCGTACTCGTCGACCACGGTCTGCGCGCCGCCCACCCCATACCAGCCGCGGTAGGGTCCATAGCCGGTGTAGATCGTGCGCGCGTCCAGCTTCTGCTGGATCGCGATGTGATACGCCACCAGGAAGTCCGGTCGCGGCACGCTCTCCTTCGCGAAGCCCTTCGCGGCCAGCGCCTTTTCGAGCGCGCCCTGGATGCGGGCGTGCACGAGCGGATCGTCGAGGCGCGGATTGCCGGTGACGCTCGGAGTGGAGCTCTGCCACGCCCACGTGTGCAGCTTCGCGAAGTCCGCGTTCGGGTCCCAGTCCTGCTTCACGTCGATCGAGCTGCAGGCAAGGGCCCAGAGCGACAGAGACAGCGCAAGAGTGACTCGCAGAGCTGGATTCATTCAGGCGCTCTGCCGCACCGACACGAGCTGTTCGGGCGCCGGGAAGCCAGCCTCGCCGAAAGCTTCGCGGATCACTCGGTTCGTGTCGAAGTAGACCTGCCAGTAGTGCTCGTTGTTGCAGTAGGGGCGCACGGCGAGCTTCGGCCCGAACGCGGTGAATTCGAGGATCTCGATCGTGGGCGCGGGATCCGGGATGACGTGCGGAATCTTGGCAACGCGCTCCCGCAAAATGCGCACCGCCGCCGCGGAATCCACCGTGGCTGCGAGCTGTGCCACGAGATCGACGCGGCGGTACGGGTTCGTGGAGAAGTTCTGCAAGGTGTCGGAGAGGATCTTGTTGTTGCCGACGAACGTGCGCACGTTGTCGGGCGCGTTGATGGTGGTGTTGAAGAGCCCGATCTCCTCGACCGTTCCCGTGACTCCGCCCGCGGTGACGAAGTCACCCGTCTTGAACGGCCGCAGGATCATCAGGAACACGCCCGCGGCGAAGTTCGAGAGCAAGCCGCTCCACGCGGCGCCGACGGCGAGTCCCGCGCCCGCGAGCAACGCCGCGAAGCTCGTGGTCTCGACGCCGAAGAAACCCAGCAGCGCGACGACGAGCACGACGTTCAGCGTGACTGCCACGGTGGAGCCGATGAACCCGATCACCGTCGCGTCGATCGGCTGCCGCCGCAGGGCACGCTGCATGAGCCCGACCGCAAAGTGAATGAGTCGGCGCCCGATGATCCAGAGCGCGAGCGCACCGAGCAGCTTCAAGCCGAACGGTACGAGCCACGACATCGCCACGTCGTAGACGTGCGTCAGCGAGTCTGTGGTGGGAATCGCTTCTCTCCCTCGTGCAGCGCTAGCGCGATCTTAGCCCAGACCCCGCCGCTTGGTCGCCACTCTCATCTTCGCTCTTTATTCGCAGTTGCGAATCCCCTCCACGATGATCGTCTGGGCAATCAGTCCGACCGGTTCGATGACGGTGTACACGACGCTGATCCCGGCATCGGGCACGTTGTCTTCGATGCGGACGCGCGCCGCGCACAGGTTCTCGTCGCGGATGACGTCGGCGGGATCCTTGCCCGATACGCGCACCAGCCCCCAGATCGCGAACCAGGCGCGGTACTCGCGGCGCACGGCGGCGGGGTCGTCGGCCGCCATGACGCGGACCGAGCGCGCGTTCGGCGCGCTGACCTCGACGTGACTGCAGGCCGCGCTCACCGCCAGCCCGAGGACCGCGCAGAGCCGCCTCAAGGATTGCCTTCCACCACCACCGTGCGCCGCACGAACGTGAACGGGCTCGTGAAGGTGTTGACGATCGAGTCCCACGCGGAGCACTCGGTGGAGACGCGGACCTCGCTGAGCTGGTGGCGCGCGATCGTCTCCGCGGTGCTCGTATCCGAGAGCGGCTTTCCGCCCCACAGCGCGTACCAGACCACGCGCTCGTCGCGGACGCGCGCGGGCTCGTCGGGCTCCATGTAGCGCACGCGGCTCCCCGGCGGCGCCTCCACCTGGATGGCGCCGCACGCCGCGCAGACTCCCGCGGCGAGCGCGGCGGCCAGAGCACCGCGGCGGAGCGTCACTTTACGGTGTAGCCCCGGCCCTCGAGGCACGCGGAGTAGGCCTTGTTGTACGTGCCGAGCTTCGCCTGGACGTCCGCGTTCTGCGCCTGTTGATTGGCCTGCGTCTGCTGCTGCGCAGCCTGCTGGTTCGCCGCGTTCTGCTGCTGCTTCGCGCGCTGTCGCGAGCCGCCCACCATGGTGCCCGCGACTGCGCCTGCTGCAGCGCCCTTGCCCGCGTCGCCGGCGATCGCGCCGATGGCCGCACCGCCGGCCGCGCCTCGCACCGCGCCGCGCGCGCGCTCGCCCCCCACCGGCTGCTGCGGCGCAGCGGCCGGAGCCGCCGCTGGCTGCGACGCCTGGTTCGCGAGCGCGACGGGATCGATGCCCGTGTTCTGCTTGGCCCAGCCCTGGCACTCGGTCTGATCCTTGCTCTGCTGCGCGGCGCTCTGTCCCTTCGCGGGATAGATGACGAGATCCGCGGCGACGGCGTTCGCGAAGACGAGAATTGCGGCGGCGCACGCGAGATGAACGAACGTTCGCTTCGGCATTGGCGCTCTCCCCATCGGCACGCGCCGATGCGCCCATCATACGCCAACGCGCCGCGGGTCTGGTGGGTTGCGCGGAGCCGGTCTACGCTGCCGTCCGCAATGCCGCTCCTGCGCAGCCGAGTCGCGCGTGCGATCCTGATCTTCGCGCTCTCCGCCGTCGCGCTCGGCTGTGCGACGCCGGTGGGCATCCAGCGCACGTCGCTCCTCGCCGTAGACCGCGAGCTCGCGGCGAACGCCCTCACGAGCGACAACCTGAGCGCGTACTCGCGGGAATACCTCGAGCGACTCGGACTCGCGAGGCTGTACCAGGACGATCCGCGCGCTGCGCTCGAGAAGATGCGCGAGGGCCTCGGCGGACCCGACGAGCACGAGCGGTACCTCGCGCTCGCCGAGCTGTGGTTCGCACACGCGGACAAGACCGACGACCGCGGCGAGTACCTGGCCGCCGCGCTGTGCGCGTACGAGTTCCTCTTCCCGGGCGCCACTTCGCAGGCGACGAGCCCGTTCGACGTCCGGCTGCGCTTCGCGCTCGAGATCTACAACCGCTCGATCACGAGCGGCCTGGCGATCCGGGAATCGAAGCACGGCATGGAGATCGATCCCACGCCGCGCACCATCCTGTTCCCGTTCGGCACGTTCTCGCTGTCGCTGCCCGAGCAGGAATTCCGCTACGGCGGCTATCGCGTCACGCGACCGGTGGCGCTCGGCGATCTGCAGATCCGCGGACTCCGGAACCGCTACCGCCGGGTCGGGATCGGCGTGCCGGTCGCGGGAATCGTCGAGCCCGCCGACGGCAGCGCGGGCGATCCCTGGATTCCGCCCAACGCGAAGGTCGGTGTGACGGCGTTCGTGCGCTTCGACCCGCCCGCGCCGAAGCTCGCGACGGGCAGCGTGCACGGCACGCTCGAGTACTACGACGCCGACGAGACCCAGACGATCACGGTGGGCTCGACGCCGGTGCCGCTCGCCACCGAGCCGTCGGTGTTGCTCGCGTACCGGCTCGAGAGTTCGCCGCTGTGGGATTTCGAGATCGCGGGCTTCCGGCGGCCGGACTTCGGCACCGACTTCGAGCGCAACAAGGGGCTCGGCTTCCTCATGCCGTACCGGCCGGGGCACATCCCCGTGGTGTTCGTGCACGGCACGGCCTCGAGCCCGGCGCGGTGGGCCGAGATGGCCAACGAGCTACAAGGCGATCCGCGCATCACGACTCACTACCAGCTCTGGTTCTTCATCTACAACACCGGCAATCCAGTGCTGCTGTCCGCGTCGAAGCTGCGCGACGCGCTGCAGACGGCGGTACGGACGCTCGACCCCCAGGGGAAGGACCCGGCGCTCCAGCAGATGGTGATCATCGGCCACAGCCAGGGCGGCCTCTTGACGAAGGCGATGGTCGTGTCGAGCGGCTCCAAGTTCTGGGACGCCGTGAGCAGCGAGCCGTTCGACAAAGTGGCCTTCAGCGCGGAGACCCGCGCCCTGCTCCAGCGCGGGCTGTTCTTCGAGCCGCTGCCGTTCGTGAAGGAAGTGGTGTTCATCTCCACGCCGCACCGCGGCAGCTATCTGGCGGAGAACTGGCTGGGAATGCTGGCGCGCAGGTTCGCGAGCGCGCCGCTCACGCTGACGCGCGCGTCGCTCGAGCTGGCCACCCTGCAGGAGAACGACGCACGCGTGTTCCGGGGCGGCCGTTTCAAGCTGCCGACGTCGATCGACAACATGGACTGGTCGAACCCGGCGCTGCGGACGCTCGAGTCACTGCCGATCGCGCCGGGCGTTCACGCGCACTCGATCATTCCCGTGCTGGAGCCGCCGATCGAGACCGGCGAGGACGGCGTCGTGAAGTACTCGAGCGCGCACATCGAGCCCGTGGACTCCGAGCTCGTGATCCTCGGTTCGGGTCACTCGGCGCAAGGCACGCCCGAGGCGATCGAAGAGGTGCGCCGCATCCTCTACGAGCACGCCGGCATTCACTGACTCGCGTTCGGCGAGGCGTCCTCTTCGGTCTTCCAGGTCTGGTCGGGGTCGTACTTCGTCATCGCCGAAGCGATCTTCGCGGTGTTCGGGCCCAGGTCCTTCGAGTGCACCACGCCGTCGTGGTTCACCACGAACGTCATGATCCCCGAGTTGCCGTACTGCGCGGGATAGGCGACAAGCGCGAAGCCGCCGATCATGCGCCCGCGCACCATGTAGCTGTACGCACCCCCGTCTGCGTGCGGCCCCTGCGCCTTCAGGATCTTGAAGTAGTAGCCGTGGTAGGGCGCGCCCTGCTTCTTGCCGTAGCCCTCGCTGCGCGCGTCGGCGACGAGCTCGCCGAGCGGGCTCTCGGGCTCGTTCGGCTCCGACGGCCAGTAGAGGCCGTCCTTCTTGCCCGGGGTCGAGAGGATCCTCTCCGCGTAGTCGAACAGTCCGTCGCCGTTGCGGTCCTTCGACGCGTACTCGCGCTCCGCGTCCACGATCGCGAGGCACACTTGGATGGTCGACAGCTCGTTGCGGCCCACGCGCCGCGCGAGGATCTCCTCGCGTCCCGCCGGCGTGTCGAAGTGCCACTTCCCGTCCTTCTGCATGATGGGCACGGGGAACGGGAAGTCGTCGTTGCCGTACACGAGGATCCTCTTGTCGTCGCCGGACTTCTCGATGCTGTGCTTCTCGCCGTAGCCCTCGAGAAAGTCCTTGCGCACGTTCTCGTCGGCGACCGTGTCGCCCGAGGCGATCAGGTCCGTCGCGCCGGAGCCGAAGATGCCGACCATCTCCTGCTTCGGATCGGCCGAGTTGACTGCCGCGACGAGTGCGTCGACGGCCGCTTCGGGGGAGTCGAACGTCTTCGGGGGAGTCGCGGCGGGCTTGGCCGCCAGGGCCACGAGCGCGACCGCGACGAGCAGGCACGCGCGCACTGGATTCGAGTCTCTTCGAGTCATCGCCTTCTCCATCGCCTCGCTAGCGCCGCCGGCCGCCGCCGCCGCGTCCACCGCCGCCGCCACGTCCGCCGCCGCCGCCGCCGCGCGAGCCACCGCCGCCACCGCGCGAGCCGCCCAGGCTCTGCGAGCCGCGCGACGAGCTCGCGCGCGCGCCGCTGCCGCCGCCGGAGCGGTCGAACGCACCGCCGCCGCCACCACCACGGTTCCCCGCACTGCCGGCGCCTCCTCCGCGGTTGCCCGCGCCCGCGCCGCCGCGATCGCCTGCCCCGCCCGCACGGTTCCCCGCGCCTGCGTTGCCGCGGTTGCCGGCCCCCGCGTTGCCGCGCTGGCCCGCGCCGTTCTGGCCCATCTTGTTGTTCGCGCCGGCGCCACCGTTGAAGCCGCCGTTCTGCGTGCGGCCGCGGAAGTCCTGGCGCGCCGCAGCGTCGCGCGACTGGCCCTTGCCGAACTTGTCGCGCGTCGCGTTGTCCTTGTAGTTGACGCCCTTGCGATGGCTCGGGTCGTGCGACCACTTGCCGCCGTTGTTTCCGCCGCGGCCGTTGTCGCGCCCGCGATCGTTGCCGCGCCCGTTGTCGCGGCCGCGGTCGCCGTCGCGACCGCGGTCGTTCGCGTTGACCTTGTTGCGATCGCCGCGGCTGACGTCGTTCTTGTTCCCGATGTTGGTGCTGTTGTTGATGTTGATGTCGCCGCCTTCCCAGCCGCAGCCACCGCCCCAGTAGTGGGCGCTGGCAGTGATGGCGGCGCCCCAGAACATGCCCGCGGCGAACGCGGCGCCGGGCGGATACGGGTAGTAGTACGGCGGGTACGCCGGATACGGCCACGCGCCGTACACGACGGTCGGCTGGTACGTCGGCACGTACACCACCTGCGGATTCGTGGGCTGGATGACGATCGTCTGCGTCGTCGACGTCGCCTGCGCCGGCGGCGGCGGAGGCGGCGCTTCACCGCTCTGCTGCTCCTGCGGCGGCGGCGGAGGCGGCGCGCTGCCGGCCGGCTTCACGGTGACGGTCTGCTTGTCGTTGCTCTTCAGATTCCCCGAGTCGTACGCCCGAGTGCGCAGGCGCTGCACCGCGTCCATGACGTCCTTCTGCTGCTCGAGCACGGCGTCGCCCAGCTTCTGGGTCTTGTCGAGCTCCTTGTCCATGTTCTCGAGCACCTGCGGGAACGCGGCGAGCGCCTTCACGCTGTCGTCCCAGTCCTGCTTCGCGAGCGCCGCGTCGAGCGCGTCGCCCTTCAGCTTGGCGTTCTCGGGCTGCTTCACCCAGCGCGCGGCCTCGACGATTTCGAGCGGATACGTCGACGCCATGAAGATGTTCGCGAGCAGCGTGTCGGGGTAGAGCGCGATCGGAGCGACGAGCTGCTCGAGCTCCTCCGGCTTGAGCGGCTTCGAATCCTTCGCCGACGGCGCCGCGGGCGGCGTGGCTTCCGCCGTCTGCACGGGAGCCGGAGCCGGCGGCGCGTCCTGGGCCGCGCCGATTCCAGCGCCGAGCGTCGCCCACGACAGGACGCACGAGCACGCAAGGACGACGGTCGCATTGCGGCGCATTCCTACCTCCTCACGACCCGCATCCTACACCGAGATTAGAAGCGGTACTGGAGCCCCATTCGCAGCGCGAAATAGTAGAGCCCGTCCCCTTGCTTCAAACCGGTCGCGGAGATGTTCGCCGTGGTGAAGACGGTGTCGGCGCCCAGGTCGATCAGCACGTTGCGCGTCAGGTACATGTCGACGCCGAGCCCCACGCGGCCGGTCCAGCTCGCGTGTTGGACGCTGATCTCGGGCAGATTCTGGCGGTCGAAGGAGAAGATCGAGCCGCCGCCGCCCAAGAGGAGGAACGGCTGGAAGCGGCCGAGCGGCGCGACGAACTTCAGGTTCGCGGTGAGCGAGTGGCCTTCGATGTCGGCGAGCGTGCGGTCGCGGAGCTTCGCCTCGAAGCGCGCCACCCACTCGTATTCGAGCTCGGCCGCGAACCACGACGTGGCTCGGTAGCCCGCGCGCGCGTTCAGGCCGAACGTGTTGTCGACGTGGAAGTTGTTGGCAAGCACGCCGTCGAGCGCGCTGTTGATGAGGTTGTGCGCGTAGGTCTCGCCCACGCCCAGGTAGAAGCCGTCGCGGGCGAAGCCTTGATCGTCGGCGCGCGCTGCGCCGGCGAGCAGAGCCAAGCCGAGTGCCGACGAAGCAACGAGCGCAGCGATTTTCATGGCGCGCATGCTACAACGGGCGCTGCTTTCCGTGTCGACATCTTCACTTGCGCCGTGCAATGCTCATTTCATGGACGGTACTCGGAGGGAGCCATGACTCGCACGCTCGTCGCCGCGTTCGCAGCGCTCGCACTCGTCGGGACGGTCGGTCTCGCGCGGAGCGCCGCCGCGCAGACGCAGGCCTGGAACCAGGAAGTCGTGACCGCGACCGCGGGCGAGCTCGAGGACGCCGTGAGCGGCCTGCGCGACGTGGTGCGCGGCAGCCCGAACCTCGACATCCCGACCAAGCGCCGGAAGATGTACCAGATCATGGACAACCTGCGGCTCATCGAGTACTCGGCGACCTCGCTCCACGCGTCGCTGAAGAACGGCGCGGGCATGGAGGAGACACTCCCGACTTACAAACGCCTGCAGCAGCTGCGCCGCGACACCCAGGTGCTCGCGCAGCAGGTCGACGTCACCGCCGTGACGAAGCCGAAGCTCGAGAAGTGTCAGGAGCTGCTCGCGAAGATCGAGCCGTTCTACCCGGCCGAGCCGCCGGGTCCCAACGACAAGGCTCCCGCCCCGGCCGACAAGATGTAGCGCTCACGGCGGCGCGAGGCGCGGCAGCACGACCTCGTCCGCCATGATCTCGCTGAAGAGCGCGCCGCCGCGCTTGTTCCCGTGCGAGCTGTCGTGAAACGCCTGATCGGGGAGCCGAGCGCTCTCGTCGTAGAAGGGCACCTGCGGCTCGCCGCGCACGCGCTCGAGCGCGCTCTCGTACGCGGCGTCGATCTTGCCGTCGAGAATGGCGCGCTGCGCGCTCGCGACCGGCGGCGCGACGAGCACGCAGTCGATCCGTTCGTCGTGGCACCGCGCGAGGATCCGGCGCAGCACGCCGAGCGCGCGGTCGCTCACCTCGTAGTCGCGCAAGGTGCGCGCCCAGCGGTGCGCGCCGTGCTTCGGGTCGTCGGCCTTCGGCTTTCTCGGCGGCGCCGCGGAATCGGGCAGCGACGAGAGATACGGCGGCGAGCGCCCCGTCCACCAGGTGAGCAGCTCGTTGCGGTAGCAGTACACCGGAAAGAGTCGCGCGCAGACGAGCGTGCGGCGCGTGCCCAGCACGAGCTCGGGGAACCAGTCGATCACGTCGCTCCACTCGAAGATCCGCAGCAGCTGGCCGTTCAGGAACGGGATCGGGTGGCGCAGCCATTCGGGAGTCACTTCGACAACCGCGAGCTTCGGGCGCACGCCGCGCGCGACGAGCTGCGCGAACATGAAGTCGGTGCCCACGAGGTCGCCGCCGTTGAAGGCGAGCGAGACGACGCGCGGCGCGGCGTCGCCGAGCGCCGCGCGCAGCTTGCGCTCGACGACCGCGGGCTCCACCAGCGCCTTGAAGCGCGAGCTGCCGAAGAACACCACGCCGGGCCGCGGCTCGGCACTCGCGGCGGCGAGCTTCACGACGCCGTCGCCGAAGCGCACCGAGAGCGGCGCGCGGTCCAGGCGCCAGCCGATCGCCAGCTGCGCGGCAAAGAAGAGCAGCGGCGTCCAGGCGAGCACGCGGCGCGCCCGGTGTGGCCCGGCCGTATTCGTCGCTTCGTCCATCGCGCCCTTCAGAACTGGAAGTAGATGAACGCGCCGCCTTCGTCCGGCGCGAGGAGCTGCGCCACGAGCAGCGCGCACGCGAGCGCGGCCGCGGCGGCCGGCGCGGGCAGCCGGCGCACGAACGCCTCCACGTCGCCGAGCCGCGCCCACAGGTGCGCGGCGAGCACCACCGCGAAGATGGCCGCGAACACCGCAACCACGCTCGGCGCGAGCGCGAGCCCGTCGGTCGGTGCGAACAGCCGCGCGTAGACCGTGCCCGCGTCCGCGAGGCTGCGCGCGCGGAACAGCACCCAGCCGAGACACACGCACAGGAACGTGAACCCGGCGCGCGCGGGCGCGAGCGCCGGTGCGCCGAGCCAGCGCGGCCACGGCACGGCGCGGTGGATCGCGAGCAGCGCGCCGTGATACGCGCCCCACGCCACGAACGTCCACGCCGCGCCGTGCCACAGCCCGCCGAGCAACATCGTGACGAGCAGGTTGCGGTACGTGGCCGCGGAGGAGCCGCGATTCCCGCCGAGCGGGATGTACAGGTAGTCGCGCAGCCAGGTCGACAGCGAGATGTGCCAGCGGCGCCAGAACTCGGCGACGTTCAGCGATACGTAAGGCACGTCGAAGTTCGTCGGCAGCTGCAGCCCGAACGCGTGCGCGCAGCCGAGCGCCATGTCGGTGTAGCCCGAGAAGTCGCAGTAGATCTGGATCGCGTAGCCGAGCGTCGCGATCCACAGCGCGCTCGTGGCGTACGCCCCTGGCGCCGCGTAGACGGGATCGACGAGCAGCGCCAGCTGGTCCGCGATCACCGCCTTCTTGATGAATCCCAACACGAAAAGGCGCAGCGCCAGCTCCAGCCGCTCCCAGTCGAACTTCTGCAGCACGCGCAGCTGCGGCAGGAACGACGCCGGCCGCACGATCGGGCCCGCGATGAGGTGCGGGAAGAACAACAGGAAGAGCGAGTAGTCGAGCAGCTTGCGTTCCGCGGGCAGGCGCCGGCGGTACACGTCGACCACGTAGCTGACCGTCTCGAACGTGTAGAACGAGATGCCGAGCGGCAGCACGATGTTGAACACGGGCGCCGACGGCCACACGATGCCCAGGAGGAAGTTCGTGTACTTGAAGAACGCGAGCAGCCCGAGCGTGACGCACAGGCTCGCGACGAGCAGCGCGCGCCGGCGCCGCGGCTCCTCCGTGTCCTCGATCCTGATCGCGATCCAGTAGTCGAAGAGCGCCGTGCCCAGCACCAGTCCGACCAGCCACGGGTTCCAGCGCGCGTAGAAGTAGATGCTCGCCAGAAGCAGCACGACCATGCGCGGGGTCTGGCGGCGCAGCGCCCAGTACGCGGCGAACGCGCACGCGAACAGGTAGAAGAAGCGCATGCTGTGGAAGAGCACCCGTCACCCCCGCTGGACCGACTTCGGTTTACCCCACCTCTGCTAGGATCGCGAGCCGCATGAAGCGCGTGGTAGCGATTCCAGGCGAGGACGCCGCGCCCGAGGCCTTCCACCCGACGGTCGAGCTGGTGAACCGCCTTGGTGTAGGCATCGACTGGGTGTTTCCCGAGCCCGCCGACGCTCGCCGCGAGATCGACCGCTCCGACACCACGCTGTTCGGCGCGACGAGCGGCCGTAGCGCAGCCGCGCTCTTCCACCTGCGCTGGGGCCGCCGCACCTACGCGAACGTGCGGCCCACCCGCTGGCTGCCCGGCTTCCGCTCTCCGCTCGCGTGGCCGGGCGGGATCGACTTCGCGATCGTGCGCGAGAACCTCGAGGACCTGTACGTGCGCGCGGAGGGCGAGGTCGCCGCTCTAGCGCCGCTGGGCCTGGTGAGCGAGACCTCGCGCCGGCCCGTGCACGAGCTCGGCCCCGGGCGCTTCGCGCTGAAGGTGATCAGCGAGGCCGGCTCCGAGCGCGTGCTGCGTTTCGGCTTCGAGCTCGCGCGCCGGCGCCGCGCAGCGGGCCGGCCCGGCAAGGTCACCGTCGGCACCAAGCACAACATGCTGCCGCGCTCGGACGGCCTGTTTCGCGAGGTGGCGCTGCGCCTCGCCAAGGAGTACGCCGACGTCGGGTTCGAGTCGTACATCGTCGACGACCTGGCGCACCGTCTCGTCGCGCGCCCGCACGAGCTCGACGTCGTCGTGCTGCCCAACCTGTACGGCGACGTGCTGTCCGACGCCGCGGCCGCGCTCGCAGGCGGACTCGGCACGGCGGCAAGCGGCTGCTACGGCGACGACTACGCCTACTTCGAGCCCGCGCACGGCACCGCGCCGGACATCGCGGGCCGCGGCATCATCAACCCGACGGCGACGATCCTCTCCGCGGCGCTGATGCTCGAATACCTCGACTTCGCCGGCGCCGCGGCGCGCCTGCGCACCGCGCTCGAGCGCGCCTACGCCGAGGGCCGCGCCCTCACGCCCGACCAGGGCGGCACCGCGACGACCGTCGAGTTCTGCGCGGCGGTGGCGAAGCTGCTCTGATTCAGCGCTTCGCGAGGTACTTCGCGAACCACTCGAGCGTGCGCGCCCAGGCGTCCTTCGCCGACTTCTCGTGATACGACGCGCGCACGTCGCAGTGGAAGCCGTGCTCGGCGCCCTCGTACAGGACGACCTCGTGCGGCTGCTGGGTCTCGCGGTCGAGCGTGGCCCGCAGCTGCGCGACGTCTTCGTTCGGGATGCCCTGGTCCTTGTCGCCGAACAGGCCGAGCCAAGGCGAGCCGAGCTTCGAGCTGTCACCAATGAGTGTAGGAAAGCCTGGCCTGCGCGCGGCCACGATTCCGCCGCCGTAGAAGCCGACCACCGCGCCGAGCTTGCGGCGCGTGGCGACCAGGAACGACACGCGCCCGCCGAAGCAGAAGCCCACGAGCCCGATCTCGGCGTCCCGAAAGCCCTGCGCGTGCAGGTGGGCGAGCGCCGCGTCCACGTCCATCAGCATCGCGTCGTCGGTCACGCCCTTGAAGAGCGGCATCACCTTCGAGAAATCCGTGTAGGGCGCCGTGCCGCCGCCGGCGCGGTGGAAGAACGCGGGGGCCACGGCGCGATAGCCCGCAGCCGCGAAGCGGCGCGTCACGTCCTGGATGTGGTCGTTCACGCCGAACGCTTCCTGCACCACGACGATCGCGCCGCGCGGCGCGCCGTCGGGGAGCGCTTCGTAGAGGTCCATCGGGCCGTCGGCGGTCGAGACGGGCGTCGTCTGAGTCTTCATGCGCGCAGCATAACACGCGGGTCCAGTCACTCGTCCTTCGCGAGCGCGCGCCTCCACGCGGGCCGCGCGCTCGCGCGGGCGAAGTGCTCGTCGATCAGCGACGCCTCGGGCAAGGCCGCGCGCGAGAACTGCACCACGCTGGCGAGCATGAGGTCGGCCGCGGAGAATGCGTCCCCCAATAGATAGGGAGCGGCCTCGAGGGCCGACACGATGCGCCGGTCCATGGCCTCGATCTCGGGCGACGCCTGGCCGGCGAAGCGCGCCGCGATCGCCGGCTCCATCACGCCCGCGTAGAACGCGAGCCAAGTGAGATAGGCACCGCGCCGCGGGTCGCCGAGCGGCGCGCCGAGCGGCCTCTCGGGGAACAGATCCGTGAGATACAGCGCGATCGCCGCCGACTCGGTCACGAGTCTCTGGTCGTGCACGAGCGCAGGGGCTTTCTTGTCGGGATGCGGATTCTTGGGATCGGGACCGCCGAGCCGTCGTGACGCCGAATTGTGACGGCCACCACGTCGTACGGCGTCTCGAGCTCCTCGAGCAGCCAGATGAACCGGGAAGAGCGCGAGCGCGGAGCGTGATACAGCGTGATCATGCGCGCCATCGTACCGCGCAGTTTTGCGACGTTGCGTGACACTTGCGCGGGCGAGAAGTCGCCGCGCAACTCGCTTCGGGGTGCCGGGTTACACCGGCCATGATGAAAACCAAAATGGGCCTCTTCCTGATCGTGGCAGCGGGAAGCCTGGCTCTCTCCGTGGCTGCCTACGCAGACGACACGAGCCCCGTGGACCCCGGTCACCCGCGCGTCACCGAGGTGCAGGAGCGCCAGCAGAACCAGCAGAACCGCATCGCGAACGGCATCAAGAGCGGTCAGCTGACGCCGAAGGAAGCGACGAATCTCGAGAAGCGCGAGACGCACATCCAGAACCAGAAGGCGAAGGACATGGCCGCGCACAACGGCCACCTCACGAAGGGCGAGCAGCGGCAGCTGAACCGCGAAGAGAGCAAGACCAGCAACAAGATCTACAACAAGAAGCACAATGCGCGGACGACGGGCACGCCCCCCGCGGCCGCCGGCAAGTAGCGCGCAGGCTTTAGGCCCATTCTCCGAACGAGCCCCGATCGCCGGACCGGCGGTCGGGGCTCTTGGCGTTTCGGCTGGCGGTGCCGGCGTCACACGGCGGTTCCTGCGCGATGCCGATGCGAAACCCCGACGCAGTGAATTCGCGCTCGGCGCGGCTTCTCCAACCAACTCGGGATAGGTCCGCATGGGCGCGGCCGGGAGACGGATGCGGGTGCGGCGCATGAGCAGGTGGGCCGTATTTCTCACGTTGCTGGGCGCCGCCGCGCTCGGCCGGGCCGACGTGCGCCCGCCGAACCGCATCGTCCAGACTGCGAACGACCGCGACACGCGCGTCGTGGCGGGGAACCTGCCGTCGGCGTGGCGGCGCCAGTTCGACCAGGGCCGCGTCGAGGCGAGCCGGCAGCTCGTGCGCATGGCGATCGCCTTCAAGCCGTCGGCCGCCCAGCAGGCCGACCTCGATGCGCTGCTCGTGGCGCAGCAGGATCCGACCTCGTCCCGCTACCACCACTGGCTCGCGCCGGACGAGTACGCAGCGCGCTTCGGCATGAGCGACGCGGACCTCGCGGCCGTGGGCGCGTGGCTGCGCTCGCACGGGCTGGTGGTGCACGAGGCGTCGCGCAGCAAGAACGAGCTCTACTTCAGCGGCACCGCGGCGCAGGTCGAGGCCGCGTTCCAGACGGAGCTGCACGACTATCTCGTGAACGGCGAGCTGCACGTCGCCAACGCGACCGATCCGTCCGTGCCGCGCGCCTACGCCGACACGGTGCTCGGCATCCGGCGCCTGGACGACTTCCGCCCGAGGCCGCACAGCCGGCACCGTGTGGTGTCAGATCATTTCACGTCGGGAATCACCGGGAATCACTTCATCGCGCCGAACGACTTCGCGGCGATCTACGACCTGGGCGGCCTGTACGCGGCCGGCTTCGACGGCACGGGCCAGAAGCTGGCGATCGTCGGTCAGACGGCGCTCGCTTCGCACAACGCCACCACCGACATCGACGCGTTCCGCGCGGCCGCGAACCTGCCGGCGACCAAGCTCACGCAGATCCTCGTGCCGTCGACGGGCGTCGACACGGTCTGCAACGGCGACGTCGGCGAAGCCGACCTCGACATCGAGTGGTCGGGCGGCGTCGCGCCGAATGCGACCGTCGTCTACGTGTACGTGGGAGTGAACTCGGGGCACACGTGCGCCAACGCATCGTTCAGCATCTGGGACGCGCTGCAGTACGCGATCTCGAACGACGTCGCGCCCGTCATCAGCACGAGCTACGGCGCATGCGAGGCCGCGAACGGCAGCGCGTTCGCGCAGATGGTGCGGAGCTGGGCGAAACAGGCGAACGCGCAGGGCCAGACCATCACCGCGGCGTCGGGCGACACGGGCGCCGCCGACTGCGAAGGCAACAATTCGATCGAGTCGACTACGGGCCTCGCCGTCGACTTGCCCGCCGCGATTCCCGAAGTGAGCGGCGTGGGCGGCACCGAGTTCGACGACTCGGGCGGCACGTTCTGGGCCGTCGGCAACGACGCCGGCGGCGGCAGCGCGCTGGGCTACATCCCCGAGATCGCGTGGAACGACACGAGCGAATCGGTCGCGTCGGGCGGCGGACTCGCCGCGAGCGGCGGCGGCGCGAGCACGATCTTCGCGAAGCCGAGCTATCAGACGGGCAGCGGCGTGCCGGCCGACGGCGCGCGCGACGTGCCCGACGTCGCGTTCAGCGCGTCGCCCGACCACGACGGCTATCTCACGTGCTCGCAGGGCAACTGCGTGAACGGCTTCCGCAACACCGACACGACGCTCGGCGTGGTCGGCGGCACCTCGGTCGGCGCGCCGAGCTTCGCGGGCATCCTGACCTTGATCGCGCAGGGCCTCGGCGCGACGAGCGGGCTCGGCAACGTGAACACGAGCTTGTACGCGATCGCCGCCAGCGCGCCGGCCGCCTTCCACGACATCACGACCGGGGACAACATCGTGCCGTGTCAGAAGGGTTCGCCCGACTGCCCGGCGCACGCGCCCTTCCAGCTCGGCTTCGCCACGACCGCGGGCTACGACCAGGTCACCGGGCTCGGCTCCGTCGATGCGAGCGTGCTCGCGGACCACTTCGCGACGAAGGTCGCGACGACCACCACCGTCGCGCCCGGCAGCGCCTCGTTCCCGGTGGGCACGAACGAGACGTTCACCGCCACGGTCGCGCCCGGCGCGGGCGGCAGCGGCTCGCCGGCCGGCGGCAAGGTGCAGTTCTCGATCGACGGCGCGCAGACCGGCTCGCCCGCGCTCGTGGCGCTCGACCACGGTGCGTACCACGCCACTCTCTCGTCGAGCACGCTCGCCGCGGGCGCGCACTCGGTGACGGCGAGCTACGGCGGCAACCTCGCCTGTCTCGCGTCGGCGTCGTCGCCGGCGGCGTTCAGCGTGTCGGACTTCACGATCTCGGCGAACCCGGCGAGCGCCACCGTGAACGCGGGTGACTCGGCGCCGTCGACCATCACCGTCACCGCGGTGGACGGCTTCACCGGCACCGTCACGTTCACGTGCACGCCGTCGAGCCCCGGCGACGAGATCGGCTGCAACTTCTCCCCGCCGTCGATCACGCTGACGAGCGGCTCGCCCGCGCAGACGACCACGGTCACGATCACCACCACGGCGGCGCACGCCGCGTCGGCGAACGCGGGCTGGCTCGGCGGCGAGCTCCTCGCAGCGCTGCTGCTGTTCGGCATGCCGCTGCCACGGCGCGAGCGGCGCGCCAGCCTGGCCCTGGTGCTCGCGCTCTTCGCGACTTCCGGTCTCTCGTGCGGCGGAGGCGGCGGGGGCGGCGGCGGCAGCTCGGCGACCGCGGCCGTGCGTCCGGCCGCGCCCACCGGCCTCGTCGCGACGCCGGGCGAGCTCTCGGTCATGCTCGCGTGGACCGACACGGCCACCCACGTGTCGCACTACGACGTGTCGCGCGCGACCGCGGGCGCCGGCCCGTTCACGAAGATCGCGAGCCCCACCGCGCCGAGCTTCACAGACACGGGCCTCACCGGCGGCACGACCTACTTCTACGTGGTGGACGCCGTGAACGGCGGCGCGAAGAGCGCCGAGTCCGCGCCGGTGTCGGCCACGCCGAGCAACCCGGGCACGCCGTCGGGGCACTACACGGTGACCGTCACGGGCACGAGCGGCGCCACCTCGCACGGCACGGCCATCGCTCTCACGGTGAACTAGCGCGCTAGACTCGCCGCGCGACGGACCGAGAGGCGAAGCGACCCCCGGCCGTGGTGTTCGGCCGGGTTCCGCCGTGGGTCGTGCGCTGCGCAGGCAGCGCGCGCTCTCTTTCGGCCCGCCCGTCTGCTGCAGCCGCATGAAGAACGCGGCCTCTTCCTCTTCGCTCCACGTCGTCTTGCGGAACCAATCGTCGCGCGGTACGGCCGGAGCGCAACAGATGCGGCGATCTACACGCCACGGTGTATGATGGAGGCGTGAAGCAAGGCGGGCGAACGCTCCTCACCGCCGCCGCAGTGCTGGCCGCGGCGTTCGCGACGGCCTGCACCGACGCCGCGACGCGCATCGCCTACGACCTGGAGGCGGGCGCGAAGTCGCTGCGCGCATCGCCCGCGCAGAGCGCGACGGTCGACCACGCGCCGCAGCGGCGCCCCGAGGGCTGCCCCGGCGGCTACAAGGTCCAGCTCAGCAAGGAGTCGGCTCTCGTCGTGTGGTGCGAGGACTCGCCGGACGGACCGTCGGTCGGGAGTCACACGACCACCTATCATCTCAACTGGGTGAGCGTTCCCGAGACGCTCTCGATCTACAAGCCCGCCGGCGAGCACCTCGTGCTCCAGCTCGAGAAGCGCGGCGACTCGATCGCCGTCGTGTCCGTGCGCTGAGCGATGCAGCACGCGGAGGACGAGAGCCGATCGCTGGTCCCGCGTCGCGAGCCGTTCGCCGCGCGCTTGCACGGCTTCGCGCTCGCAATCCAGCGGCCGCAGCGCGCGCTGGTCCATTGGCTGCGCCGCGACCTCGAGCGCGCGCCGCACTGGGTGCTGCTCGTGACGCGCGGGCGAAAGACGGGCCTGCCGCGCGAGGTGCTCTTGCCGTGCGCGCGCGACGGCGCGCGCGTGCTCGTGATCTCGACCTATGCGCGTCGCGCGGCCTGGCTGCGCAACGTCGAGGCGTGCGGCGACGTCCGGATCACGAGCGGCGGCGCGACGGTCGACGCCCGCGCCGAAGTCGTCGACGACCTCGCGTGCAAGCACGGGCTCGTCGAAGCGCTGCCCTTCATCCCGCTCGCGCCGTGGCGGTTCGTGCAGAAGCTCGCGCGCGGCGCGGCGAAGCCGCTCGCCGTGGCTTGGCTGCGCCGCTGGGTCGCGGCGCGGCCGGTCGTGCTGATCACGATTCGCTCGAACGCAGCTGCTCCGTAGGTCTTCACGAGTCCGATCTCAGAGCTTCGGCAGGATGTCGTCGACGAGCCGGCGCATGTCGCCGATCGTCTTCGCGGTCGGCGTGCCCGCGAACGGCGGCCAGAGCAGCGGCATGGTGAGTCCCGCATCGCGATAGCGCTTCAAGTTGTCGGTGAGCTGCTGCGCCGTGCCGACGAGCGTCGGCGTCGCCTTGCCGCGCTCGGTCTGATCCGTCTTCTCGCGCGTGATCTCGAACGGCAGCATGCTGATGATCTCGAGCTCGTCGATCTTGCGCGCGTGGCCGAGCTTCGCGAGCTCGCCCTCGATCGCCTTGCGCCACTCGGCGATCGCGCTCGGCGTGTCCATGATGCCGATCCAGCCCTCGAGCCCGTACTTCGCGACGCGCGACGCCGCGAGCGAGGGCTTCGCCAGCCCACCGACGAACATCGGCGGGCGCGGCTTCTGCAGCGGCTTCACGCCGAAGCCGCAGGGCGGGAAGTCGGCGAACTCGCCGTGGTACTCGAAGATCTCGTTGGTCCACACGCCCTGCATGACTTCGATCGTCTCGCGCACGTGCTTGTTCCGCTTGTCGTACACGTGCGCGGCGCTCGCCGCCGCGAACTCCTCCGGCATCCAGCCGGAGCCGACGCCCACGTTGAGACGCCCGTTGCACAGGTGGTCCCACGTGGCGAGCTCCGCGGCCAGCACGCCCGGCGCGCGGTACGGCGTGACGATGATGGAGACGCCCAGGCGCACGCGCTGGGTGAGCGCGGCGAGGTACGGGATGAGCGGCATGCCGTGCAGGAACTGGCCGCGCGCGGGCACGGGCAGCGCGTTCGGGAACTCCTTGATGAACCCGAACGGCTTCTCGAGCGCCGCGCGGTCCGACGCTTCTGGAATCACGATGCGGTCGAGCGACCAGACCGAGTCGAAGTCCAGCGTCTCGGCCTCGTGGGCCAGGTCGACGATCTCGCTGACGGTGATCCTGTCGCGAAGGTTGGGCAGGTAGAGCGCGAGCTTCACGTCGGTCCTCCTCGCGACAGCATGCCCGAATGCACGCCCCGATGTGCGATCCTGGGGTCATGTCCAGCTTGGCAGGCCAACGTGTCGTGGTGATCGGCGGGAGCTCCGGCATCGGCTTCGCGGTGGCGGAGCGCGCGGTCCGCGAAGGCGCGCAGGTCCACCTGGGATCGAGCAGCGCGGTGCGCGTCGAAGCCGCGGTGAAGCGGCTCGGCGCCGCGGCGTCGGGCGCGGCGGTCGACGCGAAGGACGAGGCCAGCGTCGCCGCGTTCTTCGAGCAGGGCGGCCCCCTCGATCACCTCGTCTTCACCGCCGGCGACTGGCCCGCACTGCTGCGACCGGCGGCGGTCGCGGAGCTCGACCTCGCCGGCGCGAACGCCGTGTTCGCCGTGCGCTTCTGGGGTGCGCTTTCGGCGATCAAGCACGCGCAGGGGCGCATCTCACCGCGCGGCTCGATCACCCTCACGAACGGCGTGGTCGCGCATCGGCCGCGCAAGGGAGCGGTGCTCAACACGGCGATGGCCGGTGCGATCGAGCACCTGACGCGCGCGCTGGCGGTCGAGCTGGCACCGGTGCGCGTGAACGTGGTTTGCCCGGGGCTCGTGCTCACCGAGGTGTGGAACAGCATTCCGGAGGAGACGCGTGCGGAGCAGCTCCGCCGCATGACCGCGCGGCTACCGCTCCCGCGCGCGGGCGACCCGGACGAGGTCGCCGAGGCTTACCTCTACCTGATGCGCGGCGGGTACTCGACGGGCCAAGTGCTGATCGTCGACGGCGGGATGACTCTGATCTAGGCGCCTGTTCGCTGGCGACGAGTCACGAGCAGCAGGCCGGCGACGCCCAGACCCAGCAAGGCGAGCGACTCGGGCTCGGGGGCGGGCGTGGTTCGTAGGAACAGCGTGTCGATTCCGAGATAGGCCGTGTCGCCGGTCGCGGAGTCGAGGCTGAAGCCGACCTTCGCGAAGGGCGCATCGCTCACGATGCCGAGGAACGGCGCCAGGCCCGTGCCGTAGCCCGATGGATTGGTCGATCCGTTCACGATGAACGAGGCCAGCACGTCGCCAATCGAGTCGTACGCCGTGATCCGCGCGATGAAGTCACCCTGCGCAACGGCGAAGACCAGACTCCCCGCGGCGTACATGCTGCCCGCGACGATGATGCTGTTCGCGTTGTTGCCCTGGTCGTTCGTCATGATCAGGTGGTCACCGCTCGCGACCGGCGGCGGCGCAACCAACCCGCAGCAGCCGAGCTGGTCGAAACGGGTGAAGTCGTCCGATTGGGTCTTCGACAGCGTGAAGCTGGACCCCAGCGACGATGTGACGGGCGACGGATTCGCCGCGAACGAGTCGTCGGGACCCAGCTGCCCCCAATCGATGAAGTCGTTCGCACCGAGGCCGGCCTGCGACGTGACCAGGGTGAAGGACGCTGCCCTGGCGCCAGCGTTTGCGCAGATCAGGACTGCTGCGGCGGCGAGAACGGACCAAGCGGCGGTCGAGAACCGTCGATGCATCGGCGTGCACCTCCACCCAAGCATCCTACGCGCGACGAGGCCACGGCGGGTCGACTTTCGCTGGAGTATGAGAGCGTACACATCCTGGTTTTACACTATTCTGTGTCGGCAGCGCCGCGTGATCAGGCGACTGCTGATCATCGACGGTGGGATGCCGCGGATCTTGCCGGTTAGAGCGCTGCCGACTCAGTCCGGCCGCGCATCGGCCGGGATCCTCTGACCCTGTTCGAGCAGCGAGGCTTGCGGCTTCTTGGCGCTCATCGTCTCGGCTTGACGTCAGCGCGCCATGTGCGCGACCGCGTAGTAGAGCGGCTCGGGGGAGATGCGAACCAGTCCGGTGAGCGGGTCGTCCAGCTCGAGGATCAGGAACACGGCGGCAGCCACCGACATCGAGCAGAGGAACAGGATGGTGAGCACCGTCCCGTTGGACGGGGCGAACAGACCGAAGCTCGCGAAGGTGATCGACAGCCAGCAGATCACGATGACGAGCAACACGGGTGGCACCGATCCGCGCGTGTCACCGAGCGCGACCCAGCGCGACGTCAGCAGTGACTCCGCGATGTCCTCCGCGCGGCCCTGGAGCCAGCGCTGCTCGTCGGTCTGGGGCGACAGGCTGCGAATGGTCGCGACGAGCTTCTCCACGGCGGCGGCGCTCCGAGCGGGGTCGATCGCGGCCACAGGGGAGCCCGCCGGCGGCCAGATCCCTTCGATCCGCGCCTTCACCGCGTCGCGCAGCGCCTCGCGCACCGGAATCGCTTCCGGACCGTAGCGAGCGAGCAAGCGGTCGAGCGACAGGAGCTCGGCGGAAATGCGCCGCACGTCCTGGTTCACCGTGTCGAAGGTGCCCTTCGCGGAGGCGGTCACGAGGCCGAGGATCAGCGCCGTCATGGTCGCGATCAGCGCGATGCCCACGTTCACGGTGCTCCGCGATTCATCGCTGAGATGATGCGCGGGCAGGACGGAGCGGAGCAGCATTCCACCCAGGGCCGCGCCGAACGTGCACGCGAAGACCACCCCTCCAGCACCGAGCGTGTTCAGGATCGCCCTCCGCGCTGATACCGCGCTGCAACGCCGTCCCTGGCGCGCCCAGTATGACTCGAACTCGCGCCCTTCAGGTCTGCGGGGATCTCAGCTGCCCAGGCCTTGCAAGTCGCCGGTCTGAGCGCGAGCACGGTCCTGCGCATCGGGAAACACGCGCGGGATCGAAGCCTGGAGCAACGCCAGCTCTCCTCGCAAGGCGGCCTGGCGCGCTTCGGGCAGCACCTTCGTCAGGTGCTCGATCATGGCCTGCAGCCGTCGAGCGACCTGCATGCTGCTGGCCCCGAAGTGGCGAATCTCGGTGACGGCCAGGCCGACGAAATCGGTCCAGTCGGGCGTCCGGTAGCACAGGCGCAGCTGGCCCTGCGCATCTCGCGTCTGTCCGGTGTCGAGTCGGCGCTTGCCGACTTCCAGCAGCAGGTGATGGATCTGATCCAGCGCGAGGACGGCAGTCGTCGGATCGTTGATGGCCGGCGACAGCGCCTTGTTTGCGATGTCCACCATGATGCGAAAAGCAAAGCGCGGATCCTGGTCCACCGTGCGCTCCGGGCCGGTGGCGACGCACGCGCGCAGCGCGTCGGCATCCATGGGACGGCCGCCTCGGCGGATGCGAAACAGCGGGTCGCCGCGGGCCACGAAGTCACCGACCTCCGGGACCAGCTCGATCACGGCGTCGGCGCGTTCTGCCAATGCGAGCAAGTCATCGAGGCTGAACGCGAGGACCACGCCGGACTTCCGGGTCTGCTCGACCACCACGACGTCGCTCTCCGGAGCCGGCGACCAGCCCGATCGCTTCTCGGCGGGGTCGAATGGCTCGGGATAGACGCTCTCGACGACGGCGTGCCCCTCGCCGGCCACGGCCTGCAGCACGGCGATCGGCCGCATCGCGGAACCGAGCCACTGCGCGTACCAGAAGAAGATCGCGATGCACGTCAGGTTGCAGCAGATGGCGAACGCGACCGGCAGTTGCGGTGCCGTCGCCTCGACTCGCCCGGATGCAGCGATGGTATAGGTGTAGGAGAATGCAAAGATGCACAGCACCCACTTGAGGCGCGGGTCGGCGAACACCATGGCGATGATTCGCGGCGTGAGCTGCGCGCTGGCGAGCTGAACGACGATCAGCAAGGAAGACACGACGAAGACGACCAGCGTCAGCATCGAGGCCGTGAACGCGCTCAGGATCGAGCGCGCGCCCTCCGGCGTGAAGTCGAACCATCGCCACCCGATGGCGCGATCGACTCGGAGGAGAAGCGGCGCGACCGCGCAGACGAGGACGACCGACAGCGCGGGCATGAGCCAGATCGACTGGCGAGTGAACGACCGGAGGTGCAAACGTTGAAGCCAGGTCATGCGCGACTCATCGCGAGTCCGAGCTCGCGAATCACCATTCGAGCAGGAAGGCTCTCGAGCCGCAATTGCCCGTGCCGTGCCAGC
>DATJZP010000058.1:0-42302 GCA_035498875.1 Myxococcota bacterium
CGCGAGATCGGCGACATCTTCGCGCGCGCCTGCCCGCGCTGGACGCTCCACACGTTGTGCAGCGCCGGGCACATGGCGCCGCTCACCCGACCCGATCTCGTGAATCCCCTGGTCCGCGAATTTCTCGACAAGAGCGAGGCCGGGCAAGCGGCCTTCTGAGAGACACCATGACTCACACACGCGTTCCTCTCGCCGTCGCCTCGATGCCGCTCGAGACGCGCCGCGAGTCGGTGCTGCACCTGGCCGCGACCGCCGACCGTCTGGGCTACGAGATCGTGTATCTGCCCGAGACCTGGTCCTGGGACGTCGCGGTCGCGCTCGCCGAGCTGGCGCTCAGCACGCAGCGGATCCGGCTCGGCAGCGCCGTGCTGGGCATCTGGAGCCGCAGCGCCGCCACCCTGGCGATGGCGGCCTCGACCCTCGACACGCTTTCGGACGGGCGCTTCACGCTGGGGCTGGGAGTCAGCACGGCACCGCTCACCGAAGGCCTGCACGACGTGCCCTTCGAGGCGCCGATCGGCCGGCTGCGGCAAGTGGTGACTCAGGTGAGGGCGCTCTTGCAGGGCGACCGGGTGCCTCTGTATGCCGTACCTGGCGCGCGCCCTGCGCTTGAACCTGTCCGCCAAGCCCGAGCTGCCGATCTACGTCGCGGGCCTGGCCGAGAAGACGGTGCGGCTGTGCGGAGAGCTCGCGGACGGCTGGCTGCCGTTCCTGTTCGCCCGCGATCGGCTCGCCGATGCCCGGGCATGGCTCGAGGAAGGAATGGCGCGCAGAGACCGCCCTGCCCCGCTGCCCCGGGTGTGTCCGGTCGTGCCCGCGGTGGTGAGTCACGACCCGGACGAGGCCCGCCAGGGCGCGGCCTGGTTCGTCGCCTTCTATCTGACCAAGATGGGGCCGTTCTACGCGGCGTCGCTGCGGCGGCAGGGCTTCGCCCGCGAAGTCGACGCGGTGCTCGCGGCCAACACCGGGCGCGGCCCCTGCGTCGTGCCCCGCGAGGCCGACGTGCTGCTCGAGCAGCTCACCGTGTTCGGAACCCCGGACGAGGCGCGCGACCGATTGGCGGAGTGGCGCTCCTGCGGCGCGGCGCCGACCGTGATGCTGCGCCCCGACCTCGCGGCCGAGCAGGTCCGGTTCGAGCTCGAGTCACTCTGCGACGGCCTCGGCGGCACTCAGATGTGGCGGCCTGAGGGCTCCCGTGTCGCGGGAACGACGGCGATGTCGTAGTACCATCCAATCCCAAGTCATGAGGGAAGCCCGCGCGGCACGTTCCGTGGACTGGACCCAGCCGATCGCTCGGGTCGACGATGCCTTGCGCCTGGTCGAGGCGTCGTACGAGCGCGGGAGCGCCCGGTTCGCGGCATGGCTCTGCACGTAGAGACACGCGGAACGCCCGGCCGGCCGGCGGTGCTCTTCCTGCACGGGCTGCTGTCCAGCAACCTGCAGTGGGAGCTGCACCGGCCCGCCTTCGACCCGGTGCTCCGGTGGTTCTGCGCCGAGCTCTGGGGGCACGGCCGATCGCCCGCTCCCGCGGAGCCGCACGCATACTCGGGCCAGGGCTATGTCGAGGAGCTCGAGGCCGCGCGCCGCGCGTTCGGAGTCGAGCGCTGGGTGCTCGTCGGGCAGTCACTCGGTGCGGGGCTGATGATCCGCTATGCGCTCACGCACCCCGAGGTGGTCCGCGGCCTCGTGCTCACGAACTCACTCTCGGCTTTCAGCCAGGTGGTCGACGCGGCGCGGGCGCCCAAGCTCGAAGAGCTGCGCGCCGCCGACCTGCGCGCGCTGCCCGTTCACCCGTGTCACGCGAAGCGTTTCCCGGCCGAGCTTCGCGAGCGCATGGCGCTCGCGGCCGACCGCGTCGACCGCGAAGCGCTGTGGCGGGCGATCACCGAGACGACTCAGTCCACCTGCAGCCGCGACCAGGTGTCGAAGCTCACGCGCCCCACGCTGCTCGTGAACGGCCTGCGCGAACGCGCGTTCCAGCCCCACCGCGCATTCGCGGCCGAGGCGATCCCGGGCATCTCGATCCGGGACCTCGACGCAGGCCACGCGGTGAACGTGGAGGCGCCGCGGGAGTTCGAGACCGCGTTGCTGCAGTTCGTCGCTAGCGCTTCGGCTCGACCTTGATCGCGAGCGCCTCGGTGTAGGTGATCTGCACTTCGTCTCCGGGCTTCAGTGTCTTCAGCTTCTCTTGCAGCTCGGGTCGCTTCACCTCGACCGTCTCGGTGTTGCCCTTCGGCCCGGTCAGGGTCACGGTGTTCTTGGCCAGGTCGACGGCGTTCACCTTCAAGAGCGCGCTCACCTGATTCGCGCCCACGATCTGCCCGTTCCCCTGCTTCGCCGCCGATACCGCCGCCGGCGCCGGCTCGTCGCCGGGCTTCATGATCTGCGCCGCGATCGCGACCGCGTAGGTCGCGGTCACCGTGTCGCCGACCTTCAGCTTGTCCAGGTTCGCGATCGCCGCGGGCACGACCACGCTCGAAGTCTTGCCGTCGGCGCCCTTCAGCACCACGGTGCGCGTCGAGAGGTCGATCGATTCGACGGTCGCCGACTCGGTCACGGAGTCGCCGACCTCGGCGGCTGCGCGCGCAAGCGGCGCGTTCAGGAGCGCGAGCGTGGCAACGAGCGAGAGTGCGAGAGCTCGGACGAGCGTCATGGCTTCACCTCCAAAATGGGGAGACCAGTCTAGACCGGCCGCCAGGACCACTCCAAGAGCAAAGCTCCGATCGCGAGCGCGACCGCGATCGATGACCCGGCGATCAGTACCGTTGCGATGCGCTCCTGCCAGGGCCCGGCGGTGACTCCTCGTCCCGCCAGAGGAAGCGCCTGCCCGGTGCCGAATACCGCGCCGAACAGGAGTCCCACCCAGAGCACGTAGAACGAGATCCACAGCGTGTGCGCGATCGCGCGCGCCCAGGCGTCGGACAGTGACAAGTGACTGCCGAGCCAGGCCACGCCGATCAGAGCGAGCCCGCTCTGGATCGCCGCCATGTGCGCCGACAGCCCGATCCGCGGGCTGCGCACGAGCGGGATCGCGACTCCGGTGAGGAGTCCCAGGAAGAACAGCAGAACGCCCCTGTACGCCAGGAGCCCCTGCAGGGATTCGCTCATGCCGCCATCGTGACAGATGTGCGGCTGCTAGCGCCGGCGGCCGCCCATGCCTCTTCCGCCGCCGAAGTGATTGCTGCGCCGGCGCAGACTCAGTGACTTCCGCCGCGCCTGCGAGCGCACTGAGACCGATCGCGAGCCCGGCAGGCAGGGCGGGGCCCCTCGCGCTCATTCTGTTCCAATGGGACTGGACAACGGCTGGACGGACCGCGGCTCCCGGCACGCCGACTGCACGCATTGGGGCTCGCCCAACCCGAAAGGAGTCCCGATGGCCAACCAGAAGAAGTGCGCCCACCCACCATGCACGTGCCAGGCGCGCGCAGGCTCGGAGCACTGCTCGAGCGCGTGCCAGAGCGCCACACAGGAGTCCGCGAACAGCTGCACCTGCGGACACTCGAGCTGCCAGGCGAGTGAGCGCTCGCAGCGACACCAAGCCGCCGGACAGCGTTAGCTACGCTCGTGACGGGACATCTCTGCACTCTGGCATCGTCTCGTGTGATCACTGCTCCGGGACGATTTCGGGGAGTGTCTTGTCAAGCGCGCGCATGTCTCCTAGTACTCTCAGTCATGCGACGCTTGCTGCCCGGGGGTGCAGTCACCGCTGTCTCGCTTCTTTGTGTGTCGCTGCTGCTCGTGGGTGATCGGCCTGCTCGCCGGCCCAGGCCGGTCGCTCCAAGTCTCGTTCGCCAGCTGGAGCAAGCCGTCGCGGCGCGCGAGTACGAGGCGAGTGAGAACGCGCACGGGCTTCAGGCGCCGAATCGCGCGCAGGGGCTGAGGAGCTACTTCGAGCCCTGGGGCGTGCGGATCGTGGATCGGACGGCACCGGGCGCGCCTGAGCTCGCGCAGCTGCGTCTCTCCGGGTTTGGGCGCGTGTCCGAGCTGCGGGACCCGGAAGCAGGCGAAGTCTCTCATCACGGCGCGCGGGTCGAGATTCGCCGGCCGGGCCTCGTGGAGTGGTACCAGAACGCACCCGCCGGGCTCGAGCAGGGCTTCACGCTCACGGACCGTCCCGATGGAGCAGGCGCGCTGGCCTTCGAGCTGGCGATCCCGGGGCCCGAGCTCAGGCTCTCGGGCAATGCGCTGCTGCTGCGCGCGCCGAGCGGCCGGCTGCTGCGCTACGGAGCGGTCCACGCGCTGGACGCGCGCGGCCGCGCGCTCCCTGCACGTCTCGAGCTGTCCGCCGCAAACCGCGCGCGTCTCGTGGTGGATGACTCCGGCGCCCGCTATCCAATCGCGATCGACCCGCTCCTGACGCAGTCGCCGGAGACGGTCACGGCGACGCAGACCGAAGCCGGGTTCGGCAGCTCGATCGCGTCGGCGGGAGACACCAACGGCGACGGCTACGCCGATCTGATCGTCGGCGCGCCCGGCTATGACTCGGGCGCAGCCGGCGCTGGCGCGGCCTTCGTGTTCGACGGCGGCCCGAACGGAATCACCGCGGCGAGCGAGCTCGGCGCGCAGGCCCGGCTGGCTTCGAGTCAGTCGAGCTCGCGCTTCGGCGAGAGCGTGGCCTCGGCGGGCGACGTGAACGGCGACGGCTACGACGACGTGATCGTCTCGGCGCCCGGTTACTCCGATGGACAGCAGTCCGAGGGCGCAGCGTTCATCTTCCAGGGCGGCCCGAGCGGGATCCAGGACGGCGGGCCGGGATCGGCCGCGACGAAGCTGCAAGGCGACCTCGAGAACGAGATGTTCGGCGGCGGTCCGCAGCCCACGACCACAGCCGTGGCGGGCGCGGGCGACGTGAACGGCGACGGCTACGACGACGTGATCGTGGGCGCCACGCAGGACTCGGGCGTCGGCGCCGCCTTCGTGTTCTACGGTGGGTCGAACGGCGTCGCGAACGGAAGCCGGAGCACGGCTCAGGCGGTCCTCCGGGTCGTCTCACAAACCCCACCCATGGGCTTCGGCTGGTCGGTGGCATCGGCGGGAGACGTGAACGGCGACGGCCTCGCGGACGTGATCGTGGGCGCCTACCCGGGTGACTTCGCACGTTTGTATCTGGGCGGTACCGTGGCGCTCGGGGATCGCATGCTCGACTTCCCCGGGTCCGCCGGCTCGGGCTACGGCATCCGCGTGGCCTCTGCGGGCAACGTCAATGGTGACGCCTACTCGGACGTGCTGATCGGGTCGAACGATGGAGTGAGTGTCTTCCTCGGCAACCCGACCATCGCGGACGTGCCCGCCGGCGCCCCGGCTGCGCAGCTCACCTCGACCCAGGGAGGAGCGTTCGGCCGCGCGCTCGCGAGCGGCGACGTGAACGGAGACGGCTTCAGCGACGTGATCGTGGGTGCGCCGTCGTACGCAGGCTCGGGAGCAGTGTTCGTGTATTTCGGCGCCGGCGGCATCCCGGACATCTCTCCGGGCGGCATCGCTTCGGGCGACGAGACGACCGCGTCACTCACTCTAGCGGTCGACTCTTCGACGGCGCTGGGCACGAGCCTCGGAGCCGCCGACGTCGATGGCGACGGCATTGACGACATTCTCGGAGGCAGCGGAGGCAACGCCGCATACATCGATCTCGGTCGGGCCACCGGACTCAGCAGGTCCAACATCGCGAGTCCAAACGCTGCGATCGAGGGGAACCAAGCCAACGAATTCCTGGGCTCGAGCGTGGCCTCTGCCGGGGACCTGGATGGCTACGGTTACTCGGACGTGATCGTGGGCGTACCGCTCTGGGACGGTGGCGAGGTCAACGAAGGCGCAGCCTTCGTCTTCTTTGGCACCGCAGATGGAATCCAATACTCCAATCCCAGCGGCTCCTGGAAGCTGCACTCGAATCAGTCCGGGGCACAGTTCGGGGCGAGCGTCGCTTCGGCGGGCGACGTGAACGGCGATGGCTACGACGACGTCATCGTGGGCGCGCCGTTCTACGATGATCCGGAACGGGCCGAAGGAGCCGCGTTCGTCTTCTTGGGCGGTCCCGCGCCCTACGCGGATGGCACTCCCGCCAACGCCTACGCGCGCTTCGAGTCCGACCAGGACTTCGCCTTCTTCGGCACGAGCGTCGCTTCCGCGGGTGACGTGAACGGCGATGGACGTGCCGACGTGATCGTGGGCGCGCCCGAATATGGCGCCGATCAGGGCGGCGCCGCGTTCGTGTTCGTCTCGACCGAGACCGGACTCGCGAGCGGCACGCCCGTGACTGCGGCGGTCACGATCGCATCGGACGCCCCCGGAGCAGAGCTCGGTGCCAGCGTGGCCAGCGCGGGCGACATGAACGGCGACGGCTTCGGCGACGTGATCGTGGGCGCGCCGGACTACGCGGTGAACGAGGTGGCCCTCGGCAGTGCCTGGATCGTCCGGGGAGGCCCGAACGGCAGCGATCCGAATGCAGTGACTCGCGTCTTCGGTGCGCCCGACAGCCTGTTCGGCACGAGCGTCGCCGGGGCGGGCGACGTGAACGGCGATGGCTTCGACGACGTGATCGTGGGCGCACCCGCGCAAGGCAACGCCCAGCCCGCGGCATACATCTTCGCGGGCGCGGCTTCTCTCCCGCCGAACGACCTCGCGCCCGCTACCGTGATCACCGACGACGACCCTGACTCGGAGCTCGGCGAGAGCGTTGCGAGCGCCGGCGACGTGAACAGCGACGGCTACGCCGACGTGTTGATTGGCGCGCCGAACGGGAACGGCGCCGTGTTCGCGTTCTACGGCGGGCCGAACGGCATCCCGAGCGGCAGCCCGCTGTCTGCACCGGTTCAGATCCTGGGCAACGAGCCAGACTCACAGTTCGGGGCGAGCGTCGCCGGTGCAGGCGACGTGAACGGCGATGGCTTTGCCGACATCGTCGTGGGCGCGCCCCTGGCCGACGGGGCCGGCGCCGATGCCGGCTTCGCGTACGTGTTCTACGGAAGTGGCCAGCCCGGCCGCCCGGTTCTCACCTGGCAGCAGCGCAACGACGGCAGCGGTCGCTTCGTGCAAGCTTGGGGAGATGGGCACGGGATCGGCTCGTTCATCGCCAGCACGGTGAGCACGCATCCCCGTGTCGGCCGGGTGAGAGCACAGGTCGAGGCGTGTCCCAGCGGTGTTCCGTTCGGGTCGCCGGGCTGTATCTCTGCGAGCTCGCCGCAGTGGCAGAACCCGTACTCACAGCCGGTCCTGACGCCGGTCACTGTGTCCGGGCTGGCTCCGAGCACGCTCTACCGTTGGCACGCGCGCACGCTCTACGCGGATCTGACGGGGCCCATCCCGCCCGCGCCAGCGCACGGCCCATGGCGCACCTTCGAATCCCGAGCAGCGAACGGAGACGTTCGCGCCTCGAGCACCACTGACTCCGATGGCGATGGCGTTCCCGACGCCGTCGACAACTGTCCGCACCGCGCCAACCCCGGCCAGGAAGACGCCGGCGGCTTCGGCAGCGACACTCAGCCCGACTTCATCGGCGACATGTGTCAGTGCGGGAACCTGGCCGGCAACGGCCGTGTGATGTCGGACGACGTGGTTGCGTACCGGAAGTTCCTCGCGAACCCAGCCACGCTGACCGCCGATGCGCGGTCGCGCTGTGTCGTGATCGGCACCGGAGCGGATTGCACGGTGCTGCAGGTCTCGGTGCTGCGCAGGGTCTTGCACTTCCCGCCCGTAGCGCAGCCGCTCACGAGCACGATGGCCGCGCAGGTGTGCGCGGCGACCCGCCCCTGACTCAGGCCGCCTCGGTCTTCGGATCGCCCGCGATCCGCGTGTGATGCATGACGCGCGCTTCGGAGTGATCCCACGGGCGCGCGCGGTGCAGCACGCAGCGGTTGTCCCAGATCACCACGTCGCCCGGGCTCCAGCCGTGGCGCAGCGTTCGCGGCGGCTGGCAGGCGCGCTCGACCAGTGAGTCGAGCAGGCGCTCGGACTCGTCGGGCGCGAGGCCGGGAATGCCGTAGGCGTGGCGGCCGATGAAGAGCGCGGGACGGCCGGTCACGGGGTGGATCTTCAGCAGCGGCCGGAGCGGCGCCTTCTCGACCGCGAAGCCGTAGCCGAAGCTGCCGTTCTCGTTCGTGTGACCCACGCGCGACTGCGAGTACACGAGCGAGTGGTAGGCCGAGAGCGGGGCGATGCGCGAGCGCAGCTCGGGCTCGAGTGACTCCCAGGCGGCGCGCATGTCGGCCCACTCGGTCTCGCCGCCCTGCGCCGGCACGACCTCGGCCGAGAGCACGGAGGCCTTCGCGGCGAGCGGCATGTACGAGCTGTCGGTGTGCCAGCCCTCGTTGCCCTTGAGAATCGGCATGGGGCCCTCGCCGTCCTGCCAGAGACTCCCGTCCTTCTTTCGGTTCGAGACGGGCACGGTGTCGGCGCCCGCGACGATATGCTCGATCTCGCCGAAGCGGCGCGCGAACGCCACCTGCTCGGCGGCGCGCAGATGCTGGTCGGGGAAGATGAGGACGGCGTGCGCGTGGAAGGCGTCTTCGATCGCGCGCCCGTCCGCGGGCTCGAGCGCCGCGAGCCGCACGCCCGTGACTACCGCGCCGAGCGTCGCGTCGCAGGGCTGGATCCGGAGGGCCATGCCTTCATTCTACTGCGCAGATCTCCGGCGCGAAGCACCGAGCGGGCCCACGAGACTGGCCAGCACGAGCGCCGCCGGGCCGGGCGAGGTCGGCGGCTTCCTCGTGACCGACTCGGTCAGTGAGGCCGTCGAGCACATCGAGCGCGAGGTGCAGGCGAAGCGCGGGTGAGGCTCAGGAGTGCTTCGGCACCCAGACGGGTACGCAGAAGACGTCGGCGCCGCCCGCGTCGATCGCGACGCTCGGATAGAGACACAGGTCCGGAAAGCTCGGCGAGAGATTCGCCGGCTTCAGCTTGAAGCTCACCGAGCGGTGACCCTTCTTCACCGTCCCGCACGGAACGCCCGCATAGTCGGTGGTGAAGTCGTTGTTGCAGAAGATCGAGCAGTACAACACCTCGTCGGTCGCGAAGGGGCGATCGACCGCGACCGAGCCCGAGATACCGGCCAGCGTGTTCAAGTTCGCGTGCCCCGCGCCCGGATACGTTCCGTTGCAGAACAGCGGCAAGCTCCCCGTGCGATCCGCGTTGCTGCCCGCGAAGACCGCCGAAGCGAGACCCAGCGATGCGGCCACGGGCACGAGCCACGAGCTCTTCATGATCACGGCTCCTCCACCGACGCGGGGTCGCAGGTGGCCGGCGCGGGCTGCGAAGTCACCTCGATGGTGACCTCGTCGCGCTTGTCGGCGCTGCTCGGCAACGCCGGCGCGAGCAGCAGCAGGAGACTCAGCGGAAGCGACGCGATCGCAAGCGTGTTCAGAGTCGGCATGACGGCACCTCCCATTCAGCTGAAGTGAATCAGGAACAGGCCGGCGGCCAGGGCGACCGCGCAGAAGCTCAGCACCTTGAGCGCGAGACTGCGCGAGCGCTCGGTCTTCCGGTCATCTTCGCCACGAGACCATCGGGCATCTTGGCAACTCATGACCGGAATCTTGGTCGGGCGGCGCCGTCCGCGCTGTGGATCCTTTCACTGTGGCGCGATTCACAGGACCGCGGGGTGCTCCAGATCTAATCGCGACTTCACCGCGTCGGGTGCGCACAGGCGTAGGCTGGCGCCGTCATGCGCAGCCGCGGCCTCCCGCTCTTGCTGGCGGCCCTGCTCACGGTCGGCGCTTCACACGTCGCTCGCGCCGACGACACGCCGCCCGTCGCGCCCGAAACCGGTGCTCCCCAAAACGCCGGTCCGGCCGGGAAGCCCGCGCCTTCGGACTCGCTGGCGATCCCGAAGAGGTTGGGGAAGGAGCTCGTCTCGGACTTCAAGTGGACCGCCAACAACCTGGAGGCCGACGGCGAAGATTTCGTGAAGTCGCCCTGTCACGCCGGCGAGTTACTCAGGAATCCGACCTTCTACTGGACCACGCTCGCCGCGGGGGGTGCGCTCGGCGTCACGTTCGCGCTCGACGAGCCCGCGCGCCGCGCCTTTCGCGACATCGGTGACAAGACCGGCAGCAACCTCGAGGATTGGGGCGGCCTGGCGCTCTTGAGCGCCACGGGCGCCCTCTACGCGTATGGCTTCGCGTTCGACGACTCGCGCGCGCGGCAGTACGCGCTGACCGGAATGTTGTCGACGGCGATCTCGGGACTCATCACATCGGGACTGAAGTCCGCATTCGGCCGCGAGCGCCCGCATCAGAACAACGGCAACTGGAAGTGGTTCAAGGGCGGGACCTCGTTCGTGTCAGCGGCGACGACGCCGGCGTTCGCGCTGGCCGCCGATCTCTCGGAGTACGCGGACAACCGCTGGTATGTCGCCCTGCCCGCCTACTCGGTGGCCGCAGCGGTGGGCCTGGGACGCATGGCCGAGGACGCGCACTGGCTGTCCGACGTCATGGGCTCGGCGCTGCTCGGCGTGGGCACGACGGAGCTCTTCCTGCACCTGCATGCCCTGCACGGGGCTGATCGGAGCCGCTACCGGATCTTCCCGATGCCCGTGAAGAGCGGCGTTGGGCTCGGCGTGAGCGTCGTCTTCTGAGGAGCCGCGACGTGAGAGGCCCACTCGCGCTCCCGGCCGCGCTCTTGCTCGCGCTCGCCGTGTCGGGGAGCGCGCGCGGACGAGTCAGTCCCGACTCCCCCGCTCGCGCCTCCGGCGCCGCCGGTCTCACTCCCGCGCAGGCTCGGCAACGAGCTCGTCTCGGACTTCAAGTGGTCGGTGAACAACATAGAGGCGGACGGCGAGGACCTCGTGAAGTCGCCGTGTCACATTCCCGAGCTGGTGCAGGACCCGACCTTCTACTGGACTACGCTCGCTACGGGTGCGGCGCTCGGCGCCAGCTTCGGGCTCGACGAGCCCGCGCGGCGCGCGTTCCGCGAGATCTCTCACGACGACGCGGGCTCGCTCGAGCGCGCGGGCAACGCCTTCCTCTGGACGGCGACCGGCGCGCTCTACTTGTACGGCTTCGTGGCAGACGAGCAGCGCGCGCGCCAGTACGCGCTCACGGGACTCTTGTCGACCGCCATCTCGGAGGGAATCACCTCGGCGCTCAAAGTGACCTTCGGTCGTCTTCGCCCGAATCAAGGCCAGGGTCACTGGAAGTGGTTCGACGGGGGATCGTCGTTCGTCTCGAGCGCGGCCACGCCCGCGTTCGCGCTGGCCGCCACGGTCTCGGAGTATGCCGACAACCGCTGGTACGTGGCCCTTCCCGCGTACACCGCGGCTGCCAGCGTCGGGCTCGGGCGGATGGGTCACGACGCGCACTGGCTGTCCGACATCCTGGGCTCGGGGCTGGTCGGGGTCGGCACCACCGAGGTGCTGCTGCACATGCACGCGCTCCACGGCGCGGATCGCGCCGCTATCGGATCTTCCCGGTCGCCGTGAGAGGGGGCGCGGGTCTGGGAGTCAGCGTCGCCTTCTAGGGGCTCGGCTTCGGAACCATCGCCGCGCGCATCTCGCCGTTGAACCGCGCGCGGAGATAGTCGCGCTCCGGATCGCACTGAAACCAGTTCCCACAGCTCGGAGTCAGCTCGAGACGCGCACCCGCCTCGGCCACCGGCACGCGCTCGAGCTTGCAGGCGACGTCGGTGCTCGGCGCGCCCAGCGGGCCCTCGGTCTCGACCAGCACGTCGGTATGCGTCTGGATCGGAAACGCGCAGTTCGCGCCGACCCAATCCACGGCACGTGCCCACGCGGCGTCGCACGCCTCTGCGTTGGCGCACACCGCCGACTGGCGCGCTTCTTCGGCAATGTCGAGCCGGCTGGTCACCGCGATCGGCAGACAGCCCGCGAGGACGAGCCCGAGGCAGAATCCGAGCGCCCGAGTTCGCATCGTGCTGACACTCTGCGCCAAACGCCGGCCGTCGGAGTCCCGAACGCGCACGAGGTGAGCGAGATCCAATGGGCCTCCAGCCGCCTCGCCTTCGACGTGGATCGGCCGTATCTTCGGGGACGTGAGGGGGACCCGGCTGCGCGTTGCTCGAGCTCTGGCCGCGCTCGGAGCCATGCTGTGCCTTGCCGCGGCGAGCTCGGGCTACCGGGTGCTGCAGCGGCTCGAGTTCGGCGGGGCCGGCGGCTGGGACTACCCGACCATCGATCCGGTGGCGAAGCGCCTCTACCTGTCGCGTGCGAGTCACGTGCTGGTGGCGGACGCGACGAGCGGAAAGATCCTCGGCATCGTGCCGAACACTTTGGGCGTGCACGGAATTGCCCTGGTGCCCGAGCTCGGCCGAGGCGTGACCAGCAACGGCAAGGCCGACACGGCCACGATCTTCGATCTGAAGAGCCTGGCCGCGATCGCCACCGTGAAGACGGGCGGTGACCCCGACGCGATCCTGTACGAGGCCGCGACGAAGCGCGTGTTCACGTTCAACGGGCACAGTCACGACGCGACCGTGATCGACCCCGCGAACGGCAACGTGACCGGCACGCTCGCGCTGGGCGGCCGGCCCGAGTTCGCGGTGCAGGACGGCCAGGGGAAGGTCTTCGTGAACCTGATCGACACGGCCGAGGTCGTCGCGTTCGACGCGCGCAAGCTCGAAGTGATTGCGCGTTTCCCGACCGCCCCGGGGAGTCAGCCGAGCGGGCTCGCGATCGACGTGAAGCACCACCGGCTGTTCTCGAGCTGCCGGAGCCGGCATCTAGTGATCCTGGACTCCGACACGGGAAAAGTGATCGCGACGTTCCCGATCGGTGCGGGGACGGATGGCGCCGTGTACGACCCCGAACGCCGGCTCGCGTTCGCGTCGAACGACGACGGCACGCTCTCGGTCGTGCGCGAGGACGGGCCCGGCAAGTTCACGCTGCTCGAGAACGCGACCACCGACCCGGGCGCCCGCACCGTGGCGCTCGACCCGAAGACGCACCTGCTCTATCTGCCCACCGCGAGCTTCGAGTCACCCGGGGATCCAAAGCCGAAAGCCGTCGAGGGCAGCTTTCGCGTGCTGGTGGTCGGTACCTCTAGTCCGGCCGCCTCGGCACCCACACGTTGAAGCAGAAGACGCTGCCGTTGTTCGTGACCTTGACGATCGGGTAGTTGCAGCGCGCGGGGATTCCGTCGCGGGCTCCGATGTCCTTCAGCTTGAACGAGACGGTCCGGTGCCCCTGCTTGAGCTGGGCGCAGGTGTCGGTTCCGTATTGGGTCTCGAGCTCGGCATTGCAATAGATCGTGCAGAACAGCGGCCCGTCGGCCGTGATCGGCGCGTCGAGCTTGATCGACCCGGAGAGATCGCCGTCCGCCGCGAGCTTCACGTGACCCGTGCCGGTGATCGAGCCGTCGCAGTCCAACGGAAGCAACGCCGTCTGGTTGCCCTTCGTGCCGCCGAGTGCGAGAGGCGCGAGAGTGAGTGTCGCCAGGAGCGCGACCGTCTGGCCGAACGAGCGCGACATGGGATGCCCTCCCTTCGAGTCAGCCTACCGAGGAGCTGGGTGTTGCGCTGTGGGTCGCTTCACATGCCTCGGCATACGAGGTCAGTGCGCGGCCGCGCCGTTTCCGCTCGTGACCCTGCGCAGCAACAGGAACGTGGGGATGAAGAGCGCGGCCACACCCGCCAGCAGCCGGTAGATGTCGTTGTAGGCCATGAGCGCCGCCTGCTGCTGGATCATGTGGTAGACCATGCCGAAGCCCTGCAGCTGGTGAGTCACGAGCCCCTGCGTCAGGTCCCAGTGCGGCGCGCCGGGCGTCGTGATGCCGGGGTTCGACATCTTCCAGGCGTCGTAGGTCGTGAAGTGCTGGCCGAGATAGACCTGGTGGATCTGCGAGCGACTCACCAACAGGTTGCTCACCACCGAGATCCCGATCGCCGAGCCGGTGTTGCGCATCATGTTGTAGAGGCTCGCCGCGTAGCCCATGCGCTCGCGCTCCACGCAGGCCAGCGTGCTGGCCGACATGGTGGGGAAGATCAGGCCGCCGGCGAAGCCCGAGAAGAAGATCGGCACCATGACTTCGCGCGAGGAGACGCCGAGCGTCCACTCACTCATGCGCCAGAGCGAGACCGCGAACAGGCCGAAGCCCACGCCCACCAGCCAGCGCGTGTCGAATTTCAGGCGCGTGAGCTGCGCGATGCCCAGCATGGCCAGCAGCGTGCCGGCGCCGCGCGGCACGAGCGCGAGCCCGGCGCGCCAGGCCGAGTAACCGAGCAGGTCCTGGAAGAACAGCGGATTCAGGAGATTCGCGCCGTACACCACCAGCACCATCACGCTGATGATCAGGACCGAGATGTTGAAGCTGGGGATCTTGAGGATGCTGAGGTCGAGGATCGGATCTGGGAAGCGCAGCTCGTGCACGAACAGCGTCACGAGCGCGATCACGGCGATGACCGTGAACGCGCACACCCACGGCGCCGCGAACCAGTCCGCGCGCTGGCCGCGGTCGAGCACGATCTGCAAGAGACCCAGCCCGACCACGAGACACGCGATGCCCAGCACGTCGACGCGCCGCACAAGCTTGCGCGCCTTCTTCAGATAGTCGGGGTCCTCGACGAACATCCAGACCATCACCGCGGCCAGCGCGCCCGTCGGCAGGTTGATGTAGAAGTTCCAGCGCCAGCTCCAGTTGTCGGTGATCCAGCCGCCGAGCGTGGGCCCGAGCATGGGCGCGACCATGAGCCCCACGCCCCACATCGCCATCGCCAGGCCCTGCTCTTCCGGCAGGAACGTCTCCATCAGGATCGCCTGAGACGACGGAATCATGGCCGCGCCGGCCGCGCCCTGAATCACTCGGAAGGTCACGATCTGCGTGAGTGACTGCGCGGCGCCGCAGGCGGCCGAGGCCAGCACGAACAGCACCACCGAGATCAGGAAATAGCGCTTGCGGCCGAAGCGCGACGAGATCCAGCCGGTGAGCGGGATCATGATGCCGTTGGCCACGATGTAGCTCGTGAGCACCCAGGTGATCTCGTCGGTGCTGGCCGAGAAGCTCCCCTGCAGGTGCGGCAGGGCCACGTTCACGATCGAGGTGTCGAGGATCTCGAGCGTGGCCCCGAGCATGACCGCGATCGTGATCAGCCACTTCTGGCTGGCCCCGACCTGGCTCCGGGGAGCGGGTATGGCCGCGGTGCCCTGCACCCCTTGAAAATAACTGACGCGTCAGTTATGAACAATGCCATGCCGAGAGTAGCTGCGGACAAGCGCGAGGAGTATGCCGAGGCGCGCCGGGAGCAGATCCTGGAGGCGGCGCTGAAAGTGTTCTCGAACGGCGGTTTCGCCGAGACCACCATGGACCAGGTCGCGCTGGTGGTGGGGGTCTCGAAAGCCAGTCTTTACAACTACTTCCACACCAAAGATGCGCTCCTGTCCGAGCTCGTGCAGCGCTTCAGCCTGCTGCCCGAGCTGGGCGAGCTGATGGAGGGGATTCGCGAGCTGCCCGCCGCTCGGGGCATCCCCGCCCTGGTGCAGCAGATCTGGCCGCGCCTGCGCGCCCGGCGCGAGCTGGCCCGGGTCCTGGTGCGCGAGGTCCAGAGCTTCCCGGACCGGGCGCGCGCCTACTCCGAGAAGATCCGCATGCCCGCCCATCGCGCGCTCGCCGACTACCTCGAGGCGCGCATGGCGCGCGGCGAGCTCGCGGCGCGCGACCCGATCGCGAGCGCGCACTGCCTGTTCGGCATGCTGTGGTCGTTCCTGCTCTCGCAGGAGCTGATGGGCGAGCGCGAGCTGCACCCGATCTCGGACGAGCAGGTGGTCGGGGTGATCTCGAATCTCTTCCTGCACGGCGCGCTGGTGGCGAAATGAGCATGACCCTCTCGCTCCGCCGCGCCCTGCCCCACTCGCTGCGCGAGTCACTTCGCGCGCAGTCGCGCCGCACGCTCGTGCTCGGCGCGCTCGCCCTCGTGCTGCTGCCGCTCGCGTTGGTGTTCGGCTGGCGCTCCGTGCGCTTCGCACAGACTCACGAGTCGACCGACGACGCCTACGTGGACGGAAGCACGGCCACGGTGGCGCCGCGCATCGCCGGCACCGTGACTGCGGTGAGCGTCGGCAGCAACTGGTCGGTCGAGGCCGGCCAGCTCTTGCTGCAGCTCGATCCGCGCGACTACCAGGTGAAGCTCGACCAGGCCCAGGCGCAGCTCGAGCGCGCGCGGCAGACGATCGACCAGCTCCACGCCGAGTACGGTGCGGCGGTGTCTTCGCTCGCGCTCTCGCAGCAGCGGCTGCACCAGGCCGAGCTCGACTTCAGCCGCGCGGAGCAGCTGAACAGCGCGGGCGTGGTATCGCGAGACAGTTACGACCGCATGGACACCGCCCTGCGCGTGGCCCGCGCCGACCGCGACCTGGCCGAGCACCGCGTGGAGCAAGCGCGCGCGGCCCTGGGCAATGCGCCCGACGCGGCCAATCCCTACGACACTGCGCTCGTGCACGAGGCCGAGGCCGCCGTCGAGGCCGCCAAGCTCGACCTCGCCTACACCGAAGTGCGTGCGCCCTTCGCGGGTACGGTCGTGAACAAGCACGCCGAGGTCGGCGACCGCGTGCAGCTCGGCCAGCCGCTGATGAGCATCGTGCCGCCGTCGGCGCGGCTGTACGTGACCGCGAACTTCAAGGAGACCCAGCTCGGCGACCTGCGCCTGGGCCAGGCCGCCGAGATCAAGGCGGACATCTACCCCGGCACGGTCTTCCTCGCGCACGTCGACTCACTCAGCATGGGTACCGGCGCGGCCTTCGCGCTGCTGCCGCCCGAGAACGCGACGGGTAACTGGGTCAAGGTGGTGCAGCGCGTGCCCGTGAAGCTGGTGCTCGACTCACCGCCCCCCGCCGACAAGCCGCTGCGCATGGGGCTCTCGGTCGAGGCCACGGTCGACATCCGAGATACGAACGGGCCGCTCCTGGCGTCGCTGAGTCAGATGCGCTCCAACAGCTCGTCCACCGACCACTGATCGTCCGCGTGCTCGCCGTACTTGCAGGCGAGCACGGTGCCGTCGGAGGCGATCAGGAAGTCACCGGGCAGGCCGAGTCGGCCGCCCTGGGGCGCGAGCGCGGGCGGCCGGGCCCGACCGCGCAGCATCTCGAACGTGCCCAGCAGCACGGCCCGCGCGATCCCGGGCCAGGCTCGCGGGTCGAGCAGCGCCCGAGGCGCGGACTCGACCCCCAGCTCGCGGTAGAGCCGCCGCTCGGGATCCGGGATCAGGGCGAAAGGCAGCTGAGTGGCGTGGGGCGCGAGCTCTTCGGCGGGTGAGTGGAAGACGATCACCTCGCGAATGCCGGCGGCCGAGAGCTCGTTTGCACGGCGCTCGAACGAGCGCAGGTGCAGGTGGCAGATCGGACAGCCGGCGAAGCGGCGCAGCTGCAGGTGCACGACCTGCTTGGGATCCGGCACCGCGACCCGCTCGCCGGAGACGGCAGTCAGCTCGCGGGCGGGAAAGACCTGGCCAGGCGCGATCGCCACTTCACCAGGATAGCCCACGTGATCGCGCCTCCGAGCAATGCGACCAGCAGCGCGCGCCACGGCAAACCGAGCGTCGGGATCGGCTGCAGCATGCAGGCCGCGTTGGCCAGAGTGACGGCCTCGAAGTTCGTGAAGAGCACGGGCTTGTGGGCGACAGACTCGAGGAACCCCGGTGCCTGGGTCGTGCACAGGCCCTGGCCGTCATAAGTCAGGGTATCGGCGTTGGTCTGAGTACCGCCGTCGAAGGTCTGCGTGGTGAAGTCGAGCGGGCGGGTGCTGATCGTGTCGTCGCCGCCGAGCGCCATGACGTTCAGCGCTTGGATATTGAACACCTGGAGAGTGACCGCCGCAATGTCGCGGGTGAGCTGGAAGCCCTCCGGGATCGAAGTCACTGCGAGGTTCTCGTTGATGTTCGCGCCGCTGAAGTTCAGCGTGTTGGAGCCGAGCCCGCCATCCAGCGAGTCACTGCCGTCGCCCGGGTTCCACAGGAACACGTCGTCGCCCGCGCCGCCTTCGAGCTGGTCGTTGCCCGTGCCGCCGCGAATCGTCATGGGCTCCCGTACGTTGCCAAAGCGGCCCGAATCGTTCTGATCTGCGAGCGACACGCTCCACGCGCTGATCGCGCTGCGCGGGCAGTGGGGCCGGGAGCTCAGTGTAACTCGGCTCGGGCCCTGTGAGTGAGAAATTCGTGAGCTAGAACCGGACGGTCGGGCCGATCGCGAACACATAGCCGCCGCGGAAGTCGGTGCCCAGATCGATGAACATCTGGAAGCGCTTGCTGAAGGCGAAGTTCGCGCCCAGGTCGTAGATCCAGTACTCGATCGGCCGCTGATCCGCCTCGAACAGGAAGCGGCCCACGCCAGGGATGTCGGCGTGACCCTTCGCGGTGGCCGCGGTGTTCCAGTAGCCCGCGCCCAGCCAGGTCTGCACGGGTATCTCGTTCACGCGGCCGTTCCAGCCCACGCGCCCGCTCGCGATCAGCGCGTGGAACGGGCTGTCGAAGCCCAGGTTGATGGTGTCGTAGTTCACGTCGAGCACCGCGTAGAACCAGCGGTAGCCGCCAGCCACGGTGACTCCGGCGCCGCCCACGAAGCCGTCCAGATTGGTCTCGACCCGCGTCTCGGCCTTCTTCGAGCCGGGGATCGGCCCGGGCAGCGGCACGGTCACGAGCGCGTGAGTCAGCGAGTCGTTGTGCACATAGCCCGCCAGCAGATACACGTTCACGAACGGCAGGATCCAGGCATCGAGCTTCAGGTTCGCGTTCACCACCTTGCTGGTCGAGCCCAGGTCGACGAACTGACTCACCGAGCGGCCCTGCCGGCCCTGGATGCCGAGACGCAGGTCGGTGACTTTGATCTCGCGGCCGTTCAAGCCAGTCACCACCAGAGCCACGCCGACGGGTAGCGGCAGGTCGGCGCCGGCCTTGCGCGCTTCGTCGCCTAGGAGCGGCAGGCCCGAGAACCAGCTCTGGTACTCGGGCGACAGCCTCTGGGCGTCGGAGGGGGTCGCGTTGGGATCGTCCGCGCGCGCGAGCGCGGGAGTGAGTCCGATGACGGCCGCGATCGCGGCCGCCAGCGCGAAGTGGCGCGGGCTAGTGCGCCCCCACCGCGGGATTCGCCGAAGGCGAGTCGAGATAGAAGCGGAACATCTCCGGCCGCATCGGGTTCGCGCGCTCGGAGATGTCGTTCCAATCTCGCGCATCGACGTAGTCGCCCCGATTCGGCGGGAGGTCGCCGGCCACGATCGTGGGCCGCAACTTACCCGAGTCCGGCTGGTACTTGTAGGCTCGGCGGTCCGGCGGCGGCGGGTGGAGCGGCTTCACCTGCGGCTCGTAGATCGCGAACGGCTGCTCGGGCGACTCCTCGAAGTTGTCGAACTTCTTCATCGAGGGCTTGATGTAGACCTCGTACCAGGTGGTGTCGGCCTTCTTCCAGGACGAGGCACCCGCGCCGGCATCGTGCCAGCCGGCGGAGTCCTGGGCTCGGGCCGGTGCCGCGAGCCAGGCCAAGCCGCCCAGGACCGCGATGCAGCAAGCGATTCTCATGGTGCTCATATGGCGTTCCTATGCACCTTGGATGCCGCGGCAACCCGGATCGATCATCGCTCGACCTTCGCGCCAATGCGCGGGAACTTCGGCGCGCGCTTCTCGAGCAGCGCCGCGGCGCCCTCGCGCGAGTCGGGCCGGTCGATCGCGGCCCAGGTGACGGCGTCGGCATCCCGCAGCGCGTCCGGATAGCCCTGGCCGGCGTGCGCGTAGACCATGCGCTTGGTGTCGGCCAGCGTCGCGGGCGAGACGGTCGCGGCGAGCTCGGCCACGTAGCGCGTCGCGGCCGGCACGAGCTCGGTCGGCTCGACGAGATACTCGACGAGCCCGATGCGCTCCGCCTCGGTCGCGTCGATCCGCCGCGACGTCCACAAGAGATCGAGCGCGCGGCCCACGCCGACCAGCCGCGGCGTGATCCAGGTCGTGCCGTGCTCGGCCACGAGCCCGCGCTTGGTGAAGATCGAGGTGAAGCTCGCCGCGGTCGATGCGAAGCGCACGTCGCACATCGCCGCCAGCACGTAGCCACCGCCCGCCGCCACCCCGTTCACCGCCGCGATCACGGGCTTGGGCACGCCGAGCAGATAGGTGAAGAGACCCGGCACCTCACCGGCAGGCGGCTTGTCGCGCGCCGACGAGCCGCGCGTGGTGGTGGCCGAGAGCGCCTCGGCGTCCAGCCCCGCGCAGAAGCCGCGGCCCTTGCCGGTGATCACGATGCCCACGACCCGCGGGTCGGCCGCCGCCGCCTCGATCGCGGAGCGGATCTCGGCCAGCATCGGATAGGTGAACGCGTTCAGCTTGTCGGGCCGCGCCAGCCGGATCAGCGCGACCGGGTCCGCGATCTCGAGCTCGATGTCCCGATAGTCGGCCACGCGCCCATCGTATCAGGCCGGGAGAAGAGACCGAATGGCCCGCTCGGCGCGCCGGATGAGCGGCGACTCAGGCGTGAGCTTCAGAGCCGCCTCGAAGTTGCGTGTCGCTTCAGCGAGCTCGGCGCAGTGAGTCGTAGAGAGCGCGCAGCCTGCGCGCCAGCGGGACGAGGAGCCAATCCCAGGGGTGCCCGCCGCGCGGCTCGCAGCGTCGGAAAAGTGTGATCGCGCTCTCATCGGAGTGACCTCGCGCGAGCGCGCGCGAATACGACGCCCCGACACTCAAGTCAGACTTCTGGGTAGCCGAACGCTTCTCCAGGGATGGACCCCGACCTGCGCGAGCCATGCGCAAGTCGTGTGCAGGAGATCGGCATGCGGGATCTCGCGGTGGTCGCTGCGATCATCGGATCGGCGATTGCGCTGCCCGCAACCAGCTCGGCCGACCCGCTCAACGCCGTGGGCCGAACGATCGACCTGCCCGTGACTCCCATGGACGTGCGCATCCAGTACGGGAGCAGCCACCCCGGCTCGACCGACCTCGTGGGCGAGGGCAGCCTGGGCGCGAACCTGCCCGGCGACGGGCGGCTGACGATTCGCGTGCCCCACACGCTCGGCGAGCGCTCGATCTTCGGCGAGAGTCACCTGGCGGTCGGCTATGACCTGCTGCACGAGGGCGACTTCATGCCCAAGCTGGCCGTCACGACCCAGGTGGCGCTGCCCACCGCACGCGGCGCGCGCGGCGTGCAGCCCGGAGTGAAGGCGCGCGCCACGAAGAAGCTGCACCTGGGAGTGATTCGCGAAGTCCACGCCGAGACCGAGCTGGCCACGCAGGGCCGCGAGCTCGCGCGCTCGTATCGCGCCACGCTCGGTACGAGCCTGAAGCTCGAGCCCGAGACCACGGCGAGCTTCGACTTCGTGTCGACGGTTCCGGCGCCGGGCGCGGGCGCGCGCGACAACAGCGCGCAGCTCGGCCTGTCTCACACGCTGGGCAAGCACTCGAGCCTGCACCTGGGCTTCGGCGCGGGCGTCCTGTCCACGGGCCAGGCCTCGCTGCGCAGCACGGTCGGGATCGACCTGCACTTCTAGCCGCCGTCGAGCTTCCGGGTCCACATGGGCTCGATCTTCCAGCGGTCGTAGAAGGCCTGCAGGCGGTTGCGCGCGGGGTCGCCCTTGTGGAGCCCGAGCGCCCGAGCTGCGTTGTTCGCAAAGAATCCGGAGCGCAGGCGGCTCGCGCGATCAGCGTCCAAGCCTGTGGCGATGCGCTCGACGAGTCCCTCTTCCGCGCGCAGATAGCCGCTCGCGCCTTCCTGGGCCGCCAGCATCTTCCAGTCGGATCCGAAGCAGAAGCGGCTGGCGAGCAGGCCCTCGGCGTCGATCGCAGGCTTGAAGAGCTCGAGCAGTGTGTTGGAGAGCTCAACCGGATTCGCGAGCACGCGCTCGAAGTAGCTGGCGTCGGGTCCCGCGTGGGGTGCCGAGCTCAAGAGCTGGACGAAGCCCGCCGCGTGGTCTTTGAGCGCCGATTCCTCGGCACCTCCGAAGTGACCGAACACCACCCGCAGGTTGCTCCACTTGGCGAGCGCCGCGGTCCAGCCGCGCTCGTCGGCGAGTGCCTGCAGATCGGGAAGCGCGCCGTTGCTGACGCGGGTATGTGCGAGGATCGGGACGTCTTCCTGCTGGCACCAGTCGTAGAGCCGGGCCAGCGCGTCGTCGAGCCGCCGGCCGAACTCGGGCGTGCGAGTCACCGCCGGAAGCCATTGGGCCTCGGGCCAGGGGGGCGGCTCGATGCTTGCGTTGTCGTAGGCCTTGAAGCCCATCGGCGGATAGAGCTTCACGCCGATCGCCGCTTGCTCGGTCACTGCGCGCTTCACCAGAGCGAGTGACGAGGACTCCGACACATGGTCCTGATACAGGACCTCGCGCAAGGGACAGAACGGCGCCCAGAGATGGACGCGACCGTGCATGAGCTCCGAGATACGGGCGCCGAGATCGACCTGGTCGTCGAGCGAGCTCACCGGGGAGGTCCCGGGATCGAGCCACCAGTCGTAGTCCACCAAGGCGGAGAGCATGAGGTCGATGCCGTGAGCGCCGCTGGTGCCCACCGTGTCGAGGTAGGTGAACAGGCTCACGATCCTGTACTGGAACAGCTCGATCACGAAGTAGAGCGCGCTGAGGACGCTCTTCTCGAGTGTGTGCACGGCGCCGGGCGCGCTCTCGAGCCGTTGCAGCAGGTCTTCGTAGGTGGTCAGCTGGTTGATCTGATCGATCGCAATGCGTGCCGGAACGCTGAGCGCCTGCGGCCGTGCCTGCACGCGCTGCGAGGCGGCGCGAAGCTCGGATCGAGCCACCTCGAATTGATTCGTCCGGCGCCTCAGCACCGTGGGCGAGAGCGCGCCCGCCGCGGGACACTGCTCCATCTCGATCGCCAGCAGATCGAGCAGGACGCGCTCTTCGCCGGTAGTGGGCGCGTTCCAGGCCAGCTCGAGGAGGATCGGCCCGAGCAGCTCGCCGACCTTGGCCAGGTCGTCGCGGTTCTTGGGGTTCAGCAAGACCCGGGACGCAAAGCCGCGGATCGGCAGGTCGCTGGCGTTGAAGATGTGTGCATGGACGTCGATGGCGAGCGGAGCGCTGGGCTTCGCCCACGGCCCGAGGTCGGCGCAGAGCGGCGGTCTCGGCAGGCATGGCAAGAGCTTGCAGCCGGAAACGATCGCGGTCTGTGCCGAAGCCAGGGCGAGGAGCCGCAGTAACTCGCGCCGAGACAGTGAAGTCATGCGCCACCCAAGTGACCTGCAGACTCACTCGGCGAGCGGCTGCCTGTCAACATGAAAGGTACGATTCGCGTACTCTGCCGCCCATGTCTTCTTCCCCACAGCGTGCCTTGGTGATCGGCGGAACCGGCCCGACGGGGCCGTTCATCGTGAACGGCCTGTGTGCGCGCGGCTTCCAGGTGGCGATGCTGCACTCGGGCCGGCACGAGCGCGACGAGATCGGCGCCGAGGTCGAGCACATCCACACCGACCCGTTCGACGAGCGGAAGCTCGAGGCGGCGCTCGAGGGGCGGAGCTTCGAGGTGTGCGTGGCGACCTACGGCCGGCTGCGAGTCACCGCGAAGGCGCTGGTCGGGCGCTGCGCGAAGTTCGTGTCGGTGGGCGGCGGCCCGGCCTACCTGGGCTACATGAACGCGCCGGTCTGGCAGCCGCCGGGAATGCCCGTGCCCACGCGTGAGGACGCGCCGCTGGTGGGCCGCGAGGCGGACGACGCCAAGGGCTTCCGGATCGCGCGCACCGAGGAGCGCCTGTTCGGGGCGCACCCCGGCGCGACTCACTTCCGGTATCCGTACGTGTACGGCCCCTACCAGCTGGTGCCGCGCGAGTGGTGCATCGTGCGGCGCATCCTCGATCGGCGGCCGTTCATCGTGCTGCCGGACGGCGGGCTCACGCTGTGCTCGTACGGCTACGCCGAGAATCTGGCGCACGCGGTGCTCCTGGCGGTGGACCAGCCGAGCGCGTCGGCCGGGCAGGTCTACAACTGCGCGGACGAGGAGACACCCACGCTGCGCCAGGTGGTGGAGATCGTGCGCGATGCGCTCGGGGCGTCGCTCGAGATCCTGTCGCTGCCGGCCGAGCTGGCGGTGCCCGCGCGGCCGCTGCTCATGCAGCCGTGGACGACTCACCGCGTGTTCGACCTCGCGAAGCTGCGCACGGAGCTCGGCTACCGCGACGTGGTGCCGGCGCGCGAGGCGCTGGCGCGCACGGCGCGCTGGCTGAACGAGCACCCGCTCGAGCGCGGCGGCGCCGAGGAGAAGATCCTGCAGGACCCCTTCGACTACGCGGCCGAGGATCGGCTGGCCGGGCGCTGGCGGAGCGCGCTCGAGTCACTGCGCGAGGAGCCGGTGCAGTGGAAGCGCGCGCCGGGCTACACCGCGAGCTACAGCGGCCCGGGTGGAACGCCGCGCTCCGGCGAGTTCGACTAGCCCGTCGCGTCGCGCTCCATCTGCTCTTCGGCGCGCAGGGCTTCGAGGTCGCGGCCGAGCGTGGCCACGGCCAGGACGCGGCCGCCGCGCGTGTAGCGGATGGCGCAGTCCATGCGCTCGAGGTCGCCGTCGAACTCGATCGCGTCCCACTTCTCGGCGTGACCCACGTAGCGGATCGTCGTGTCGTAGTGCTGGCTCCAGAAGAACGGCACGAGCTCGAGCTTCTCGCGCCGGCCCAGGATGTTGCGCGCCGCGACCTGGCCCTGGCGCTCGGCCACCACCCAGTGCTCGACGCGCACGTGCTCGCCGCTGTGCGGATCGGGCCAGCGCGCGATGTCGCCGGCGGCGTAGATGCCCGGCGCGCTGGTCTCGAGATACGCGTTCACGAGCACGCCGCGGTCGGTGGCGAGACCGGCCTGCTCGGCGAGCCCGAGCGCCGGCCGCACGCCGACGCCCAGCACCAAGAGATCGGCGCTGAGCGTGGCGCCGCTCTTTAGCGTGAGCGTGCGGCCGTCGACCCGAGTCACGGTCTCGCCCAGGTGGAAGGTGACTCCCTGGGCCTCGTGCAGCTTGCGGATGAATGCGCCGACCTCGCGGCCCAGGATGCGCTCGAGCGGCTGCTCTTCGGGCGCGATCACGTCGACCGCGATCTTGCGCGCGCGCAGTGAGGCGGCCAGCTCGAGCGCGATGAAGCTCGCGCCGACGATCGCGGCGCGCTCGGCCTTGCCCGAGAGCGCGAGCAACGCCCGGCTGTCGGCAAACGTGCGCAGATAGTGGAGCTGCGGCCGCTTCGCGCCGGCGATCGGAAGCTTCACCGGCTCGGCCCCGGTCGCGAGCAGGATCGCCCCGAACTCGCGCGCGTCGCCCTCGTGGAGCCGGACCCGCCTGCGCGCGGCGTCGAGTGACACCACGTTCGTGCGCAGCGCGAGCTCGATCTTCTGCTCACGATAGAAGCTCTCCGGGCGCAGCGGCATCCACTCTTCGGGAGCCGAGCCGGCGAGATAGTCCTTGGAGAGGTTCGGCCGGTCGTAGGGCGGGGACTCGTCCACGGACAGGATCGTGACCGGGCCCGAGTAGCCCTCGCGCCGCAGCAGCTCGGCGGCGGCCAGACCGGCGGCGCCGCCGCCGATGATGCCGACCGATGCCGGGGCCGACCGCGCATCTTCCGCGGGCAGGCGCTTGTGACTCGGCGCGAGCTTCTCGCGTGCGAACGCGAGGCTGCCGCTCCGCTCGACGCGCCAGCAGGGAATTGGATCGAGCGCCGGCGCACGCAGCGCCTCGCCGGTGCGCAGGCTGAAGCAGGCGTGATGCAGCGGACAGCGGATCGTGTCGCCGACGACCAGGCCCCGGGCGAGATCGCCGTGGTAGTGAGTGCAGGATCCGCCCACCGCGAACAGCTCGTGGCCGCGGCGGACCAACAGCGCCGGTGCGCCGTCCACCTGTCCACGAATTACACCGCCATCGGAAAGCTCTGCCATGGCGATCCCGGCCTTCAGGTCTCGTGAGAGGGACATTCCGGTTTCCCGTTGCAAACCAGGTACCCGTCCGCGGTAGGCTGGGGTCCATGAGCTGGAAATCGATCGAAGCGCGCGCCGCCAAGCGCATGGGCGGAGCCCCGGCGCTCGAGGCCGAGCTGCCCCGAGCCAAGTCGCGCGCCGCCCTGCTGCGCATTCCTGACTCGCGCTGGCTCGCGGAGATGACCCGGAGCGTGTTTCAAGCCGGCTTCGTGTGGCGCGTGATCGAGTCCAAGTGGCCCGGCTTCGAGGCGGCCTTCGACGGCTTCGACCCGGCCAAGGTGGCGCGTTACTCCGAGAACAAGCTCGCGCAGCTGAAAGCCGACGAGCGGATCGTGCGGAATCCGCAAAAGATCCGCGCCACGCGCGACAACGCGCTGTTCGTGTGCGAGCTCGCGAAGAAGCACGGCAGCGTCGCGCGCTTCGTCGCCGATTGGCCGGAGACCGACATCGTGGGGCTGTGGCGCGAGCTGAAAGAGCGCGGTGCGCGCCTCGGCGGATTCACGGGTCAGTTCGTGCTGCGCCACCTGGGCAAAGACACTCCCATGCTCACCGACTCGGTGCTCAAGGCGCTGCGTGTCGAAGGCGTGCTCGAGGGCAAGAACGCGAGCTCGCAGGCGGCGCAGCGGCGCATCCAGGAAGCCTTCAACGGCTGGCGCGAGGAGAGCGGCCGCTCGCTGTGCGAGCTGTCGAAGATCCTCGCGCTGTCGGTGGACTGACAGCCAACGGAGGTGCGATGACTCGCAGCGCTCTCGTCAGCGGACTGGTCGCGATCGTGGCGCTCGGGCTGCTCTGGACACATCGTCCGACGGCGGATCTGCCGCTCTGGTGCGGGTCGAGCGGATTCCATGCTGAGAGTCAGGCCGCGATGCAGCGAATGATGGCGGGCATGCAGATGACTCCGTCCGGCGACGTGGACCGCGAGTTCGCGGCGATGATGATCCCCCACCACCGGGGTGCGATCGAGATGGCCCAAGCCGAGCTCCGCTATGGCAAGAACGAGCAGCTGCGACGGATCGCGCAGGGCATCGTGGTCGAGCAGCTGCAGGAAATCTCGGCGCTGCAGCGTGCGCTGGATCCGGCGCCATGAGGCGCGGCCTGTGTGCGCTGGTGCTGCTGTTGCTCCCGAGTCTCGCTGCGGCGGGTCAGGCGCCGGGCGACGCCTCCGCGCCCGACGTCCCGATCAGTCACCGCGACCGGGTCTACGCCGCGGAGCAGTTCTCGAACACGGTGTCGGTGCTCGATCCGGTCGACCACAAGCTGCTGGGAGTGATTCGGCTCGGCGACCCACAGCCCGCGAACTTCAGCCCGCTCTACCGCGGCCAGGTGCTGGTGCACGGCATGGGCTTCTCGCCCGATCACCACACGCTGGCCGTCGTGTCGATCGGCTCGAACTCGGTGACGTTCATCGACACCGCGACGAACGCCGTGAAGCACACCACTTACGTCGGCCGCTCGCCGCACGAGGCCTTCTTCACCCCCGACGGGAAGGAGGTGTGGGTCACCGTGCGCGGCGAGAGCTACGTGGCGGTGCTGGACGGCTCGACCTACGAGGAGACGGCGCGGATCGTGGTCGCGAACGGGCCCGGCATGCAGATCTTCTCTCCCGACGGCAAGTACGGCTACGTCTGCTCGTCGTTCACGCCTGAGACCGACGTCGTGTCGGTCGCCGAGCACAAGGTGGTCGCGAAGGTGAGTCAGGCGAGCCCGTTCTGTCCCAACATCGCGGCCACGCCCGACGGCGCGCAGGTGTGGTTCACGCTGAAGGACGTGGGCAAGGCGCAGGTGTTCGAGGCCAAGCCTCCGTTCGGCCTGCTGAAGACGCTCGAGATCGGTCCGATCACGAACCACGTGAACTTCGCGCGCACTGCGCAGGGGACGTTCGCCTACGTCACGGTGGGCGGCCGCAACCAGGTGCAGGTGTTCCGCACGAGTGACTTCGAGAGAGTCGCCACGATCGCGGTCGGCAAGCTGCCGCACGGCATCTGGCCCTCGGGAGACGGCACGCGCATGTACGTGGGGCTCGAGAACGACGACCAGCTGATCGCGATCGATACGCAGACGAACCAGGTGGTGGCGCACGCGGGGATCGGCCAGGCGCCGCAGGCGCTGTGCTACGTGCCGAACGCGGTGCCCACCGGTCCGGGCAGCGACGGCCTGCAGCCGCTCGGCATCGCGGGTGAGTCGGCGCACTTCACGATGGCGCCCAGCGGGGCGAAAGACTCCCCCGCCTCGAGCGCTCCCACCAGCGTGACGCTCTTCGACCAGGGGCTGATCCAGGTGATGCAGGCGGCAGTCACCGGGCTCGTGCCGAAGCAGCCCTACGTGCTGGCGCTGGCGAGTACCCCCGACGGAAGCGGGCGGCTCGAGCCTCTGGCCGCCTTCGCCACCAACCCGGCCGGCGGGGCGATCGTCAGCGCGACGGGCCCGATCCGGCAGATCGTGAGCGCCGCCGCGCCCGCACCGCGCCGCTATCTCGTGATCGCGCCCGGTACCCCGAACGAACACGGCGCACCGGTACAGGTGCAGCAGGAGAACCGATGACCGGTCCGGGCGTGCTGCACTGGTGGATCGTGCTCTCGTGGGTGTCTCTGCCCACCGTGATGTTCGGGGGCTACTCGCTGCTGCGGCTGATCAACCGCGGGAACGCGCTCACTCCGTTCCAGATCACCTGGTTCCGAGCCGGCCACGCCCACGCCGGGGTGCTGCTCGTGATGTCGCTCGTGTACTACGGGTTCATGGAGCGGACGGCGCTCTCACTCGCGACGAAACACCTCGCCTGCGCCGTTCTGGCCGTCGGGGTCATGGCACAATCGGGCGGCTTCTTCATCCACATGGCGGTCGGGAAGCCCGAGCAGCATTCGATCGGGAATACCGTGACCGGATTCGGAGCGCTCCTGCTCAGCGCTGCGATTGCCGTGCTGGTGGTCGGCCTGGTGATGCCCCAATGACGGCCGAGGGGCTGATCACGCGCGCGAGTCGCACGGGTCCGCGCGAGACGGCGGAGCGACTGGCGGCGGCAGTCACTCGCCGCGGCATGGCGGTGCTGGCGCGGATCGACCACGCGGCCGCCGCCGAGAAGGTGGGGCTCGCGCTCCGGCCAACGGAGCTCGTGATCTTCGGCAGCCCGAAGGCCGGTACGCCGCTGATGCAAGCGGCGCAGACGATCGGCATCGAGCTGCCACTGCGCGCGCTGGTGTGGCAGGACGCGGCCGGCAAGACCTGGCTCGCCTATACCGATCCGCACGAGCTCGCGCGGCGCCACGGCGTGGATCCGCGGGGCCTCGAGCAAACGCTGGCCGCGATGACCCAGGCACTGGCCGCGGTGGCCGAAGAGGCCACCGGGCCGGCCTGATCGCGGGCTACTTCCCGGGGCGCGAGCGCATGTCGGCGCCGGTGACTCGCCGCACCTCGGTGATCGAGTCGTAGGGAAGGTCGATCGCGGCGTGGGCCTGCGCGATCGCCGCCTCGTCGGGTCCCGACATGAAGCAGTAGGCCTTGCCTTCGGCCAGGTTCACGTGGGCGGCGTGGCCGAACACGCCGAGCGCGTGCGCGGCCCGCTCGAGCGCGTCGAACTGCTCGAACATCTGCTCTTCCGACAGCTCCTGCTTGGGGAAGCTGCCCTTTCGCTTGTCGTGGGTGTCGATGAAGTACTTCATGCCGGTCTCCTTCGAGTGAGGGGGATTCCTCGCCCGTTGGGTGAAACCGGATCGTCGCGGGTTACATTATGTGTATATGCACAGAATAGCGGAGGCCGAGAAGACGATCGCCGGGCTCGGGGGCTGCCCCTGCTTCTCGCTGCGCCGCGCGGCGCGGCGGGTCAGCCAGGTGTTCGACGAGGAGCTGCGGCCGCTGGGCCTGCGCTCGACTCAGTTCAGCGTGCTGTTCGAGGTCTCGCGCGCGGACGGAATCTCGCGCGGGGAGCTGGCGCGCAGCTCCGGGCTCGACCGGACCACCCTGACCCGCAGCCTGGCGCTGCTCGAGCGCGACGGGCTCGTCGCCGGCGAGCCGGTCTGGGACGCGCGCGAACGGCGCGTGCGCCTGACGCCCGCGGGCGAGCGCCGGCTCGCCCGCGGGCTCGAGGCATGGAAGCGCGCGCGCGAGCGCGTGGCCCGCGCCTTCGGCGCAGGCCGGCTGCGCGCGCTCTTGTCCGAGCTCGAGGAGCTGGAGCTTCCCGAGCCCGAGAACTAGCGACTCACTCGGGAACGGCCTCGCCCGAGCCGCCGAACTCCTTCGGGAAGTCCTTCAGCTTGGGCAGCCCGTCCTTCATGCGCAGGACGGTCTCGGAGTAGTTCACGTGCACGCCGGGCGCGAACTTCAGCGTGGGCAGCGTGGCCGCGAACACGTCGACCAGGCCGAGCGGCGGGTGGTTGGTCATCAGGTGACCGCCGCACTTCTTGCAGTATTTGCGCTCGCTCATCGGGGTCTTGGCGTAGGTGGCGATCTGGTCCGCCCCCTGGGTGACGCGCACGGCCTCGGGCTTCCACAGACTGAATGCGTTCACCGGCCCGCCCGACCACGAGCGGCACGAGGCGCAGTGGCAGTAGCCCATGCCCTCGGGCGAGCCCGAGACCTCGAGCTTGACCGCGCCGCAGAAACAGCTTCCAGAGTGACTCATGTTCCGATCCTTTCGGGGTGTGGACGTTTTCAAGGATACACCCGGCGGGGAACGTAGGCGGGGCGGCTGCGCGAATCCTTACCGGGACCGAACCGTTTCCGGATCCCTCCTGAAAACAGGGGGTTCTGATATGGTCCCTGCGCTTTGACGCCGACCTCGGAATCGCCGCCTGCCCTGCTGCGCTGGGTCCCGGCGCTGGAGTCACTGCGTGGCTACGGCTGGACGACGGCGCGGGCCGACTTCCTGGCCGGCGTCACCGTGACCGCGGTCGCCGTACCCCAGGCCATGGCCTACGCGATGGTGGCCGGCCTGCCCCCGGTGTACGGCCTGTACACGGCGATCGTGATGACCGCCGTGGGCGCGCTGTTCAACGCCTCGCGCCAGCTCGTGAACGGGCCCACGAACGCGATCTCGATCGCGGTGCTGAGCGTGCTGGCCGGGATCGTGGAGCCCGACGCGCGCGTGCAGGCGGCGATCGCGCTGTCGCTCTGGGTGGGCGTGATCCAGCTCGGGATCACGCTGTTCCGGCTGGGAGACCTGGAGCGCTACATCTCGCACTCGGTGATCGTGGGCTTCACCGCGGGCGCGAGCGCGCTGCTCGCGCTCGACCAGCTGAAGAACCTGGTCGGGCTGAAGGCGATCGGCGACGCGCACGCGCACTTCCTGGTTCGCTTCTACCGCTCACTCACCGAGAGCGGCGGGATCCAGCTCGAGACCGCGGCGGTGGGCATCGGCTCGATCGCGCTGGTGCTGGTGCTGCGGGCGCTGAAGCGCCGCTTCGACGTGCGGCTCGCGCCCGAGTTACTGGCGGTGGTGATCCTCATGGCCGTGCTCACCGCCTGGCTCGAGCTCGACAAGCACGGCGTGGCCGTGGTGGGCGAGATCCCCGGCCGGCTGCCCGCCTTCGGGCGACCCGCGCTCGCGCTCGAGCAGCTGCGCGAGCTGGGCACCGGGGCGCTCGCGATCGCAGTGCTCGGGCTGCTCGAGGCGATCTCGATGTCGAAGGCGCTCGCCGCGATCCACCCGCAGAAGCTGGCGATGAACCAGCAGTGCCTGTCGGAGGGGCTGGCGAACCTGGTGGGTAGCTTCTTCCAATGCATGCCCGGCTCGGGCTCACTCACGCGCTCGGCGATCAACCAGCAGGCCGGCGCGCTGACTCAGTGGTCGGGCGTGATCTCTGCGCTGGGCGTGGCGCTCACCATGCTGGCGTTCGCGCCCTACGCGCGCTTCATCCCGCGCGCGGCGCTCGCCGGCATCCTGATGGTGACCGCCTGGAACATGGTCGACTGGCGCGCGCTCTTCTATCACCTGCGCACTACGCGCTTCGACGCCGCGATCGTGAGCGCTACGGCCCTGGCCGCGGTCGGGATCTCGATCGAGTTCTGCGTGCTGATCGGCGTGTTCATGTCGTTCATGCTGACCGTGCCGCGCGCGGGCCAGATGCTGCTCAGCGAGTTTTCGCTCACCGGCGGCAACCTGCGCGAGCGCCTGCCCGAGGACGCGCCCTGCCCGCGCATCCTCGTGTTCGGGCTCGAGGGTGAGATGTTCTTCGGTGCGAGCACCGCGCTCGAGTCGCACTTCGCCGAGATGGAGTCGCGCATCGGCCCCGACACGCGCGTGCTGGTGCTGCGGCTGAAGCGCGCGCGCAATCCGGATGCCGTGGGGCTCACCCTGCTCGAGGACTTCCTGAAGCGGGTCGAGGCGCGCGGGGTGCACGTGCTGCTGTGCGGCGTGCGCGCGGAGTTCGCCGACAAGCTCGAACGCACCGGCATCAGCGCGCGGCTCGGCGAGAGACTCTTCCTAGAGCAGCCGGTGCGACTCACCAGCACCCTGCTCGCGGTGCGCCACGCCTACGCCCTGCTCGACGGGAAGACCTGCAGCATCTGCCCGCGCACGGGCGGCACGGCGTCGTCGCTGGCCTACGAGATCTGAGCCTGCCTCACACCATCGACATTCCGCCGGACACCGAGAGTGTCTGGCCGGTGATGAAGGCCGCGTCGTCGGAGAGCAGGAACGCGACCGCGCCCGCCAGGTCGGCCGGCTCGCCGATCCGCCCGAACGGAACCGCGCGCGCCAGCGCCTCGACGAGCTTGGGGTTGTCGGCACCGACCTGCGCGAGCAGCGGCGTGTTGGTCGGCCCGGGGCAGACCACGTTCACGTGAATGCCCTGCTTCGCGACCTCGCGCGCGAGCGCCTTGCTGAAGCCGATCACACCCGCCTTCGCCGCCGAGTAGACCACCTCGCCGCTCGAGCCGAGCCGGCCGGCGTCGGAGCTGATCGAGACGATCCAGCCCGCGCGCCGCTCGATCATGCCGTCGAGCACCGCGCGAGTCACCGCGATCGGGCCGCGCAAGTTGATCGCGAGCACCTTGTCCCAGGTCTCTTCGGCGGCTTTCACGAACGGCTCGACCTTGTCCCAGCCGGCGTTGTTCACGAGCCCTTCGACCTTGCCGAAGTGCGCGATCACCTCGCCCACCCCGCCGCGCACCGAGACCGAGTCGGCGACGTCGACGCGCACGCCGTAGGCGCCGTGACCCACTTCGGCCGCGGCCTCCTTCGCGCCCTGGATGTCGGCGATCGCCACGCGGGCGCCTTCGGCCACCAGCCGCTCGACGATCGCGCGCCCGATCCCGCGCGCGCCGCCGGTCACCAGGATCACGCGTCCGGTCAGTCCCCTCATCGCTCTCCTCCCCACGACTCGGCCGGCCGGAATTGGGGCAGCGCCCACTCCGGACTCACCCGCTCGAACACGACCTCGACCGGCAGGTCGAGCCGGAGCACGTTCGGATCCGCGCCGACCAGGCCCGCGACCATGCGCACGCCCTCTTCGAGCTCGACCACCAGCACCGCCCACGGCGCGCGCTCGGCGAAGGCGGGGATCGGAGTCTGGTGAGTCACCGTCCAGGAGTAGACGTGCCCGCGGCCGCTCGAGCGCTGCCAGGTGAACTCGGGCGAGCCGCAGCGCGCGCAGCGCAGCCGCGGCAGGTGGCGCCAGGTTCCGCAGTCGCCGCAGCGCTGGAAGCGCAGCTCCTCGCGCGCGCAGTGCTCCCAGAACGCGGCCACCAGGTCGTCGTCGGGCTGCGGTAGCGGGCCGGCCCACTTCGCGGTCGAGTCACTCACGGCCGCCCCAGCACGGCGATGCTGCCGTCGCCCAGGTCGCCCCAGCCGGTCACGATCCCGAGCCGCGCGTCGGCCACCTGCGAGTCACCCGCGTGACCACGCAGCTGGCGCACCGCCTCGACCACGTGGTTCATGCCCCAGACGTGCGCTTGCGACAGCAGCCCGCCGTGGGTGTTCACGGGCATGGCGCCGCCGAGCTCGATCCGCCCGTCCTTCACGTAGGCCGGCGCCTCGCCCGGGCCGCACAGCCCGAGCGCCTCGAGCTGCAATAGCACGGTGTAGGTGAAGCAGTCGTACAGGCCGAGAAAGTCGGCCTGGTCGGGGCGGATGCCCGCCTGCGCCAGCGCCCGCGGCGCGGCCCAGTGCAGGCCGATGCGCAGCAAGTCCGGGCGCGACGGCACGTCGTCGGCCGGGTACGGATGGCCTTCCGCAGCGCCCAGCACCGACACCGGGCGGTGTCGGAGGTCGCGCGCGCGCTCGTCCGTGCACAGCACCACCGCGCAGGCGCCGTCGGTCTCGAGGCAGCAATCGAACAACCGGAACGGCTCGCTGATCCAGCGCGCCGCGAGGTATTGCTCGATCGTGAGCTCGCGCCCGCGCATCAGCGCACGCCGGTTCAGCTGCGCGTGCTTGCGGCAGGCCAGCGCCACCGCGCCCGCGGCCTCGTCGGGGATGCCGTACAGGTGCTTGTAGCGGGTCATGATCCAGCCGTACATCTGCGCGGCGCTCACGATCCCATACGGCATGTAGAAGTCGCGCACCGTGCGCTCGAGCGCGGCCAGACTGAGTCGGTCGCGGCGCCGCGACCCCGGCTTGGGCCGCATCGCGGAATAGCCGTTCCAGCCCACCGTCACCAGAACGTGTCGCGCCGCGCCGGTCTCGAGCGCGCGCGCGGCGTGCCCGATCGCCGCGATCGGGCTGGCGCCCCCCATGTGCACCGTCGACGCGAAGCGCAGGTCCTCGATGCCGAGATTCACCGCCAGCTCCTCGGCGGTGGTGTAGGTCGGCGGCGGAATCAGCCCGTCGATCTCGTGCGGCTCGAGCCCGGCATCGGCGATCGCCGCGTAGGCCGCCTCGAGCATCCAATCGACCGCGCTGCGGTCCGAGCCCCGCACGTAGTCGGTCTCGCCGATGCCGACGATGGCTGCGCGCATGCCGGGATTCTGCCCCGGACGGCCGGCTCGCGTCTCGTGCAGGAAACGCCGCGCTCAGTAGATGTCGAGCGCGTGCAGGATCTGCGTGGCGAGCGGGTTGTCCGGGTTGTCGGCGGCGAGCTTCTTCAGCTCGGCGATCGAGGGCTTGGCGGCCTCGGTCATGGGACCCACGCGCAGGAGCGTGCAGCGCAGTCTCTCGGCCTTCACGTCGGGCTCTTCGGGGATGGCGCGCTCGCCGATCGTGAGGATCCGCTCGCACTCCTCGTAGTGACCCGTGCCGCGGTAGAGCTCGGCGGCCAGGAAGTAGGTCTCGGGGAACTTCGGGTACTTGGAGACCAGCTTCTCGATCGCGTCGCGCGCGGCGTCGCGGCGGGCGATGCCGACGTCTTCCGAGGCGGTGAGCAAGAGCCACACGCCCTCGCCGTCGAGCGTCTTCTTCTCGAGCTGCGGCAGCACGCGATAGATGTAGGTCGAGGCCAGCGTGTTCCGGCCGTCGCCATCGAGCGCTTCCTTCAGCTCTTTCTCGGCCCTCTTCGTGTCGCCCGTGATCAGGTCGAGCACGCCGATGTTGCCCTGGAGGTAGGACTTGGTGCGCAGGCCATGAAACTCGCGGCCGGCCGCCGGGGCCGCGAGCAGCTTCTCGAACTGAGCTCGGGAGTCACCGTACTTCTGCAGGCGCAGCAGCGTGTGCGCGCGCTGCGCGCCGGCTTGGAAGCTGTCCGGCGTGTCGACCAGGATGCCGTCGAAGTCGGCGAGCGCGAGGTCGAACTTCCCGAGCGCGTAGTAGACCATGCCGCGATCGAGCAGGAAGGAGGGGCTGCGCGAGAGTCTCTCGCTCACGACGCTGAGCGAGCGCAGAGCGGCCTCGTAGCTGCCCTGAGAGTAAAGCTGGCGTCCCTCCTGCTGACACAGATTGGTGACGCAGCCGACCTCGTTGACGCCGGGCCGGAGCTTGTTCTTCGCGGCCATCTCGCGGCACTGCATGAGACACGGCGGCCCGTCGTCGGCGCGCGCCACGCGCGCGGCGCCGCAGGCCGCGCACAGCGCCAGGAGCGCGAGGCCGCTGCGGAATCGCTGGGAGTGGCTCGAGTGTCTCGTCAACGCCGGCTGAACCGATCGAACGGGTTTGCGCGCGCGATCGTCGCGTCGCGGTCCGGCCCGACGCCGAGCAGGTCCACGGGGACTTCGAGCGCGTCCTCGATCCATCGGATGTACTCGCGCGCCGCTTGAGGCAGATCGTCGAGCGAGCGCGCCTGCGCCAGAGACTCGTTCCAGCCCGGGAACGTCTTGTAGATCGGCTCGCAGCGCTCGAGCGTGTGGATGCTGGCGGGGATCTCACGCAGCTCCTTGCCGTCGACGCGATACGCGATGCAGATCTTCACCTCGGGCAGGCCCGTCAGGATGTCGAGCTTGCCCAGCGCGAGACCGGTGATGCCGTTCACGCGCACCGCGTAGCGCATGACCACGAGGTCCAGCCAGCCGCAGCGGCGCTTGCGGCCGGTGGTGGCGCCGAACTCTTTGCCCACGCGACCCATGTGCTCGCCGGCGGGCCCGTCGTCTTCGGTCGGGAACGGTCCACCGCCCACGCGCGTGGTGTAGGCCTTGCTGACTCCAATGACCGAGTCGATGCGCGTGGGGCCCAGCCCCGCGCCCGCGCAGGCGCCGCCCGCGATCGTGGTCGAGGAGGTCACGAACGGATACGTGCCGTGGTCGACGTCGAGCAGCGTGGCCTGCGCGCCTTCGAGCAGCACCGATTTGCCCTCGCGCATGGCGCGGTCGATCGCCACGCCCACGTCGTCGACGTAGGGCGCGAGCTTCTCGCCCCAGACCAGCGCGCGGTCGAAGAGCTCGTTCGCATCGATCTTGGGCCAGTGATACAGGTGCTCGAGCAGGAAGTTGCGCTCGTAGAGCGCGAGCTCGAGCCGCTCGCGCAGCGTGGCGGGCTCGAGCAAGTCACTGATGCGCACGCCCGTGCGCGCGACCCGGCTCTCGTACGCGGGGCCGATGCCGCGGCCGGTGGTGCCGATCGTGGGCTGGTGGCGTGACTCCTCGCGCGCCTTGTCGAGCGCGGCGTGCACGGGCAGGATGACGTGCGCACGGTCCGAGATGCGCAGTCTTTCGCGTCCGACCGGCACGCTCTTCTGCTTCAACTGGTCGATCTCGCCCAGCAGGACGTCGGGATCGACCACCACGCCCGGGCCGATCAGGTTCAGCGTGGACGGCTGCAGGATGCCCGACGGCACCAGGTGCAGGACCGTGGTCTCGCCCTCGACGACCAGTGTGTGACCCGCGTTGGGGCCGCCCTGGAAGCGCACCACGAGGTCGGCGCGGTCGGCGAGCTGGTCGACGACCTTGCCCTTGCCCTCATCGCCCCACTGTACGCCGACGACGACGACGTTCGGCATGGCTCAAGTGACTCGCGCGCCGAGATCGAGCAGCAGCGCCGTCTCCACGTTCTCGAGCTTGCGCACCGCCGCCAGGATCTCCTGCGACGGCATCGGCTCGACGGACAGGAGCTGCAGCGCCTCGCCGCTCGACAGGTGCAGACCGAGCTGCATGCGCTTGATGTTGATGCCGGCGCTGCCGAGCAGCGTGCCCATGCGCCCCACCACACCCGGACGATCCTGGTTGCGGATCAGGAAGGTCGGGCCTTCGGGGATCGCCTCGAAGCGGAAGTCGTCGACGCGCACGATCCGCGGCTGGGTGCGGCCGAAGATCGTGCCCGCCACCAGGTGCGACTCACCGCCGCGCGAGCGCACCTTCACCGTGAGCAACGACACGTAGTCCTCGGGCGCAGCCGACTTGGTCTCGATCACGCGCACGCCGTGTTTCTGCGCGACCAGCGGGGCGTTCACGAAGTTCACCTCGTCGCCCACCCAGGGCGCGAGGATGCCGCGCAGCACGGCCAGGGTGACTGCCTGCACGTTGCGCTCGGAGATCTCGCCGGCGTACTCGACGTCGATCTCCGCCACCCCGCCGCGCGCCACCTGACCCTGGAACAGGCCGAGCTTCTCGCCCAGGAGCACGAACGGCCGCAACAGCGGCAGATCCTCCGCCGAGACCGACGGCAGGTTCACGGCGTTGCGCACGATGCCCGAGACGAGATAGTCGCGGACCTGCTCGGCCACGGCGATCGCGACGTTCAGCTGCGCCTTCTCGGTGGCCGCGCCGATGTGCGGCGTGAAGATCACTTCCTCGCACGAGAGCAGCGGATGGTCCTTGGGCACGGGCTCCTGCTCGAACACGTCGAGCGCCGCGCCGGCGACCTTCTTCGCCTTGATCGCCTCGAGCAGCGCCGCCTCGTCGACGATGCCGCCGCGCGCCGCGTTCACGAGCAGCACGCCCTTCTTCATCTTGGCGAAGGCGTCGCGGCCGATCATGCCGCGCGTGCCCTCGGTGAGCGGCACGTGGATCGAGATCACGTCGGCCTGGCGCAGGAGCTCGTCGAGCGACACGAGCTCGACGCCGAGTCTCTGGGCGCGCTCCTCCGACACGATCGGGTCGAACGCGATCACGCGCATGCGCAGCCCGCGGCCGCGGTCGGCGACGATCGAGCCGATGTTGCCCAGGCCGACCACGCCCAACACCTGCTCGAACAGCTCCTTGCCGTTGAAGCGGTTCTTCTCCCACTTGCCCGCGCGCATGCTGGCGGTGGCCTGCGGGATCTGGCGCGCCAGCGAAGTCATGAGCGAGATCGCGTGCTCGGCGGTCGTGACGGTGTTGCCCTCGGGCGTGTTCATCACGATGATGCCGCGCGCGGTCGCGGCGCCGAGGTCGACGTTGTCGACGCCGATCCCGGCGCGCCCGATCACGCGCAGCTTCTTGCCGGCCTCGATCACGTCGGCAGTCACTTTGGTGCCGCTGCGGATGATCAGCCCGTCGTACTCGGGCAGGATCCTCTTCAGCTCGTCGGGAGCGATCCCGGGCTTGTGATCGGCAGTCAGTCCGGGCGCCGCGGCCGCGAGAATGGCCAGGCCCTCGTCGGAGAGCTTGTCGGAGATCAGTACGCGCGCCACGGCTAGGCTCGCTTCAGCCCGGCTTTGCGCAGCTGCTCCATGGCCACGCGCGTGCCCTTGCCCAGCTCGACCGAGTGACCCATGTCGGCCAGCGTCATCTCGACCGCGGCCACGGCGCTGATCATGTCGAAGCCGTCCACGTCACCCATGTGGCCGATGCGGAAGATCTTGCCCTCGAGGTGACCCTGCCCGCCCATGAACGTGACGTTGTAGGCGTCGCGCAGGTGCTTCACGAACTTGCCGCCGTCGATGCCCTGGGGCACGTACACGGCCGTGCAGGCGAACGACGGTGAGTCGGGCGCCACGAGCTGGAGGCCGAGCGCCATCATCGCGGTGCGCACCGCGGTGGCCAGCGCCTCGTGTCTCGCGAACACCTCGTGCAGGCCCTCGTCGAGGATCATGCGCAGGGCTTCCTGCAGACCCACCACCAGCGACACCGGTGCGGTCCAGGCGGTCTGGTCGTCGGCCTGAGCCTTCAGCTCCTTGCGCAGGTCGAAGTAGTATCTCGTGCACTTCGCGTTCTTGACCGCGGCCTTGCCCTTCTCACCCAGCGCGATGAAGGCGAGCCCCGGCGGCAGGAGCCACGACTTCTGGCTGCCGGACACCACCACGTCGAGGTTCCAGGCGTCCATCGGCAGGTCGTGCACGCCCACGCCGCTGATGCCGTCGACCACGATCAGCCGCTCGGGCTTCTCGTGAGTCACCTCCGCGAGCTCGCGGATCGGGTGATACACGGCGGTGGAGGTCTCGGAGGCCTGCACGAACAGCGCCTTCGCCTCCGGGCAGCGCTTGAACGCCTCGCGCACGGCGGCGGGCTCGACCGCCCGGCCCCACTCCACGTCGACGTTCTCGCACTGGATGCCGTTCGCGGCGCAGATCTCCGTCCAGCGCTCGCCGAACTTGCCGCCGCGCACCACGACCGCCTTGTCACCCGGAGACAGCGTGTTGATCACGGCCGCCTCCATCGCGCCGGTGCCCGTCGAAGCGAGAATCAGCACCTCGCCTTCCGTCTGAAACACTTTCTTCAGGTTCGCGCGCACCTCCTTGAACACCGGAATGAACGCGGGCGCGCGGTGGTGGAGCAGCGTGCGCGCCATGGCGTGCAGCACGCGCTCGGGCACGGCCACCGGACCTGGAGTCAGAAGGCGGTACTTGGGCATCGACAGCTTCTCCCGGCGCGCACGAGGGGCCAGAGGGGGCGCGCAAACGGCGGGGAGAGTATCCGGGGAGGTTCGGGAGGTCAACGCGGTCCGCGCGCTGGCGAGAAATGGTTTTGCCTTCCATTTCAGCGGGTTAGCGCCTGTGCTAGGTTCGGCGCCGATGGCGGAGCTCGCGGTCGCACGGATCTCGGCGCCCGATGCCACGGTGCGCGTCCCAGGCTCGAAGAGCCTGACCAACCGCGCGTTCGTGTGCGCCGCGCTGGCCGACGGCCCGAGCCGACTGGTGGGCGGGCTCGAGAGCGACGACACCGAGGCCATGATCGACGGCCTGGCGCGCCTGGGCGTGCGTGTCGAGAAGACGGGGCCCGACCTCACCGTGCACGGCACGGGCGGTCACTTCGCGATTCCGCTCCACCCGATCGACTGTCGCGCCTCGGGCACGACCATGCGCTTCCTCACGGCCTGCGCGGCGCTGGTCGAGGGCCGCGTGGTGCTCGACGGCGTGCCGCGCATGCGCGAGCGGCCGATCCAGGACCTGGCCGACGCGCTCGGCGCGCTGGGTGTCTCGGTGCGCACCGTCGCCGGCTGTCCGCCGGTGACCGTGCAGGGCGGGCGACTCGCCGGCGGGCGCGTCGCGATCGACGCCTCGAAGTCGAGTCAGTTCCTGTCGGCGCTGCTCATGGTGGCGCCGCTGGCGGAGCAAGAGGTCGAGATCACCGCCGCGCAGATCACCTCGCGGCCCTACGTCGACCTGACGCTCGAGATCATGAGCGCGTTCGGGATCTCGGCCGAGACGCGCGGCGACGTCTTCCGCATCCCGGGCAACCAGCGCTACCGGCCGCGCACCTACCACGTCGAGCCCGACGCCTCGGCAGCGACTTATTTCTTCGCCGCCGCGGCAGTCACCGGCGGGCGCGTGCGCGTCGAGGGTCTCTCGGCGGCGTCGCTGCAGGCCGACGTGCGCTTCGTCGAGGTGCTCGAGCGCATGGGCTGCACCGTCGAGCGCGGGCCGCGCTGGATCGCAGTGCGCGGGCCGCGCTACCTGCACGGCATCGACGTAGACCTGAACGCCCTGCCCGACAGCGCGCTCACGCTGGCGGTGGTGGCGCTGTTCGCGCGCGGCAAGACCTCGATCCGCAACGTGCCCAACCTCCGGCTCAAGGAGACCGACCGCATGGCCGCGCTGAAGACCGAGCTCGAGAAGCTCGGGGCGCGCGTCCAGACCACCGAGCAGGACCTCCTGGTCGAGCCGCCCGGGCAGGTGACTCCCGCGCGCATCGCCACCTACCAGGACCACCGCGTGGCGATGAGCTTCGCGGTCGCGGGCCTCGCCGTCGACGGCATCGTGATCGAAGACCCCGAGTGCGTCGGCAAGACGTTCCCTGGCTTCTTCGACGAGCTGAAGAAGCTCTCCGCCTAGCTCGGGCGGGTCACTCGACTCAGTCCGTGACGGGCTTCGAGGCCTTCTGCTCGTCGGGAATCGCCGGCGTGCCCGCGGGCGGGGTCGCCTCGGGCATCGGCTCGTCGAAGCTCGGCGCCATCGGCTGATCCTCGTTGTCGGGCGTCATCTCGCCGCCGTGCGACGGCGCGGCGGGCGCCATGGTCTCGGGCAGCGCCTGCGTCGCTGGGGACGCTTCCTGGCCCGGGCTCGCCGGCGGCGCGGCCGCGGGCTGCTCGGAAGGCAGCGGAGCGTCGAGCGCAGCGACGTCCTTCACCTGGTAGGGACCGACGTCGACCACCTCGAGCGAGCGCGCGCCGGCCACGAACACGTAGCGGCCGGAGAGCGCCATGCTGTGGTCGCCGTGGACCTGGATCGAGTCATTCACGTGCTTGCCGCTGGTGCTCGCGATCTGCAGGCCGCGGTCGCCGAGCAGGTAGGCGTTGTCGCCGTCGGCGGTGATGTCGCTCAGTCGCCCGACCTTCTCGGCGGTGAGCGGGCCGATCGCCTCCGGGTGCGCCGGGTTCGCGAGCGAGATCTCCATCGCTGCGTCCTTGCCGAACACCACGAACGACTTGCCCGCGATGCGGCCGCCCTTGGCGGCGAAGTTCTCCGGGAAGCCGACCGCGCCGCCGGTCAGGTGGCGCAGCAGGTGCTTGGGCGTGGTGACTTCGGCGCGATTGGGCCGGGCCAGGTAGATGAAGGGCTTCTGCACCTCGAGCGCCACGAACTGGCCCTCGAGCAGGCGGTGCGAGGCGAGCCGCTCGCTGCTGAGTCGCACGGCGAACACGCCCTTCGAGCCGGCGAGCAGCGCCGTGTCACCCCAGACGTCGGCCGCGGCGACCGAGCCGACCTCCGCCACTTCCCAGCGGCCCTTGGACACGGGCTTCTCGGCGGTGCGCTCGATCAGCTCCGCGCCGTCGGGCCCGTAGATCAGCACGTGGTGCTCGTCGACGATGCGGATGCCCGTCCAGTTCGACAGGTCGTCGTCGCGGCGGAAGCGGTC
>DATJZP010000059.1:0-1186 GCA_035498875.1 Myxococcota bacterium
GCCTTCGACTGCCCGTGGAAGCCCGCGCGCACGCTCGAAGCCCCGCCCGAGAAGCGCGCGCGCGAGGCGTTCTGGGGCTTCTTCGACGAGGACGGCCGGCCCAAGCCGGCGCTCGGGGCGGTGCTGCCACTCGCGCACGAGTGACTCTAGGGCGTCGGCGCGACCAGCTCGTGCACCAGGCGGGTCAGGAACTCCTGGCCCTCGAAGAACTGCTTCACGCCCACGCGCTCGTCGCGGCCGTGCGCGCGCAGGTCGTCGATGTCGACGAAGATGCCCGACACGCCGTAGGCGGGAATTCCGGCCAGGCGGAAATACTTCGAGTCGGTCGCGCCCGAGCTCATCGTGGGCACGACGGGCACGCCGGGAAACAGCTCGCCGCTCACCTTCTCGACCGTGCGCATGAGGGAGGCGTCGATCGTGGCGCGCGGCCCGGCGATCTCCTTCTCGTCGAGCGCCACCTCGATCTTCGGGTCGGCGAGCGCGGCCACGAGCGCCTGGCGCACCTCCTCGGCCGAGTGGCCGGGGAGGATGCGACAGTTCACGTTGGCCACGGCGCTCTGCGGCAGCGCGTTCCGCGCGTGACCCGCCTGCACCTCGGTGGCCACGCAGGTGGTGCGGATCAGCGCGTTGTAGCGCGGCTCGCGCGACAGGCGCTTGGCCGCCAGCGGGTCCTTCGAGTTCGCGGCCAGCGCGCGCATGGCCTCCGCGATCTCGGGCGACTCGGTGCCCGCTGCGAGCTTCAGGAACGCGCGCGTGACCGCGTTCAGCTCGACCGGGAACTGCAGCTTCTGCAGCCGGCCCAGCCCCGCCGCCAGCCGGTAGATCGCGTTCTCGGGCGTCGGCAGCGAGCTGTGACCACCCTTGTCGGTGACTCGCAGCGCGTAGTCCATGTAGGTCTTCTCGCTCGACTGCACGGGCAGCACGAGATACTTGCCCTGCCGCATCCAGCCGCCGCCGCCCTCGTTCAAGACGAGCGACCCGTCGACCAGGTCGCGGTGCTCGCGCAGCAGCCACTCCGCGCCGTTCTCGTCGCCCGCCTCCTCGTCGGCGGTGAGCGCCAGGATCACGTCGCGGTCGAGCGGGGTCTTGTCCCGGGCCAGGCGCAGGAACAGCGTGCTGAAGATCGCGGCCATGGCCTTGTCGTCGAGCGAGCCGCGACCGTAGAAGTAGCCGTCCTGCTCGAGCA
>DATJZP010000060.1:0-22535 GCA_035498875.1 Myxococcota bacterium
TACAACGACGCGCTGCAGCTCAAGGAAGAGGCGACCACCGCCTTCTCGCTCGGCTATCTCGACCTGCAGACCCGCGCGCGCATGGAAGAGCTGTTCTGGGCCTGCTGCGAGAAGATCATGCGCATCGTGCGCGACCTCGAGTACGTGCCGGAAGACCTGCAGCGCCTCGAGCGCCAGCTCGCCGACACCTACTACGGGAACTTCTCGGTCTTCCAGTCACTGCCCGACTCGTGGGCGATGAAGCAGCTCTTCCCGGTGGTGCCGATCCACCGCCTGGAAGAGGCGCCCACGCGCCGCGGCACCTTCGCCGACCTGACCTGTGACTCGGACGGCAAGGTCAACCAGTTCATCGACCTGCGCGACGTGAAGACGGTGCTCGAGCTGCACCCGCCCAACGGCCGCCCCTACTACGTGGGCGTGTTCCTGGTGGGCGCGTACCAGGAGACGCTGGGCGAGATGCACAACCTGTTCGGCGACACCGACGCCGTGCACGTGAAGGTGTACGAGGACGGCGGCTACACCGTCGAGCAGGTGGTCGAGGGCGACTCGGTCGAGCAGGTGGTCCAGTATCTGGGCTACGACCGCCGCCAGCTCTCGGAAGCCGTGCGCCTGGCCGCGGAGTCGGCGATGCGCGAAGGCCGACTCACGATCGAGGAGTCGGCGCTCTTGCGCCGCCGCTTCGAGCAGGGCATCAGCGGCTATACGTACCTCGAGCAGGAGAGCTAGTCGATGGACATCCAGGGCGCCGGCGCCGTCGTGACCGGCGGTGCTTCCGGCCTGGGCGGGGCCACCGCGCGCGAGCTGCTGGCCGCGGGCGCGCGCGTCGCCATTCTCGACCTGCCGCGCTCGAAGGGCGAAGAGACCGCCCGCGTGCTCGGCCGCGGGGCGATCTTCTGCCCCTGCGACGTGACCAAGGCGGCAGAGGTCGAGGCCGCGGTGGACCGCGCGGTGAAGGAGTTCGGCTCGATCCGCATGGCCGTGAACTGCGCCGGCATCGGCTGGGCGCAGCGTACGGTGACCAAGGACGGCCCGCACCCGATCGAGCCGTTCGTGAAGGTGCTCGAGGTGAACGTGGTCGGCACATTCAACTCGATCCGCTTCGAGGCCGACCGCATGAGCAAGAACGCGCCCGACGCCGATGGCGAGCGCGGAGTCATCGTGAACACCGCCTCGGTGGCCGCCTACGACGGACAGATCGGTCAGGTCGCCTACGCGGCCTCGAAGGGCGCCGTGGTCGGCATGACGCTGCCGATCGCGCGCGACCTCGCCTCGCTGGGCATCCGCGTGGTCACGATCGCGCCCGGTCTCTTCGACACGCCGCTCCTGGCCGGCCTGCCCGAGCCCGCGCGCCAGGCGCTCGCCGCCAACATCCCGTTCCCGCGCCGCCTCGGCCGCCCGGCCGAATACGCGCATCTGGCGCGCTCGATCATCGAGAACGGCATGCTGAACGGCGAGGTGATTCGCCTGGACGGCGCGATCCGGATGCCGCCCAAGGGATGAGTCGAGCGCTGCTCGTCGCCGCGCTCGTTCTCGCGGGCTGCAACTCGGCCATGCAGCGTGGCGCGGTCGTTCGCGCGACCGACATGATGAGCAAGGTGCGCGAGGGACTTGCTGCCGTCGGCGGTACGGTCTGCCCCGCTCCTGCAAAGGCGAGCCCCTAGCGAGTCACGCACTGTCTGGGCGCATGGGTTGCAGCGTCCTCTGCCCGCCGCACCACGGCGAAAGAGGAGGACGCATGAACGCTCGAATTCCGTACGACGAGCGCGCCATGAAGCGCGTGCAGCCGCTCCTGGCGCTGCAGAAGCAGGTCGACGCGTCGGGGCTCGACCCGCGGCTGCTCGGGCTTGTGGAAATGCGCGCATCGCAGATCAACGGGTGTGCATATTGCCTCGACATGCACAGCAAGGACGCGCGCGCCGCGGGTGAGTCGGAGCAGCGGCTCTACGGGCTCGACGCCTGGCGCGAGGCGCCGTACTACAGCGCGCGCGAGCGGGCGGCGCTGGCCTGGACCGAGTCGCTGACCTGCGTCGAGGAAACGCACGTCCCCGACGCGGACTGGGACGAGGTGCGGAAGCAGTTCAGCGCGGAGGAGATCCTCGACCTGACCCTCGCGGTGGTCTTGATCAACTCCTGGAACCGGATCGCGATCGGCTTCCGCATGCCGCCCGGCCACTACAAGGCCGGCGCTCGTTTCCAGGGCGACGCACGGTCGCAAGCCAAGTCACCGTGACGAACCGCTCGGATCGGCGCCCGCGAGCCTCACTCTCTCGTCGTGTGAAGTTCGCGGTGAGCCGCAACGGGCCCCGATAGGATCGGGGCCGAGGGAAGATCCGAGCAAGTCGCCCAAAGGGGCCCGCTAGCGCCCCGCCCCAACCCCTCGGCCGATCGCATCGTCGGCCGAGGGGTTCACCGGGCGGCGCCCTCGCGCGCGGCTACGATACGCGCGATGCAGGGGCAGGCCACGGGGTCGGGCGCCGGCGCGATGAACTTCGCGCGCAACATGTCGTCGACCGCGGCGACTCAGGTGCTGCGCACGTTCCTCGGGCTCGGCCTGCAGGTGCTGCTGGCGCGCTGGCTCTCCGAATCCGACCGCGGCATCTACGCCGTGCTGGCCACGCTGGCGCTGTTCGCGTACCAGCTCAGTCAGCTCGGCATGCGCTACGCGGTGATCTACCGCATGTCACTGCCGGGGGTGGAGCGGGCGCGCGCGGTGGGCGCGGCGTTCACCTGGACCGCGGCGGCGTTCGGGCTGCTGGGGCTGCTGGCGCTGCTCTTCATCGACCCGCTGCGCGAGCGGCTGCTGCTCGGCGCGCCGGCGGGGCTGGTGCTGCTGGCGCTCGTGATCGGCGCGACCGACTTGTTCTCGGATCTCTCGGACGCGGTCGCGCGCGGCATCGACCGCTTCGACCTGCGCAACGCGGACCAGATCTCGATCATGGCAGTGACTCTGGTCGCGGCGGGGCTCGCGCTGGTGGTGTTCGAGTCGGGGCTGTGGGGCGTGCTCGCGGCCACGGCCAGCGCGCGCGTTGCGCTCTTGGTCGTATTCCTGGGACTCACCCTGCGACGGAGCGGCATCGCGCGGCCCTCGGGCTCGGGCGAGCTCCGCGAGTCGTTCGCCTACGGCATCAAGAGTCACTCGCAGACGATCCTCGGCAAGCTCCACGAGCGGCTCGACGTGCTGATGATGGCGGCGCTGCAGCTCGATCCCGCGCAGATCGCCGTCTACGCGATCGCGGTCTCGGTGGTCGATCGCCTGCGCGTGGTGCCGGACTCGGTGAGCGCGGCGCTCCTGCCCAAGCTCGCCACGCTGCCCGACGCCGAGCGCGGCCCGTACACGGCGCAGGTGACTCGCCACCTGATGTTCTGGGTGGCGCTGTCCTGCGTGGCGCTGCTGGTGCTGGCGCCGTTCCTCCTGCCGGTGCTGTTCGGAAAGCCGTACGCGGCGTCGGTGCTGCCGCTCTACGTGCTCCTGCCCGCGACCGCGATGCTGACGCTGCGCTGGATGATCGGGAGCTACTTCCTGGCCGTGGGCCGGCCCGGCTTCAACGCGCGTGTGCAGGCGGTGTCGGTGGCGGTGAACTTCGCGGTGAATCTGTGGGCGATCCCGCGCTGGGGCATCCTGGGCGCGGCCGGCGCGAGCCTGGTGTCGTACGGGGTCGAGGCGTTCCTCACCGTGGCCGTGTTCCGGCGCGCGACGCACTGCCGCCTGCGCGAGATCTTCCTGGCCCGCCGCAGTGACTTGCAGCCCTATCTCGGGCAGGTGCGGCGGCTGCGCGAGCGGCTGGGCGGGGCGTGACCATGCCTGCCGAGCTCTCGCGCGAGATCCCGTTCGTGCTGCTCGCGAGCGCGGTCTGGGACACGACCAACCCGGTGAACGCGCACCAGATCGCGCGCCGGCTGGCCGGCGCGGGTCACCGGGTGCTGTTCGTGGATTCGAGCGGGCTGCGCGCGCCTGCGTTCGGCTCGGCGCACGACCGGCGCCGGATCTTGAATCGACTGGCCCGGGGCCTCGGCGGCGCGCGGCCGGTGGCGGCGAACCTCGACGTGCTGTCACCGCTCACCTTGCCGGCGGGCTGGCCCGAGCCGCTGCGTTCGCTGTCGCAGTCACTCTACGCCGCGGCCTTGACTCGCGCGGCGCGGGCGCGCGGGCTCGAGCGGCCGATCGCCTGGGCGATGCTGCCGACGCAGCGTGCCGCCGCCCGCGCGCTGCGGCCGCGGCTGCTCGTTTATCACGCGGTCGACGACTACGCCGCGAACCCCGGCGTCGACTCGGCCTGGCTGCGCGCAGAGGAGCGCGAGATGCTGGCCGACGCCGACCTCGTGTTCGCGGCCAGCCCCAGCCTCTGCGAGCGCCTGCGCGAGGAGCGGCGCGACGTGGAGCTGCTCGCGAACGTGGCCGACGTCGAGCTGTTCTCGCGCGCGGTCACGGCGCCGCCGCCCGAGCCCGCCGAGCTCGCGAAGCTGCCGCGGCCGCGCGCGGTGTACGTGGGGAACCTCGCCGCCTACCGCTTCGACTTCGAGCTCTTGCGCGCAGCGGCGCGCGCGCTGCGCCGCGTGCAGTTCGTGTTGATCGGCCCGGTGGGCCTCGGTGACCCGCGCGCGCCCGAGAGCGCGGCCGACGCGCTGGCCGCCGAGCCGAACGTGACCTTCCTGGGCCCGCGGCCGCAGGCCGAGCTGCCCGCCCTGCTCGCTCACTGCGACGTGGCGCTCTTGCCGCTGCTCGAGAACGCGCACACGATCTCGTGCATGCCGCTGAAGCTCTGGGAATATCTCGCGGCCGGGCTGCCGATCGTGTCGCGCGACCTGCCCAACCTGCGCGGCCTGTGCGACGAGCACGCGATCCGGCTGTACGGGGACCCGGCCGGCTTCGTGCCCGCGCTCGAGAAGTCGCTCGACGACCAATCACTCGGTCGCGCCGAACGCCTCGAGCTGGCGCGCGCGCACGGCTGGCCGGGGCGGATCGCCCAGATCCGGCGCCGGCTCGCGGAGGCGCTGCGGTGAGCGAGCCGCTGCGCTTCGCGTTCCTGGTGTATCTGGGCCGGTCGGGCTCGACCTATCTCTCGCGCCAGCTCGACGGCGCCTCGCAGGACGTGCTGGTGACTCCCGAGCTGAACTTCATCGTGAGCGCCGCGCTGGCGGGCGACGCCGCGATCCGGGCGCTCTCGCCCGAGGCGCTGCTGCGCTTCGTGCGCCGCGACCTGCAGATCGCGAACCTCGACCTCTCCGATTCGGAGCTCGACGCGCAGACGCGCGCGTGCGCCGGTCAGGGCGTGCGCGCGCTCGCCGAGACACTCGTGCGCGCCCACGCCGCGCGCCGCCAGCGCAGCCCGCGCCTGGTGGTGATCAAGAAGTCGGTGGCGCACCTGGCGGCTGGCCCGCTGGCCGAGGTGTTTCCGGAGGTCGTGTTCATCCACATCCGGCGCGACGCGCGCGCGGTGGTGAACTCGCTGATCCACACCGAGAGCGTCTACGACCCCGGCCACATGCTCGGCCGCGGCGATCCGATCCACGCCGCCCGGCTGTGGGTGAAGCAGCTGGCGAGCGTCGAGGAGCTGGCGCGGCGGCATCCGGAGCGGGTGATCGAGGTGCGCTACGAGTCACTGATCAAGGAGCCCGCGGCCACGCTCGAGTCTCTGGTCGCGGAGCTCGCCAAGCGCAGCGGCGTCGAGCTGCGCGGCGCCGCGCGGGACGCCGGCTTCGCGGTGCCCGAGCGCGAGCGCGGGCTGCACAAGCTGGTGTCGCAGGAGCCGGTAGAGGCGCGCGCCGAGAGCTGGCAGCGCGAGCTCGCGCGCGGCGACGGCATCGCGGTCGAGTCGGTGGCGCGCGAATGGCTCGAGCGCTCGGGCTATCCGCCGTACTATCTCGCGCGCGCGAACGGGCTCGCGATCGCCAGCGCGCGCGCCCGCGCCGAGCTCGCGCACGCCGGCATCACCGCGCGCCACTACGCCTGGCGCGCGCGCGTCCTGACCGGGCTCTTGTTCCGCGACCCCGGGCTGGCCGCGGCGCGTTTGCGCGAGGGCCTCTTCCAGCGCTTCGGCCGCTAGCCGCGGAGCTCGTAGACGAACGCCTGGTCCTTGCCGAGCGCCTCCTCGTGGCGCAGCGCGAGCGCATCGGGCGACGCCTCGGTGAGTCTCAGCAGCTCGTCGCGCTCCTTCGCCGACACGATCACGTAGCGCACGTGCTCGCGGCGCAGGAACTCGAGCAAGAGCGCCGGGTGGGGCGCCTGGCGCAGGTCGACGAACGGGGCACTCGCGTAGTAGCCGACCCGGCGTTTGATCGCGGCCACGGACTCACCGGAGCCGAGCTCGCCCTCCGTTCGCACCCAGTCCGCGGCCCGCCGCTCCGGGAGCGCATCCTGGCGGTCCGGGCGGAGTGACTTGCCCAGGCCGAGCGCCGCTACGAGCGCGAGCGGGACCGCCCAGCGCAGCGCCGGAGGCCGCAGCACACGCCCCAGCCAGCCCGCGATCACGGTCACTCCCAGCGCCTCGTAGCCGAACAGCAGCGTCGCCGGCGGCAGCACGTGCCGCCGGCTGAGATAGTCCGAGGTCGCCGCCAGCCCGAACAGCACCACCGCGTAGAGCGCCGTGTAGGCCGCGAAGAGCCAGCCCCGCCTCGTGATTCCGCCGCGCGCCGCCCACAGACCGAGCGCCAGCAGCAGCACGCCCTCCGGCCGCAGCGCCCGGAAGCTCTCTCCGGCGAGCTGCTTCAGCGCGTAGGTCAGCGTCGACGCCCCCTGCGGCGCGGGCGCATCGCGGAACGGCCGCACCCCGCGCGGCAGCGGCGCGAGCTCGGGATGCGCAGCCAACAGCGGATCGACCGCGGGCTCCGGCCGCGCGCCCTTCTCGGACACGCCCAGCATGTGAGTCACGGACTTCTTCGCGGTCAGCGTCGGCCGGCCCGCCTGGATCGACAGCTGAGTCACGTAGGGTCCCATGACCAGCGCGGCGGCGAGCCCGAGCGGCAATGCCAGCCGCAGCGCGCGCCCGAGATCCCATTGCCTGCGCACGAGCTCGAAGCCGAAGAGGCCCATGCCCACCAGCACCGTGCCCACGCCCTCGGGCCGCGTCAGGTAGGCCAGCCCGGCGCACACGCCGGCCAGCGCGGCGTGAAGCGCGCTCTCTCTCAGATACGCGCGCAAGAGACACGACGCGCTGCCCAGGAAGAGCGCCAGATACAGCGCGTCGCTCTGCACGTCGGCCAGCTCGATCGCCACCGGCTGCACCGCCAGCAGGAAGGCGCCCAGCGCCGCGATCCGCGCGTCGAAGCCCTCGCGCAGGAGCTCGTACAGCGCCAGCACCGCGGCGGCTCCGGCAATCACCGAGACGGCCACGGCCGCCCGCTCCCAGTCCGCGGTGAAGCCGTGCGCCAGCCGGATCGCGAGCGGGTAGAGCGGGTGATACGGGTGACTGAGGGCGGTGTGCCAGTCGCCGGCCGCGATCGCCTGCGCCAGGCGGATGAACTCCGGCCCGTCGTTCATCATGGCCGCGGTCTGGTGCCAGCGAATGACCCGCACCAGCAGCGCCAACAGCGCGGCCGCCATCGGAAAGACCCACTCGCGGCGCGTCGGCTGGTCCAACCCGCGCTGCAGACTAGTGGACCTGCGTCACAGAAAATAGGCTCCCGGCGAGCAGGATTGGATACGATCGGCGGGAGCATGGGCTGCACGTACAGGTTCCAGCCGCTAAAAGAGGCGGACGAGGTCGCTGAGACGGCGGCGCGCGCGTTTGCGCGGGCTTCCGTGTACGAGCGGGTGTGGCTCCACGCGGTGCTCGAGACGCCGCTCCTGCGCGCGCGCGCCGAGCCGTTGGCGGCATTTCATGGCCAGCGGCTGGTGGGCTTGGGCGTGTCGATCTCGGGCCTCTTTCCGTTCCGCCTGGTTGCGCTCGACGGGTCACTGCCCGGAGTGGCGAGTCAGCTGTTCGCGCGGCTCGATCCGCCGTTCGTATGCAAGGTCCCCGCGAGGCTCGCGCGCGAGATCGCGCAGGCGGGTGGCCGCGCGGTGCGGCGCGAGCGCGAGCTCGTGCGCTTCGACCCCGCGCACGCGCTGCCCGCGCTCGAGCCGCAGCTCGAGCGCTTGTCCGATCCGAACGAGCTCGCGCGCTTCTGCGGGCCCTCGTTTGCGCCGCTCGAGCTCGAGCTGGCGCCGTTCCTCGGCATTCGCGACTCGTTCGGCGAGCTGGCCTCGGTCGCGGGCGGCCGGCTCCTGACCGAGCGTGTGGCGCTGCTCGGGCACCTGGAGACACGCGACGACTACCGGCGGCTCGGCTTCGCGAAGTCTCTGGCGGCCGCGCTCACGTGCGCGCTCGAGTCGCGCGAGCGCCGGGTGGTGGCGTTCGTGGCCGAGGGCGAGCGGGCGGCGGAGCACCTGCTCACCGGGCTCGGCTTCCGCGGCGCCCACGACTTCGCCGTCTTCGCGCGCTGAGTCACGGCGCGTCGTCGGCTATCGTAGGCGGACCGGAGGGCAGCGTGCACGAGGGCAGTCGCCGCGCGATCATCGCGGCGTTCGCGGCGAACCTGGCCATCGCGATCGCCAAGTTCGTGGCGTTCTTCTTCACCGGCGCGGCGTCGCTCCTGGCCGAGGGCGTGCACTCGGTCGCCGACACCGGCAACCAGGCGCTGTTGTTCCTGGGCAGTGCGCTCGGACGGCGCGCGCCGACCGAGGAGCACCCGTTCGGCTTCGGGCGCGAGCGCTACTTCTGGGCGTTCGTCGTGGCGCTGGTGCTGTTCTCGGTCGGGTCACTGTTCGCGATCCGCGAGGGCGTCGTGAAGATCCGCTCGCCGCACGCGATCGAGAGCCCGCTCTGGGCGCTCGCCGTGCTGGGGGTCTCGATCGTGCTCGAGACCTTCTCGTTCGTCACCGCGCAGCGCGAGGCGAACAAGGTGCGGCGTGGTGAATCGTGGCTGGCGTTCATCCGCCACACCAAGAACCCCGAGCTGCCGGTCGTGCTGCTCGAGGACCTGGGCGCGCTGATCGGGCTGGGCTTCGCGCTCGTGGGCGTGGGGCTCGCGCTGTGGACGGGTGACTCGCGCTTCGACGCCGCCGGCTCGATCGCGATCGGCGCGCTGCTCGGCGGGATCGCGATCGTGCTCTCGGTCGAGATGAAGAGCCTCTTGATCGGCGAAGCCGCGTCGCCGGCCGACGTGAAGAAGATCCGTGCCGCGATGGAGTCGGCGCCGAACGTGGCGCGGGTGATCCACCTGCGCACCATGCACCTGGGGCCCGACGACCTGTTGGTGGCGAGCAAGATCGCCTTCGACCCCAAGCTCGACTTCGCCTCGCTGGCCCAGGCGATCGACGAGACCGAGCGCCGGGTGCGCGCGGTGACTCCCGCGGCGCGGCTGATCTTCCTGGAGCCCGACGTCGACCGCGGGCCGGCCGGGCCAACCGTCTGAGCTACTCGCCCCATTCCAGCAGCTCTTTCACGGTCTGCTGGTCGAACTTGTACTTGAAGTTGATGAACGGGCCCTGCGCGGTCCAGTCGGTGCGCGAGAAGTCACTGTCGCGGTAGCCGCTGAAGTTGTAGCCCGCGGTCACCCACATGTTCTTCATCACCACGTAGCCGAGCGACGCGCTGTACAGGTGGTCGACGGTGCCGTCGGAGTAGGTGTGGCGCAGGCCGACGCGGCCGCCGATGTCGAAGCCGCCCCACAGGTCGTGGCGCAGCTCGGCGCCGGCCACGTCGGTGTAGCCGGCCAGGTTCTGGCTGTCGATGTTCTCGAGCAGATACTTGGCGCCGTACTGGAACGACACCTGCGTCTCGCGGTCGAGCTTCACGTTCAAGTTGATGTTGTTCACGATCCGGTTCGAGAGGTCGCCGAACACGTCGCCCTGCAGCCGCTCGCGGCGGTACTCGGTGGAGTCGAGAATGATGTAGCGGCTGCCGACCGGGCGGTACACCGCCGAGAAGCGCAGTCGGCCCAGTGACTGCACGCCGTACAGCGACGACAGCGAGCTGCCCGTGGTCGAGCCGAGCGAGCTCGAGTCGAACGAGCTCGAGTAGGTGGGCGTGGTGCCCATGCCGATCGGCGACGGCGTGCCCGTCATGTTGAAGAACTCGGCGCGCAGCGCCACGCCGACGCCGTCCTCGAGCTGCCGATAGGCGCCCGCGGTGACTCCCCACTTGTCGCGGTCGCTGCCCTGGCGCGTCTCGACGCGAAGGTTCGCGGCCCACAGCTTCTCGGCGTAGGCCGTGCCGATCGACACCGAGGTGTAGTTGTCGCCGCCCGGGTCACCCGAGAGACCGTTGGCGACGGGCTGCTTGTCGCCGAACGGCGAGATCTCGGTCGAGGGGATGCCCTGGCCGCGCAGCGTGATCGAATTGTCGACGCCGAAGTCGAAGCTCCAGGCGTCGGTGAGCTGGAAGGTCTGCAGCGCGCCGATCGTGGTGAACAGCCGGCTCGCGTCCTGCTCGGCGCGCTCGCCCAGCGCAGCAGTCACCTGGCTGCCCTGCCACGGGCTCGTCTTCAGGCCCACGCGCGTGGCGGTGGTGCTACGGTCCTGGGTGAAGCCGTACTCCTCCTCGCCGAAGACCGTCAGGTTCGGGAACAGCATGTAGTCGGCGCCGACCAGGAAGCGGCTCGGGAAGTCGAGGCTGTTGCTCCCGCCCACGGTGATCTCGCTGTCGCCGCGCAGCTTCAGCCGGCCGCCGTCGGTCAGATAGCTCGCGCCGCCCAGGACCTGCGGGGCGGTGTCGTCGGTGCCGTCGGACAGCTTGTCGTGCGCCCAGCGGAAGCCGCCGTAGGCGCCGAACGGGCCGTCGTGGTGGTCCGCGCGGGTCTCGAACACATCGCGGCTCGCGCTCGACGACAGGTCACTCTCGCGGAACGCCTGGCCGTTCAGGTTCCAGTCCGGCGACAGCGCGTAGCGCGCATCCAGGCCCATCTTGCGCGTGGCGGTCTCGCTCGCCGCCTGCTGGCCCACGCCGAAGCCGGCCTGCTGCTCGCGCACGTAGGCGCGCGTGTCCAGGCCCGCATCGCGGCGGGTGAGCTCGGCGAGCCAGGCGCCGCCCGCGCCGTCGGAGTTCGGATCCACGAGCAGCGAGTGAGTCGCCGCGTACTCGCCGCGGAAGCGGGTCGCGTCGTCGAGGTCGATCTTCACGTCGCCGCCGTACAGGCTCGAGGTGCGGCCGTCGGTGCCCTCGTGGATGAGCGTCGAGCCGAGCTCGATCTTGTCGTCGAGGAACTTCACCGCGCCGCGGCCGCCGCCCGAGATCTTCTGGTCCTTGGCGTCGTCGGCTTCGTACTCGACCACGATGAACAGCGGGTTGAAGCCCTCGCCGTGACTCGGGATGGGCTGCTTGAAGAAGATCGTGCCCATCTGGTAGTCGATGTTGTAGTCGACGTAGCGCGCCATCGGCTGGGTGGAGAGCACGTCCTGGCTCTGGAAGCGGTCGCGGGTCTCGAGCCGCACCTTCTCGCTGTTCACCACGATCGAGGTGCGCGACAGCTGGTACATGCCCGAGGTGCCGTCGCCGCGGATCTCGTCGCGCACGAACGCCTGATTGGTCTGCGTGCCGAACGCCGACAGCGAGAAGTGATCGCTCTCGTACTCGGTGTGCAGGCCGTTCAGGCTGCGGTTGTAGCGGCCGAGCTCGGTGGTGGTGAGTCCGGTCGTGTAGTCGCCGAACAGCGCGTAGAACTGCTTGCGCTCGAGCTTGAGATACAGCGGCCGCTGGCTCGGCGCTTCGAAGCCGTTCGTGGCGGTGTCTCCGTACAGCGTGTAGTACTGGTTCGGGTCGATGCCGCCCTCGAGCGCCTTGCGGAACAGGTCGTCGGCCTCGCTCTTCTCGCGCTGTGAGTCGTACGCCGCGGTCAAGAGCCAGTCGCCCTTGACCCGGCCCTTGGCGAAGAACGAGGTGCCGTTCTCCAGCGAGAAGCCGTTGTCCGGCGCGCCCGACAAGCCCTGCATGTGATCGGACACGTCCGAGTGCGCGAGCGTGCCGCCGGTGAGACCGACCAGCACCCAGTCACGCGCCTCGGCCTCGAGCCAGGGATGGAGCTCCTTCTCGTGCTGGCCGGCGAGCATGAAGTGCAGCGTGGCCTTGCCCGAGACCGTGGTCGGCGCGAGCGGGATCCTGGCGACGCCGTCGGCGCCGATCCGGTACGACGGGCTCTCGGGCGCGAGGCCGGCCTGGCGGCGCAGCTCCTTCACGCTCGGGTCGAGCTTGGGCTGGTACGGCGGATCGACCAGGAAGTTGCCGGTCGCGCCCTCGCGCACGGGCTTGTCGTCCTTGTCGAGGAAGCGCACCGCCACGATCGGCACGGTCTTGCCGTCGGCCGCCAGCACACACTGCTCGGGCACGAGCTCGGCCTTGAACGGCGGACCGGCGTAGTGGATCACGCGCTCGATCGTGTCGACCACGTTCCCGCCCGGGTCGATCTCCTTCACGATGAAGGTGTTGTCGCCGTCGACCAGATCGACGCCGCGCCAGCGCGACAGCGCCACGGTCTGAGTCGAGTTCTTGAACGTGCCCTCGTAGTTGAACTCCGAGACCGGCTCGCCGTTCAGCGACAGCTCGAGCTTGGTCTCCGGTGAGTGCTTGATCGCGATGTGCACGCTCGCGATCGGCGGCGCGAAGCCGACCTCGGGCGAGAGCCACTCGAAGCCGGGCTGGGCCGACTCGAGCCACGCCTTGTTGTAAGTCTCGGGCTTGGGCGGCTCGGGCTCGGGTGCGTCGGCGGGCTTCCAGTCCTCGCCCTCGTGGAGGCCGAGCGTGTCGACCGAGAGCAGGCCGCTGCCCGCGCTCGAGTCACCCTGGAACGAGGCGATGGCGAGCGGCGTCTTGGCGCCGGCATCCGCCGGGGTCTCGAACATGACCACCGACTTGGTGTCGAGGTTCGGGTCTTTCGTGCCCTTGACGCGCGCGTCGAGCGTGAGCTCCATGTTCCACTCGGCGTCGGTCTCGTCGTCGAGCCGGAAGGTGAGCGCGTTGTCGTCGATCTGCGGCTCGGCGAAGGACGCGCCGTGGTTGCGCACGCTGCCGGGCACGTACTCGACGCCGTCGGGCAGCATGATCAGCGCCCTGGGATTGCGCACCGCGACGCCGTTGCCGTCGACGGCGAGCTGGTAGTGGATCAGGTCGCCGTCGCGCTGGCCCTCGAGGCGCTGGTGGATCGCGCCGTGCTTCTGGGGCTTGAGCTGCACGCGGAAGTCGTTGCGCCAGAGCGTGCCGCCCTGCAGGTCGACGAACTGCGAGAACGGCCGGCCCGCGAACAGGTGACCTTCCTTCTCGGCACACGGCAGCGGCTCGACGTAGTGCGGCAGGCTGTCGACGTCGAGCTGCACGACGTGCGTGCCCGGTCGCACGCCCTCGAAGTGATAGAAGCCGTTCTCGTCGGTGACCGAGTAGGAGCCGTCCTCGAGGTAGATGCGCGCGCCCACCATCGGCTCGCCGCCGAAGTCGTCGTCGCTGCACTTGCCCTTCGAGACGCGGCCCAGGATGAAGGACTTGGTGCCCATCAGCTCCTGCTCGACGCGCACCGTGGCGATCGCGCTGGCCGTGCGCGTGCCGCCGATCTCGGTGGCGGTGGCCTTGGCGCGGTTCGGGCCGATCTGCGCGCCGCTCGAGATCGAGACCGTGAGCCGGACGTGAGTCACGAGCGGCGCCGCGCTCGCCGGCAGCGTCCAGGTCAGGGTCCGGCCGTCCGGCGAGATGGACGGGTCGGGCACCTTCGCGTCGTCGATGCGCGAGCTGCCCAGCGTGTAGCGGAAGCCGGGCGGCAGGGCGACGCTGACCGAGACACCGCCCGGCGCGGCGGCCGCGCCCGGATTGGTGACCTGCACGTCGTACTGCAGGTGATCGCCGATCGAGACCAGGTCGCGGCTGGCGCGGATCGAGATGAAGCCCGAGGCGCCGCTGCCGGCGTCGAGCGGGACGTCGAGCGTGAAGGTGGGGCCGCCGACCGTGAAGGCCGTGCCGCGCGAGCCCGGGCCGAGCGCGAAGGGCGCGCCGGGCAGCGCTTGCAGCGTGGCATCGGGAGTCAGCGACGGGAACACGAAGCCCGTCGGCGGAGTCACTTGCAGGTGATACGTGCCCGCGGGCACCACCGGGAAGCGGTAGCCGCCGGTGCCGAAGTTGTAGGTCTTGCCGCCGCTGTCGCTGACGGTGCCGCCGCTGGTCAGCGTGGCGGGGAAGGTGCTGGTGCCGTCGTCGCCCTTGATCGTGGTGGCCGGCAGGCCGGTCGCGTCGTCGATCAGGGTCACGGTCGCGCCACTAACGAGCCCGCCGGTGGTCGCGTTGAACACGCGGCTCTCGGGATCGATCTGCGCGCTGCCCGAAGAGGTGTCGGCGACGTTGGTCGGGTCGGTGTAGCTCGAGGTCACGTTCTGGCCGGGTGGCGCGGCCAGTACGCAGTCGTTGCTGGGCGCGGGCGGCACGGCGGTCGGGATGTAGCCGACGAACACGCCGGTGTTGACGCCGGTCTCCTGCAGCTGCAGCTGCTCGGCGTCGCCCACGCCGGGCGCGGCCAGGTTCACCACCACCAGGTCGATCGCCGCCGGGTTGGTGTTGCGGTTCGCGTCGGTGAGTCGCACGAACACCGGCTCGCCGGGGTGGTAGTTGGCGGTGGCGACCAGCGGGACCGCGCCGAGCGCGATCGCGCCGCCGCCGTAGGCGTTGGGGGCTGGCAGCGGATTGAACGCTGCGCCGTTGAAGCAGCCCGTGGGGGTGACTGAATAGGTCGTCGCCCCCGGCGCTCCCGGTGCATAGCGCATGAACGCAATGCTCGAGCTCGTGCCGAACGCGGCGGTCGTGATCACGAGCGTGTTCGAGGGTCGAACGATGCCCGTGGCCGCGCCGACGTCGTAGGTCGCGAACGCGGTATTGGGGATGGCCGTTCCCACCGGGGTCTGCGCGGCCGCGCTCCCTCTCATAAGAAGGGCGGCGAGCAGCAGGAACGCCAGCGCCTCGCAGAACCGGCTGCGGCGAGTCATTCCCGCCGCAGCCGGTTCGTTGAGGCACGATGTGCGGTCCCCACCCGGAAGTCTCGGCGCGCGCGCGCAGGTCTCTCTCTTCGCACCGGCCGCAAGGCCGGCGCGCGAGCGGAGCGTGCGCTCCCGCGCGAGAAGGGGGGGACTCACTGTCAGACGGTCGTGGCTAGTTCACGGCCACCTGGAACTTGATCACCGACGACGCGCCTGGCGCGAGCGTCGGGATCGTGACCGTGACCTGACCCGCCGCGAACGTTCCGGCGTCCGCGTCGGAGGCGTTGGTCAGCGGAGTTCCACCCAGGTCGATGCCCTGTCCAGCGCCGTAGGTATTGGGCTGGAAGGTCACGTTGCCCGGCAGCACGTCGGTCACGCTGATCGTGGTCGCCGCCACGGCCGAGGCCGCCGCGTTCGACACCGTCACCGTGTACTCGACGACCGCACCCGGGATGTGCTTCGGGTTGGTGACGCCGTTGATCGGGTCACTGATGATGGCCTGGGTCTTCACCACCGAGACGTTCGCGCCCTGCACGAAGAACGCGCCGGTGCGCGAGAACGCCGCGTCGCGAGCCGCGTCGGTCGCACCCGCGCCGTCCGCGAACACCGTCTGCACGGTGGCCGCCACGTCGGCGCCGGCATCCTGCGTGATCACGCCGCCGCCATTGGCGGTGGTCTCACGCGCGGTCGCGGTCATGGTCAGAGCCGCGATGCTCGCGTTGGCCTGGCCGCCCGGGATGTTGCTGACGATGAACACCGTGATCGAGGCGTCCGCCGCCAGCGTGTCGACCGTAGTGTTGGTGTCGTTCGCCACCTGGTAGGTGCCGTTGCCGTTGCCGTCGACGAAGACCGCAATCGTGGCCGGATTGAAGTTGTCCGTGCCGCCGTACGGGTCGGTCGCGTTGTTGGCCGCTGCCAAGGCGAAGTTCAGCGGCGCGTTGCTGGTGTTGGTGAGGGTGAACGGGATCGCCTGACCCGTGGCACCCGGACTCACGTTCACGTAAGTGACCGGCGCGGTCAGCGTCAGGTCGATCTTGCGGTCGACCACGAAGTCGGCGCTGGTCGATGTGACCGCCGGCTGGGCGATCGCGTTGACGCTGTAGTTGACGGTCGCCGTGTTGGAAATCGTGACGCCCGCGGCCGTACCTGCCGCGGAAGCCACGTTCGCCGCGCTCACGACCAGCGCGGCGATGGCAAGCGCACTTGCCATCCGTGTCTTCATCTGCCTCAACATTGTCCTACTCCTTGCTGTATTACGGACTCAGCACTCGATGCGCGTGCTGTGCGCTTCCTCCTTTGGGGGGGAACTCTGTTTGAATCACTCCACGCGCGCGCGGAACTCGACCGAGCGCGACTCACCGGGCGCGAGGGGTTTCTCGAACTGCCAGCGGATGTGCGTCAGCTCCGAGTCGAGCGCCGCGCGGGTCACTCCGTCCTTGCCGCGGATGTGGAGCTTCTCCTTGGGCGCGAAGGTCTTGCCGCCGTCGCTGGAGAACGTGACGTGCGCGCCCTGGCTGCTGGCCGAGCCGTCGACGTAGTCCATGTGCTCGGGAATCGGGTCGGTCACGACCACGTCGCCCGCGGGCTTCTTGCCCGTGTTCGAGGCGGTGACCGTGTAGATGACCGCCTCTCCGGGCGGAACCTTCTTGGCCGGCTGGCGCTGCAGCGACTCCGAGCCGTCGTCGCCCTTGACCTTGACCTCGACCTCGGCGGTGGTCTTGATCTCGACCCCGCTCGCCTCGGCGCCCGCGCGCGCGCCCCACGCCAGCAGCGTGAGCGCGAGAGCGAGACTGACTGACTTCTTCATGACTGACCCTCCTAGTTGATCGTGACCGCAAAGCGGATGGTTTGAGGAACTGAACCGCCCGTGACACTGCCGAGTGACACGGTGACTTGGTTCGCGGTGGTGCCGCCGAAGTCGCCCTTGTCGGCGTCGACCGCGTCGCTGAGCGAGGCGCCGTTCAAGAGCATCGAGCTCGGCGTGTAGGTCGTGAACGGCGGCAGGGGATCGGTGATCACCAGGTTCGCCACGTTGCCGGTGCCGGTGACGCTGACCTGCAGCGTGTAGGTGATCGTGGCGCCAGGCGCGGGAGTATTCCCGCCGCCCAGGTCGCTCACGACCGCGGACTTCACGATCTGGACCGTGAGGTCGCTGACCAGGAACGCGCCGGTCGACGCGCTCATGCCCGCGCCCGCGCCGATCACCGCGTCCGAGCCGCCGTCGCCGCCGCCGACCACGATCGTGCCGGCGCCCGTGCCGGTCTTCGAGGTCGCGCGCACCAGCACCTTGCCCTGATCGCCGTTCGCGCGGCCGGCCGGGATGTCGAGCAGCGCGAACACCACGCGCGCGCCGTCCGCGGGGATGCTCGGGTCGTTCACGCCCGGCTGGTAGAGCGTGTCGATGCCCGGCTCGTAGACCGTCGACCCGTTCGTGTCGAGATACAGGCGCGCGTTGGTCGGGTCGAACTGGTCGCCGCCCTGCGCCGGGTCGAGCAGGAGCGTGTAAGTGTCCGTGCCGTTGCCGGTGTTGCTGATCAGGTACGTGAGCTGCCGGTTGGTGTCGGGGGAAGCGACGCCGACCGGACTCACGCTCTGCAGCGACACCACGACGTTCACGAGCTCGTCGACCACGAACGCAGAGGTGCTCGACTGAGTGAAGCTCGTTCCAGGTCCAACGGACCAATTCACGGTCGCGGTATTCGCGATCGAAGTGCCCGCGGGCGTGCCCACCGCCCACGCGTGAGTCGCTGTGACCAGGAACACAAAGAGCCATGCGGCGCACGCACGGCGACTCCGTGGATCGGCAAGGATCCTCGGCAACGAGCACTCCCCCGGGGGAAACCCCCCGCTACATCACTGCTTCGGCGGATCGCAGGGGCGGGTTGACGAGCGCAGCTCGGGTGCAGGTCGTACGCGGCTCGGGTTGCTAGCGTTGTGATTCGGCAGCAGTTATTGGGCCTCGAGGGAGAGTCAGTCGCATGGTTCCAGCGGGAGATGCACACGCCGGAAGTGCTCATGCGCGTCGCCGCGCGGCACTCACTCGGCTGGCGGGTGTGTCCGCGGAACGGACGGTCAGGACGTTGGCGTGGCTGGCGCGCGAGTGCACGGGCGACGCGCTGCTGGTGGCGGAGCTGGCGTGCGATCCGGTCGGTCTCTTGGGCCTGTTCCAGCCGCCCGGCAGCTCCCGCGAAGCGCGCGAGTTGCGCGGCTGCTGCGGCGGACGTTCCGGCCGGCTGGCCTCGGGCGTGCTGCTCGCGTGCGCGCGGGTCGAGGCGCCGGGCGAATGGCTGGGCGAGCCGGCCGAGGCGCTGTCCGGCGCGCGGCTCCTGAACCGGCTGGTGCGCGGGCTGCTCGCGGGGCTGACACCATTCGGTGTCGGCGCCAGCTACCCGGGCCGCGATTTCGTGGTCGCGCGCGGCCGGCGCGTGGCCCAGCTCGCGCTCGGGCGCGACGCGCGGGGGGCGCTCTTGTTCCAGGCGCTCCTCGGAGTGACTCGCGCCTGCTTCGGCGACGAGCCCGACGCCGTCTTCCCCGGCCTGCCGGTGCCGCCGCCGCCGGGCGTGCTCGAGCTCGCGCCGGAGGCGCTGGCGAGCGCGCTCGCGCGCGGCTTCGGCGAGCGCTTCGGGCTGGAGCTCGAGGCGGGCACGGCGGGCGAGGCCGAGCCGCCGCCGCTCGCAGATCCCGAGCTCGCCGGGCTGAGCAGTGCCGGAGCGCTTGCGATCCCGATCGGCGAGCTACGCGCGCACGTGGCACTCGGCGCGGACGGGGCGCTTGCGCGCGTGCGGCTGCGCGGCGACTTCATGGCCGCACCGGCGCCGCTGCGCGCGCTGGAGGACGCGCTCGCGGGCCTCGCACCCGCGGGCGCCGCCGTGGCCGAACGCTGCGCGCGCTGGCTCGCCGCGCCCGAGAGCGGCGTCGTGGGTGTCACCGACCCGGGCGCGCTCGCGCTGGCGATCGCGCGCTCCGCGACTCACTCGTCCTTGTAGCTCCCGTCGACGCAGCTCTGCGCGCGCAGCATGCAGATCTCGTCGGCGCGCAGCCCCGCCTGGTCGCGCCCGGTCGCGGTGACTTGCCTCACTCCGTCGGCGCCGATCGTGAAGTCGAGCTCGCAGAAAGCCCCCTGGTCCGGCGACGTGCCGAGCGGCGTGCCCACGTTGCCTTGCTCGCGGCGCCCGATCACCACGTCGCCGTTTCCGTAGCTGCCGATCGGCGTGCGGTGCTCCTCGTCCGGAGCCCAGCGGTAGGTCAGGTAGTCCAGGTCGTCGCGGCTGTCCAAGTCGGTAGGCACGCCGAGACACTCGCGGATCTCGCGCCCGCTCTTGCCGATCAGCCCGGCGCGCGTCTTCTCGACCGCAGCGTCGAAGCTGGCGAAGCAGCCGGCGAGCGAGAGCGCCAGGAGGGCGCCTTGGAAACCGCGCCCGCGGGCGGCATAGAATGCGCGCATGCGTGACATCTACCGAATTTGCTACGACGGTGCGATCGACGCGGACGGCCACATCCTCGAGCCGCCCGATCTGTGGGAGCGCTATCTCGAGCCGCAGTACCGAGATCGCGCGCTGCGCATCAAGAAGGACGACCAGGGCCTCGAGTATCTCGAGATCGGCGGCCGCGCCTCGCTGCTCGCGGCCAAGGGCTTCCCCGGCACGCTCGGCGCGATGGGCAAGATGTCGGTCGACGAGGTGCGGCCCTCGCCCGAGCGCACCTATCTCGCCGGCGCGCCGCACGGCTCGATGGACATGAAGGAGCGCCTCGAGAGACTCGACGCCGAGAACCTCGACGCCGCCGTGCTCTATCCGACGATCGGCATCCTGTGGGAGGCCGAGCTGCCGGAGGCCGAGCTGTCACTCGCCTACTGTCGCGCCTACAACCGCTGGATCGCGGACTTCTGCCGTGACTCGCGCGGCCGGCTGGTGCCGATCGCGCACCTCTCGCTGGGCGATCCCGCGGGCGCGGCGCGCGAGCTCGAGCGCGCGGTGCGCGACGGCTGCCGCGGCGCGTTCGTGGTGCCGTTCACCTGGAGCCGGCTGCCCCACGGTCACTCCGACCACGATCCCGTGTTCGCGGCGGCGCAGGACCTGGGCGTGCCGATCGCCATCCACCCCTCGTTCGAGCCGCCCGCGATCGCTTCGACGCGCTTCACGCTGCAGCGCAAGACGCGCCTGCTCCAGAGCGTGACCGCGGCCGACGGCGTGCGCCACTCGTTCACGACGCTGTTCGACTTCGGCGTGTTCGACCGCTTCCCGAAGCTGCGCGTGGTGGTGCTCGAGAGCGGCGCCGGCTGGATCGGCTACTGGATGGACCGGCTCGACGCCGTGTACGAGGCGACCTTCATCGGCGAGCGCGTGCCGCTCGAGGAGAAGCCGAGTCACTACTTCAAGACCCGCTGCTTCATCTCGGCCGACCCCGACGAGCGCACGATCCCGGCGCTGGTCGACCGGCTGGGCGCCGACCGCTTCTTCTGGGCCAGTGACTTCCCGCACGCCGACCACACCGCGAGCTACGCGAAAGAGGTCGAGGAGCTCGCCGGCCTGTTGGCGCCGCCCGCGCGCAAGCGCTTTCTGGGCGAGAACGCGCGCGAGCTGTACCGGGTGGGTGCCTAGAATCCCAATTGGAGCTTGGCGGCTTCCGTCATCATCGATGGATTCCAGGGCGGCTCCCAGGTGAGATCGACCTCGGCGTGGGCGACGCCGGGGACGGCGCGCACCTTCTGCTCGACCTCGGGCGGCAGGCTCTCGGCGACGGGGCACATCGGCGAGGTGAGCGTCATGCGCACCTTCACGTGGTTCTCCTCGTCGACCTCGATCGCGTACACGAGCCCCAGCTCGTAGATGTTGACGGGGATCTCGGGGTCGTAGATGGTGCGCAGCACCTCGATCACGCCCTCGCGAATGGCGGCTGGGTCACTCATGGCAGTCACTCCGTGGAAACCGGCTCGCCCGCGCCCGAGAGCGCGGCTTCGAGCGTGTGCCAGGCCAGGCTCGCGCACTTCACGCGCATGGGGAACTCGCGCACGCCGGCCAGCGCGGCGAGCTTGCCCAGACCCGCGAGGTCGGGCTCGGACTCGGCCGGCGCGGTCACCACGTCGTGGAAGCGCTCGAACAGCGCGTGAGTCTCCGACACGGTCTTGCCCTTCACGGCCTCGGTCAAGAGCGACGCCGACGCGGTCGAGATCGCGCAGCCCTTGCCCGCGAAGCGCGCGTCGCGCACCTGGTCCCGCTCGACGTCGAGCGTGAGCACGAGCTGGTCGCCGCACAGCGGGTTGTGACCCGTGGCGCGGTGCGTCGGGTGCTCGAGCGCGCCGAAGTTCCGCGGGTGCTTGGTGTGATCGAGAATCACTTCCTGGTACAGATCGCGCAGGTCCGACATCAGCCGAAGATCTCCAGCACGCGCCGCACCCCGGCGGCCAGCCGGTCGACGTCGGCGCGCGTGTTGTGCACGGCGAAGCTCGCGCGCGCGGTGGCTGGCACGTCGAAATGCTCCATCACCGGCTGCGCGCAGTGGTGACCCGCGCGCACGGCGATGCCCTCGCCGTCGAGGATCGTGCCGACGTCGTGCGCGTGCACGTCGCCGACCACGAACGAGACCAGGCCCACGCGCTGCTTGGCGGTGCCGATCAGCCGCACGCTCGGGATCTCGCGGAGTCTCTCGCTGGCGTAGTCGAGCAGGTCGGCCTCGTGCTTGTGCACCGCGTCGAGATCGAGCCCGCGCAGCCAGTCGATCGCCGCGTGCAGGCCGACCGCGCCCGCGATGTCGGGTGTGCCCGCCTCGAAGCGCTCGGGCGCGCGCGCGAACTCGGTCTTGGCGAAGGTCACGCTGCGAATCATGGAGCCGCCGCCCTGCCACGGCTCCATCGCATCGAGCAGGTCGAGCCGGCCCCAGAGCGCGCCGATGCCGGTGGGCGCGTACATCTTGTGACCCGAGAACGCGTAGAAGTCACCGCCCAGCGCGCGCACGTCGACCGGCAGGTGCGGCACGCCCTGCGCGCCGTCGATCACGACCGTCGCGCCCGCGCGCTTGGCCAGCTGCGCGAGCTGGGCCACCGGCAGGAGCGTCCCGAGCGAGTTCGACACGTGCGCGAGCGCCACGAGCCTCGTGCGCGGGCCCAGTCTCGCCGCGAACTCCTCCACGATCACGTCGCCGCGCTCGTCGATCGGCGCCATCACCACCTTCGCGCCGGTCTGGCCCGCGACGATCTGCCACGGCACCAGGTTCGAGTGGTGCTCGAGCTCGGTCACTAGGATCTCGTCGCCGGGCCGCAGCGTCGGCCGCGCGTACGCCTGCGCCACCAGGTTGATGCCCTCGGTCGTGCCGCGCACGAACACGATCTCGCGCGGCGAGGCCGCGTTCAGGAACGAGCGCACCGACTCGCGCGCGGCCTCGTAGGCGCGCGTCGCCTCTTCCGAGAGCGTGTGCACGCCGCGGTGCACGTTCGAGTGAGTGGTGCGGTAGTAGTTCGAGACCGCGTCGATCACGGCGCTCGGCTTCTGGCTCGACGCCGCGCTGTCGAGATAGACGAGCGGCTTCTGGTGCACCTGGCGCGACAGGATCGGGAACTCGCGCGCGACGCGCAGCGCGTCGAAGCTCATCGCGCGCCCCCGAGCCAGCCGAGGAG
>DATJZP010000061.1:0-264820 GCA_035498875.1 Myxococcota bacterium
CGAGAGTCGCACGCACGTTCTGTATCGAGCGACTGACTGACCGTGAGAAGTCACTCAATCACTGACTTCCAAATGGTGACTGTAAACGAGTCACCCGGAGCACAATGTCGAGGCAGCGCCGCGCTTCTGCGCAGCGTCGCTGCCTTCCCGGCCCGGCATGTCCCGTGCACGAAGCCCAGGCATCGGTCCGATGGTGGACTGACTGGAGGGTGATCGATGGATCTCGTGGTCTGGCTTCCTGCGCTGTTCGGACTGGGTATCGTGAGTCTGGGCGCGATGTACGCCTTCTTGCTGGCGTGCGAACGGGTCTGAGGTCGCTGAGATGAATCCGCTGCAGCTGTGGCTCTTGCCGGCGCTGATCCTGGTCACGACGGTACTTCTGTCGATCCCGCTGAGCCGGTATCTCGCCTGGATCATGAACGGCGAGTACCGCGCGCCGAAGCTCCTGCGCTGGTTCGAAGCGCGGCTCGATAGCGGCCCCCAGAGCTGGAAGCAGTATGCGGCCGCAATGCTCGTGACGAACGGCGTGATGTTCGCGTTCGGATTCTTGGTGCTCGCGCTACAGCCGGTGCTGCCGCTGAATCCGGACGGGAAGGGCATGCTCGCGCCCACGACGATCTTCCACACGGTGGTGTCGCTCATCACCAACACGGACCTGCAGCACTATTCGGGCGACGTCCACTTCTCGAACTTCAGCCAGATCTTCTTCGTGCTCACTGCCATGTTCCTGTCGGCGTCAGTCGGGTTCTGCTCGCTCGTCGCGATCATCCGGGCGCTGCGCAGTGAGTCCACCGTGGGAAACTTCTTCGTCGACATGTGGCGGGTCGTCGCATACATGTTCCTGCCGCTGTCGCTCTTGTTCGGATTGCTGTTCTTGCAGGCCGGCGTGCCGATGACCTATGCGAGCTCGGTGAAGGCCGACACCCTCGAGCCGGGCGCGCTCGGCACCAGCGACGACGGCCAGGCGAAGCAGCAGACGATCGTCGTCGGCCCGCTCGCGGCGGTAATTCCGATCAAGCAGCTGGGCACCAACGGCGGTGGCTTCTACGGCGCCAACGGCGCCCATCCCTTCGAGAACCCGAGCGCCTGGACGAACTTCCTGAGCTCCGTCGCCATGTGTCTCTTCCCGTTCTCGCTGGTCCTGATGTTCGGGCGGATGCTGAAGCGGGTGCGCCACTCCTTGGTGATCTACGGCGTGATGATGGCGATGATGGTCGGAATGATCGGCTGGGCGATCTACTGGGACACGCTGAAGCCGAACCCGGGTCTCACGGCGCACCCGGTCACCCGGTCCTATGGGCTGCCGAATGCGGCTGTGGCGGGTGGACGTCAGCTGGTCACGGTTCCCGCCGTCGCGGGGCTGCCGGTCGACCAGCACCTGGGCAATCTCGAGAGCACGGAGCTGCGCTTCGGCACCGCGGCCAAGGCGACCTTCGCTGCGATCACCACGGCCGTGACCTGCGGCGCGGTGAACGGAGCGCACGACAGCCTGAACCCGATCGCGGGTCTCTCGCCGATGTTCGGGATGTGGATCAACTGCGTCTTCGGCGGCAAAGGCGTCGGGATGATCAACCTGCTCCTGTTCCTGATCATCGGCGTCTTCGTCACGGGCCAGATGGTGGGGCGGACCCCGGAGTATCTCGGCAAGAAGGTCGGAGCGCGCGAGATGAAGCTAGCGATGCTCGCGCTCTTGGTTCACCCGATCCTGATTCTCATGCCGACGGGCCTGTTCGCAGCCACCTCCTGGGGCACGAAGGCAGAGCTGAATCCCGGGCCGCATGGCTTCTCCGAGATCATGTACGAGTTCACCTCCGCGTCGGCCAACAACGGCTCGGGCTTCGAGGGTCTGGGTGACACCTGGGGCTTCAACGGGAACCCCAATCCGGCGCCCACCAGCGCGCAGTGGGACATCGTGTCGGGTCTGGTGATCGTTCTCAGCCGCTTCCTGCCGATCGTTGCGCCGATTGCCCTGGCCGGCGGGTTGGCCGTGAAGAAGGCGGCGCCGTTCACGGTGGGCACCATGCGGGACGATACTTTCACCTTCGGCGGGTTGTTACTCGGCACGATCCTGATCATCGGGGCTCTGCTATTCCTGCCGGTGGCGGCGCTCGGGCCGCTGGCCGAGCATCTGGGTCCGATCCCGTTCGGGGGCTGACCAGGAGGTGCGCAGATCGCGCTAGCCGCTGGGTCCGCGCCCGGTATACGGTACCGAGGCATGACTGCAATGCTCTTGTGCGGCGTGCGAGTCGGCCCCCGGGCATGACTGCGGCGCGGCCTCGCCCGGAGGACTTCCTCGAGCTGGTTCAGCGCGCCCGGCGCGGGCGGCTGAAGCTCTACATCGGGTTTGCCGCCGGGGTTGGAAAGACGTATCGCATGCTCGAGGAGGCGCACGCGCTCAAGAAACGTGGGGTGGACGTGGTCGTGGGCTTCGTCGAGACCCACGGCCGCGCCGAGACCGCGGATCTTGTCAAAGGACTCGAGGTCGTTGCCCGCCGGCGCATCGAGTACCGCGGGCTGGCGGTCGAGGAGATGGACGTCGATGCCGTGCTCGCCCGCCGCCCGGCGGTCGCGATCGTCGACGAGCTCGCGCACACCAATGTCCCAGGGAGCCGCCGGGGCAAGCGCTACCAGGACGTGCTCGATCTGCTCGAGGCGGGCATCAACGTGATCGGCGCAGTCAACATCCAGCACCTTGAGAGCTTGAACGGCGTGGTCCAGCGAGTCACAGGCGTGGTCGTGCGCGAGACGGTTCCCGACGGCTTCGTGAAGGAGGCGGACCAGATCGTGAACCTGGACCTGGCGGTCGAAGACCTGCTCGAGCGGCTGCGCGCCGGGAAGATCTACGCCGAAGAGCGGATCCCCTACGCGCTCGAGCACTTCTTCCAGGACGGGCACCTCTCGACCTTGCGCGAGCTCGCGCTGCGCGAGGTGGCGGAGAGCCTGGAGCGCACCGAAGAGGCCAAGCGCTGGAGCAAGGAGGAGCGACAGGCCGCGACCGGCTACGGCCGGGTGATGGTGTGCATGTCCTCGTACCCGCCGCACGAAGCCACCTTGCTGCGGAAAGGCTCGCGGATGGCGGGGCGGCTCAACACCGATTGGTTCGTGGTGTACGTCGAGACTCCGAATGAGTCGCCCGAGCGCATCGGCTCCGAGGTCCAGCGGCACCTGATCGCCAACATCGAGCGCGCGCGAGAGCTGGGCGCGGAGTTCGTGCGTCTGAAGGCCCGCGATCCAGTGACTGCCATCATCGACTTCGCGCGCTCCCACGGCGTGGGTCACATCGTGATCGGCCGCTCGCATCGGCCGTGGTGGCGTCAGCTGTTCATGCGCTCTGTGCCGATCCGTCTGGTGAACGAGGGCCAGGGGCTCGACATCCACGTGGTCTCGTTCGACGAGAAGGAGCACTTTTGAAGCTGCGCACGAAGCTCCTGCTCGCGCAGGCCCCGCTGCTGGCCGCGCTGATCTTCGTGGGCACCGTGGGCAGCCTGACGGCGCGCGAGCTCGGCCGCGGAGCGAGAGCCATCCTGAGCGAGAACTACAGCAGCGTGCTGGCGGCGCAGCGCATGGCCGATGCGGCCGCGCGCATCGACAATGCCGCGCTCTCGTGCATCGCGGGCGAGTGCGCGCGCGCGCTGCCCAGGATCGCCGAGTCACAGCGCCTGTTCGAGCAGGAGCTTCGCACCCAGGAAGGGAACGTGACCGAGCCCGGCGAGGCCGAGGCCACGGCGCGGCTGCGCCTGGCCTGGCAGCGCAGCAGCGAATCACTGGCTCGCTTCGCCCAGCTCACCCGCGAATCCGAGCTGCGCAACGCCTACTTCGGCGAGCTCTTGCCCGAGGTCACGGAGGTGAAGCGCGACGCCGAGTCGATTCTCGCCTTGAACCAGGACGCGATGGTGCGCAAGAGCGACGTTGCGGAGCGCTCGGCGCAGCGCCTGAACGCGCTGTTGGTCGCGGTAGTGGTGTTCGGCCTGGCCGTCGGCACGCTCGCGTCGGGAGCACTCACGGCGCGCCTGCTCCGACCGCTCAGCGTCATGAGTCAGGCGGCGCGTCGCCTGGGCGAGGGCGACGTGGCTGCTCGCGCGCTGGTCTCAGGCAAGGACGAGCTCGCGCAGGTTGCCTCCGAGTTCAACACCATGGCCGAACGCCTGCAGCGCTACCGAGAGAGCACGCTCGGGCAGCTGCTCGCGGCTCACCGCTCGTCTCAGGCGGTGATCGACAGTCTCGGCGACCCGGTCGTGGTGCTGGGCGTCGGCGGCGAGATCTTGCATCTCAACACGGCGGCCGAGGGCCTGCTCGAGCTCCGGCCCGACGGCGGCCTCGAAGGCACGCAGCCCGCCCTGCGCGGGGTGCTCGAACGCGTGCGCAGCCACGTGCTCAATGGAAACGGCCCGTACGTTCCGAAGGGACTCGACGAGGCGGTGCGCGTGACCGCGCCCGGAGGCGACCGCCGGCTCCTGCCGCGCGGGACACCGGTCTACTCGGAGCAGGGCGACGTGATCGGCGCCAGCATCGTGCTGCAGGACGTGACTCGACTCCTGACCTTCGAGGAGCTCCGCAATGACCTGGTCGCGACCGTCGCTCACGAGTTCCGAACTCCGCTCACGTCGTTGCGCATGGCGATCCACCTGTTGAACGAGCAGGCCGCCGGACCCTTGAGCGACAAGCAGGCCGACCTGCTGTTCGGCGCGCGCGACGACTGCGAACGCCTGCAATCGATCGTCGACGACCTGCTCGACATATCTCGCATCCAGGGCGGGAAGCTCGAACTGCACCTCGCCGACGTCGATCTCGAGTCACTCGCGCGCGCGGCGCTCGACGCGGAACGCTCGGTCGCGGAGCTGGCGCACGTCTCGCTGTCGTGCGAGGTGCTGCCCGGCCAGGGCTCGGTGCGTGTCGACCCGGACCGCATCGCGCTGGTCTTTGCGAACCTGCTCTCGAACGCGATCCGACACAGTCCGGAAGGTGGAGTAGTGCGGATCCGCGCCCGGGTGGAAGGCGCGCGCGTGCGCTTCGAGGTCGCCGACCGGGGACCTGGCGTGCCGCGCGAATACAGCCAGGCGATCTTCGACAAGTATTTCCAGATGCCCGAGGCGCCAACCGGCGGGGCAGGGCTCGGGCTGTTCATCGCGCGTGAGATCGTGCGCGCGCACGGCGGCGAGATCGGCGTAGAGAATGAGCCGGGCGGCGGCGCCTGCTTCTGGTTCACAGTCGCGCGCGCCGAGCCGCGCCAAGACCGGAGCTAGGACTGAGTCTTCTTGCGCCTGCGCCAGATCGTCGAGGGATCGATGCCGAGGATCCGCGCCGCCTCCTCCTGAGTCGGCGCGCGTGCGACGACCTGCTCGATGTGCTCGCGCTCCAGCGCCTCGAGCGTGAAGTCTCCACCCACGTGGGGCCGCGCCTGCGCGAGCGGAGCCGCACGCACCGGCAGCGCCTCGGGCTCGACGAGCTGCGCCGGCCACAGGATCGCGATGCGCTCCATGGTGTTTCGCAGCTCGCGCACGTTGCCCGGCCAGCCGTGTCGCCGGAGCGCCGCTTCGGTCGCGGGCGATAGCTCGAGCGGCGCGCGCTTGGCCGCGCGCGCGAACTCGAGCAGGAAGTTGTGCGCAAGCGGCAAGATGTCTTCGGCTCGCTCGCGCAGCGGCGGCAGAGTGAGCTCGACGACGTTCAGCCGGTAGAGCAGGTCCTCGCGGAAGCGGCCTGCGCGCACGTCGGCGTCGAGGTCGCGGTTGGTTGCCGCGATCACCCGCACGTCGGCGCGCCGCGTGCGGGTCTCTCCCACGCGCTCGAACTCGTGGTCCTGTACGAAGCGCAGGAGCTTCGCCTGCAGCCCGGGCGAGAGCTCGCCGATCTCGTCGAGAAAGAGCGTGCCGCCTTCGGCGGCCTCGACCCGTCCGGCCTGATCCTGAACCGCGCCGGTGTAGGCCCCGCGCGCGTGACCGAAGAGCTCGCTCGCGAGCAGCTCCTCGGTCAAGGTCGGACAGCTCACGACCTGGAAGGGGCCGGCGGCCCGCGCGCTCCAGCCATGAATCTCCCGCGCCAGGAGACTTTTGCCTGTGCCGCTCTCGCCGCGCAGCAGCACCGGCGCATCCGCGCGTGCGACCCGGCGCGCCGTCTCGAACAGCGTCCTCATCGCGGGTGAGTCAGTGACGGGCTCGGTATCGACGCTGCTCTCGGCAAGCCTCGCTTCGAGCTGCGCCACGCGCGAGAGCAGCGCGCGCCGCTCGGCCACGCGCTCGACGGCATGGCGGATCTGCGCCGGCGTGAACGGCTTCTGCAGGTAGTCCTGCGCGCCGCGGCGCATCGCCTGGACCGCAGTCTCCACCGTCGCGTAGGCGGTGATCACCACGATCGCGAGCTCGGGCCGCAGCGCCAGCAGCTTGGGGATCAGCTCGATCCCGCTCTCCTCGGCCAGGCGCAGGTCGAGAAAGGCGATATCGAAGCGCGCGCGCTCGAGCGCGGCCAGCGCAGCCTGGCTCGACGCGACCGCCTCGACCTCGCAGCCGGCCTCTTCGAGACAGAGCGCGATCGTGGCGCGGATGTTCTTCTCGTCGTCGATGACGAGGGCGCGCACGCCGAAGCGCTGCGGCGCGGCCGGCGCGCTCACGCGCCTTCCTGCAGCCGGCGCGCCTCGAGGTAGAAGCGCTTCTCCTCGGCTTCGCCCAGCGAGAACGCCTTGCGCGGCAGCACGCCGTCGCGCGCCACGACCGGGAACAGATCCGCGCGCTCGAACGCAGGCAGCTCGAAGCCGGTGCGGTCGGGCTTGTCACTGAGTCGGGCCAGCGCCTCGCCGCCGTGGATGAAGTCGATGCGCGCCTCGGGATGGTCGCGCAGCCAGGCGTCGAGCGTCTGCTGGAAGACCGCAACCAACAGCGAGTCACTCGGCGCGGCCAGCGTCAGCGTTCCGCTCCGCCCCGCCCCGCGCCAGCGGAGCAGGTGGCGGCGCGAGCCCCCCGGCGCACGCTGCTCGAGCCCGCGCACCAGCGACTCTGGCTCCGCGCCGAACACCAGCCGGTGGATCGGCTCGAAGCGCAGCCCCGGGTCGTGCACGTTCAGCAGCTCCACCAGCGCGAAGCGCAGCGGATGGCTGGTGCGCTGCGCTAGCGAGAGACCCGACTTGCGCTGCTCCCAGAGCAGCTTCGCGGCGGCCAGCGAGTGATTCCCGTCGCCCACCGCGAACAGGAACGGCGCGCGCCCGTCGCCGCCGTACTTCGCGCGCTGGCGCTCCGGGCTGGCCAGCGCCGCGAGACCGCGGCCCAGCGCAGTCACTTCTGCGGCTCCGTCGAGCGCGAAGCCGCGCACCCGGCCGCCGTTCGGCCAGAGCTCGGTGTCGTAGAGCGGGGCGCGCGTCCGCGCTGCGCGCGCCGCCGGCTCGATCACCGTCCGTTCGGGGTCGTCGATCAGCACCAGCACGTGCGGCAGCTCGAGCGCCGCATGCTCGCGCACGCGCAGCCGCGCCGGCAGGCGGTCTTCGACGGTGGCTTCGGTCGCCCGGACCAGCGCCCGCGCGCTCGGCCGCCAGTCGTAGCAGTCGAGATCGAGCGCGACCAGGAGACCGAGCCGCGCGCGCACGTGCGCTGTCTGGCGCTCGACCACCACGAAGCCCTTGCGCGGGGCGGCGAAGACTCCGCCCGCGAGATACTCGCGCATCGTCTTCTGGATCGCAGCGCTGCGCGCCGCCTCGTCGTCGCCGGCGAGCAGCCAGGCCTCGGGCAGCACCAAGCGCAGCGTCGAGGGCGCGGCGCCGACGTATTCTTCGACGCGCTTCCAGTACTCGGGCTCCGAGGTGTACTGGTCGCAGGCCACGACCGCCCAGCGCCCCAGATCGATGCCCTTGCGGGGCAGGAGAATCTCGGGCACGGCGATTCCCAGGGAGCCCAGCGCTTCCATGCGCGCGCAGGGTAGGTTTCGGGTGCTCCTGCGTCCAATCCTGAGAGGCAGCCCATGCCGAGCACGTCTTCATCGGAACATACACCGAGCAGCGAGCTTCGGGCGCGCTGCTGCATCGCGGGCGGTGGCCCCGCGGGCATGATGCTCGGGCTCCTTTTGGCGCGCGCCGGCGTCGACGTGGTCGTGCTCGAGAAGCACGCCGATTTCCTGCGCGACTTCCGGGGAGACACCGTCCATCCCTCGACGCTCGAGGTGATGCACGAGCTCGGCTTGCTTCCGGCGCTGCTTGCCCGACCTCACCAAGAGGTGCGCCAGCTCGCGCTCGTGATCTCGGGCCGGCGCATGCAGGTCGCGGACTTCACGCACCTGCCCAGTCACGCGCGCTTCGTGGCGCTGATGCCGCAGTGGGATTTCCTCGACTTCGTCGCAGAGCACGCGCAGAAGCTCCCGAGCTTCCGGCTACTGATGCGCAGCGAGGTCGTCGACCTGGTGCGCGACGGCACGCGAGTCACGGGTGTACGCGCGCGCGGGCCAGCGGGGGAGCTCGCGATCGCGAGCGACCTGGTGGTGGCGGCCGACGGCCGCCACTCGCGCGTACGCGAGCGGGCCGGGCTCGAGGTCCAGGATTTCGGCGCGCCGATCGACGTGATCTGGCTGCGCGTCTCGCGCAAGCCCGGCGACCCGAGCCAGGTGTTCGGACACCTGTCGGCGGGTCACTTGCTGGTGCTGCTCGACCGCGGTGACTACTGGCAGTGCGCGTACGTGATTCGCAAGGGCGCGCGCGAAACGCTCGAGCGCGAGGGGCTCGGCGCGCTGCGCGGCCGGATCGCATCGCTCGTGCCGTTCCTGGCCGACCGCGTGCACGAGATCCAGAGCTTCGACGACGTGAAGCTGCTCACCGTGCGCGTCGATCGGCTCCGTGAGTGGTGGCGGCCGGGGCTCTTGTGCATCGGCGACGCCGCGCACGCCATGTCGCCCGTCGGCGGCGTGGGCATCAACCTCGCGATCCAGGACGCGGTCGCCGTGGCCAACCTCCTGGCCGAGCCTCTGCGCCGCGGCGCTCCCACGCCCGACGAGCTCGCCGCCGTGCAGCGGCGCCGCGAGTGGCCGACCCGGCTCACTCAGAATGCGCAGATCTTCATCCAGGATCGCTTGGTCGCGCCCGCGCTCGCGGGCGCCAAGCCGACGCCACCGCTGGCGCTGCGGCTGCTCGATGCCTGGCCCTGGGCGCGCCGCATCCCGGCGCGCCTGGTCGGACTGGGCGCGCGCCCCGAACATGTCTCGGAGCAGATCTTGCACCGCCGCTGAGTCACTCCTCGCCCGCGGCCCGACGGCGCACTGAGAAGTCCTTCATCTCGCCACGAACGATTTCGCCGGCAGGGTGATAGTCTTTCGCCGATAGAGAGGTGAACACATGCAGATCGGAAAATGGCTCGTCCTGGGAAGCCTGCTCACGCTGTGTGGCTGCGCCTCGGGCCCCGAGCCGACACACGTGCAGGAGTACGGCGACAAGTACTTCGTGAACTACCAGTCGATGTTCGGGGCGGGCACGGCGCTCGAAGCCTCGGTCAAGGACGCGAACGCGTTCTGCGACGCGAAGGGCCTGCGCATGGCGCCGGTCTCGAGCGATCGCGGAATGTTGATCTTCCGCTGCGTGCCCGAGAACCAGCTTTCGGAGGTCTCCGCGCCGCCCAAGCGCTGAGGCGAGCAGGATCCCTGGCTCCCCGGGACGGGCTCGAACCGCCGACCTAGTGGTTAACAGCCACCCGCTCTACCGACTGAGCTACCGGGGAATGGGCGCCCCAGTCTACGGATCCCGGGCGCCCGATCAAGAGCCGGCGGGAACGGCGATCCGGCAGCGCGGGGCGTCGCCTTCGCCGTCGCTGGGGGCGGAGAGGGCGACCTCGAGCTGGGTGCCCGGGGAGAGCTCCGGCAGCGCGACTTCGCTGGCGTCGGACACGCTGGCGAGGTCCTTGGCGGGCAGGATCGAGCGCAGCTGGCTCACGTGGGCCGAGCGGAAGGTCTTGGCGCGGGCGGCGTTCCAGCGCAGGACCATCCCCGAGGGGGTGCGCGCCACCGTCAGGCCCAGGTCCGAGCCCGTGACCTCGAGCGGCTCCGAGTAGAAGCTCTCGAGCCCGTCGGCGTCGACGGCGCGCAGCCGGTAGCGCACGGTCTCGCCGCAGCCCACGGCGTTGTCGAGATACGCGGTCTTCGCGGCCTCGACGGTGCCGATCTGGATCTCGGGCTCGAAGTCGCTCGCGCCCCGGACGCTGCGCCAGATCTCGTAGCCGGTCACGTCGGGCTCGACGTTGGGGGCCCACTTGAGGGCGATCCGGCCGATCCGGCGCGCGTCGGCGGCCAGCCCGGTGGGCGGCAGCGGCTCGGCCTTGGTCACCGCGCGGATCGGTGACTCGGTCATCTCGCTCTGGCCGCCGAAGCGGTTCACGGCCGCGATCCGGTAGTACATGACGCGCAGGTCACCGGGGATCGAGTCCTCGTACACCGTGTTGAGCCGGCCCTCCGCGAACGCGACGTGCTCCCACGGGCCCGCCATCGTGGGACAGCGGAAGATCCCGTAGCCGGCGACGGCGGTCTGCTCGCTCGGCTTCCAGGAAAGCACGGCCTTGCGCGGCAGGTTCGAGTACACCTGCAGGCCCTCGGGAATGGCGGGCTTGGGCTCGGTGGTCGCGGTCAGCGCGGCATGACTGCGAGACACTCGCCCCATGCGGTCGTAGGGATGCACGCGGTACGAGTAGGTCTGGCCGTCGCCGAGCGAGCCGGGCTTGTCGCCCAGGTCGGTGAAGACCGTGCCGAAGCGCGAGTTGGTGATGCCGACGCGCTTGAACTGGCCTTCGCCCGCGCCGCTCGCGCGCAGGATCGCGTAGCCCGCGACGTCGCCGACCAGCACCGGATCCCAGGCCAGCGAGACCTGGCGATCGGCGTTCGAAGTGACTCGCAGGCCTTCGGGCGGCAGGAGATCGGAGGCGCGGTCGTAGACCAGGGCCTGGTTGCCCGAGAAGATCTGCGTCGCGACCTTCTCGGCCGAGCCGGCGCACGCGAACAGCCCGAGCGCGCATGCTGCGATCCAGCGCCGGCTACGGGCCATGGGTCTGGATCTCCTCGAGCCGCGACAGGATGCGCTCGGCGCGGTCGACGTTCTCCTTGGTGCGCTGGTCGTCGGGCGCGATCAAGAGCGCCTCGCGCCAGACCGCGAGCGCCTGCTCCAGGTCCTCGTCCTGGAAGTAGCGCTTGCCCTGCTCGTAGAGCGCGGGCAGGCGCGGCGCGAGCTCGGCGCGCAGTGACCCGAGCCGGCGGCGCGCGCCCTGGTGCTTGTCGTCGATGCGCAGCGCCTCGATGTACTCCTCGAGCGCGCGATAGGGCTCGCCGGCCTCTTCGGCCTGTTGGCCGGCGCGGAAGTGACCTTCCGCGAGTATCTCCTGCGCCGACAGCGTGGGCGGCGGCGGCGCGCTCGCGGCGGCGGCCGCGGCGGCCGAGCGCGCGTTGCGGCGCTGCTGGTCCTCGTCCGCGATCTCCTGGTCGTATCTGCGGATGTAGGACAGGTAGCCCAGCGCGGCCTCGTTCTGCGGATCGAGCTCGAGCGCGCGCTCGAAGGCGGCGCGCGCGCCGGCGCGGTCGCCGAGCGCGTAGGCGCGCTTGCCGTCTTCGAGTGAGCGAGTGACCTGCGCGCCGGTCTCGGCGTAGACCTGGCGGATCTCGATCTGGATCGCGGGGTCGAACGGATCGAGCTTCGACAGCTTCTCCGCCGACTCGTTGGCCTGGCGCAGGTTCCCGGCCGAGAGCGCCGCCGCGAGTCTCTTTCGCTCGGCGTCCTCCTGCGCGTGCAGCTCGCGGAACAGCTTCTGCACGCGCTCGAGCGTCTGCGGCCGGTCGGGGTCGAGCTTCAACGCCAGGCGGTAGTACAGGACGGCCTCGGCCAGCCGCCCCTCGCTCTCGAAGAACTGCGCGCGCTTCTCGTAGCGCGCCAGGCTGGAGGCGAGCTCGGCCTCGAGCGTCTCCAGGCGCGCGTGTGCGCGCGGGTACTCACGACTGGTCTCGGGAATGCCGCGCCAGACCGACAGCGCGCCGGCGACGTCCCCTTGACTGTAGAGTCTCTCCCCGCGGTCGTAAGCCTGCGCGCAGCCCAGAGCGAGAGCCAGGAGCGCGCAAGCTCCAGCGATGCCGGAGCGCGACACGGTGCGGAGTCTAACGAAGGCGGGGACGGGCTCTAGTACAGGATCTTGTAGATCTCGATCGGCTGCTCGACGCCTTCGATCTTGTGCGGACCCTCGGGCTTGGCTTCGACCAGCATGCCCACGCGCTCGCGCACCTCGCCGGTCACCTTGATCTCGCCGGGTCCGGCCATCGCCTGCAGGCGGTTGGCCACGTTCACCGGCTCGCCGATCGCGGTGTAGTCCATCTTCAGCTCCGAGCCGATGTTGCCCACGACCACCTGGCCGGTGTGAATGCCGATGCCCACCTCGAGCGGCACGAACGGCTGGCCCGAAGCCTCGCAGCGGGCGTTGCGGTCGTGAATCGCGCGCTGCACGGCGATCGCCGCGGCCACGGCGCGCTGGGCGTGGTCCTCGGTCTCGATCGGCGCGCCCAGATAGGCCAGGATCGCGTCGCCGATGTACTTGTCGACCGTGGCGCCGTGCTCGAGCAGCCGGCCGGTGATCAGGTCGAATGACTCGTTCAGGAACGCGACCACGCGCTCGGCGCCGATCGAGCCGGTGAGTCGCGTGAACTTGCGGATGTCGAGGTAGAGCACCGTCACCTCGCGCAGCTCGCCCTTCAGGTGGATCGCCTCGGGCGACTCGACCACCTCGCGCAGCACGTGGTCGGAGACGTAGCGGCGGAAGGCGGTCTCGATCCGGCGCTTCTCGCCCAGGCTCTGACTCATCTCGTTGAAGGCGCGGGTCAAGACGCCGATCTCGTCGCGCGAGGTCGGCTCGACGCGCGCCGAGAGATCGCCGGCCGCCAGCGCGTTCACCGCCAGGCGCAGCCGTTGCAGCGGCCGGCTCACCATGCCCGAGACCACGAACGCGATCACCAGGCCCACCCCGAGCAGCACGCCGGACGCGATCAGCACGTCGCGGCGCGCGCGCTGCTTCACGCCGCGAGTCACCGCCGCCACGTCGAGCACCACCTGCGCCTCGCCGATGTCGACGTCCCGGTAGGTCATGCGCGCGGCCACGACCAGCACGCCGTCCTTCGAGTCGGTCTCCAGGTCGTGCGTCATCGCCATGCGCGGCACGCTCTGCGGCTCACCCTGCTGCGACGACGCGACCACCCGGCCGTTCTTGTCGAGCAGCCGGACGGTGGTCACTTCCGCCTCTTTCGCCAGGCTCTCGAGCAGCTGTGAGAGCATCAGGTCGTCCTGCAGCAGCATGGGTTCGCGCGCGTTCCGCGCGAGCTGCTGGGCCAGCACGACCGCGCGCTTGCCGGCTTCGTCTGCGAGCGCGCGCGCGCTCTGGTCCAGCACGACCAGCGACACAGTGCCGATCGCGCCGACGAGTAACAGGCTGGACAGCAGCGCCAGCTTGAAGCGCAGCGGGAAGATCACGAGCCGGAACGTACCACCCGCGCTCTCGCGCAGAAAGCCCGAGCGATTTAGTCTAGGGGCCGATGCGGGAGGCGCAGACCAGTCGCGTGGTGGTGTTCGACTTCGACGGCACGCTGGCCGACACCTGGCGCGACCTCGCGACCGCGCTCAACCGCACGCTCTCCGACGTGGACCTGCCGCCGGTCGAGGGCCCCCAGGTGCGCGCCTGGATCGGCGACGGCGCGCTGAAGTTACTGGCCAACGCGCTGCCCGAGGGCGAGCGCGCGCCCGAGAGACTCGAAGCCCACTACGAGCGCTTTCGCACTCACTACGACCAGTGCTGCCTCGACACCACCGAGCTCTACCCCGGCGTTTCCGAGTGTCTCGAGGCGCTCGCCGAGGAGCGGCTGGCCGTGCTCTCGAACAAGCCCTCGCGCTTCCTCGACCGGATCATCGACGGGCTCGGCATCAAGGGCGTGTTCGGCGCGGTGCTGGGCGGTGACACGCTGCCGGTGCGCAAGCCCGATCCGGCGGTGCTTCACGGCGTGATCGAGAGACTCGCGGTGCGCCCGCGCGAGGTCTGGATGATCGGCGACAGCGCGGTCGACGTGGAGACCGGCAGGAACGCCGGCGCGCGCACGATCGGCTGCGGCTGGGGCCTGCGCGGGCGTGAAGAGCTGCGCGCCGCCGGCGTCGAATTCATGCTCGAGAGCCCGCGCGAGATCGCGCCCCTGATCCTGCACCGCCGCTGACTTGATTCCGGGCGCCGGACGCGGTCCACTAACGCTCTCTAGAGCGCGCTCCACCCGCCGCTCACCGGAGGGATGCCATGAAGTTCACGTGGTTCCACCTGATGCCGTATCGCTGGCTGCCGGCCGACTTCCGGCAGCGCTACCACAGCGTCTGGGTCGATCTCCCCAACGGGATCTACGACCCCGAGCGAGGGCACGACCTCTACAACGAGTACCTCGACCAGCTCGAATACGCGGAGCAATGCGGATTCGACGCGATTGCCGTGAACGAGCATCACCAGAACGCCTACGGGATGATGCCGTCGCCGAACATCATGGCGGCCACGCTCGCGCGCCGGACCTCGAAGGCGATGCTGCTCGTCCTGGGTAACTCGATCGTGTGTTACAACCCGCCGACGCGCATCGCCGAGGAGTTCGCGATGCTCGACGTGATCTCCGGCGGGCGGCTGATCGCGGGCTTCCCGGTCGGCACCTCGATGGACATCAACTACTGCGCGGGCCAGAACCCGGCGACGGTGCGCGACAAGTACCGCGAGGGTCACGAGCTGATCATGAAGTCGTGGCACACGCGCGAGCCGTTCGCGTTCAACGGCAAGTACACCAAGCTGCGTTACGTGAACCTGTGGCCGCGGCCGATCCAGCAGCCCAATCCGCCGGTCTGGATCCCCGGGCTCGGCTCGATCGAGACCTGGGACTTCTGCGCCGAGCACGACTACAACTACAGCTGTCTCTCCTTCAGCGGCTACAAGAAGGGCGAGGCCTTGCTGAAGGGCTACTGGGATCGCCGCGCCGCGCTCGGCGTCGACGACAACCCGCACAGCGCCGCGTTCTTCCAGCAAGTCTGCATCAGCGAGAGTGACTCGCTTTGCGAGAAGGAGTGGTGGCCCCACGTCGACTACTTCTTCAACAACTGCCTGCACCTGTATCCGGGCACGTCCGAGGCGCCGGGTTACCGCACGGCCGCATCGCTGCGCGCCGGCGTCGTCGCGCAGGTGGGCAACACCTCGGCGAACCACGGCAAGAACAAGACCTGGAAGGAGCTCGTCGACGGCGGCTACATCATCGCCGGCGGGCCCGACTCGGTGCGCCAGCAGATCGAGGAGCTGATCAAGAAGCTGCGCGTCGGACACGTCCTGCTCGGCTGTCAGATCGGCTCGTCGCCCGCCGAGCTCGTGAGTCGCGCGACCCTGCTGGCCGGGACGCAGATCCTGCCCAAGCTCCGGCACATCTTCTCGGACTTCGAGGATCGCTGGTGGCCGAAGCCGCTGGCTGCCGCAAGGCGCGCGGTGCCGGGTCACTACGCCGGAGCCGCGAAATGAGCGAGCCGCGTTCGCGAATGCTGGCACTCGGCTCCGGCCGGCCGACGATCGAGGTGATCGAGGCCGGGCAAGGGCCGAACCTGTTCTTCCTGCATGGCGCGGGCGGCGTGGCCTGGGCCGGCGCGCTGCCGATCCTGGCTCGACACTTCCACGTGGTCGCGCCGGTGCTGCCCGGCTTCGGCAAGTCGGCGGCGGAAGGACTCGAGCTGCTCGAAGACCAGCTCGATCTCTTCCAGCACGGCTTCGACGTGATGGAGGCGCTCGGACTCGAGAAGCCGCTCTTGGTCGGCGAGTCGTTCGGCGGCTGGATCGCGGGCGAAATGGCGGCGCTCCGGCCGAAGGAGGTCGGCAAGCTCGCGGTGCTCGCGCCCGTCGGGCTGTGGCGCGACGACGCGCCCGTGACCGACCTGTTCGGGCTCGAGATCAAAGAGCTCCTGCCGTTCCTGTTCCACGACATGTCGTGCCCGGCCGCGGTCGGGATGTCCGCACTCACGAAGCTGATGAGTGACAAGGACGACAAGACCGACGAGCAGGTCGAGCAGCTGATCGCGCTGCTCATGGGCTTCCGCACCGCCGCGAAGTTCTTGTTCCCGGTGCCCGAGACCGGTCTCGAGCGGCGGCTGTGGCGCATCCGCGTGCCGACGCTCGTGCTGTGGGGCGCGCAGGACCGCTTCATCGCGCCGTCCTACGCCGACATCTGGGCCAAGAACGTGCGCAACGCGCAGGTCGTGCAGATCGAGCGCTGCGGTCACCTGATCCTGCAGGAGCAGCCCGAGGCGTCGGCGAAAGAGATCGCGCGCTTCGCGGGTGTCTGAGTGAGCAGCGCTTGAGCGAGACCGCGCGCCTGGCCGATTTCGCTCTGGCGCTCCGCCTCGACGACGCGCCGGAAGCGGTGCGCGCGACCGCGCGCGCCGCGATCCTCGACTCACTCGCCTGCGCGATCGCCGGGCGACACGAGCCGGTGTCGGACCGGCTGCGCGCCTTCGCGCTGGGCCAGGGCTCGCGACCGGTGGCCACGCTCTGGGGCACGGGCGAGTCGGTCTCGGCCGAGCTCGCGGCGCTGGTGAACGGCGCGGCGGCGCACGCGCTCGACTTCGACGACGTGAGCTGGGCCATGAACGGCCACCCGACGGTGCCGCTGCTGCCGGCAGTGCTGGCGGCAGCCGAGGCGAGTCATGCCTCGGGTGCCGACGTGCTGCGCGCCTACGTCGCGGGCTTCGAGGTCGAGTCACGGCTCGGCCAGGCACTGGGCAAGCCGCACTACGAGCAGGGCTGGCACGCGACCTCGACCCTGGGCGTGTTCGGCGCCGCCGCGGCGGCGGGGGTGCTGCTCGGGCTCGACGCGCGCCAGCTCCGGCGCGCCTTCGGCATCGCGGGCTCGCGCGCCTCGGGCACGCGGGCGAACTTCGGCACCGACACGAAGCCGCTGCACGCCGGGCTCGCCGCGCGCGCGGGGCTCGAGGCGGCCGAGCTCGCGCGCCTGGGAGTCACCGCGCGCGAGGATGCCGTGGAGGCCCAGATGGGTCTCTCCGACCTGTACGCAGGCGCGAAGCCGCTGGTGCTCCCGGCGCTGGGCCGCCCGTTCGCGCTCGAGAAGCCCGGGCTCGAGCTGAAGCCGTATCCCTCGTGCCGCTTCACGCACCGCACGATCGATGGGGTGCTGGCGCTGCGCGAGAAGCAGGCAGGGCGCGAGCTCGAGTCACTCGAGATCGCGAGCGACCCGCTCGGGCTCTTGATCTTGATCTACCCCACGCCGCGCACCGGCCTCGAGGCCAAGTTCTCTCTGCCGTACTGCGCGGCCGTGGCCTGGCTCGACGGCTGGCCCGGTCTCGGCGCGTTCTCAGACGCGCGCGCGGGGCGCGCCGACGTGCAGTCGCTGCTGCGCCGGGTGACGGTGCGCGAGGCGCGGGGCGCCGAGGAGGAGGTCGAGGCGGTGTTCAGCGACGGCACGCGCGAGCGCGTCGCGGCGCGCCACGCCCGCGGCGCCCCCGAGTTTCCGCTGCGCGACGAGGAGCGCCTGGCCAAGGTGCGCGCGTGCGTGGCTCCCGAGCTCGGCGCCGCCGCCGCCGAGCGCCTGATCGAGGTCGTATCGCGGCTCGAGTCACTGCGCGACGCGCGCGAGCTCGTACGGTGCACGGCGTGAAGCTCTCGGTCGGGGTCTGGGACGCGCTGTCCGCGAAGCTCGCCGAGCGCGCGGGCTTCGAGCTCTTGTTCCTGTCGGGGTTCGCGGTCGCGGGCACGCAGCTGGGCGAGCCCGATTTCGGACTCTTGACCCAGACCGAGACACTCCTGCAGGCGCGCCGCATCCTGGAAGCGGTGCGCACGCCGCTGATCGTCGACGGCGACACCGGCCACGGCGGGCCGCTGAACGTGCAACGGCTGGTGCGCGAGCTCGTGCACATGGGCGCGGCGGGCATGCTGCTCGAGGACCAGGTCTGGCCCAAGCGCTGCGGCCACATGCGCGACAAGCAGGTGATTCCCGCCGAGGAGCACGTGCAGAAGCTGCGCGCCGCGGTCGACGCGCGCGGCAGCGCGCGACTCATGATCCTGGGCCGCACCGACGCGCGCGGCCCGCTCGGCCTCGACGAGGCGATCCGGCGCGGCCGCATGTACCGCGAGGCCGGCGCCGACCTGATCTTCGTCGAGGCTCCGCAGTCGCGCGACGAGCTGGCGCGGATCGGCCGCGAGGTCCCGGGGCCGTTGATGGCCAACATGGTGGAGGGCGGAGTCACTCCGATCCTGCCGCTGGCCGAGCTGCGCGAGCTGGGCTTCGAGTACGTGGTCTACCCGCTCACCGGCCTGCTCGCCGCCGCGCGCGCGCTCGAGAGCGCCTTCCGCGAGCTCGTGGCCAAGGGCACGAGCCGCGCCGACGACGCCGCGCGCATGACCTTCGCCGAGTTCACCTCGCTCGTCGGCCTGGACGAGAAGTACGCGGCGAGCGAGCGCTACAAGTCGTAGTCTTTCGAGCCCCACGAGAGGAACGAATGTCCGCCAAGCCGCACGCGAACGTCTGGACCGATCCACTCACTCCGCTGGTCATGCTGCAGCGCAGCGCGCGGGTGTTTCCCAAGCGCGAAGCGGTGGTGCACGGCAAGCTGCGCTGGAGCTACCAGGAGCTCGCGCGCCGGGTGGGCGCGATGGCGGGAGCGCTGCGGCGCGCCGGCGTGGGTCCCGGCGATCGGGTCGCGATCCTCGCGCCGAACACGCCCGCGCACCTGGTGGCGCACTTCGCCATGCCGCTGCTCGGCGCGCCGCTGGTCTCGATCAACACCCGGCTCGCGCCGGCCGAGATCGCCTACATCCTCGATCACTGCGGCGCGAAGGTGCTGCTGGTCGATCCCGAGCTCGCCCCGCCGCTCGACGCGATCCTGCCCCAGCGCAAGGCCCTGCAGCACGTGATCGAGATCCCCGACGGCATCGTCCCGGCGCGGCCCGGCAAGCTCGCCTGGGACGAGTTCGCGAAGGGCGCGCCCACCCTGCCGGTCGAGAACACGATCGACGACGAAGAGAGCGTGATCTCGATCAACTACACCTCGGGCACCACCGGCATGCCCAAGGGCGTGATGTACACGCACCGCGGCGCCTATCTCAACGCGCTCAGTCAGATCGGCAAGCTGTCGCTGACGCGTGACTCGACCATCGTCTGGACCGTGCCCATGTTCCACTGCAACGGCTGGTGCATGGCCTGGGCGTTCGTCGGCGCCGCCGGAAAGCAGGTGTGTCTGCGCAAGGTCGAGCCCGCCGAGATCTTCCGGCTGGTCGACGAGGAGGGTGTCACCCACCTGAACGGCGCCCCGACCGTGCTGCTCATGCTGGCGAGCGACCCGGCGGCGCAGGGGAAGCACTTCGACCCGCCGATCTCGACCTGCACCGGCGGCGCGCCCCCGTCGCCCACCCTGCTCGAGCAGATGGAGAAGCTGGGCATCAAGATCAGTCACTTGTACGGACTGACCGAGACCTATGGCCCGCACGTGACCTGCGAGTTCCAGGACGGCTGGGAGAAGCTCGAGACCGGCGCGCGCGCGAAGATGATGTCGCGCCAGGGCGTGCCCTATCCGCACGCGGTGTATCTGCGCGTGGTCGACTCGGAGATGAAGGACGTGCCCGCCGACGGCAGCACCATGGGCGAGGTGGTGATGCGCGGCAACAACCTGATGCGCGGCTACTACAACGACCCGGAAGCCACCGCCAAGGCGTTCGCCGGCGGCTGGTTCCACTCGGGCGACGTGGGCGTGATGCACCCCGACGGCTACATCGAGCTCCGCGACCGCTCGAAGGACATCATCATCTCGGGCGGCGAGAACATCTCCACGATCGAGGTCGAGAACGCGATCGTGCGCCACCCGGCGGTGATGGAGTGCGCGGTGGTGTCGATGCCGCACGAGAAGTGGGGCGAGGTGCCCAAGGCCTTCGTCTCGCTGCGCCCCGGCGCCCAGTGCAGCGAGGCCGACATCATCGCCTTCACCAAGGAGTCACTGGCCGCGTTCAAGTGCCCCAAGGCGGTCGAGTTCGGCGACCTGCCCAAGACCGCCACCGGCAAGATCCAGAAGTTCAAGCTGCGCGAGAAGGAATGGGCGGGCAAGGGCAAGGTGATCATGGGCGTCGAGTACAAGGGGCAGTGACCCGACGACGCTCCGTTCACATTCCGCGCTCCCGCCGCCTCTGAGCGCAGCTCGCGTCTGGCCCGCGCTTTGCTCTCTCTTCGCACCGTCCAGCGCACTGGACGGATCGGAGGTGAGAGCAATGAACAAGTGGAAGATCGCCCTGTTTCTGGTGCTGGCGGCGCCGTTCGCGATGAGCCTGACCGCGTGCAGCGGCTGCGGCTGCAGCAACAACTGACTCGCGCAGCGACCGCTTCGCCGAGACTACGACCGGGGCTCGACCTGCAGGCGAGCCTCGGCTCCTCGCGCCGGCGTCAGCCGAGCCGGCGCACCACCAGGCCGACGGTTCTTCCCGAGCGCGCGCTGCCGAGCGCCCGAGACGCCTGGCCGAGCCCGGCTCGGAGCAGGGCGGTCTCGGTACGCGCGAGCCACTCCTCGACCGTTGCGGCGTGGCGCGTGATCGCCCAGTCGTGAGTCAGCGAGACCAGGCGCGCGCCCGGGCGGAGCACCCGTGCCACCTCGCTAGAGCTCTCTGGAAGCGGCTCCCAGAGCTGGATGCTGTTCACGGCGATCGCGCCGTCGAACTCCGCGTCGGGGAAGGGCAGGTGCGCGGCATCGGTCTCGACGAGCTCGAGTCTGTGGGCGGCGATCGCCGCGCGGTTGCGGCGAGCCGCCTCCTTCACCATCACGGCCGATGGATCGACGCCCCGGACCCGGCCGCGCGCGAGTCGCTTCAGCAGCAGCTCGATGCCGACGCCCGGCCCGAATCCCAGCACCAGCACCCTGTCACTCGGCGCAGGCGAGAGTCGCTCGATCGCCTGCGCCTCCATGTCGCGATTCACACGCGCCATGACTTTCGCCGCGACCAAGCCGCTCACGCCGTCGAACTGGCCTGCCATGGCGAGATCGTGCAGCTTCAAGTGCACATGAAGTCAAGAGCCAAGCCCAACGGGAGGTCGTCGCTCGCGATCGGCGAGCTCGCTCGGCGCTTCGATCTGGCGACCTCGGTGCTGCGCCACTGGGAGAGCCAGGGGGTGCTGCGCGCGCCGGCGCGTGCCTCGGGCGCGCGCCGTTACGAGGAGAGCGATACCTACCGGGTAGGTCTGATCCTGCTCTGTCAGGAGGCCGGCTTCTCGCTGCGTGAGACGCGGGCTGCGACCGGCACGCGCAGCCTGTCGGCGCGCCGGAGGCTGCTGCTTCGGAAACGAGCCGAGCTCGAGCAGCGCATCGCCCGGGCGGAGGCGGCGAGACGCATGATCGACGAGGCGCTGGCCTGCCGGGCGCGCGATCCACTCGACTGCGCGCACTTCCGGCGCGCGATCGAGGGCCGCTCCGGCCGCCTAGGTCAGCCGAGGCGGCGCGCGAGCAGAAGGGCCAGCGAAGCTGCGAAGAGTCCTGCGATGCCGGGCTCCGGCACGACCTGAATCGAGAAGTCCGGGATCAGGTGGGCGTCCGTGTCGATCACCGTCAGGCCGTTGAAGGCCGGCAGGACCTGGATGTCGGCGGCGGACGAGGTGCTGGTGTGGAAGGTGCCCAGCACGGCGTGGCCGAACGGGGGCACGATCTCCTGGAGGGTCAGCGGATACATGGTGATCGGGATGGAGAGCGAGAAGGAGTAAGTGCTTCCGGGATCGATCCCCGGGCAGCCGTCGTCGGCGCAGATCACGGTCGCGTACTGGCCGAGGTCGGTGACGAAGCCCGAGAGTGAGTTCGACAGCACCAGCGCGATCCCGCCCACCGGCGACGGCGAGCTGGAGTCGACCACGAGCTGCCAGTCCGTGGTGCCCGGAACCAGCGACACGGTGATGTCGACGGCGGCGGCAACGCCTTGCGAAGGTCGGGCGAAGAGAATTGCGGCGAACAGCAGACCCCAGAGCCTCGTCCTCATGTGTCCCTCCAGGAGGGACACGTCACGGGAGCGGGAACGGATGCTGAAACCCGTTGCGGCCCTAGGCCAGCCGGCCCGGAACCACCGGGTGACTCGAGGACAGCCCGCCGTCGACCGCGATCGCCTGGCCGTTCACGTAGCTGGCCTCGTCGCTGGCGAGGAACAGCGCCATGCGCGCGATCTCGATCGGCTGGCCGGCGCGCTTCAGCGGGTTCAGCTGGCCGATCTTCTGCTCGCTGCCGCGGGCGCGGGCCAGCTCGAAGATCGGGCGAGTCATGCCGGTCTCGATCAGCCCCGGGCAGATCGCGTTCACGCGCACGCCCGTGCCGCTGAGCTGGTTCGCGGCGGTCTGCACCAGGCTGATCACTCCGGCCTTGCTGGCGCTGTACGGCGTGCCGCCCGCGCCCGAGCGCAGTCCGGCGACCGAGGCCGTGCACACGATCGAGCCGCCGCCGTGTGCGCGCATGTGAGCGGAGGCGCACTTGATCGCCAGGAACGGGCCGATCAGGTTCACGCGCAGCACGCGCTCCCAGTCACTGGCCGAGAGCTCGAAGAACGGCACCAGTCCGCCGCCGATGCCGGCGTTCGCGTAAACGACCTCGAGCCCGCCGAATTCCTTGACGCACTCGTTCACGAGTGACTGGACCGCTGCCTCGTCGGCGGCGTCGAGCTTGCGCGCCAGGCACCTGCCGCCGGCCCGCTCGATCTCGCGGCGCGTGCCGTCGAGCTCGTCGGCCACGTCGACCGCGACCACAGCCGCGCCTTCGGCGGCGAACAGGACCGCGCTCGCGCGCCCGATCCCGCTGGCCGCCCCGGTCACGATCGCGCGCTTGCCCGCGAGTCTCACTCAGTACCCCCGCGCGCGGTCGACTTCGTTCACGAGCGGCTCGCCCTTCTCGAGCCGACTCACGTTGTCGACCGCGAGCTTCATGAGCTTCTTCATGTAGTCGGGCTCGAGCCCGGCGACGTGTGGAGTCATGATCAGATTGGGCGCATCCCACAGCGGGTGGTCAGTGGGCAGCGGCTCGCGCGAGAACACGTCGAAGGCGGCGCCGCCGATCCGGCCGGAGCGCAGGCGCTCGAGCAGGGCCGCCTCGTCGACGATTCCGCCGCGCGCCAGGTTCACCAGGTATGCGCCCTGCGGCAGCCAGTCGAGCTCGCGCGCGCCGATCGAGCCGCGCGTCTCGGGCGTGAGCGGCAAGAGCACGACCGCGAACTCACTCTCGCGCAGCACGCGCTCGCTGGCGTCCGCGCCGCCGAAGGTCCGCTCGACGTTCGGGGTGGGCTTGGGATCGCGCTGCGTGCCGATCACGCGCATGCCGAAGGCGACCGCCTTCTCGGCCACGGCTGCGCCGATGGCGCCCAGGCCGAGAATGCCGAGCGTCTTCCCGGCGAGCTGCGGCATGCCGTAGATCTTCCACTGGTGCGCCTGTTTCTGCTCGAGCGCGCGCGGGATGCGCTTGGCGAGCGCCAGCATCATCGCCAGCGCGAACTCGCTCATCTGTGCCCCGTGCAGGCCGCGGGCGTTCGTGACTCGCACCTGCGGCGGCAGGTCCGGCGCGGGCAGGAGCGCGTCGACGCCCGCGCCCATCATCTGGATCAGCCGCAGCCGGCGCGCGCCCGCCCAGATCCCGCGCGGCGGGCGGAAGGCGAGCATCACCTCGACTTCGCCGATCACCTGGCGCAGCTCCTCGTCCTTGTGCGAGACCACGATCTCGCGCTCCGCGCCCATGGCGGCGCGCAGCTGTGCCGCGATGGCCTCGCCCAGCGCTGGCTCGAAGCCGTGGTGGACGTGGATCCTGGCGACGCGGTCGGTGGACATCGGGCCGGCATATTAACGCCGCGGGCGGGTCCCGTGGGATCGAGTCAGGCTCGTATGAAGGCTTTCACTGCGCGGGAGCGCGCGCAGGTGGATGCTCACCTCCATGACGGATCTCGAACGAGTGGCAATCACGGGCTTCGTGGTCGGCCTGAGCTTCTGGGGCGCCTGGATGGCGAGCGTGATCAGCGGCGGCTGACGCCCGGCGATCCTCTGTGGACAGCGGCGGGCGGTGATCTTACCGTCCCGCCCCGCCATGCGTGGCCCCCGCAAAGACATCCGCAACCTGGCCATCATTGCGCACGTCGACCACGGCAAGACCACCTTGCTGGACGGCCTGCTGCGCCAGACGGGCACGTTCCGCGCCAACCAGGAAGTGCAGGAACGCGCGATGGACAGCGAGGACCTGGAGCGCGAGCGCGGAATCACCATCCACGCCAAGTCCACGGCGGTGGAGTACGAGGGCGTGCGCATCCAGCTCGTCGACACGCCGGGCCACGCCGACTTCGGCGGCGAGGTCGAGCGGGTCATGGGCATGGTCGACGCGGTGCTCCTGCTCGTGGACGCGGTCGAGGGCGTGATGCCGCAGACGCGCTTCGTGCTGGGCAAGGCGCTGGCGCGCGGGCTGCGCCCGATCGTGGTCGTGAACAAGATCGACCGCCCCGAGCAGCGCGCGCACGAAGTGATCAACGAGGTCTTCGATCTCTTGGTGGAGCTCGGCGCCGACGACCGCCAGCTCGACTTTCCGATCGTGTACACCTCGGCCAAGCAGGGCACGGCCGCGCTCGAGGCCGAGGCGCCGCGCAAGGACCTGCGGCCGCTGCTCGACATGATCCTCGAGCAGGCGCCGCCGCCCGAGGTCGACGTCGACGGGCCGCTGCAGTTCCAGGCAGTCACGCTGGGCTGGGACGAGTTCGTGGGCCGGCTCGTGATCGGGCGCGTCGAGCGCGGCACGCTGCGCCGCGGAGTCACCGTGGCGCGCATCCCCGAGCAGGGCGAGCCGCAGACTTTCCGCATCACCAAGCTGTTCGCGCCGCACGGGCTCGAGCGCGTGGAGCGCGAGGAGGCCTCGGCGGGCGAGATCGCGATCATCGCGGGCGTCGACACGATCGAGATCGGCGACACGGTCTGCCCGCCCGACGCGCTCGAGTCACTGCCGAGGATCGCGATCGATCCGCCCACGGTGGCGGTGCGCTTCTCGGTCAACAACTCGCCGTTCGCGGGTCAGGAAGGAAAGTTCGTGACCAGCCGCCAGATCGGCGACCGGCTGCGCCGTGAGGTGCTGACCAACGTGTCCATCCGGCTGACCAGCGGCGAGACCACCGACACCTTCGAGGTCGCCGGCCGCGGCGAGCTGCAGATCGCGGTGCTGATCGAGACCATGCGCCGCGAGGGCTACGAGTTCGCGGTCTCGCAGCCGCAGATCATCGAGCGCACGATCGACCACGTGCGCTGCGAGCCGGTGGAAGACGTGGTGGCCGAAGTGCCGCAGGAAGCCACCGGCGCGGTCATGGAAAAGCTCGGCGCGCGGCGCGGACGACTCACCCAGATGGAGAACCGCGGCGGCCGAACGCTCTTGAACTTCGTCGTGCCGAGCCGCGGCCTGTTCGGCTACCGCACCGAGTTTCTGACCGATACACGTGGCGAGGGCACGCTCTACCGCACCGTGCGCGGCTACGAGCCGTTCGCGGGCGAGCTCAGCGGCCGCGGCATGGGCGCGATCGTCGCCAGCGACACCGGGCGCTCGACCGCGCACGCGCTGTTCAACATCCAGGAGCGCGCCACCATGTTCATCGGCGCGGGCGAGAACGTGTACGAGGGCCAGGTCGTGGGCGAGAACCGCCGGCCCCGGGACATGAACGTGAACGTGACTCGCGCCAAGAAGCTCACCAACGTGCGCAACACCGGTCACGACGAGGCCGAGATCCTGACCCCGCCGCGCCGCTTCACGATCGAGTCGGCGCTCGAGTGGATCGAGGAAGACGAGCTCCTGGAAGTCACTCCCAAGAGCTTGCGCCTGCGCAAGCGCGTGCTGCCGGCGAACCTGCGCAAGCGCGACTGAGCGTGGCCGGGTCGGCGGGGGCACTCCGACTCGGGCTCCTGATCCTGCCGGAAGCGCGCTGGTCGGTCGCGCGCGAGCGCTGGCAGCGCGCCGACGCGCTGGGCTTCGATCACGCCTGGACCTACGACCACCTGGCCTGGCGCAGCTTCCGCGACGCGGACTGGTTCGGCGCCGTGCCCACGCTGGCCGCCGCGGCACAAGTCACGAGCCGGATCCGGCTCGGCACGCTGGTGGCGTCGCCGAACTTCCGCCACCCGGTGCCGTTCGCCAAGGAGCTGATGACGCTCGACGACCTGTGCCGGGGGCGTCTGTGCGCCGGGCTCGGCGCCGGCAGCGACACGTTCGACGCGACGATGTTGGGGCAGGAGCCCTGGTCGCGGCGCGAGCGCAGCGAGCGCTTCGAGGAGTTCGTGACCCTGCTCGACCGCCTGTTGCGGGAGCCGCGCGTGAGTCACTCGGGGCGCTACTATTCGGCGCACGAGGCCCGCAACATCCCCGGCTGCGTGCAGGCACCCCGCGTCCCGTTCGCGATCGCGGCGACCGGTCCGCGCGGCATGAAGCTCGCCGCGCGCTTCGCCGAGACCTGGGTCTGGGTCGAGGGCCGCGGCAACCCGGTGGAGCGGGTGGCAGAGCTCGATCGCGTCTGTGCAGCGAACGGCCGTGCGCCGGACAGTCTGCGCCGGCTCGCGCTCCTGGGCTTCGACACCGCCGTCCAGTCAGTCGAAGATTTCCGCCGCGCCGCGGCGCGCTACCGCGAGCTCGGCTTCACGGACCTGGTGCTGCACTGGCCGCGCGAGAGCGAGCCCTTCCGCGCCCGCGAGCCGTTGCTGGACGAGATCGCCGCGGAGCGAGAGACTCGGGTCCGATGAAGGGCTGGATGCTCGCAATGACCGCTCTTCTGGGAACCTCCCCCCTGGCGTGGGCGGGCGACGAGTTCCGAACGCCGACCCTGCGGCCGGCCTCGAGTTACGAGCTGTTCGACCCGAGGTACCGAATGGTCGGGATCGAAGACGATGGCGAGAGACACACCGTCTTCGCCATTGCGCATCACGAGGACGTCGAAACCACGAAGACTGTCCAGCGGATCGTCCGCGACGTCCGGCGCCGCTGCCCCGGCTTCACCGAGATCGAGTTCTACACGACGTTTCAGATTCAGCACGGCGACCCGCGGTCGCCGAGCTTCGCGATCTATGACCATCTCGCGCGCTACGACTCCAAGGAGAACAAGACTTACTACGGCGTGGCGGCGAAGAAGCTGTATGGAGGCTGGGCAGCCGGCCCACCTGGCCCTGTCGAACGGGTGCCGCCCGGGCGGCTGTGCGTGCAGCGGGACGAAGACAACGGATCCATGAACGTCTTTCCGGTTCGGATCCTGGCCGGCCGCGGCGGGCACTTCCACGACGTCGTGTTCATCACCGGGGGCGAGAGTGACTGCGTACCGCTCGAGCCGGGTGACTGGTCGATTCGCGCGCGTTCGTTCCGGCCGTACGATCCGACCGCGAAGGACCCGGACGAGTGCCGTTCGGAGACGGTGCGAGTGAAGATGGCCGAGGGAGAGATCCAGCTCAGCGTGTCACCGACGACCACGGGCCCGACTTACCAGTGCGGCTGGGATCTGCGGCGGGTGAGCCGATGAGCCGGCTCTACCTGATCGGCGGGCCGCCCGCGGTCGGCAAGTCCACCGTGCTCGTGCACCTGCAGCGCAAGCTCGAGCGCTGCGCGTGTCTCGACGCCGACGAGGTGTGGCGCGTGAAGCCATTCGACGTGGCCGAGCCGTACGGCGCGCTGTTCGGCCGCAACGTGAACGCGGTACTGCGCGGCTATCTCGAGGCGCGGCTGCCGCTCGTGTTCGTGAGCTGGGTTTTCGCGAATCCCGAGCTCGTGAAACGCGTCACCGACGGCATGGGCGGGCGCTACCATTCGCTCCGCATCGTCTATCTCGTGGCGTCGCCCCAGGCGCTCGCGGCGCGCCATCGCGCGGACCCGGAGCGCGCGCGGCTCCTCGACTACGGCCTGGGCAAGCTCGCAGAGATCCAGGCGCTGCCGGAGCCCAAGATCGACACCACGGGGCTCGCTCCGGAAGCGGTTGCCGACCGGCTCATCGAGCTGCTGGGATTGTCGGAGTTCGCTCCCGACGATCGTCCTATGGAGAAGCGGAGGTCATCCCCATGAAGCTCTACGAGTTCGGTCCGACCCGTTCGATTCGCGATCGCTGGGTGCTGCAGGAGCTCGGAATCCCCTTCGAATCCCAGGTGGTCGATCTCAGGAAGGGCGAGAACCGCTCGCCCGACTTCCTGAAGCTGAACCCCGCGGGCAAGCTGCCGGTGCTGGTCGACGGCGAGGTGGTGCTGTTCGAGTCCGTCGCGATCGCGCTCTATCTGGGCGAGAAGTATCCCGAGAAGGGCTTCGTGCCGAAGGACCCGGTGCAGCGCGCGGACCTCTATCGCTGGCTGTTCTTCGTGGTGACCGAGCTCGAGCAGCCGCTCTGGCGCATGGCCAAGCACGCGGCGCTCTATCCCGAGTCGCGGCGCATTCCGGCGGAGCTCCAGAACGCGACGGCGGACTTCAAGGCGCTGGCGCCGGTGCTCGACTCACATCTCTCCGGGCGTCAATTCCTGGTCGGCGACCGGGTCTCCGTGGGTGACTTCATCACCGCCTACACGCTCGACTGGGCCGACGAGCAGAACTTGCTCGCCGGCTTCCCGGCGCTCACCGCCTACATGAAGCGCATGTATCAGCGTCCGCACGCACCGCCGCACATCGCCCAGGAGTTCGAGCGCATCCAGGGAGGGAGTCTCAGCCAACTTCGCCCGCAGTGACTCCCACGGTGTAGACTGGCGCGTCGTCAGCAGGAGGGGCTCATGCGCAAGTCCGCACTGGTCCTCGGTTTTCTGATCTTCATCCTCGGAGCGGTCGTCCTCGTAGCGCTCGGCTTAGGCCGCGGCCGGGCGCCGCACGTGGTCGAACGGACGGCGGATCCGGACTCGAAGCGGACGATCTCGTCCGGTGAGCTGGTCGGCTTCGCGGCCAACGAGAAGTCACAGGGCTGGCTGGGCATCCCATTCGCCGCGCCGCCCGTCGCCGACCTGCGCTGGCGGCCGCCGCGACCGCCCGCGCCCTGGAGCGGCACGCGCGAGTCACTGCGCGCGGGCTCGCCCTGCATGCAGGTCGCGGGTCTGCTCTCGGGCACCCCCGAGCTGAAGCCGGGCTCGCTCGCCGGCAACGAGGACTGTCTGTATCTCAACGTGTACGCGCCGCGCGCCTCGGCCAGCGAGGCCAAGCTCCACCATTGGCCGGTCATGTTCTGGATCCACGGCGGCGGGAACACCGTGGGTCGCGGCGACGGCTACGACGGCAGCGAGCTCGCGGCCGCCTACGACGTGGTGGTGGTCACGGTGAACTACCGGCTCGGGCCGTTCGGCTGGTTCCGGCACCCGGCGCTGGTGGCCGACGCCGCCGACGACGACGGGCGCTCGGGCAACTGGGGCACGCTCGACCTGATCCAGGCCTTGAAGTGGGTGCGCGCCGAGATCCCGGCGTTCGGGGGCGACTCACAGAACGTGACCATCTTCGGTGAGTCGGCGGGTGGCGTCGACGTGTACAGCCTGCTCGTGTCGCCGCGCGCCGCCGGCCTGTTCCAGCGCGCGATCTCGGAGAGCGGGGGCCTGAACGGGGCCACCTTGGCCAAGGCCCAGAACCCGAAGAGCGCGGCCGAGCCGGGCGACGAGCGCTCCTCGGCCGAAGTCACTCCGCACGTGCTTTTTCCCGAGCTCGAGCCCGAGCTCGCGCAGAAGAGCGTGGCAGAGCTGTCTGCAGGCGAGCTGGCGGCGAAGCTCCGCGCTGCGAGCCCCGACGCGGTCTTCGCGGCCTATCGCGGCGAGGGGCAGGGCTTCGGGGGCATGCTGCGCATGCCGCTGGTGATTCGCGACGGCGCGGTGCTGCCGCAGGAAGAGATCGAGCAGCGGCTCGCCGACGGTCACTACAACCAGGTGCCGGTGATCACGGGCACCAATCGCGACGAGCTCAAGCTCTTCATGTTCGGGGACCGCAGCCAGGTCACCTGGTGGTTCGGCTTCCTGCCCAGGATCAAGGACGTGAATCACTACGACGTGAGCGCCGAGTACGGAACGCTGGGCTGGAAGATGGGCGCGGTCGACTCACCGGCGCGCGACATGCGCAACGTGCAGGGGCCGAGCGTGTACGCCTACCGCTTCGACTGGGACGAGGAGCCGAAGCTGCTCTGGAGCGACTTCTCGGTGCTGCTGGGCGCCGCGCACGGGCTCGAGATCCCGTTCGTGTTCAAGAACTTCCGCATGGAGGCGTTCGAACGCATGTGGACGGAGCAGAACCGCGCGGGCCGCGAGGAGCTCGCCGACGCGATGTCCTCCTACTGGGCGCAGTTCGCCTACAGCGGCTCGCCGGGACGCGGCCGCGCGGGTGACTTGCCGGAGTGGAAGGCGTGGGACAATGCGGACGGCGCCGACAAGGGGATCGTGTTCGACACGCACGCGGGCGGCGGCATCCGCATGGAGCGCCAGGCGGTCACGAAGGAGTCGGTGCTCGCGAAGATGGCGGGTGACTCGCGCATGGACGACAAGCTGCGCTGCGAGATCTTCCAGGGCTACGTCGACCACGACGCGTTCACGGCCGAGGACTTGCCGAAGTCCGGCTGCAAGAAGCCGGCGAAGGACGTGGCCGAGCGCTGACGTGCTGCACTCGCTCGACCACGTGATCGTCGCGGTGCGCGAACTCGAGTCCGCCACCGATACCTACGCGCGGCTCTTGGGCCGCGCGCCGTCCTGGCGCGGCGCGCACCCGGGGCAGGGCACGGCGAACACGCTGTTCCGGCTGACGAACACCTATCTCGAGCTCCTGGGCGTGGTGGGCGAAGGGCCGTTCGCGAGCCGCGTGCGCGAGCGGCTCGAGCGCGCGGGCGAGGGCGTGGTGGGCTTCGCGTTCGGCACCGACGACGCGGACGAGACCGCCGCGGAGCTCCGCGCGCGCGGGCTGCCGGCCGCCGATCCGCTCGAGGGCTCGGGTACGGACTCGACGACCGGTGCCGTGCGCCGCTGGCGCAACGTGCACCTGCCGGAGTCCGCCACGCGCGGCGTGCTGGCCTTTGCGATCGAGCATCTGTCGCCGGCGGACGCGCTCCCGCCCGCGCGAGTCACGGTGCCGCAGGTCGCCGCCGTGGAGGGGCTCGATCACGTGGTGGTGCGCAGCGCCGACCCGGACGCGACCCGGAAGCTCTACGGCGAGTCACTCGGGCTGCGCCTGGCGCTCGACAAGAGCTTCCCCGAGCGCAAGGTGCGGCTGCAGTTCTTCCGCGTGGGCGGAGTCACGGTCGAGGTCGCGAGCCTGCTCGGCGCCGCGCCCGATCCCGCCAAGCCCGACGAGCTCTGGGGGCTGGCCTGGCGCGTGCCGGACGCGGACGCGGCGCGCGCGCGCCTGCTCGAGGCCGGCTTCTCCGTCTCGCCTGTCCGCAACGGAAACAAGCCGGGCACCAGAGTCCTCACGGTCGAGCGAGACACTTGCGGCGTCGCCACGCTCGTGATCGCGCCTACTTGAGTCTTCGCTAAGCTTTCGGGCGTGGGCTGGTTCGGCAAGGCGAAATACAATCGCAGCGAGAGTCTCTCGCGCGCGGCCAAGGCCGAGGGCCGCGGCAAGCGCAAGAAGGCGATCGCCGAGTACCGCAAGGTGCTGGCGCAGGAGCCGGACAACCCGGTGATCCTGGTCAAGCTCGCGGGCCTGCTCGCGAAGACCAAGCAGCCCGAGGAGGCGCGGCAGAAATTTCTGGCCGCCGCCGAGTGCTACGAGAAGGAAGCCTTCGACGACAAGGCCGTGGCGGTGTTCCGCCAGGCCGTGAGTCACTTGCCCAAGCGCGTGGAGCTGTGGGAGCGCATGGCCCAGCTCGACGTGAAGCGCGAGCGCCTGCCCGAGGCGATCCGCGACCTGCTCGATGGCAGCAGTCACTTCCGGCGTCGCCGCGAGCGGCAATCCGCGGTGCGGCTGTTGCGCATGGCGGTGAAGATCGAGCCGGGTCAGTTCGAGGCCACGATGGCGCTGGCCCGGCTGCTCGCGAAATCGGGCGCCCGGCCCGAGGCGCGGAAGCTCTACGCCGACCTGTGCACGCGCAACCGCGGGCGGCGGCTGCGCCGGGTGCGCGGCGCGATGTTCCGCATGTCGCCCACGCCCGCCGCCGGCTGGCGCTGGCTGCGCGCCACCCTGCGCGGCTAGGGCTCGAGCGCCCGGCCGCGCACGCGGATCGCGTCGACCGCCGCAGCGGGATTGCGCTCGACCGAAGCCACCAGGTGCTGGCGCGCGCGCTGGCCGCCGTCGGCGACGCGCGGGCCCAGGGCCGCGCCGGCGTCGTCGTAGATGCGCACGTCGAGCACCCGCGCGTCGAGGTTGCGCTCGCGCACGTCGCGCGCAAGCGCCTCGAGGCTCTGGTCGGACTGACCCGGCGACACGGCCAGCACGAAGGCGCGGCGCTCACCGGGCTGCGCGCTGGCGGGGTCCTCGTCCCAGGCGCCCAATAGCTGGTGCGGCTCGCGGCTCAGCGGCCGAGTCACGAGCTTCTCGTAGACCGGGTAGTCGCGCGAGTATTTCGGCGTCTCGGACGGCGCCGCGGGTGCCGGCGCGGCCGATACCTTCGCAGTGACTTCGACCGCCGGCGCCGTCGGAGCGGGAGCCGCCGCTGCGGCCGGACTCACCGGCTCCTCGCGCGAGAACGTCGACACCACCTGCACCGGCGCGGGCCCGCGCGGCCAGAAGCCGGCCGCGAGCCAGGCCAGCGCGGCGAGCGCGAGCCCCGCGGCGACTCCGGCGGCGAACCGGCCGCTCAATGGAAGAGCGTCATCCCGAGCACGTCCTGGCCGTTGTTGATCTGCGCGGCCTCGGACAGCGCGTCGAGCTGTTGCACGAAGTCACCCGACTGGATCTCCGAGATCAGGACGCCGATCTCGTCGCCCACGGTGCCATCCGCGGTGCCGTCGCCGTCCTGGTCGAGCTGCGTGCCCAGGAACAGGCGGCACTTGGTGTTGCCCGGGAACAGGTCGCCCGCGGCCACGTTCAACAAGAGCGCCGCCAGCTCCTTCTTCGCCTTCTTCTTCACGTCGAGGATGCCCGGGAAGATGAGTGAGTTGAAGAGGTCGGTCTTGCTGGTGAAGAAGCCGCCCGACAGGTCGACCGCGCGCTGCTTGATCTGCTCGAGCTGGGCGCCGGGGAAGTCGGCCAGGAAGAAGATCCAGCCGGTGTTGCGCAGCACCCAGTACGAGCTCGTGCAGGGGCAGGCCTGCGGCAGCGCGCTGGGCACGAGCGCGGCCCCCGCGCCGGTGAAGGCGGTGACCTGCAGATTCACCACGCCCGCGCCGGGCTGGTACGGAGACACCACGAAGATCGGCAGGCTCGTGTCACCCAGCGAGAGCGCGCCGTCGGCGAAGCTCGCGGTGACCGAGTTCGCGGGCGTGGTCGCCACGTCGACGCTTGCGGGCGCGCCGCCCGGGCCACCGGTCAGATAGCCCGCCTGCAGCACGTAGCTCGAGTTCGCCACCAGCACGCGCAGGTTCTGCAGGGAGAGGTTCGGGATCGGTCCCTCGTCGGAGAAGGTGACCGTGTACACGTAGGTGAAGCTGCCCTTCACCGGCTTCGGGTTCGCGCAGTTGTCGGCCGAGTAGACCTCGTAGTCGACCTCGAACGACCAGAACGAGCCGGTCACCGAGTCCGAGATCACGACGTTCCCGGAGCCCACGCTGTCGGGGTCGCACTTCGGGCTCACGTGCCACCAGCCGTTGGCGCTGGCCGCGAGCGGAGTGAGGCCCAGGACGAACAGGGCAGAGAGCGAGGCGAGGAAACGCAGCTTCATGGCAGTGACTCCCGATTCGATCCGATGTCAGCGCGCGGCGCGGCGCCGGGCGAGGCCGGCGAGCGCGAGCCCGAAGAGCGACAGGACGCCCGGCTCGGGCAGCACCTGGTAGGTCTTCGTGGTCACGAAGCCGTTGTCGAAGTTCACCGAGCCGAAGAAGCCGGTGGGCACCGCCGACGCGAAGGTCACCACCAGCTGCTTGCTGCTCTGGCCGGCGCCGATCGCGCTCGTGAAGTCGAACTGGGCCTGGGTGCCGCCACCGCCCAGGCTGGCCGTGCCGCCGGTGCCGCTGGTGCCCGCGAAGCTCGCGCCCGTCACCAGGTCGAGCACCGTGGGCGAGCCCAGGTTGTTGAGCAGCATGCCGATGTCGATGCCGACGATCGAACCGGTCACGACCGTGAGCTGGAACGTGGCCACGTTGCCCGAGATCGAGAGCTCCGAGACGTTCGCCGACAGCGACCCGCCCGGCGCGCCCGCTGTCCGAACTTCCGAGACCGGGTTCGGACTGATCGACATGGCCTGCGCCGAGGCCGCCGCCAGGACCAGACCCCCTGCCACCACACCCGAGAACCACCGCGAGACAGCGCGCATCGGAAAATCGCTCCCTCGAAAACTCACCGACGAGCCCGCATCTGAATGAAGCGTTCGCAGCGTAAACCACCCATCTGGGGCAGGGAAGTATTTTTTATAAGGGAGTTTTATTTTATTTTTCGCTGATTCCTCGGTCAGATAGGCATCTTCCGAAGAAACGCCGCGCGTGGTCAGCCTGCCCGCGTTCAGGGCGTCAGGAGGCCTAGGAGCAGCTCGAGCACCCGCTGCATGGCGGCCGGTGCCTCGCGCTGCGAGACGTCCCACTGCGGGAAGTGGCCGTCCACGTACATCCGGGCCAGCCCGTAGGAGAGCGCCTTGGCGAGGAGCTCCAGCGCGTCCGGGTCGGCGGCGCGCATCTGCCCGCGCGACTGGCCCTGGGCCACGATCTCGCGCATCAGCGCGCGGATCGCATCGTTGTCGCGCCGCAGCGAGTCACTGCCTTCGAAGTCGATCAGGCTGCGCGTCGAGATCACCCGGAACTGGGCCGGGTGGCGCGTGGCCCAGCGCAGGTAGGCGCGGCCCAGCGCCAGGTAGCGCGCGCGCGAGTCGTCGGCGTCGACCGAGGCCTCGGCGCGCGCGATCTCGTCCTTGAAGCGCTGCATGGCGCGCTCGGCGACCGCGGTCATGAGCGCGGTGCGGCTGGCGAAGTGGCGGAAGGGCGCGCCCGGCGAGACGCCCGCGCGGCGCGCCGCCTCGCGCACGGTCACGGACTCGGGCCCCTCTTCCTCGATCATGCGCTCGGCCGCCTCGAGCAGCGCCTCGCGCAGGTGGCCGTGGTGATAGCGGCCGCGCCGCTTCGGCCGGACGGCGGCGGGCGCGTGCTTTCGCATGCCGCAGCGTTAGCACGCGCCGAGGCTCGAATGCAATCAGTGATTATTTCCTTGACCGCGCGCGTCCCAGCCGTGTAATCAATGCTTAGATTCGGGAGGCCGGGATGAAGAGCGCGATCTTCTGCGCGGCGCTGCTGGCGGCTCTGGGGGCTGGCTCGGCGTCGGCCGGGTCGAACATCGAGGGCACCTGGCGTACGGCCAGCGGCAACCTCGAGGTCGAGATCCAGCCCTGCGGCGCGGCCTTCTGCGGCACGGTGGTGAAAGTGCTGGCGAATCACTCCATGTCGGACCCGGGCAAGGACCTCGGCCAGAAGCCCGGGCTCGGATTGGTGCTGCTGTCGAACTTCCTGCCCGCGGCCGACGGCAGCTACGAGGGCTTCATCTACGACCGCGAGGCGGTCCAGACCTATCGCTGCAACCTGTCACTCGACGCCGACGGCCAGCTCGTGGTTCTGGGCTATCTCGGCTATCACGCGCTGGGCCGGAGCCAGCTCTGGACGCGCGTCGGGAGCGACGGCGCGGCCGCCGCGGGTCCCGCGGCGCCCGAGTTCGCGGGCATCGAGCGCTGGCTGAACAGCGACCCGCTCACGCTGGCCGGGCTGCGCGGCAAGGTGGTGCTGATCGACTTCTGGACGCTGGCCTGCAGCAACTGCATCGCCACGTTGCCGCACGTGGCCAAGTGGGACGCGCGCTATCGCGCAGAGGGTCTGGTGGTGGTCGGCGTGCACACGCCCGAGACGCCCGAAGAGGCGAAGCCCGAGGCGATCGCCGACGCCGTGGAGCGCTTCGGCATCAAGTACCCGGTGGCGGAAGACACGACTTACAAGACCTGGAAGGCCTACCAGAACGAGTACTGGCCGGCCGTCTATCTCGTCGACCGGCGCGGCCGGGTTGCGCGCCACTGGTCGGGCGAGGGCTCCTACTACGACATCGAGATGGCGATCCGCGACGAGCTGGCGCGCGGCGCCGAGTCAGCCGCGAACGACGTGCGCTAGCGCGAGCGCCGCGCCGGCCGCCACGAGCGCGGCGCCCACCGCGCGGTCACTAAAGCGGGTCGCGGGGCCGATCTTCTCGTACAGCACGAACAGCGAGAGACCCGCGATCCAGTACAGGCTCATCACGCCGCCGGCGAAGAGCAGGAGCATCAGGGCCCAGCAGCAGCCCACGCAGTAGAGCCCGTGCTCGGCGCCCAGCCGGAGCGCGCCCCAGGTTCCCGGCTGCCAACGCTCGACGAGGAACTGCATCGGCGTTCGGCAGCGCACGAGACAGGAGCGCTTGGCCGCGCTCCACTGATAGACGCCGGCCAGCGCGAGCAGCGCCGCCGCCAGATACGGGCTGGCGCTCTCCATCATGGGAGTCACGAGCGCGCGCGTGGCCAGCGTGCGCTGGATCAGGGTCGCCGCCGCGCTGAACACGGTCCAGGCCACGAGATAGCCGGCCGCGAACAGGGCGGTGCGCAAGACCGGCCGCTCGGGCTCGGGCCCGCTGCGCGCCACGCGCGCGAAGACCAAGAGCGCGGGCGTCGCCGAGGGCAGCATCATGCCGACCATCATCGCGGTCCACATCGCGAAGATCAGCGCGGTGTAAGTGGCGTCCCAGCGCGCCGCCATCATCCAAGCCGAGGCGCCTGTCATCTCGCCGTACATGTCGAGCGAGGCGCGCGCGAGCCACAGCCAGACCGGAGCGAGCACGAGCGTGAGCCCGACCGCGATCCACAGCCGGTCGCGCCGCAGCGCGCGCTCGAGCGCGCTCAGCGAACCAGCCCGTGCGTGCTCCAATGGATCGGCGCCAGGTGCGCGTGTGTGCCGTCGAAGGTGAGCTCGACGGGCGAGGCGGCGTCGGTGCGGCATTGCCCGGTCACGAACTGCGCCTCGCGGAACTCCATGCCCTCGGGCAGCTGGATCGAGACGCGGTGCACCGCGCCGGTGACCGGATTCATGATCGGGGTCGCCTCGGCATCCACCAGGCCTGGTACGCGCACGTGCGCGCGCCCGCCCGCCACGTCGATCGTGAGCTCGATCGGCTTGTAGATCGTGGGCAGGTAGCGCGTGATCATCAGGCTGAAGACCTGCGTGATGAGCGTGCCCGGATCGGTCTCCCGGCCCTGCGCGATCGCCTCGAGCGCGGCGCGCTGGCGTGCGTCGGCGCGCTCGTCGACCACGACCACGCAGGTTCCCTCGCCCAGGTGGATCGGCCCCGGCCACATGGCCAGGAAGCCGAAGGCGAGCCCGTCGAGCGGGACGTCGCCGAAGCGTCCGCGCTCGATCCTGAAGAACGAGTGCGCGCGGCAGTGACCGTGCGTCGGCAGTGAGTTGAACTGACACGGGCAGCCGGTCGCGCAGTTGCAGTGCCCGTACTCGACGCCCTTCAGCGTCCACTCGACGAAAGCCATCGATTTGCCTCCGGATTCGCGCTCCCGATGCTAGCACGGCTATGCTTGCGCGCTGCAGGAGGGGAAGGGGGGACGTGGCGATCGATGCATCGCTCGCGGAGCTCGTCGACTTTGCGGCGCTCGCGAGCTGGATGGACGCCCAGGGCTTGCCGCGCGGAGAGATCGAGCGCGCGTCGAGCATCGCGGGCGGGACGCAGAACGTGCTGCTGCGCTTCGCGCGCGGCGGGCGTGACTACGTGCTGCGCCGCCCGCCGCGGCACCTGCGCCCGAACAGCAACGAGGCGCTGCGCCGCGAGGGCCGCGTGCTGGCGGCGCTGGCGGGCTCGGACGTGCCGCACCCGCGCTTCGTCGCCGGCTGCTTCGACGAGTCAGTCATGGGTGGCTACGTTTTTTATCTGATGGAGCCGGTCGACGGCTTCAACCCGATGACCGGGCTGCCGCCGCTGCACGCCGGCAGCGCGAGCGTGCGCCGCGAGATGGGCCTCGAGGCGGCCGAGGCCGCGGCGCGGCTGGCGCGCGTCGACCACGTGGCGGTCGGGCTCGCCGATTTCGGCAAGCCCGAGGGCTTTCTCGAGCGCCAGGTGACGCGCTGGATGTCCGAGCTCGAGTCGTACTCGCGCCACGCGGGCTATCCCGGCCCGCAGATCCCCGGGCTCGAGGAGGTGGCGGCCTGGCTCGACGCGAACCGCCCCACGCTGACTCGTCCGGGGATCAGCCACGGTGACTACCACCTGGGCAACGTGATGTACGCGCATGACTCCGCGAAGCTCGTGGCGATCGTCGACTGGGAGATGTGCACGATCGGCGACCCGCTGCTCGACCTGGGCTGGCTCGTCGCCACCTGGCCCGATCGCGAGGGCTTCGCGATCGGCCCGATGGCCGGCTTCGCGGCGCTCGACGGCTGGCCCCGACCCGAGGAGCTGGCCGCGCGCTGGGCGCAGAGCTCGGGCCGCGACGTGAGTCAGCTGGAGTGGTACGTGGTGCTGGCCTCGTTCAAGCTGGGCATCATCCTCGAGGGCACGCACGCGCGCGCCTGCGCCGGCAAGGCGCCGAGAGCCACGGGTGACTTCCTGCACGCGATCACGCTCGCGCTGTTCAGGCGCGCGCGCGAGCGGATCGCGCGCCGCTAGCGACTCGCTCGCGGCTTGCGGTCGTAGCCGTCGAGATAGGCCGGCAGGAGCGTCTCGGCCGCGAGCTGCGGATCGCGGACGGGCGTGCCGTAGCGCACCTCGATCGGCACGAGCCCCGCCCAGCAGCCGAGCTCGAGGTCTTCGGCGTCGTCGACGACGCCGTGATTGCGCACCTTGGCCGCGCCCTCCGAGATCGGCACTCGCATCACCAGCGTGCGCAGGAACTCCTCGCGATTCGGCTGGCGGACGTCCTTCCAGCGCCCGGCCGCCACGTGCTCGATCAGCGCCTGCAGCGCCTCCATCTTCTCGGTGGCATCCGTGACCTCCTCGGCCTGGCCATACAGGATCACGGAGCGGTAGTTCACCGAGTGGTGGAAGGCTGAGCGCGCAAGCACCAGCGAATCGATATGAGTCACCGCAATGCAGGCCTGGTTGCCGGGCTCGCGCAGCGCCCGCAGCGCGCGGTTTGCGGTGGCGCCGTGCAGGATCAGCCACTCGCCCGCGCGCGCGTACACGGTCGGGATGAGACAGGCCTGTCCCTGGAACAGGAAGGAGACGTGACAGACGAAGCCCTCGTCGAGGATCGCGTTCACGACGGCGCGGTCGAAGCTGCCGCGCTGGGGGTAGCGTTTCAGCTTGCTGCGGGGGGTGACGGCGAGGTCGCTCATCTCTCGATCCTTTTCATTCCAGGTACTTGACAATTTGTAACAGAACAAATACAATTTTGTGATGTCACATAATATCACAGGCGCGAGCGCCGTCCAGATCGCTTCCAGCGTGGAGGCTTCGGTCCGTTCCGGGTCGCTCGCGCCTGGCGCGCAGCTGCCGACGGTGCGCGCCTTGGCCGACACGCTGCGCGTGAGTCCCACGACCGTGGCCGCGGCCTACCGCAGCCTGCGCCAGCGCGGGCTGGTGGTCGCGGCCGGCCGGCGCGGGTCGGCAGTGAGTCCGCATCCGCCGCTGGGCCCGCAGCCCGCCGCGCGCATTCCGGCGCACGCGCGCGACCTGTTGAGCGGCAACCCCGATCCGGCGCTGCTGCCGGCGCTCGCACCCGCGCTGCGCGCGATCGACACCACGCCCGTGCTCTACGGCGAGCCGGTGTGCGAGCCCGGGCTGTTGGCCACTGCGCGCGAGTCACTGGCCGCGGACGGCATCCCGGTCGAAGCGGTCACGATCGTGAGCGGCGCGCTCGACGGGCTCGAGCGCGCGCTCGTCGCCTGGCTGCGGCCCGGCGATCGCGTGGCGGTCGAGGACCCGGGCTTCCCCGCCGTCTTCCATCTGCTGTCGGCGCTGGGGCTCACGGCGGTGCCGGTCGGCGTCGACGACGCGGGCCCGCTCGCGCGCGACGTCGAACGCGCGCTGCGCTCGGGTGTCTCGGCGCTGATCGTGACCACGCGCGCGCAGAACCCTTTCGGCTCCGCGCTCGACGAGCGCCGCGCGCGCGAGCTGTCGCGCCTGCTGCGCGCGCATCCCGAGCTCTTGGTGCTCGAGGACGACCACGGCGGCGCCGTCGCCGGCGCCCCGGCGCGCACGTTGTGCGGCGCTCACACGCCGCGCTGGGCGGTGGTGCGCTCGGTCTCGAAGTCACTCGGGCCCGACCTGCGGCTGGCCTTCCTGGCGGGCGACCCCACGACCGTGGCGCGCGTCGAAGGTCGGCTGTCGCTCGGGATCCGCTGGGTGAGTCACCTGCTGCAGCGCACGGTCGCGGCGCTGCTCGCCGATCGCGAGGTCGCCAAGCTCTTGCGCCGCGCCGAGCGCGGCTACGACCAGCGGCGCCAGGCCCTGCTCGCGGCGCTGGCCGCGCAGCAGATCCCGGCCCATGGCCGTTCCGGGCTCTCGGTCTGGATTCCCGTGCAGGACGAGCAGGCCGCCGCGCAGGCGCTGCTGGCCGACGGCTACGCGGTCGCGACCGGCAGCCGCTTCCGGATCCGCAGCGGCCCGGCGCTGCGCGTCACGATCTCGACGCTCGCGCCAGAGGAGGCGCCGCCGCTCGCGCGCGCGCTGGCGCGGGCGCTGCGGCCCGCCGGCCGGAGTCACTCGGTCTAGCCGGCTACAACAGCAGGCCGCGATAGACCGGCGTGGCGGGGCCGGTCATGCGCAGCGCGTAGTCGGGGGCGATCTCGATCCGGAGCGATCCGCCGGGCATGTGCACCTCGACCTTGCGCTCGCACAGCCCGAGCCGGTGAGCGGCCGCCGCCACAGCGCAGCTCGAGCTGCCCGAGGCCAGTGTCTCGCCTGCGCCGCGCTCCCAGATCAGCGCGTCCAGGCGCGTGCGCGAACGCACGCAGACGAGCTGCACGTTCGTGCGCTTGGGGAAGAGCGGGTGCGTCTCGAGCTGCGGTCCCAGGCTGCGCAGCACCTCGGGCTGCAGGTGGTCGACGAAGCGCACGCAGTGCGGGTTGCCGATCGAGACACAGGTGACTCGCAGGTCGACCGAGCCCACGCGCAGCGGCTCGTCCACCACGTCGCGCGGCGGGCCCAGCATCGGCAGGTCGGTCGAGCGGAACGAGGCCCGGCCCATCTCGACGCGGATCGAACGCACCTCGCCACCGCTCACCGCGAGCCGCGCGCCGACCCGCCCGCCGGGCGTTTCGATCTCGAGCTCCTTGGCGCGCACGTAGCGCAGGTCCCACAGAAAGCGCGCGAAGATGCGCACGCCGTTCCCGCTCTTCTCGGCCTCCGAGCCGTCGGGGTTCCAGATGCGCAGCCCCCACTCGCCGCGCCTCGGCCGGTGCAGCGCCAGGATGCCGTCGCTGCCGATGCCGGTGTGGCGGTCGCACAGCTCGCGCACGCGCTCGGGAGTCAGTCGCGGGCGGAGCGCGTCGCCGTCGACCACGACATAGTCGTTGCCGAGCGCGTGATACTTGGCGAACTCACGGCGGCCCAGGGGCATCGGCCCCCTAGGCTACACCGGCTGTTGTTGCGTGAGACAGTGAACCGCGCCCAGGCCCCGAACCAGCGCACGCGACGGTATGCCGACCAGCTCACGGCCGGGAAACAGCGGGCGCAGGGTATCCAGGGCCCGCCGGTCGCTGGGCGCGCCGAAGGTCGGCACCAGCACCTCGCGGTTGGCGATGTAGAAGTTCGCGTAGCTCGCGGGCAGCCGGTCGGCCCCGGCCCGGACGGCGGGCGGCATGGGCAGGTCGATCACGCGCAGGGGCCGGCCGGCGGCGTCGCGCGCCGCGCGCAGGGCCGCCCCGCAGGCCTCGAGCGGCGCGTGATTCGGATCGCTCGGATCGGGCTCGCGCGCGCACACCACCACGCCGGGTGACACGAACCGCGCCAGGTCGTCGATGTGACCGTCGGTATCGTCGCCCTCGATCCCGTCGCCCAGCCAGACAACGTGGCGCACGCCCAAGAGCTCGCCCAGGCGGCTCTCGATCGACTCGCGCGAGACGCCCGGATTGCGCTTGGGATCGAGCAGCGTCGGCTCGGTCGCGAGCAGCGTGCCGGCGCCGTCGACCTCGAGCGCACCGCCTTCGACCACCAGCCCCGGCCGCTCGCAGGCGACACCGGACAGTGTCGCGACGCGCGCCGCGACCGCGTCGTCGCGGTCCCAGGGCGCGTACTTGCCGCCCCAGGCGTTGAAGCTCCAGTCGAGCGCCAGCAGCCCGCGCTCGCCGTCGCGCACGAAGGTCGGCCCGATGTCGCGCATCCAGACGTCGTCGGTGCGGATCACGTGCAGGCGCAGGCGGCCGGCCCGCACTAGAGACTCGAGCCGCTCCGTGAGCAGCGCCGCGTGTGACTCGGTCTGGGCCACGAGCTCCACGCGCTCGGAGCGCGCGAGCGCGTGCACCAGCGTCTCGAACTCGCGCTCGGCGTCGGCGAGACAGCCCGGCCAGGTGGTCTCGGCGTGCGGCCAGGCCACCCAGGTCGCCGCGTGCGGCTCCCATTCGGCCGGCATGCGCAGCGCGCGGCTCATGCTAGCGCCGGAAGCGCGACAACAGGTCGCCGTAGGCGTCGACCCGGCGATCGCGCAGGAAGGGCCAGCCGCGGCGTTGGGTCTCGACGCGGCGCAAGTCACACTCGACGACCAGCACGGCCTCGTCCGAGTCACTCGCCTGCGCGAGCACGCGACCCTGCGGGTCGGCCACGAACGAGCTGCCCCAGAAGCGCACGCCGCCCTCGCGCCCGACGCGGTTGGCCGCGCACACGAACGTGCCGTTCGCGATCGCGTGGCCGCGCTGCACGGTGTGCCACGACTCGCGCATGGCCTGGTTCTCGGCCTCGGTCTCGCCGTCGAGATAGCCGATCGCGGTCGGGTAGAAGAGCAGCTCCGCGCCGTCCAGCGCCAGCAGCCGCGCCGCCTCGGGGAACCACTGGTCCCAGCAGATCAAGACGCCGATCCGCCCGGCCGAGCTGTCGATCGCGTGGAAGCCCGTGTCGCCCGGCGCGAAGTAGAACTTCTCGTAGAACATCGGGTCGTCGGGGACGTGCATCTTGCGGTAGTGCGCGAGCTGCGTGCCGTCGCGCTCGAACACCACCGCCGAGTTGTGATACAGGCCGGCCGCGCGCTTCTCGAACAGCGGCACCACCAGCACCGTGCCCGTGTCCGCAGCCAGCTTCGACATGCGCTCGGTGGTCGGCCCGGGCACGGTCTCGGCCAGGTCGAAGAGTGACGCGTCCTCGATCTGCGGGAAGTATCTCGTGCGGAAGAGCTCCTGCAGACACACGAGCTGGGCGCCCCGGCCCGCTGCCTCGCGCACCGCCGACTCGGCGCGCGCGAGGTTCTTCTCGAGGTCGTCGCCGACCGCCTGCTGCACGAGGCCGATGCGCCGGATCGAGCTCACGGTTTTCTTCGAGCGGTCTTCCGGCCTTCGGGTTTCTCGGCGTTCGCCGGCTTGCGCGCGCCGGGGGCGCGGCCGCCCTTGGCCGCGGCCTTGCGCTTGCGCGGCCCGGCTTCCCCCGCTGCGGTCTCGCCTGCGCCGTCCGGCGTCGCCGCCTCGGCCGAGTCCGTCGGCGCGGCGGCCTCCGCGGCCTTCTCCTTCTTCTGGCGCGGCTGGAACTCGAAGCCGTGGCGGCCGTTCTCCTTCAGGAACAGCATCGCCGAGAACGGCCGGCCGAAGCGCGAGGTGAAGTCGGTGAGCAGCTCGGTCTTGCGATTGGGGCCGATGAACTGCAGCGCCTCGTCGCGCGTGATCTCGCGCTTGCACACCGTGCGCGGCAAGAGGAACGGACACGGCTGGTCCTCGGGCGCGGCCTTCCAGCGCTTGCGGCGCTTGGCGTCCTTCGGCTGGGCGGCCTCGAACGCGCGCGCCTTCTCGGCGTTCTCCGCGGCCTTGGCGATGCCCGCCTGGCACTGGAAGTGAGTCGGCGTCTCCACCACCTGCGAGCCGCAGCCCATCGGACAGGGACCGAGCGGCTCGTCGTTCACGTCGTACTCGGGCGCTTCGGTCACGCGCTCGCCCGCGCTGCCGGCGACGCCGTGGATCACGACCTCGCCGTCTTCGAGCGTGAGTCGCGCGTTGTAGGTGCGCCCGTCGCGCGCCGCGAAGCCCTCGAGCTCGTCGGTCTCGCCCTTCTCGAGCAGCGTGCGCACGGTCTGGCGGTCCATGTAGCGGCCCGACTTGTCCTTCCAGATGCGGAAGCGGCAGTCGGTCTCTTCGGTCGCGCCGGGCACCTCGAGACAGCGGTAGAACCAGGAGCGCTCGAACACCGGCCGGCTGCACAGCGGGCACTTGCCGAGTGACTCCTCGTCGGGATACAGGTCCTCGTACTGGAACGAGACCGCGATGTCGACGATCTGCTTGGTGTAGTCGACGATCTCGTCCATGAACTGCTTCGCCGTCATCGAGCGGCGCTCGACGCGGCGCAGGTCGTACTCGAGCTCGCCGGTGAGCGCGGCCGAGGCCAGCCGGTCGATCTTGATCCGGCGCAGCACGTCGACCAGGCGGATGCCCTTCACCGTCGGCCGGAGTGACTTGCCGGCGCGCACCAGATAGCTCTTCGCGATCAGGTTCTCGATCACGTCCGCGCGCGTGGCGGGCGTGCCGATACCCTTCTCGGAGATGGCCGCGGCGATCTCCTCGTCCTCGATGTCCTGGCCGGCCGACTCCATCAGCGACAAGAGCCGCGCCTCGGTGATGCGCGCGGGGGGCTTCGTCTTCTCGGCCGCGAGCTCGACCTCCTGGGTGCGCACCGCGACGCCCTCGGCCTCGTCCTGGCCGGCCAGGAGCGGCGGCAGCGCCTGGTCTTCCTGCTCGGTCTGGCCGATCACCGCGCGCCAGCCCGGCTCGTCGAGCGTGCGCGCGCGCGACCGGAACGACTCGCCCGCGACCTCGGTCACGCGCTCGACGCGCGTCCAGACCGCGGCCGGGTGGAAGCTGGCCAGGAAGCGGCGAGTCACGAGGTCGTACAGCCGCTGGTCGTCGCCCGACAGATTCGCGTCGGGGAGCTTCCCGGTCGGGATGATCGCGAAGTGGTCCGAGACCTTGCTGTCGTCGAAGGTGCGGTCGGCGTTCTCGAGCCCGTTCTCGACCAGTGGCTGCGCCTCGGCCTGGAACGGCCCCTCGCCCGCGAACGTGCGCAGGATCTCGTCGACGTTGGCGCGGTAGTCGTTCGGGAGACAGCGCGAGTCGGTGCGCGGGTAGGTGAGCAGCTTGTGCGCCTCGTAGCAGCGCTGCGCCGCGTTCAGCGTGCGCCGGGCGGACCAGCCGAAGCGGCGGTTGCCCTCGCGCTGCAAGCTGGTCAGATCGAACAGCGGCGGCGCGGTCTCGCGGCTGGGCTTGCGCGTCTCGCGCGCCGTGCCCGCCTTGCCCGTCACCTTCTCGAGCAGCCGGTTGGCGCGCTCGCTGTCGAAGATCCGGTCGTCGCGCAGTTCGCGCTCCTCGCCTTCGGGGGCGCTGAAGCCGGGGTCGAACCAGGTGCCGAGATACTCGGCGTCGCCGGCGCCGAACTTCGCGTTCAGCTGCCAATAGGGACGGGGCACGTGCGCCAGCACCTCGAGCTCGCGGTCGACCACGATCGCGAGCGTCGGCGTCTGCACGCGGCCCGCGGACCAGGCGGTCTTCTCTTTGCGGCCCTTCAGCCGGCGGGTGAGCGCGCGGGTGGCGTTCATGCCGATCAGCCAGTCCGAGCGCGAGCGGCACGAGGCGGCGGCGCCCAGGCCGTCGTACTGGTGGCCGTCGACCATGGAGCGGAAGCCGGAGCGGATCGCGTCCTGAGTCATCGACTGCAGCCACAGCCGCCGCGTCGGCTTGTCGCTCTTCTCGAGATACTCGAGGATCTCGCGGAAGATCAGCTCGCCCTCGCGGCCCGCGTCGCAGGCGTTCACGACCCCGTCGACGTCCTTCCGCTCGAGCAGCTTCTTGATCGTGCGGATGCGCTCCGACTGGCCCTGCTTCTGCTTGAGCTTGAACTCGTCGGGCAGGATCGGGAGCGTGTCGAGCGTCCAGCGCTTGTACTGGGGGTCGACGTCCTCGGGCGAAAGCAGCTCGACGATGTGGCCGACGGAGAAAGTCACGACCCAGTCGTCGGACTCCCAGAAGCCGTCGTGCTCCGTGAACCCGCCCAGCGCCGCCACGATGTCGCGCGCGACGCTCGGCTTCTCCGTGATGACCAGCGATTTCGGCAACGTCTCTCCCGTGCGGAGTCGCCCCTATTAGCCCCCGGATCCGACGGAGGCAAGCGGACGGATCTTCTTCGGGGATCCCGGCCGCGACCCTGAGCGCGCTGCGTCACACGAGACAACTGCGCGGCGGAGCGACGGATTTACAAGCTCGCGCGGCTCGTGATACAGGGGTCGCGTGACGCGGGAAGAAGAGCTCGCGACGATCCGCGGCGTGTGCGCCGGCGAGACCTTTGCGGTCTTTGCATTCGCGGGCGCGGGCGCAGGGGACGCGCCGTACAGCGCCGTGATGTTCTTTGCCGAGACGCCGGAGCTCGAGCTCATCTTCGCCACCAGCCCCGGTTCGATGAAGGGGCGTTTCCTGAATCCCGGCAACGGCGTCTGCGCGCAGATCGACACGCGCGGGGTCGGGCTCGAGAAGATGGCCCAGTTCGCGCGGATCACCGTGCAAGGCCGCTTGCGGGTGGTGCCCGCCGGACCGGAGCGCGAGCGGCTCTTGGCCTGCTACTTCGCCAAGCTGCCGCACGCGAAGGTGTTCGTGGAGCGGCCGGGGGTCGAGGTCTACGCGGTGGAGCCCACCCGCGCGGTCTGCGCGCGCGGCTTGTTCGAGCGCTTCGAGCTCGACTTCTAGCCCGTGGACGGCGTCCGGATCGACCGCTGGCTGTGCGCGGCGCGCGTGCTGAAGTCGCGCACCCAGGCGACACAAGCTTGTGTAGGCGGGCGCGTGCGCGTGAACGACGAGGGCGTGAAGCCGCACTTCGTGGTGCGCGTGGGCGACACGGTGCGCGTGCAATCCGACCACGGCCTGCGCATCCTGGAAGTGACCGGCCTGGCCGAGAAGCGCCAGTCACCTGCGCTCGCGCGCACGCTCTTCACCGACCACTCGCCGCCGCCCGAGCCCAAGCCCGCGCGCATGCCAAGGCGCGACCTGGGCGCCGGCCGCCCCACGAAACGCGAGCGCCGCGACCTGCAGCGGTTCAGGGGCAGGAGTGAGTGAGGCGAGCGAAGGGTGGGTGGAGCGCCGGGTCCCACTCAGTCAGTGGAGTCGGGGGGAGGAACGCGCCAGCTCGATCAGCTGCGCGCGCACGGCCTCGGCGGCGGCGTCTTCGGGCGCCAGCGCCAGGAAGCGGCGCAGGTCGGCCTCGGCGGCGGCGAAGCACTCGAGGCGCGCGAACAGCAGCCCGCGGTCGCGCAGCTCGGCGGGTGAGTCGGGCGCGAGCAGAAGGATCCGCTCGGCGCAGTCGAGCGCGCGCTGCCACTCCTCGGCCGAGAGCCAGATCTGCTTCAAGTTGCGCAGCACCCGCGCCAGGATCTGGCGCGGGGGGCTGGGCTCGAGCAGGCGCTCGTCGAAGGGCACCTCGGCGCCGGCGGCGGCCTGCATGCGCGCCTCGCAGTCACTGCGGCTGAGCAGTGAGCCGGAGAACGGGTCGACCAGGATGTCGCGCTCCACGCGCACCAGGAAGTGACCCGGGAAGCCGACCCCGTGCGCGGGCACGCCCAGGCGCTGCGCGATCGCCACGTACACGATCGCGAGCGTGATCGGGATGCCGGTGCGGCGCTCCAGCACCTCGTTCAGGAAGCTGTTGCGCGCGTCGTAGTAGTCGGCGCGGTTTCCGGAGAAGCCCTGCTCGCGGTACAGGAAGTCGTTCAGGCGCTCGACCTTCTCGTGCACGCCCTGCGCGCGCGTCACGCGCCCGCGCGCGGCTGCGGCCAGCTCGTCGAGCCGGCCCAGGTAGCGCGCGACGTCGAGCTCCGGGTATTCCTCGGCGGCGATCCAGAGCGCGGCCTCGGCCAGGTCGATGCGCGCGTCGGACAGCGCCGCGATCCGGCCGAATTGGACCCGCGCAGGTGAGTCGAACACGCCGGGGGCGGCGAGGGCCTCAGCCCTTCCCCGCCACCTCCGACTCGAGGTAGCGGATGATGTCCGCGGACTCGTGCATCCAGCGCGGCTTGCCCGAGCCTTCGATGCGGAGGCACGGCACCATCTGCTTGCCTGTGGCCGCGAGCAGCTCCTCGCGGTACTTGGGCTGCTGGTGGATGTCGCGCAGCTCGAGCTCGAGCCCGAGTCGCGACATCGCAGAACGCACGCGATCGCAGTAAGGACAACCGGCGAAGTGATACAGCGAGAGACCCGCAATCTTCACGCAGCGGAGCTTACTTCAGGCGAAGCGAGTAAGGTACCCATCCCGATGCGCCGCCTGGCGATCTTCCTGGCCGCATTCCTGCTCGCATGCGTGGGGCCGCTGGCGCCCGCGCCCGCGCCCAGGCCCGAGTCGCAGAGCGCGCACGCCGGTCCGAGCGAGCCGCCGCCGCCGCGCCTGCTCGAGGCCGGCGAGCTGGTGGGCGCGCTGCCCGCTCGTTCCGATCTGGTCGCGCACGATGGCCGGCTGTTCTGGCGCGCGAGCTCGGGCAAGGAGTACGCGGTCCTGCGCGCGCGCGAGCGCGACTGGCTCGAGCTCGACACCGAGCTCGGCCCGCTGCGCTCGAGCTGGGGCCTGTTGTCGCCGACCCAGACCGACCCACTGCGCGACCTGCCCAAGCTGGTGGCGCTGGCGCGCAGCGCCGGGCTCAAGGTCGAGGACCTGGTCTTCTCCGAGGAGGAGCTCTCGGGCACCTACCTGTTGGGTCCCCATCTGTATGTGATTCGCGAGGGCCTGCTGCGCGACAGCGGCCGGCCCGACCTCGCCACCCGCTCGCGCGCGCAGCACGAGCAAGCGCGCGCGCGGGTCGAGCACGCGGTCGATGCCCTGGTCGAGTCACTGCCGCAGTCCAAGCTCTCGCCGGAGAGCCGGCCCGCGGTCGCGAGCATCCTCGCGCAGATCCCGCTCGAGGACTCGCAGACCAATCTCGACTACGCGCCGCCGAGCTTCGTGCGCCGGCTCGTGCGCTACGGCTGGCTGTCCACGCTGGGCGCGCCCAAGGAGCGCTGCGAGGCGCTGCGCCGTGCGGTGGTCGAGGCCGAGAAGCTGCGGCCGGTAGCGCGCTACACCGGCAAGGGCTCGACCTTCGAGCTGGTGGAGGACGCCTACGGCACCCGTGTCTGGACGCTCCAGTCACCCGAGCGCGTGGGCTACTCGAAGATCGCGCAGTCGCCCGAGTACTACGCGAACGGCAAGCCGACGCGGCTGGTGGTGCGGCTGCCGCTCGGCAGTGACCCGCTGCGCGACGCAGCGCAGTATCACTCCGCGGAGCTCTGGTCGGGGGCCGACCGCCTCTCGCGCTGGGATCGCGAGCACGGCTTCACGGCGGACGACCCCGCCTGGCGCACGGCGTTCCCCACCAAGGGCGACGGCGTGGAGTGGGCGGCGCTGCCCGACGCGCTGCCGCCGCACCTCTTGATCACCGCCCCGAACGGCGACGTGTTCCTCCTGGCGACACGCTTCGGTGTCGTGCACCCGGCGCGCGGCGGCACGGAATCCGATGCCGATGCCGAGAAGTTCTACGCCGAGGCCGCGCGCGCGCTGCCCGACGCCGCGTACCTGGACCTGATCGGCGAGTATCTCCTGGTCTACGCCTTCGACAGCCCCGACCCGCGCAATCCCGCGCTCCTGGGCACGCGCGTGGTCTCCGGCGACATCCACCAGACCGGCCCGCAGACGCTGGCCACCACCACCGGCGGCCTGATGCGCGGCGACTGCGACGATCTGTCCGAGCTCGAGCAGGAGATCGCGGAGCGCCAGGGCCGGAACGCGCAGATGATCGGCCTGCCGGCGCACGCGGCGCTGGCCTGGGCCGAGCAGCAGCCCGACGGCAGCTGGCTGACTTACATCCTGCAGACCGGCCAGCCGCTGGCCTTCCCGGGCGCCACGCTGCCCGAGAGTCTCGAGCTGACTTACAAGAGCTTCGGCTCGAACGAGCTGTTCGACCGCACCAAGCTCGAGATCCTGCTGCGCTTCTCGGGCGAGAACACGCGCTCGAGCTGGTATCTCTCGTGGCGCATCTTCGCCGATCCGCAGTACGCCAAGACCATGATCGACGTGCAGGAGGACTGGCACTTCCAGACCTACCAGCGCGCGATCGTGAAGATGAAGGAGCTGGTGGAGGCCGGCGACCAGGATCCCGCGAATTACACCGAGCTGGCCGGCCTCTACCACTACACCGGTCAGTACTCGCTCGCGGCCGATGCGCTCTCCGAGGCGATCGCGCACAGCGACTTCGGGCAGACCCGCGTGTCGATGGAGATCGACCGCGTGGTGGCGCTCGCCAGCGCCAACCGCATGGACGAGGCGCGCGCGCTGGCGCGCGAGCTGCGCAAGCACGAGATCCCCAAGCTCGAAGAGAAGATGGGCACGAAGATGGAGGAGGCCAAGCTCTCGCTGGCCGACGCGGTGGCGGTCGAGAACTGCGACCTGGGCTTGGCGCTCGAGATCCTGGCCAACGACGTGACTCCCGAGGTGAGTGCGCAGATCGACACCCTGACCGAGTCACTCAAGGCGAAGAGCGTCGACATGGAGAACTGGCGGCTGCAGACCGAGCCGGTGCGCGACCGCATCCGCTGGTACGTGTCGTCGAGCATCGGGCTCCTGTTCTCGACCCGCGACGGCGAGCTCGCCGACGCCTCGGCGCGCTCGGAGCTCTCCGAGACCTCGCTGCGCTGGATCCGCGAGCTGGCCTTCCGCGAGATCGACCCGGCCGAGAGCGCGCTCTCGCGCTACGCGGTGGTCGGGCGGCTCATGGAGGCGACCTCCGACCCGAACGAGGTGCTGGCGAAGATCGAGGCGGCGCCGCTGCCCGCGGATCCGAAGATCGACCACACCCGGCGCGGCGACGGCCCAGAGCAGACCGCGCGCGATCTCTCGTTCATCCGCATCTCGCCGACGTTCTGGAGCGCCGAGATCGCGTCGCTGTTCGCCAAGGAGAAGAAGACGCTCGATCCGGCGCAGGTCGAAGACCTGGCGCGGCGCGCCGTGCGCGCGCGGGAAGAAGCCGAGTCACTCGGGCTCGACCACCGCAGCTTCGAGCACGAGCTGCGCGAGATCCGGCTGGTGACTGCACTGGTCTCGGACGACGAGCCGCGGCTGCGCGCCGAGCTGCGCGACATCAGGCAGGAGAACGACCGGCGCGTGCGCATGAACGCGGCCAGCTGGATCGCCACCGTGGCGCGCTTCCAATCGGTGCCGCGCTTCGCGCGCCTGGTCGAGATCTGGCGCGAGGAGGTCGACTACAAGCCGATGTGGTTCTGGATCGCCTGGAACGCCGCGCTCGCCGGCGCCAACGACCAGGCGCTGCTGGTCGCGCGCACCGCCGCGCGCGAGTTCCACGACGACCGCGCGTTCGTCGAGGAGTATCAGTTCATGCAGCGAAGATTCAGCCCGACAGCGGAGCGCGCGGGCACCCTACCCGCGCGCTAGCGGAGCGCACGGGTACCCTACCCGCGCGCTAGCGCCCCACCAGCTGCCGGTACGCCGCCGCGTGCATCAGAGAGACCAGCATCACCGCTGGAATCACTCCGACGATCAGGAACAGAAAGCCGACGAGCGGGATGATCCCGGACAGCATCGCGAGCAGGAGACACGGCAGCTTCTGCTCCGAGGTCGCATCCCAGCATGCGCGCACCGCGTCCATGCCGCCGAGCCCCTGGTCGGTCACGAAGTACCAGACCAGCCCCAGCCGCGGCATCACCAGGAGTGACCAGGCCATGTTCGCGAGCTGTCCGATCACCGCCAGCAGCGGCAGGCGCGCGGCCATGCCCAGGATCGCGATCGAGTTGCCCAGCATCGCGATCAGGAACACGAGCGACATCGTGGCCACCATCGAGCCCAGCGCCTCGCCGTAGCACGAGAAGCCCGCGAACGCGTCCGAGCTCCGGCCCTCGCCGCGAATCACGCCCAGGAAGAACTTCGGGCCGCCCCAGAGCAGCACCGGCAGCAGCGCGAAGATCCCGACGATCGTCACCACCGCGCCCGCGCTGGCGAGCCCGAGCAAGAGCATCGTTCCGAAGACCAGCCCGAAGTTGGGCCACAGCGCCGCCCAGGCTTCCCGGAAGGCCTCGCCCAGGTCGATCTGACCTGCCTGTCGCCGCGCCGGCGGCTCGGCCAGGATCGCGGTCGGGGGTGCGTAGCGTTGGTCGGACATCGCTCTGCCCTTTCTTAGAGGGCCTTATCGACCCGGGCATTCCAGGGGCTTGAAGTGCTCTGGTTGACCCCGGGAGGCGCGCATGGGAGCTTTCCCGCCATGGATGCGGGGAAGCCGAGCCTCTCTGCGCTGGCCGAGCTCGAGGGCGTGATTCTCGAGCTCGAGCGCGCGAAGGCGGCGCTGCCTCAAGCGATCGAGAGAGCCGAGGCGCGGGCGAGCGCGGCCAAGGACACCGCCGCGAAGCTGCGTTCCGATCTCGACCAGAACGACAAGCAGCGGCGCGCGCGCGAGGCCGAGGCGCAGGACGTTGCGGCGAAGCGCGACAAGCTCCACGCGCAGTCCGCCGTCGTGAAGACCAACAAGGAATACACGACGCTGCTGCACGAGATCGACGCCCACAACAAGCGCATCTCCGAGATCGAGGACGAGATACTCACGGCGATGGAGCGCGCCGAGGGCATCGGCGAAGAGGTGCGGCGCGCGGACGCCAGCGCGCGCCAAGTGACTCAAGAGGTGGGCAAGGAGACCGAGGAGCTCCGCGCCAAGCTGGCCGAGGTGGAACGGCGGCTGGCGACCGGCATCGAAGAACGCACCCGGCTGTTGGGCGAGTTCGGCGCGCAGGTGAGCGCGCTCTACAACCGGGCGGTGAAGGCGCGCGGAAACGGCATCGCGCGGATCGAGCAGGCCACCTGCTCGGGCTGCCACCGCACGGTCCCGCCCGAGGTGCAGAACCGCGTGAAGGCAGGAGAGGTGCACATCTGCGTGAACTGCCAGCGCATCTTCGTGCTGGCCGACGCGCGCTAGACCGGGCCTTCCGGGGCGCCCTCCGCCGGTGCGCTGGTGATAGAATTTTCTTTGATTTTCCGAAGAGTTACGGGACTCTCTCGACGGAGGGTCGCGCAGCATTCGCGGGGCGCGGTTTGCTAGAATCGCGCCCGGTCCTGGGGGCACGACATGCTCGATCGAGATCGCTACTGGGATTGCCTGGACCAGGCGATGGAAGCCTCCTCCAACGGCCAGACCGATGAGGCGCTGGCCTGGCTGGACGAGGCGCTCCGCGCCAACCCCAGCGGCGCCGAGGCGCACAACTCGCGCGGCGAGATCCTGTGGGACAACTCGCGCGCCGAGGAGGCGCTCGACGAGTTCGAGCGCGCGATCGAGGCCGACGGCGAGTATCAGCCCGCGCACCTGAACCGGATCGAGATCCTGATCGAGGAGTTCCAGGAGCACGAGGAGGCGCTCGACCTCTCCGACGAGTTACTCCAGGGCACGCTCGAGAAGCCGATCGAGGCCGAGGTGTACTATCTCAAGGCCAAGGCGCTGTTCTATCTCGACGACCTCGAGGGCGCGCTGTTCCTGCTGCGGCGCGCGATCAAGATCCAGGGCGAGGTCGGCATCTACCGCGGCTTCGAGGGCCAGGTGCTGTTCGAGCTCGGCAACTACGACGAGGCGCGCCGCTCGCTCGAGCGCGGGCTCGCGCTCGAGCCCGAGTGCGCGCACAGCACCTATCACATGGCTCTGGTCATGGAGCACACCGGTCAGCTCGACAGCGCCGAGCGCTCGTTCGCCAAGGCCGCGCGGCTCGCGCCCGAGCTCTATCCGCTGCCGACGCGCATCGACGACGCTGAGTTCGAGGCGGCCGCCGACCAGGCGCTCCGGAGCCTGCCGGAGCCGATCCGGAAGTACACCGAGAACTGCCCGGTGATCGTGGAGGACCTGCCGAGCGAAGAGCTGGTACGGCAGGAGTTCGTCTCGCCGCAGGTGCTCGGCCTGTTCTCGGGCATTCCGGCGACCGAGCCGGGCGCCAGCCCGACGCTCGGCACGCTGCCGCGCACAGACACCGACAAGATCCTGCTCTTCAAGCGCAACCTCGAGAAGATCGCGATGACGCGCGCGGAGCTGGTCGAGCAGATCCAGATCACGGTGAAGCACGAGATCGGCCACTTCCTCGGCATGGACGAGGAAGAAGTCGACCGTCTCGGCCTTGCATAGCGCGCTGCCCGGCCGCCTGCGCGCGATCCGCGACGTGGCCGAGGTGCTCGAGCGCCCGAGCGAGCTGTTCTCGTACGAGTCCGACGGACTCACTCTGGAACGCGGCACGCCCGCCTGCGTGGTCTTCCCGACCACCACGGAGTCACTCGCGGCGGTGGTGCGCGCCTGCAACGAGGCCGGGGTGGCGTACGTGCCGCGCGGCGCGGGCACGGGTCTCTCGGGCGGCGCGACGCCGGTCGCCGGCAGCGTGGTGATCGAGTGCTCGCGCATGAACCGGATCCTGGAGATCGACGCCACCAACCGCACCGCGATCGTGCAGCCGGGACTGATCAACGAGCATCTGTCCGCGGCCGTGCGGCCGCTCGGGCTGTTCTACGCGCCCGATCCGTCGAGTCAGTCGGCGTGCACGATCGGCGGCAATGTGGCCGAGAACTCGGGCGGCCCGCACACGCTGAAGTACGGCACGACCAGCCCGCACGTGCTGGCGATCGAGGTGGTGCTGCCCGACGGCGAGATCGCCACTCTGGGCCGGCGCGACGGCCACGCGCACGGCTTCGACCTGCGCGGCGTGTTCGTCGGCTCGGAGGGGACGCTCGGCATCGCGAGCGCGGTCACGGTGCGGCTCGTGCCGCTGCCCGAGAGCGTGCGCACGCTGCTGGCCAGCTTCACCAGTCTGACCGCCGCTTGTGAGTCGGTGTCGGCGATCATCGGGCGCGGGATCGTGCCCGCGGCGCTCGAGCTGATCGACGACCGCACGATCGCCGCGGTCGAGGCGTCGGTGTTCGCGGCCGGCTACCCCAAGGACGCGCGCGCGGTGCTCCTGGTCGAGCTCGACGGCGCGCGCGCGGCGGTCGAGACCGAGCGCGCCGCGGTCGAGTCCCTCTGCCGCGAGCAGGGCGCGCTCGAGCTGCGCGTGGCGCGCGACGAGGCGGAGAGACTCGCGCTGTGGCGCGGTCGCAAGGGCGCGTTCGGCGCGATGGGCCGGCTGGCGCCCGACCTGTACGTGCACGACGCGGTCGTGCCGCGCACCAAGCTCCCGCAGGTGGTCGAGGCGATCAACCGCGCCGCGCTGGCCCGGGGCATCCAGATCGCGAACATCCTGCATGCGGGCGACGGGAACCTGCACCCCAACATCACCTTCGACCGGCGCGACCCCGAGCAGCTGCGCACGATCAAGGAGGTGGGCGCGGAGATCCTGCGCATCTGCGTCGAGGCCGGCGGCGCGCTCTCGGGCGAGCACGGCATCGGGCTCGAGAAACGCGAGCACATGTGTCTCTTGTTCTCGGAGCAGGACCTCGAGCCGATGCGCTGGGTCCACGACGCCTTCGACCCCGAGGACCGCTGCAACCCGGGCAAGCAGATCCCCGCGCCGCGGGCGTGCACCGAGAGCAACCCCCGACACCGCGGATACGCCCAGGTAAGCTTCTCGGCGCATGGGTGATCCGTTCGAGGCGATCGTCGGCGCGCGCCACGTGCTGCGCTCCGACGCGGATACGCTGTGCGGTGCACGCGTAGCGGCGGTGGTGCGGCCGGCCAGCGGCGCCGAGCTGGCCGAGTGTCTGCGCGCGGCGAGTGAGTCCGGGATCGCCGTCGTGCCGGTCGGCGGCGGCACGCACCTGGGGCTGGGCAATCCGCTCGCCGCGCCGGTCTGCGTGCGGCTCGAGCTGGGCCGGATCGCGCGCACCTGCGAGCTCGACGCCAAGGAGGGCATCGTCGAGCTCGACGCCGGAGTCACGCTCGAGGCGCTCGAGCGCGCGGCGGCGGTCGCCGGCAAGACCACGACGCTCGCGCCGTTGCGCGCAGGCTCGACCGTGGGCGGCGCGATCGCGGTCGACCCGGTGACTCCCGAGAGCTCTCCCGACGCCCGCCTGCGAAACGACCTGCTCGGGCTCGAGGTCGCGCTCGCGAACGGCTCGCTCACGCGCTGCGGCGGACGGGTGGTGAAGAACGTGACCGGCTTCGACCTGACCCGCCTGTACTGCGGGTCGTTCGGAGCGCTGGGCGTGGTGACGCGGGCCGTGCTGCGGCTGCGAGCCGCGCCCGAGCAGATCGTCGTGACTCGCGCGGAGTTCGCTTCGACAGAGGCCGCGCTCGAGGCCTGGGGGCGGTTCGCGTCCGGCGCGCGCGGGCTCGCCGCGGCAGTGACTCCCTCGGAATCGGGCGCCGCGCTGTGGCTGCGCTTCGCCGCGAGCGCGGCCGAGATCGAGGCCGAGCGCGCGCACGCGCCCGGCGAGGTCGCGGAGCCGGCCGGCTGGAGCGCGCTGCGCGCGGAGCTGGCGCTGCCGCCTGCGGCGCCGCGAGTGCGCATCCAGCTCGGCGGGCGCCCGAGCGACCTGGCGCTCGTCTGCCGCGGGCTCACGGCCACGGCGGGCGCCGGCGCGCTGCGGCTCGCGCTGCCGCGCCTGGGCATCGTCTTCGGCCTGGTCGGGCGCGAGTCACTCGCGGACCTGGCCGAGCTCGCGCGCCGGAGCGGCGCGGTGCTCGCGCTCGAGCGCGGCGACGGCGCGCCCCCGCCCTGCGACGCGTTCGGCGGGCTGCCCTCGGGCTTCGAGCAGATGCGCGAGCTGAAGAAGCGCTTCGATCCGCAGCGCGTGCTCTCGCCCGGGCGCTTCGTCGGGGGTCTCTAGCGTGACCGCCGAGGGCAAGCTCGACTACCAGGCCACGCTGGACTGCGTGCACTGCGGCTTGTGTCTCCCGCATTGTCCCACCTACCAGGAGACCGGCCGCGAGAGCAGCTCGCCGCGCGGCCGGATCTACTTGATGCGCGGCGTGGCCGAAGAGCGCATCCCGCTCGACTCATTGGTCGTGGAAGAGATGAGCTTCTGCCTGGCCTGCCGCGCCTGTGAGTCGGCCTGCCCGGCCGGCGTGCGCTACGGCCACCTGGTCGAGAGCATGCGCGCCGAGATCGACGCGCGCGGCGCGCGCGGCCGGCTCGCTCGCGCGCTCGAGCGCTTCGCGCTGCGCGGGGTGATCGCGAGCCCGCGCCGGCTGGAGCGCCTGTTCGGGCTGCTGCGCCGCTACCAGAAGAGCGGCCTGCAGCGCGCGGTCCGCGCCAGCCGGCTGCTCGCGCTCGTGCCCCCGCTCGCGCGCATGGAGCGCATGCTGCCGCCGCTCGACGCGCCCCATCGTCCACCCCTGCTCGTGCCGGCGGAGGGGGCGCGCCGCGGTCGCGTGGCGTTCTTCGCGGGCTGTGTCATGCCCGAGCTGTTCGGGCGCGCGAACGCGGCCACGATCGAGGTGCTGGCCAGGAACGGCTTCGAGGTCGAGATCCCCGCGGGCCAGGTCTGCTGCGGCGCGCTGCACCTGCACTCGGGCGATCCCGAGACCGCCGAGAAGCTCCACCGCGCGAACCGCGTGGCGTTCCGGACCGACACCGTGGATGCCATCATCGTGAACTCGGCCGGCTGCGGCGCGGCGCTCAAGGACCGCGCGGATCCGTTCGCGCGCAAGGTCAAGGACGCCACCGAGTTTCTCGCCGAGGCCGGCCTGCGCGCGAAGCCCGGTGCGCTTCCGTTGCGCGTGGCCTACGACGACCCGTGTCACCTGCTTCACGGCCAGCGCATCGCCGCCGCGCCGCGCGCGCTCCTGTCCGCCATTCCCGAGCTCGAGCTCTTCGACCTACCGGGTCACCGCGACTGCTGCGGCGCCGCCGGCATCTACAACGTGACTCAGCCCGAGATGGCGGCGAAGCTGCTCGCGCGCAAGCTGCAGGCGATCCACGACACCGCGCCCGACGTGGTCGCGACCGGGAATCCCGGATGTCTGTTGCAGATCGGCTCGGGCGTGCGCGCGCAGTCACTCGCGGTGGAGGTGTTGCACCCGCTCGAGCTCCTGGCCCGCGCCTACGGCGCGACTCACTCGTAGAGCAGCGCGTCCGAGGTCGCCTGCGGCAGGCGGATGCGCGGGAAGGCCTCGAGCCCCAGGGTCGAGAGGTCGCCGCGCAGCACCAGGTCGACGGGCAGGATGCTCTCGCGCGAGCGCACGTAGCCGTACTTCTCGTGCGTGCTCTGGAACACCGCGTCGGAGCGCGCGGCCGGCCGCGAGTCGGCGGTCTCGACCATGCCCAGGCGCGAGTTCTCGAAGAAGCTGTCGCGCGCGGCGTCGGGCACGGCCTTCTCGCGCTCGTCGATCGCGAGCGTCCGGTGATTGATCTCCTCGAGCCGCGAGACGAAGCGGGCGAAGTCGTCGGCGGGCACCTCGCTGTTGACCGGATCGCGCCCCTCGAGCGCGATCTCGATCACGTTCTTGCCGAGCAGGGTGACTCCCTTCTCGTCCAGCTCGCCGTTCGCGCCCTTGCCGTCGAGCAGCTCGGGCCGCAGCCCCAGCGCGCCCGGCGCCCATAGTGGCGGGTGCTCGATCAGGAACTCGCGCGTGAGCCGGATGCGCTGCGGCGAGGCCTGTGAGCGGGTCTCGACGAACTTCTTGCGCGCTTCGGGCGCCGACGGCGTATCGGGGAACTCGCGCAAGAGCGCCGTGAGATAGGCCATCTTCATGTCGATGCGCGCCTGATTGTCGGCGGCCTCGAGCAGGGCCTTGGCGGTCTGCGCGCGGTACTCGGCGATCTGCTTCGCGTCGGCCGGCGTGCGCAGCTGGGCGTGGCGCAGCGCCGCGTTCGGCTGGCCGCGGATCGCGTACCAATCCTCGAGCGTCGCGTGCACCTCCTGGGCGTGCATGCCGTTCGGATAGCTGGCCACGTAGCGCTCGCCCGCGACCAGCACGCCGCCGCCGAAGTGACTGCGCGCGGCGGGATACTGCAGGATGCGCAGCGGGAACAGGCCCACCGTCATCGCCATCGGCGGCAGATCGATCAGATACTCGAGCGGCCGCCACAGGTCGCGCTTCTGCGGACCGTTCACGAAGCGGCCGAGCGCGAGATAGGCGAGCCGCGCATCGAAGTCCGCGTCCTCCGCAGCCTGGAAGGCGGGCCAGGCGTTGCGGATCGGGTCGGCCAGGAGCGCGCCGGCCTGGCGCGAAGCCGTGTCGGTCGCGCCCGGCTGGGGCACCTGCGCGAGCGCCTTGGCGAAGCTGTCCTCGTCGCCGTGCGCCAGCGGCTGGAAGGTCGCGACCAGCCGCAGCTCCGGCCCCAGCTCGGCCGGCGGCTCGAGCGCGGCCAGCTCGGCGGCGCGCGCGGCCACGGTCTCGTAGGGCGCGGCGCAGGTCGCGCGCACCAGCCGCTCCCAGGCCGCGCGCTGCGAGTCGCTGAGTGACTCGGGCGCGAGCGCCGCCACCGCCAGGCTGCTGCGCCGGCGCGCGTCGCGCTCGCCCAGGATCCGGTCGGCACGCGCGGCCAGCTCGCGCGCGGTCGGATCCTCGGGCAGCTCGAGCTGCGCGCGGTCGGCCAGCACCCGGGTCGCGCGCCACTCGCCGTGCTCGGCGGCGCGCTGCGCGGCGCGCAGATCCTGGTCGACGCGCGCGCGCGCCAGCTTGTCGCGCAGCTCATCGGCTCGCGCGGCGATCTCGGCCGAGCCGGGCGACTCCGGGTGGCGCGCCAGCCACTCGTCCCAGGCGTGCAGCGCCTGGCGCTCGCGCGGGCTCGCGATCGGGAACTGGTGCGCGGTGAGCAGCGTGGCGAGCGCGCTGCGAGAGGCTGCGATCGGGTTCAGCGCGCCGTTGATCGCCAGCGAAGAGAGCGGTTCGACGATGCGGTTGAACAGCGAGCCGAGCTTCCACATGCGCTCCTCGGAAAGGCGTGTCTCGGCCAGCACCAGCGGGTCGGCGTCGCGCGCCGCCTTGAGCCGCCGGCGCAGCGCCGGGTCGAGGTCGTCGCGCTTCAAGAGCTCGCGCGCGCGCTCGGGGAACGAGTCACTTCCGCCCGCGGCCGCGAACAGCTCGGCCGCGTTGTCGAGCAGCCCCGATGGCGGCTCGCCGCGCTCCGCTCGGGCCGTTTCCTCGCGCTCGAGCGCGGCGCGCGCCGACTCCGCGTCGTCGTGCCGGCCGACCAGCACGGCCGCGGCCATGCGGGCCGCCAGGCGCTCGGACGTGTCGGGCAGCGGCTCGCGCGCGGGGTGGCCCGACTCGATCGGCCGCCACTCGGCAGGCTGCGTGGGCCGCTCGCTCGCGCAGGCGCAGAGCGCCAGCACGCCCGCGCACACCCACGCCCGGCTAGTGCGGCAGCTTGTCTTCATAGACCTGCATCGTGAAGCTGAGATAGGCCTCGAGCTTGTGCGCGGCCTCGAGCTTCTCGACCGTGCCGTCCTGCTCGGCCACCACCTCGTACACGCGCGTCGCGTCGTGCGCGTACTCCTCGAACGTCGCCGGGTCGAAGCCCAGCGAGGGCGGCGGATTGCGCCGCGCGTAGCGGCGCGACAGCTCGGCGTACAGATCGGCAAGCGCCAGCAGGTGGCGGTTCTTGCTCTTGCTCTCGCGGTGCACCTCGACCAGCTGCTGCGCGCGCTGCAGCGCCGTGGCCTCGAGCCTGGGATCGCTCTCGGACTGCGCCGCGAAGTAGGAGGCTTCGAGCATGTCGCCGCGCTCGATCTCCTCGTCGGCCACGAAGCGCCAGTGAGTCGCGGCGAAGTCCTCGCGCAGCTGAACCAGCTCGGCGCGGTGCTTCGTCCAGAGATCGGCGACGCCTTGCGGGGCGAGCGTTCCGGCCGAGTCGCTGCCGCGGGCCGCCAGGATCCGCTCGCACACGCTCCTGCCAACGCGCGCCGGCTCGGCCAGCTCGCTGTCGAGCTCGGCCACGCGCGCGTAGTGCATGCGCGCCAGGTCGTACTCGCCGATCCGCTCGAGCGCGCGCGCCTTCGAGAACCAGAGCACGTCGGTCATGTAGCCGGTCGAGAGCTTCTCGGCGTGAGCGGTCTCCAGGCTCTCGAGTCTCTCGAACGAGGCGCGAAACACGTTCCGGCCCGAGATGTCGCGCGCCGGCGCGAAGCGATAGGTATCGTCGTCGATGTGCAGCCGCAGCACCGCCACCACCTCGAGCAGGTCCTGGGTCGGCTGGTCACTCGGCTCGCTGGGCGGTGCGGTGGCGCAGCCGACCGCGAGCACGGCGAAGAGGGCAGTGCCCGCGCGCGCGAGCCGCGCGATCAAGGCCGCGCCGAACGCCGCGCCGCCAGTAAGTTGAGCATCTTCTCGGTCGCGATGACGGCCGCGGCGAGCTGATCCGAGTCGACCCCGAGCGTAGAGAACGGCTGCGCGCGCGGGCCGGTCTGCCAGCTGATCACGGTTTCGACGAGCGCGCCGGTCTTGCCGGAGGGCGGAATCCTGACCTTGTAATCGACGAGTTGCGGGAGCTGGAGCCCGAAGCCGCGCAGCGCTTTCGCGAGCGCCTTCATGAAGGCGTCGTAGCCGCCGTCACCGGTGGCGCTGGCCGACGCGGACTTGCCGCGGTAGCGCACCGAGACCGAGGCTTTGGGCAGACGGTCGCTCGACGAATGCGACTCATAGCGTTCGATTCGGACGAGCTGCTCCACGGGCGTCTTCAACACGTCGGCGATCAGCAGCGGCAGATCCTCGGCCGTGACCGAGTGTTTCTTGTCGCCGAGCTCGACCACCCGGCGCAGCACCAGGTCGCGCTGGTCGGGCGCGAGCCGGAGGCCGATCGCCTTCAGGTTCTGCTCGAGCGACGCCTTGCCCGACATCTTGCCCAGCGCGTAGCGCCGCCGGCGCCCGAAGCGCGCGGGCAGCAGCCGGTTGGCGTAGAGGTCGGCCTTGGCGTCGCCGTCGGCGTGGATGCCCGCGGTCTGCGTGAACACGTCGCGGCCCACGACCGGCGCGTTGTCGGACACGGTCTTGCCCGAGAGCCGCGCCACGAGCTCCGAGATCGCGATCAGCTGGCTCTCGTCGACGCCGGTGCGGTAGGGAGTCAGGTCGTGCAGCGACGCGACCACCTCGGCCAGGCGCGTGTTGCCCGCGCGCTCGCCCATGCCGTTCACGCTGGTGTGCACGCCGCGCGCGCCGGCGCGCACCGCCGCGAGACAGTTGGCGGTGGCCAGCCCGTAGTCGCCGTGGGCGTGGAACTCGAAGTGCACCTCGGGCCAGGTGCGGGTCATGAGCTCCACGTAGCGCGCGGTGTCGTCGGGCGTGAACGTGCCGAGCGTGTCGGGCAGATACACGCGCCGGACGCCGAGCCCGGCCATGTTCTCGATGTGCCCGAACACGTAGTCGAAGCTGTCGCGCACGCCGTTCGACCAGTCCTCGAGATACACGTTCACGACCAGCTTGCGCCGGCGCGCGTAGCGCACGGTCTCGGCGATGTCCTTGAAGTGCAGCTCGGGCGTCTTGCGCAGCTGCAGCTCGCAGTGCCTGCGCGAGCCCTTCGTGAGCAGGTTCAGCGCCGCGCCGCCGTGCTCGACGATCCAGTCGACCGAGCGCTTGCCGTCGGTGAGCCCGAAGATCTCGATCCGCTCCGAGTGACCCGCGCGGCGGGCCCAGGCCGTGATCCGCTTCACCGCCTCGGCCTCGCCCTCGGACACGAACACCTGCCCGATCTCGAGCCGGTCGACCTTCACCTGCTCGAGCAAGAGGCGCGCGATCTGCAGCTTCTCCGACGGCGCGTACGCCACGTTCGGCGTCTGCTCGCCGTCGCGCAGGGTGGTGTCCATCACCTGGATGAGAGCGCTGCGGGGCATGGGCCGAAGGCTAGCTCGCTAGCTGCCGAACAGGTACGTGCCGCCCTTCTCGATGCCGCGCCTGTAGGCGGGGCGGGCGTGCACGCGGTCGAGGAAGCGCGCCAGGTTCGGGAACTTCTCGAGCCCGTGCAAAAGCCGCGCGGCCTGGATCGGGAACGACAGGTTGATGTCGGCGGCGCTGAGCTCCTTGCCCACGAACCAGTCGCTCGAGCCGAGCTCGGCGTCGAGCCAGCCGAAGTGATTCTCGATCTCGCCGTTGACTCGCGGCGCGAGCGGCGCGCCCGCGTCGCCGAGCCGCGACAGATACAGCTTCAGCATCACCGGCAGCATGGCCGAGCCCTCGGCGTAGTGCATGAACTGCAGATAGCGCGGCCAGTCGGGCGAGCTCTCGGCGGGCGCGAGCCGGCCCTTGCCGTACTTGCGCACCACGTACTCGAGGATCGCCCCGGACTCGGCGACCACCAGCGGCCCGTCCTTCAAGACCGGTGACTTGCCCAGCGGGTGGATGCCCTTGAGTGACTCGGGCGCCAGGTTCGTGGTCGGGTCGCGCTGGTACCTCACGATCTCGTAGGGCAGGCCCAGCTCCTCGAGCAGCCACAGCACGCGCTGCGAGCGCGAGTTGTTCAGATGGTGGACCTCGATCACGAGAGCTGCTCCGGCTCGGCTTCCTTCTTGGCGCGCGCGTCGGCGGCCTTCTTGGCGTCGAACAGCGCCGGCATGATCCGGTCGAGGTCGTCCTGGGTCCACAGGTGATCGGTCTTGAAGGCGCGGATCAGCGCGGGCTGCTGCATGATCGCGACCTGGCCGCGGCTGATGTGGATGATCTGCGCGGTGAGCTCCTGCGCCTGCGCCGACGCCAGCCAGCTGACCACGGGCGCGATCTGCTGCGGGCCGACCAGCGGGTTGTCCAGGTCGGGCTTCACGCCGCGGCCCTCCATCAGCGGGATGGTCATGCGCGTGGCCGCGCCCGGCGAGATCGTGTTCACGGTGCAGCCGTACTTGGCGAGCTCGAGCGCGAGCACGCGCGAGAAGCCGGCGATGCCCGACTTGGCCGCGCCGTAGTTCGACTGGCCGAAGTTCCCGAACAGCCCGCTCACCGACGAGAAGTTGATGATCCGGCAACCCTGGCGGTTGGTCTCGCGGATGTATCTCGCGAACGGCTGCGAGCAGCAGAAGTGACCCTTCAGGTGCACCGCGATCACGGCGTCCCAGTCACTCTCTTCCATCGAGAAGATCGTCTTGTCGCGCAGGATGCCGGCGTTGTTCACCAGGATGTCGCAGGCGCCGAAGGCGTCGAGCGCGGTCTGGAAGATCTTCTTGCCGCCCTCCACGGTCGCGACCGAGTCGTAGTTGGCCACGGCCTTGCCGCCGGCCTTCTTGATCTCGGCCACCACCTCGTCGGCCACGCGGCCCGAGCCGGTGCCGTCGAAGTTCCCGCCGAGGTCGTTCACGACCACGCTGGCGCCGTTCTTCGCCATGTCGAGCGCGATCTCGCGCCCGATGCCCCGGCCCGCGCCGGTCACGATCGCCACCTTGCCTGCCAACACGCTCATGAGCTGCCCTCCCGTTGGAATGGGGCGCCCATTCTACGCGCTTGGTCAGGTCACTTGGGCGGCGCCTTCGGTGCCTTGGAGCGCTCGCGCAGCTTCTGCTTCTGCTCGGGCGGCAGCTGTTGGAAGTGCTGGTACTTCTCGCGCACACGCTGCTTCTCTTCGGGCGAGAGCTGCTGCCAGTGCTGGTAGTTCTGGCGCACCCGCGCGCGCTCCTCGGGCGGCAGGCTGTGGAAGTTGCGCGAACGCTGGCGCAGCTCTTCCTTGCGCTCGGGCGGCAGCTGCTGGAACTGCTGCCAGCGGTTGTGCAGGCGCTCGCGCTCTTCCGGCGTGAGCTTCTGCCACTGCTTCGTGTGCTCGGGTGGGATCGGCGCGTGCGGCGCGGGCGGGGGCGGCGGGGGCCCGGGCGGGACCGGCGGGTCCGCTCGAGTGAGTCGCGGCGACGCGACGAGGCCGAGCGCGAGCAGGCCCGCGCACAGCGCCCTGCGCCGCGCGGGCTCAGCTCGGCGGAGCGTCATCCCAATCCTCGAGCACGTCGACCTCCGAGATGGCGTCCATGTCCGGGTCCTGGAGCAGCTCGTAGTCCTTCGGGTTCGAGACGATCTTCACGTCGACCTTCACGTTGGGATCGGCGTCGGCCGTGACCGTGGGGTGGGGCAGCCGGATGCGCAGGCCGGGCGCGTGCTGGCTGGCAGCGGGCACCAACAGGATCAGTCCCAGCGCAGTCACTGCGGCCGCGGTCAGCGCGCGCGGCCAGGTGAGCCAGCGCCGCCAGCCCGCGGGCTCGGCGGCGGCCTCTTTCTCGCGCGCGATGCGCGCCCAGAAGCGGGCCTCGAAGTCACCCGGCGGGGTCACTTCGCGCAGGCTGGCGAAGGCCTCGGCCAGGCGGTCCTGGGCGGCGACCTCGGCGCGGCAGGACGCGCAGGCCTGGATGTGTGACTCGAGCTCCGCGCGCGGGGCCGGCGCGAGCTCGCCGTCGATGTACGCCGAAAGCTCTTCTCGATCTCGCTTGCAGTCCATCACTCGTCCTCGGCCAGCGCCGCGAGCAAGCTCTCGCGCGCCCGGTGCAGCAGGCTCTTCACGCTCGCCACGGTCGTGTCGAGCGAGCCTGCGATCTCCTCGTAGTCCAATCCTTCCTCGCTGCGCAACAGCACCGCCGCGCGCTGGCGCTCGGGCAACTCGCCCAGCGCCTTCTCCAGCCGCTCGCGCGTGCGCTCGGCGTCGAGCTTCTCGAGCGGGCTCGGCGACGGGTCGACCGCACCCAGCTCGCTCAAGTCACTGCGCGACTGCTCGTGCTTGCGGTGCGCGCGCGCGAGCTCGTTCAGCGCGAGGTTGTGGGCGATCCCGAACACGTAGGTCGAGAACTTCGCCTTCGCCTCGTAGCGGTCGGCGGCGTTGTGGATTCGAACGAACACGTCCTGCGTCAGCTCCTCTGCGCGAGCCCGATCCCGCACCATGCGGGTGAGGAAGGTCAGAACCCGGGGCGTGAAGCGGGCGAACAGCGTCTCGAACGCGCGCCGGTCGCCAGCCTGGAAGGCCAACATCAGGCGCGCATCGTCGTCCGGCATCCGCGCGCTTCGCCCCGGCGGTCTACCGCTGGTCAAACCGGCCGCAGCAGCTGGGGTTTCGCGGTCCGGGCTACGTGCCCAGGTGGGGTCGGATGAAGAGCGTGAACGTGGCGTAGGCGAGCCCGATCGTGGACAGGCCCAGGAACGCCATCGTGATCGCCATCATGCCCCAGCAAATTGCCGTTCCGAGACGGTCTTTTAGGGCTCTCGGCAGCGCGAATTCGGTGGCCACCGAGACGGCGATCATGACGAGCATGGCGTACAGCACGAACTGCACGGCTCGGAGTAGACCACGGCCCCCGCAGAGCGGTCAAAGGTCGGCCGCCCGCACGAAGCGCTCGAGCTCGCGCACGAACGCGGCCGGCTGGTCGAGGTTCAAGACGTGCCCCGCGCTTGCGATCTCGACGCGCTCCGCGTGCGGGAGCTTGGCGGCCATGACGTGCGAGGCGCGCTGGAAGTTCTCGTCGCGCTCGCCCACCAGGACGAGCGCCGGCTGCGCGATCTCGGGCAGCGCGTCGACCAGGTTCGGCACCGGCCCGGCCACGCCGCGCGCGAAGCGCTGCAGCCCGGCCACGCTCGAGCGCAGCACGCCGGCGCGCGCGGCGCGCGCGAGCTCCGAGTCGGGCTGGAGCCCGAGCAGCTCGCTCTGCGCGCGCTTCCCCTCGAGATACTTCTCGAGCCCGACCTCGCCCAGCTTCTCGGCCGCCCGCTCGAGCATGGCGCGCCACTGCGCCAGCGCCTCGGGGTTCTTGAAGCCGGGGCCGGTGTTGACGAGAACGAGGCCGCGCACGGCGGCGGGCGTCGCGCGCGCGTACGAGAGCGACACGATCCCGCCGACCGAGAGGCCCGCGGCGATCGCCGGTGCGTCGCCCGCGGCGGCGCGGTGGACCCGCGCCAGGTCGTCGACCACCTGCGCGAGCGTGTAGCGCGAGACGTCCTCGGGCGCGTCCGAGAACCCGTGGCCGCGGTAGTCCCAGGAGACCACGCGCGCGAAGCGCGCGAGCTCGGCCTCCTGGCCCGCCCAATGCGCGTGAGTCGAGAACGAGGCGCACGACAAGAGCAGCGGCACGCCCTCGCCGGCCGCGCGCCAGAAGATCCTGGCGCCGTCGCTGGCTGAGACGAAGGGCATCTACTTGCGCTCGAGTCTCTCGCGCAGCGCGCGAGTCATCTGCTGGAGCTGGTCCTTCATCGGCGCGCGGATCGTGAACTCGGGCACGAGCGCGCGCGTCGTGCCCTCCATCTCGACCCGCACGCGGGTGGTCGCGTCGTTCACCTTTGTGAGTCGGATCGCGCCCTCGAGCGAGCGCCAGACCTTGCCGTCGCAGATCTTCGAGAACTGGAGCCCGCCGTCGGGCGCGTTCTTGAACACGAAGCGCACGATCGACTCCGTGCCCAGGGCCGAGACCCGGGTGCGCGTCTCGCGCGCGCCCGCCTGGCTCGACACGATCTCGGTGTCCGGGAAGAGATGGGTCACCGTGGCATCGCTCGTCAGGATCTCCGACAGCTCGCCCGCGGCCCGTCTAACGACGAATTCATTGTCGAATTTCACAGCGCGCAGGATAACGCAAGGCCTCGCCGTGGCGACGAATTCCGCTCTTCCTTGCGATTGCCGCACGGCCTCGGATAGCCTTCCACGGCACATGACATACGAGCCGGGATCTTTCTCCGATGCACAGCCTTGGCGGGTCGATCCCGAGCGCATGGCCTGGCGGGCGGGAATCGACGCGCTGCGCGCCGAGACCCAGGCCAGGCTGCCCGCGCTGGTGCGCGCGCGCGGGCTGCCGCCGCTCGATCGCTTCGCGGGCGCGGGCTGGAAGCTCGGCTCGGCGCTCGCCTGCTGGGCCGCGCTCGAGCGCAAGCGCGGCCAGCCGGAGGCGCGCGCGGCGTTGTCGCGCCGGCTGCGCAAGGCCTTCGAGCAGCTCGGACCGGCGTACATCAAGCTCGGACAGATCGTGTCTTCGGGCCGCGGACTGTTTCCCGACGAGGTGGTGCAGGAGTTCGCGACCCTGCGTGACCGCGTCCCGCCCGAGCCGTTCGCCGCCGTGCGCGCGGTGATCGAGGAGGACCTCGGCCGGCCGCTCGAGCAGGTGTTCCTGCGCTTCGACCCCGAGAGTCTCGCCGCCGCCTCGATCGCGCAGGTGCACTCGGCGCGGCTGCGCTCCGGCGAAGAGGTCGTGGTGAAGGTGCAGCGGCCGCAGGTCGCGCGGCTGGTGCGCAGTGACTTGCGCGCGATGGCCTGGATCGCGCCGTTCCTGGTCGGCCGCATTCCGGTCGCGGCGCTGGCCAATCCGCCCGCGCTGGTCGAGCTGTTCGCCGAGACGATCTCGGAGGAGCTCGACTTCCGGCTCGAGGCCGAGAACATGCTCGACATCGCGCGGCTGCTGCGGGACGCGGGGCAGACGAAGCTGGTCGTGCCGCGGCCGCACCCCGAGCTCGTGACTCGCCGGGTGCTGGTGATGGAGAGACTCCAGGGCTACACGATCGCGCAGGCCGACGAGATGCGCGCCGCCGGCATCGACACGGCCGAGGTGCTGCGGGCGCTTTTGATCTCGTTCCTGGAAGGCGCGATGATCTACGGCGTCTTCCACGGTGACTTGCACCCCGGGAACCTGTTCGTGCTGGCCGACGGGCGCGTGGCGCTGCTCGACTTCGGCATGACCGGGCGCATGGATCCCAAGCAGCGCGTCGCGTTCATGAAGCTGATGGTGACCGGCTTCACCAACGACATCCCGAACCACCTGGCGGCGTTCCGCGACCTGGGCGCGCTGCCCGACGACGCCGACCTGGAGGCGCTGTCGCGCGACCTGAAGCTCGACCGCCCGCCCATCGATCCGACCCAGCTCACCGGACAGGAGCTGGTGAGCGAGATCCAGGACGTGCTGAAGCACCTGCTCGCGCACGGAGCCAAGCTGCCCAAGCATTTGATGCTGTATGTGAAGGACCTGATGTTCATCGACGGCGCGATCGGCGAGCTCGCGCCCGACGTCGACCTGTTCGCCGAGGTCGGCCGGGTCTTCGCCTACTTCACCGCGACTCACGGCGAGCGGATTGCGCGCGAAGTCGGCGGCGATGTGCAATTTGCCAAGCTCGACCTCACCGGGTTCAAAGCCGGCCTGGGCCTGTCGGGCGAGGTCGAGACACTGACCCATCGCCAGCTCTTGAAGCGGCGCGAGATCGTGCGGCGCCGGCTCGAAGACGTGGGCGGACCCCGGCTGTAAGACACACGCGTGGCACGGAATCTGCGCTAGCATGCCGCCGTGCTCGCGCGAACCCTCCTCGCGCTCTCGCTGCTCCTCGCGTTCGCGCCCACCGCGCGCGCCGATACCGTTCAGGATCCGTTCGAGATGATCGAGCTCGCGGGCACGGGCCGGACCGTGGCGGCCGAGCTCGGTGACTTCGACGGCGACGGGCACACCGACCTGCTGCAGATCGCGTTCGTGGGCATGCCGCCCGACGACAAGCGCTACATCCGGCTCTGGACTCAGGGCGAGGACGGAAAGCTCGACGCGAAGCCGAAGTACGAAGTGACTCTGCCCGACGACAGCGCGGCCTACGACGTGGCCGACGTGCTGCCCGACTCACCCGGGCTCGAGCTGGTCCTGCTGCGCCCGCTGGGACTCACGATCGTCTCGTTCGCCAACCCGGCCGTGCCGCAGCGCGACCTGCGCGTCGAGGGCGGCACGATGATCCCGGCCGAGGACGAGCGCGGGCTCGACCGGCTGCGTCTGGTCTACACCGAGTTCGGCAAGGAGCCGTGGCTGCTGGTGCCGCTCCTGTCGCAGACCGTTTTCCTGTCGCCCTCGGGCGCCGAGAAGGCGCGGCTCGACTCGGGCGCGCGCGCGAACTACTTCGTGCAGCAGCGCCCGGGCGCGCTGCTCGTCGACAGCGACATTCAGCTCCTGCTCGACGTGCCGCGGATCGCGGTCGGCGACGTCGACGGCGACGGCCGGCCCGACGTGATCAGCTCGGGCAGACACAGGGTGCGGGTGTTCCTGCAGCGCGAGGACGGCACGTTCGCGCGCAAGCCCAGCCGCGAGCTCAAGCTCGGCCTGGTCTCGGAGCAGGATCAGATCCGCGGCTCGGGCTCGGTGCGCGTCGACGCGCGCGACGTGAACGGCGACGGCAAGGTCGACCTCCTGATCTCGCACCTCTCGGGCGGAATCACCGACGCCAAGACCGACTCGAACCTGTATCTCAACCACGGCGGAACCTGGAACCTGTCGAAGCCCGACTTCAGCTGCCCCTCGGCCGGCGCGGGCTGGGGCGCCGACCAGCTGATCGACATCGACCACGACGGCAAGCCCGAGCTGATGCACGTGGCCGTGGCGTTCGGCGTGCTCGACGTGATCCAAGCGCTGGTGACTCGCTCGATCGACGCCGAGATCTCCGTCTACCGCGAGGACGCCGACGGAAACTACCCCAAGCTGCCCTGGTTCCAGCGCAAGCTCACGATCTCGATGAGCTTCGAGACGGCGCGGCCGCTCGGCTTCATCCCCAACGGCAACTTCGACGTGAACGGCGACGGCTTCGCCGACCTGCTCACCCCGGGCAAGGGCGACCGGCTCGACGTCTGGCTCGGGGGCAGCGGCGGCATCTCGAGCTCGGTCGCGGGCCGACAGATGCTGACCTCGAGCGGCCGGCTGCGCGGCGGCGACTGGAACGGCGACGGCCTGGCGGACCTCCTGCTCTACGACCCCCGGGCGCCGACCGCGCCGGTGCAGATCGCGCTGAACCGCGGGCTCCTGCCCGGCACGCTGCCGAGCATCGGCGCCCACGTCACGGGGAAGTGACTCGCGCTAGCGCAGCTCGACCCAGTACGGCGGCAGATAGGCGAGCCCGCTCTCGCCCGGCAGGAGCCAGGCCAGCGGCGCCAGTGACCCGAGGTCGAGCGGCAGGAGCGAGCCGAGCAGCCGCTCGTTCGACTCACCGCGCAGGAGCCCCTTGATCTGCTCCACCGCTCCCGGCGACACGGGCAGGATCACGCGCACCGGATCGGGCTCGCCGTCGATCTTGGCCTCTTTGCGCGCGCGCTCGACCGCCGTGCCCAGGCCTCCGAGCTCGTCCACCAGGTGATTCGCCAGCGCCTCGCTGCCCAGCCAGACGTGGCCGCCCCCCAGCTTGTCGATCTCCTCGGTCGGGGTGCCGCGGCCCGCGTTCACGCGCTTCAGGAAGTCGGTGTACGCGGAGCGGGTGAACGCGTCGGTGCGCTCGCGCTGCTCGGGAGTCATCGGCGCATCGCCGGTCAGCATGCTCGCGTACGAGCCGCGGCCGATCGTCTCGTGACCCACGTCGAGCTTGTCGAGTGAGCCGGCGAAGTTCGGGCGCAGCATGAACACCCCGATCGAGCCGGTGAAGGTCGCGGGCTCGGCCACGATGGCGGTCGCGGCGCTGGCCACGTAGTAGCCGCCCGAGGCCGCGGCGTCGGCCATCGAGACCACGATCGGCTTCTTGTCGCGCACGCGCTTCACCGCACGCCAGATCCGGTCCGAAGCCTGCGTCCCGCCGCCGGGTGAGTTGACGCGAAACACCACGGCTTTGATCTCGTCGTCCTTGGCCGCGGCGTCGAGCGCCTGCTCGGTCTCGTCGGCGGTGAAGAGCTTCTGCACCGAGCGGCTGCGCTCGTCCACGATCGTGCCGTCGCCGAACACGAGCGCGATGCGCGGGCCCTTGCGCAGGCCGAGCGAGCTCGCGTCGGTGCGTTGGTACGCGTCGGCCTCGACTTCCTTGCCACCCGGGAAGTCACCCTTCTCGAGCGCCTCCTTGCGCCCGGCGATCGCGTCGGCGAGGCCGGCGTCGACGAGCTCCTGTGGCGTGCCCGGCACGGACTGGAACAGCGCGCGCACCTTCTCGCCGCTGAGTGCGCGGCCCGAGGCGATGCCGTCGACGAGCTGCGCGAACACGCCGTCGATGAGCGCGTCGGCGTTCTCGCGCGCCTTCGGGCTCATCTGGCGCGCGGCGAACTGCTCGACCGCCGACTTGTACTCGCCCACGCGCGAGTACTCCACGCGCACGCCGAGCTTCTCGAGCATGCCCGCCAGGTGGAGGAACTGACCCGCCACGCCGCCCAGCGGCGCGAGCGTGCCGGGGTCGACCAGCACGCGGTTCGCGGCCGAGGCGAGAAACAGCTCGCGCGTGCCGTTCAGGCTGGTCTCGTCGACCAGCGCGACCACGCGTTTGCCGGAGCTGCGCAGCTTGGACAAAGCGTCGCGCAGCTCTTGCAGCCGGGCGTAGCCGATGCGCAGCGCCTTGATGTGCACGAGCACGCCGTCGACGCGCGTGTCGGCGGCCACCATGTCGAGCAAGAGCAGGATCGTCGGCAGCGCCGGACCGCGCGCGGTGAGCTGGCTGATCAGATCGCGCGGCGGCGCCTCTTCGAGGTCGCCCTCGAGCTCGAGCACGAGCACCGAGTGATCGGGCAGGTGGTGGCGTGCGGACCACACCGCGAGCCCGATCATGACCACGACCGCGAGCACGACCAATGCGATCAGCGAACGGCGCATGCGTCTCCCATCACGTCTCGCCTCACGGTCGTGTGTCAATCGCCGCACGGCGCTGCCCGATCCGTGAGCGAGATGCGCGAAGTCTACATCGCTGCCGTCGGACTCACCAAGGTCGACCTGACCGGGAGTGTCTTCGGCAACGTCTTCGATCTGTTCCAGAGTGCGTATCGGCGCGCGCTCGCCGATTCCCCGGTGCGCGAGTTCGACGCCGTGCAGGTCGGGATCATGGACGCCGAGGAGTTCGAGAACCGGGCGAACATCGCCACCAAGATCGTCGATCGGCTCGGACTGGTGGGCGTGCCCGCGGTCCGCTCGGAGACGGCCTCGTCGACCGGCGCCGCCGCCTTCCACGAGGCCTGTTACAAGATCCGCTCCGGCGCCGCTTCGAGCGTTCTGGTGGTCGCGGGTGAGCGCATGAAGACGGTCACGACTCAGGTGGCGACCGAGATCATGTCGAAGACCGTCGATCCGGTGGAGCGCCGCTTCGGCTTCACCATGCCCGCGCTGATCGCGCTCGTGACTCAGGCCTTCTTCGGCCGCCACGGCGTGCGCGGCGAGCGTGTCGCCGACGTGCTCTCGCGACTCATGTTTCGCGCGCACGCGCTCGGCGCCGACAACCCGCTGGCCGCGTTCGCGGGCAAGCCCGAGCCGATCGCGGCCTACTTCGACCGCAGCAAGAACCTGCCGGTGGCGACGCCGCTGCGGCGCAAGGACTGCTCGCCGATCTGCGACGGCGCGGCGGCGATCATCCTGACCGACCGCCCGCAGCCGGTGCGCGTGGCGGGGCTGGGCGCGGCCACCGACACGTCGTCGCTCCTGGACCGGGTCGCACTCGACTCACTGCCGGCGACGCGGCGCGCCGCCGCCTTCGCCTGGCGCGAGGCCGGCGTGGCCGACCCGCGCGCGCTCGAGGGGCTGGTGCTCGAGTCACACGACGCCTTCAACAGTCTCCTGCCGGTGAACCTGGTCGACCTGGGCCTGTGCGACCCGGAGCAGGCGCTCGAGGCGCTGGTGGGTTCGGCGCGGGGCGGTGAGCCGCCGCTCGATCCGTATGCGCACCCCTGGAGCGGGCCGGCCGGCGCGCGGCCCACGAACCTCTCGGGCGGGCTGAAGTCGCGCGGCCACCCGGTGGGCGGCACGGGCCTGTTCCAGCTGGCCGAGGTCTATCTCCAGCTCGCGCGCCGCTTCCCGAACCCTCGCGCGCAGGCCGCGGACGCGCGCTTGGGGCTGTCTCACTCGATCGGCGGACCGGGCAACAACGTGTATGTGACCCTGCTCGAGCGCGCCGACAGCAAGCGCAAGCGCGCGGCCGACCTGCCGCGGCCCGAGCGCCGCGCGGCTCCGCGCGCGCCTCAGCTCGCGCCGCTGGCGCTGCACGGCCAGGAGGCGCTGGTCGAGGCCGCGACCACGATCCACGTCACGGCCTCGGGCGAGTCACCGATCCACGTGGCGCTGTTGTCGGTGGGCGGGCGGCGCGTATTCGCGAAGTTCGACGCTCCGGGCAGCGACGGCGAAGAGCTCGCGCAGTCGCTCCCGGGCCGGCGCGCGCGCTTCCTGGTGACCGACCAGCGCGAGCACCGCTTCGAGCTGCTCGACGGCGCGGTCAGTTTGCCGGCGGAACCAGCCGGTGCAGCGAGATCTCGCGTGCGCAGTTGAGGCGCACCGGCGGGCCGGCGACGCCCAGCCCGCGATTCACGTAGAGCAGGGCGCCCGTCTCGTCGTCGCGGAACAAGCCGCGCGTCCAGCGCGAGATCAGCCGCGAGACATTGTGCTGGTGCGCCAGCGGAAGCGCGATCTGGCCGCCGTGCGTGTGACCCGCGAGCGACAGCGGGTAGCCCAGGCGCGCGGCCTCCTTGAAGTAGCTCGGGCGGTGGATCAGGAGCAGCTTGGGCAGCTCGGCCGGCACCTCGGCCGCGAGCTTCGCCAGCGCGCCGTGCGTCGCGTCGCGCTCGGACCAGCCGTGGCCCGGGTCCTCGATGCCGACGAGCGCGAGCGCCGCGCCCGCGATCTCGACCCGCGTCCACTCGTCGCGCAGCACGCGGATCTTGGTGAGTGACTCGAGCCCGCGCGCGACCTCGTCCACGCCGGTGTAGACGTCGTGGTTGCCGAGCACGCAGTACACGCCGAGCGGCGCGTCGAGCGCCGCCAGCTCGCGACAGCCCTCCTCGATGAACGACGGATCGAAGTCGAACACGTCGCCCGTGATCACGATCAGGTCCGCCTCGAGCGCGTTCACTTTGGCGCAAAGCTCGCGCAGGAGCGGCGCGCGCAGCTGCAGGCCGATGTGCAGGTCGGAGATCTGCGCCACGCGCAGGCCCGCGAGCGCGTCCGGCAGGTTCGGGAGCGGAAGATCGACGCGATCCACCTCGACCCGCCGCTGGCCCACCAGGTAGCCCCAGAAGATCGAGCCGAAGCCGAGCGCGACGGCGCCGCCGCCACCCGCGATCAGCAGGTCGCGCGCCACGTGACCGAGCGATGCGTTCGCGAGCGCGCCGAGCCAGGCCAGCGGCCCGAACAGCAGGAACACGAGCGCCAGCAAGGGCCCCGTGACCAGCGCCGCCACGCTCGCCACCAGCCACACGCGGCCCAGGTGGTACCCGGCCAGCCCGCGCCGCGCGACGCGCGGCAGAGTCAGGAGCGTCGCGGCGTTCGCGAGAGTGAGTCCCGCGACGGTCAGCGCGAAGCCGGCCAGCCCGAGGCTGCCCGCGCCGACCGCGCGCAACAGCCACTCGACGATCAGCGCCTCCGAAGCTGCGCCGATCACGAGCGCGCTGAAGCGCGCGTTCTTCAGCGCGAGCCGCCCACCACCCGACATCTTCCGCGCTGCCACGCCCGAGAAGGTGGCGGTTCCCGCCCCGTCGCTCAAGCGGCCGCCCCCACGCAGATCGCGATCACGTCGCGATCGCCGACTTCACCGCGCTGGTCCGCCAGGCGTTGGAAGCGCTCGAAGGCGCGCTCCAGCGCCGGTCCGTCCAGCGCGAAGCCCAGCTCGCGCGCGCGAAACGCGAAGCCGTGCCGCCCCGACAGCTTGCCCAGCACGATCTCGGTGCCCGTGGGGTGACCGATCTCGGCCGGGTCGATCGCCTCGTAGTTGGCGCGGTGCTTCAAGACGCCGTCCTGGTGGATGCCCGAAGCGTGGCGGAACGCGTTCCGGCCCACGATCGCCTTGTTCGGCGGCACGGCGACACCGGAGTGTCTCGCGACCGCCTGCGACACGCGGTAGATGCCCTTCGCGTCCACGCCGCTGCGCACGCCCAGTGACTCGCCGTGCACTCGGATCGCCATCACCACCTCCTCGAACGCGGTGTTGCCTGCGCGCTCGCCGAGCCCGTTCACCGCCAGCTCGACCTGCCGCGCGCCCGCCGCGATCGCGGCCAGCGAGTTGGCGGTGGCCATGCCCAGGTCGTCCTGGCCGTGGAAGCTCGCAGTGACTCCGGCCAGCTCGGGCACGCGGCGGAACATGTCGCGGAACAGCTCCGCCACCTGATCCGGCCGCGCCCAGCCCACCGTGTCGGGCAGGTTGATCGTCGAGGCTCCCTCGGCGATCGCAGCGCGTACGACGCGCGCCACGAACTCGGGATTCGATCGTGTGGCGTCCATGCAGCTGAACTCGACGTTCGCGGTATGACTGCGGGCGCGCGCGACCGCCGCCTGCGCCATCGCCACGACCTCGTCCGCGCCGCGCCGCAGCTGGTGCGCCAGGTGGATCTCGGAGCTCGACAGGAACACGTGCAGGCGCGGATCGCGCGCACGCGCGATCGCCGCCCAGGTCGCGTCGACCTCCGCCGGCACGGCGCGCGTGAGCGCGCAGACCGTGGCGTTCCGCACGTGGCCGGCCACCGCCGCGACCGAGGCGTGCTCGCCCGGCGACGAGCTCGGGAAGCCCGCCTCGATCACGTCGACCGACATCGCCTCGAGCAGCTCCGCGATCTCGACCTTCGCGGTACGCGAAAAGAAGACCCCGGCCGCCTGCTCGCCATCTCGCAAGGTCGTGTCGAACACGACCACCTTGTCGCTCATCGCTTTCTCCTCTGAGCCTCGCCGTCGAAGCGAAAGCCGGAGAGCAGCTCTGGGCACAAAAAAACCTCTCCGGCCGGCTTCGGCGGGAGAGGCCCGATTTGGCTTGGCCCGGCGCTCTAGTCCGAGAGCGCAGGGTGGACCCCACCCGCCCCGGTAAGGAGGAGCGCCAGAGCGCGCTGGGTGTGGGTCCGATTCGTCATTGGCACAGCACCTTACGCTAGAAACGGTCGGACGTCCAATAAGTCGCGGGCGGGCGAACGATCAGCGCGTCGAGCAGCTGCGCGTCGCTCGTCGACCCGGGAAGCGCCGCGATCTCGGCCAGTGACCCGCGGTCGAGCACGCGCCACATCGGCGAGGGATCCGCAGCCAGGCCGATCGCGATGCCGCGGCGCTCGAGCGCGTCGGCCAGCTCGGCGTCGCGCACGAACGGCACGTACAGCGCGCGTTCGCCGCTCGCGGCCCCCGCCAAGAGCGCCGCGAGTGACTCGGCGCCGCCCGGCGCGCGCGCGTACTCGAGCGCGCGCAGCCGGCCGTTGAAGCTCGCGCAGCGGAGGTAGGCGTCGAGCGCGCTGGCGCGCTCGCACAGCAGGAAGCGCTCCGACGGCGTGCCGGCCGTGCGCAGCTGGCCGCGCCAGTAGCGCGCGTCGCGCACGGTGGGGCCGGAGAGCGGTGCGACGAAGGCGTCGTAGAGGGCGCTCACGCGCTCGAGGTCGGCGGCGGTGAACGGGCGGACCGCCGCTGCCGGCGCGGCGTCGGGCCGCGCGCGAGACAGCCGCAGCAGCGGCGCGGGAATCTTTCGCCAGCCGAGCCGCTCGTAGAGCGGCGCGACCGGCGCCGCGAACAGGAGCGAGATCGCCATCCCGCGGGCCCGCATGCGCTCGAGCGCGCGCTCCAGCAAGTCACTCGCGAGGCCCCCGCCGCGCTGACTCGCGTGCGTCGCGACCGAGCCGATCCCGCCGAGCCGCACGGCGCGGCCCCGCAGCCGGATCGTCTTCGCGAACACCTGCACGCAGGCCACCGGCGCGTCGCCGTCCAGCGCGAGCAGGAAATCGCCGTAGGCGAACTCCGGGTCGAAGTCCATGTAGCGCTCGAACAGCTCGCGGATCCCGAACGCGTGCTCGAGCAGGTCGAGCACGGCGCCGCGGTCCGCGCGCTGCATCTCCCGGAACCGCACGCGGCCTCTAGGGCTGCGCCTTCGCGAGTGAGTCGGCGACGACCGCGGTGAAGCCGCGCGTGTCGAGCACGCCGCCCACGTCGCGCGTGGAGCGACCCTCGGCGATCGCGCCCAGCACCGCGGCGCGCAGCGCGTTGCCCTGCTCGAGCCGGCCCACGTGGTCGAGCAAGAGCCCGAACGCGAGCAGCGCGGCAGTCGGGTTGGCGATGCCCTTGCCCGCGATGTCGGGCGCGGTGCCGCCCGCGGGGTCGAACATGGCCACGTCGATCTTGCCGTCGCGCGTGAACGAGTAGTTTCCGCTCGCGCCCGTGCCGAGGCTCCCGACCAGCCCGCACGCCATGTCCGACAGGAAGTCGCCGTACTCGTTCAGCACCAGCACCACCTGGTAGTCGTTCGGCTTCAAGATGATCTTGGCGAGCAGCGCGTCGAACAGCTCCACGCGGTGTCTCACGTCGGGATAGCCCTTCGCCACGTCGCGCACGATCGCCTCGAAGAAGCCGTCGGTGGCGCGCTGGATCGTGTGCTTCGACGACGAAGTCACCGACAGCCCGTACTTGCGCGCGAAGTCGAAGGCGAAGCGCGCGGCCTCGGTGCAGGGCCGGCGCTCCACGATGCGCAGCGAGACCGCGACGTCCTCGCCGATGCGCTGGCCCGGGTCGTCGTAAGTGCCGCCGGTGGCCACGCGCACGATGTCGAGCGCGACGTTCTGCTTGAAGTTCGACGAGATGCCCAGGATCGAGAGCACCGGCCGGTGAATCACCGAGAAGTCGAGCCGCTGGCGCAGCACCGCGTTGGGACTCTCCGCGGCAGTCACGGTCGGGTACTTCAGCCCGAGCTTGGTGTCTCGCAGAGAGGCCTCGGCGCGGTCGTAGGTGTCGGCGTGCTGCTTGCGACCTTCGAGCGACAGGTCGATCGGGATGAACTCGACGTCGAGCCCGAGCGCGCGCGCCACGGTGTGCACGGATTCGCGGAGCTCGGGCCCGATCCCGTCGCCCAGGAGCTCGGTGATGCGCAGTCGTTCCATGAACCGACTATCGGCCTGCTAGACTCGATTGCGCAATGTCCGAGCTGCGAAGTCTCTACCAACAGGCGTTCGATCTGATGGCGGCGGGGAAATATCCCGAGGCCGTCGGCGCCTACCAGAAGGTGCTGGCCGCCGACCGCAGCTTCGGGCTCGCCTATCAGGGCCTGGCCGAGGTCTACAGCCGCATGAACCGGCTCGACGACGCCGTCGCGACGATCAAGAAGGCGATCGAGTGCGACCCCGACGAAGGGCTCTTCCACACGAGTCTCTCGCGTTTTCTCCAGCGGCAGGGGAAGATTCCCGAAGCGGAGGAGGCGGCGGCCGTCGCGGCTCGCAAGAGCGGGCGCCACTAGCGGACGTCTCCGCCGCGGGGGATGCGGCGGTGAAGTCACTCGCGCTGGCGGCGCTCGTGGGCGTCATTCACGTCCACCACGCGCCGTCTCACGACAGCTCGGCTCCGTTCGAGGCCGTGCTCGCGGCGGCGGACCAGGCCGGCCTCGACTTCGTGGTGCTGACCGATCACGCCGACGTGGCCGTGCCGTCCCCGCTGCCGGGAGTCGAGCACGCGGGCGTGCGCGTCGCGCCGAGCGGCCGGCCGATCCTGGTCCTGGTGGGCGCCGAGCTCGCGACCGAGGACGGGCACCTGCTGGCGCTCCAGGTCGATCACGCCGTGCCCGCGCTCGGGCGTCCCGGCCGGGACGTGATCGCCGAGATCCACGCCCAGGGCGGCTTCGCGGTCGTTCCGCACCCGTTCAGTCACGGTGGCTGGCGCGACTGGGGCGCCGACTTCGACGGCCTCGAGGTGCAGAACAGCGCCTCGGACTTCACGCGCCTGTACGGGCCGCTCCTGCCGCTGCGGCTGTTGCGGTTCGCGCTCGCGCCCGACGCCGAGCTCGCCGAGCTGTGGCGCCGTCCGGAGCAGGAGCTCGCGCAGTGGGACGCGCTGCTCGCGGCGGGCCGGCGCGTGCCGGGCTTCGCCGGCGTCGATGCACACCAGAATGTGTCGCTCGGCGGTTGGCAGCTCGATCCCTACGCGCAGATGTTCCGCGGCGCGCGCATGGTCTGCCCGCAGGCCCGGCTCGAGCCCGCCCTGGTCTGGCGGCTGTTGCGCAGCGGCGCGTGCGTGATCCGCTTCGCCTTCTACGAGCCGCGTGCGGGCGAGGCGGTGGCGGTGACCAAGCCCTCGGGCCGGGTCGAGCTGCAGCTCGACGGCGGCGCGCGCGTGCTCGAGCTGCGCAATCCGAGCTTCGCGCCGCCGCTATACTCCGATCCGTGACTCGCATCGACTTCCGCAGCGACACCGTGACCCGGCCCACGCCGGCGATGCGCGAGGCGATGGCGCGCGCCGACGTCGGCGACGACGTGTACGGCGAGGATCCGACCGTGAATCGCCTGCAGGAGGCGTTTGCGGCGCGCCTCGGAAAGGAGGCGGCGCTGTTCGTGCCCTCCGGCACGATGGCGAACCAGATCGCGCTGCGCTCGCTCAGCGAGCCTGGCGATGCGGCGATCGTGGCGCGCGACGCGCACATCTTCCTGTACGAGTCCGGCGCGGGCGCGGCGCTCGGCGGCGTGCAGTTCAACCTGATCGGCGAGAACGGCGCGTTCGGCGCCGACGAGCTGCGCGAGGCGATCTACCCCGGCGACGACCACTTCGCGCGCACGCGCCTGGTCTCGATCGAGAACACTCACAACCGCAGCGGCGGGCGCGTGTTCCCGTTCGAGCGGCTGCGCGAAGTCACGGAGCTCGCGCGCGCGCGCGGGCTCTTGCTGCACCTGGACGGCGCGCGGCTGTGGAACGCCGAGGCCGCGACCGGGATCGAGGCCGCGCGCTGGGCCGAGCCCTTCGACACGGTCTCGTGCTGTCTCTCGAAGGGCCTGGGCGCGCCGGTCGGGTCACTCGTGGCGAGCACGCGCGCGCGCATGGAACGCCTGCACCGCCTGCGCAAGATGCAGGGCGGCGGCATGCGCCAGGCCGGCATCCTGGCGGCCGCCGGGCTCTACGCGCTCGAGCACCACGTGAAGCGGCTGGCCGACGACCACGCGCACGCGCGCCGGCTGGCGGCCGGGCTCGCGACACTTTCCGGTGTCACGGTGAGCACGCCCGAGACCAACATCGTGGTGTTCCGCCACGCGGGCGCGCCGGCGCTGTGCGAGCGGCTGCGCGCGCGCGGGGTGCTGATGAGCGCGCTCTCCGGCGACGCGGTGCGCGCGGTGACTCACTTGGACGTCTCGGCGCAGGACGTCGACCGCGCGCTCGCGATCGTGCGCGAAGAGGCGCGGTGAGCGCGCGCGGCCTGCGCTTCGAGTGCACCGGCTGCGGCGGCTGCTGCACCGCGCGCGGCGAGTACGCGCACGTGTACCTGAACCCGGACGAAGCCGAGGCGCTGGCCCAGGAGCTCGAGCTCCCGCTGCGCGAGTTCCGGCGCCGTTACACGTTCAAGGACGAATACGGCTACACCCAGCTCCGCTTCGACGACGCGACCTGCGTCTTTCTCGAGCGCGGCACCCGCCGCTGCACCGTCTACGGCGCGCGCCCGACCCAGTGCCGCACCTTCCCGTTCTGGCGCGACCTGGTGGCCGACGGACGCTGGACCGACGAGGCGCGCGCGCTGTGCGAGGGCATCGGCCGCGGGCCGCTCCACCGCATGAACGACGTCGAGGCTCGCATGCTCGAGATGGAGCTCGCGGACGAGGGCTAGCCGCCGGGCTATCCTAGAGGCGCGATGTCCCGCACGACCGACCCGCGTGGCGCCGGCTCCTGGGGCGCGGTCGCGCAGCATTTGCGCGAGACGGCGCGCCTGCGCGCCGAGCTGCCACCCGAGCGCGTCGCGCTCCAGCACCAGGTCGTGCAGCTGGCCGGGCGCCTCTCGGGCGCGCGCGCGCTCGACGTCGGCTGCGGCACCGGCGCGCTGGCGCGCCAGCTCGCCGCGGCGGGGGCGCAGGTGGTGGCGATCGACGTCTCGCCCGCGGCCATCCACGCCGCCGACCACGAGGCCAAGGAGTCGGGTGAGACGCCGCTGCCGCAGTTCCAGGTGGCCGACCTGCTCGCGCCGGCCTCGCTGCCGCGCGGCCCGTTCGAGCTCGTGACCTGCATGCTGGCGCTGCACGACAGCCCCGATCCCGAGCGCGCGCTGCGCGCGATCGCGAAGTCACTCCACCCGCTCGGGCGCCTGGTGCTGGCGCTCGAGCACCCGTGGGGCGTGCGCGCTCCCGCGGCCGGGCCACTGGCGAGCCTGCCCGAGCTGCTCGGCGCGCTGCGCGCCGCGGGCCTGCGTCTCATCGATGCCGCCGAGCCCGAGCCTGCGGGCTCGCCCAAGGGCGAGCGCCCGCACTACCTGGTGATCGCCGCCGAGCGCACGCGCAAGCGACCGCGGAACCGCGGCACCAGTCACTGAAATCCGGCCGCCGCTGGTACACTCTCCCGAGCGGAGGTACCCAAGATGTCTCGAAGCGAACGGCTCGCATCGCTGACTCGCCGGGAGCTGTTGTGGACCGGCTCGCTGGCTCTCGGCGCGGCCGCGCTCCTGCCGCGGCTCGCGCGCGCGCACGAGGGTCACGACGACTACGCGCTGCCGCAGGCCACGCAGGACGCGCTCACCAAGGAGCGGCTGGTGCACGTCTCGCCGCTGAAGTCGAACGGCAAGGAGAGCCGCTGTCACGCCGAGGTCTGGTACTTCTTCGACCGCGGCAGCGTCGTGATCGCCACCGCGACCAAGGGCTGGAAGGTGCGCGCGGCGAAGCTCACCAGCCCCAAGGCGCGGCTCTGGATCGGCAGCTACGGCACGGGCGCGCCCACCTTCCTGGCCAGCGCCGCGATCGACGGCGACCCGGCGACGTTCGAGCGGCTGCTCGCCGCCTACGGCACGCGCTACCCCGACGAGTGGGGCAAGTGGAAGCCGCGCTTCGAGTCGAGTCACGCCGACGGCTCGCGCACGCTGGTTCGCTATACACCGATCGGTGCATAGCGATAGCCGAGCGCCTCGGCCACGTGCGCGCTTGCGAGTGACTCGGCGCCGTCCAGGTCGGCGAGCGTGCGCGCGACGCGCAGGCTGCGCACGAACGCGCGCATGCTGAGCCCGAGCGCGCCGACCGAGCGCTCGAGCAGCGCGCGCGCCGCGGCGTCGAGCGCGCAGTGCTCGGAAAGCTTCGAGTGCGGGAGCTCGGCGTTGCTCTGCCACGGCGACCCGGCGAAGCGCCGCGCCTGGCGCGCGCGCGCCGCCACCACCCGCTCGCGCACGCGCGCGCTCCCCTCGCCCGAGCGGCCGCTCGCGAGCATGTCGCGCCACGGCACGGGCGCTACCGCGAGGTGCAGGTCGATCCGGTCGAGCAGCGGCCCCGACAGCTTGCCGCGGTAGCGCGCGACCGCGGGCTCGAGACAGACACACTCGCGCGCGCTGACTCCGCGCCAGCCACAGGGGCAGGGATTCATCGCGGCCACGAGCTGGAAGCGCGCCGGCAGGCGCGCGCTGCCGTGCGCGCGCGCTACGCGGATCTCGCCCTCCTCGAGCGGCTGGCGCAGCGCCTCGAGCACCGGGCGTCGGAACTCGGGCAGCTCGTCCAGGAACAGGACGCCGCGGTGCGCGAGCGAGATCTCGCCCGGGCGCAGCGGCCGGCCGCCGCCCGCCATGCCGGCGTCGGAGATCGTGTGGTGCGGCGCGCGGAAGGGCGGCTCCACCAACAGCGAGTCACTCGTGAGCGCGCCGGCGGCGCTGTGGATGCGCGTCGCCTCGAGCGCGGCCGCGAGCTCGAGCGGCGGCAGGATGCCGGGCAGCCGGCGCGCGAGCAGCGTCTTGCCGCTGCCCGGCGGCCCCACGAAGAGCAGCCCGTGACCGCCCGCCGCCGCCACCTCGAGCGCGCGCTTGGCGGCCTCCTGGCCGTGGACCTCGGCCAGATCGGGCGGCGGCGCGCCCGCTGCGAGTGAGTCGCGCGCCGGGCCGGGCGTCTCGAGCGCGCGCTCACCGCGCAGCCAGGCCAGCACCTCCCCCAGGCTCTCGGCGCCGAGCGCGCCGAGCTCCCCGGCCAGCGCGGCCTCGCCCAGGTTCCCGCGCGCGACCACCACCTGGCGAATCTCCGCGCCATCGGCGGCGCCCAGCATCGCCAGCACGCCGCGCACTGGCCGCAGCCCGCCGTCCAGGCCGAGCTCGCCCAGAAACAACGTGCGCGCCAGCCGCGCCGCCTCGAGCTCGACGCGCGTGCCCGCGATCGCGAGCGCGATCGGCAGGTCGAGCGCGGAGCCGACCTTGGGCAGGCCCGTCGGCGCGAGATTCACGGTCACGCGACCCGGCGGAAACTCGAGACCCGACTGGCGGAACGCGGCGCGGATCCGCTCGCGGCTCTCGAACACGACGCGGTCCGCCTGGCCTACGATGTGAAACGACGGCAACCCCGCGCCGGCCTCGACCTCGACCGAGACACGCACGCCCTCGATCACGTGGAGCGTGGCGCCGAACACGCGCAGCAACACCGGCTTCTCCCCGGGACCGCGGGGGTGTCTTGGTCGAGTCGCTCTGGCGCGCGTTCGGTGGCGCGCGTCGGCGCGCCCGGTACCCTGCCGGCCTTGCATCGGGGGTTGTCTCTCGCGCTCGTGTGTCTGTGCGCCGCCGCGGCGTGCGGGGATCGCGCCGCGGCGCCGCCCGTGGCCGCGGCAGCCGCCGCGACGGCGGATTTCGACGGCGCGCGCGCCTTCAAGGACCTCGAGGCGCTGGTAGAGCTGGGGCCGCGTCCGGCCGGCTCGGAAGGCGCGGCACAGGCGCGTGCGCTGATCCGCGAGCGTCTCAAGCAGGCCGGCTGGCGGGTCGAGACACACGACTTCAGCGTGCCGCGGCCGGGCGCGAGCGCCGTGGCGATGACCAACCTGATCGCGCACCGCGGCAGCGCGAGCGGCCCGCACACGCTGCTCATCACTCACTACGACACCAAGAACATCCCGGGCATGAAGTTCGTGGGCGCGAACGACGGCGCGTCGGGCGTGGCCGTGCTGCTCGAGCTCGCGCGAGTCACCGCCGCCGATCCCGGCTCGGCGCAGCTCGAGCTCGTGTTCTTCGACGGCGAGGAGGCCTTCGGCAAGAACATCGACCAGAACGACGGCCTCTACGGCAGCAAGGCGCTGGCCGAGCGCATGGCAAAGGACGGGTCACTGGCGCAGGTGAAGGCGATCGTGCTGGTCGACATGGTCGGCGACAGTGACTTGAACCTCGCGACAGACCTGCGCTCCGCGCCCGAGCTGCGCAAGGCGTTCGAAGCCGCCGCCGCGCGGCTCGGCCTGCCGCCGCCGTTCGATCCCGCGCAGGAGATGGGCGTGATCGACGACCACACGCCGTTCCAGGAGCACGGCGTCGAGCAGGCGCTGGCGCTGATCGACTTCCAGTACGGCTCGCGCCGCTCCCCCGGTCCCCGCTGGCACACCGCCAGCGACACCCTCGACGCCGTCTCCGCACAGAGCCTCGACCGGGTCGGCAAGATCCTGGTCGAGATGCTGCGCAGACCTGAGCATGGGTAGGGTGCCCATGCGACCATAAGGCGGTTCTTTGCGTCACATCTACGTGGGTTTCAGCCACTTCAGGGCGGTCCCTGCGATGGCCATTCTTCGAACTCTTGCTGCGGCGGCTGCTCTGGCGATCTCGGCTTGCGCGCAGAACCCGCCGCCCGCGGTTCCCGCGGCCGAGCCCGCGCCTGCGAGCGCGCAGCCCGCGGTGACCAGCAGCGCGGCGCTGCGCGTGGTCACCAGCGGACCGGTCGGCAGCTATCTCGAGCGCCAGCAGGCGGAGCTCGCCGCCGGCGGTGCGCAGGTCGAGCGCAAGAAGGACGCGCTGGTGGTGAGCCTCGACGGCGACACTCTCTTCGACGGCAGCTCGGCGCAGCTCTCAGCCGCGGGCGTCGAGCGCGTGCGCGCGCTCGCGCACACGCTCCAGCCCTATCCGAAGCAACGCCTGATCGTCAAGGGCCACACAGACGGTCAGTCGGACGAGCGCGCGGGCCAGCGCCTGTCCGAAGAGCGCGCCGACAGCGTGCGCAACCTGTTGGTGGCCGAGGGCGTGCTGCCCTCGCGCATCAGCGCGGTCGGCCTGGGCGCGAGCCTGCCCGTGGCCAGCAACTCCACCGCCGAGGGCCGGGAGCAGAACCGGCGGCTCGAGATCGAGCTCCTGCCCGATGACGACGTGCTGCAAGGGGAGCCCTCCCAGTGACTCGCCGGCGTGATAAGGTCGCGTCCCGCATGGTGCCGCACGCGCTCCGTTGCTTCCGCTGCGCAGGCTCCGCGGCGCTCGCCGCGGCGCTGCTCTCGGCGCCCGCCGCGCGCGCGCAGGACGCCAAGGGCGACGCGCTGCCCGTGAAGATCGAGATCCGCTCGCCCAAGCCCGGCGAGACGCTGAAGAACAAGACCGACATGGCCCCGCTCGCGGGCCTGGCGATCGCGGGCGAGCGCGCCGTGAACTTCGACGTGATGATCGTGATCGACATCTCCGGCTCGACGGAGTACCCGAGCGGGATCGACGTCGACGGCGACGGAGTCACCGGCGTGACCGAGCGCTCGGTGACTCCCGGCGTGGACGACACGGTCAACACCGATCCCGACGACTCGATCCTGGCCGCCGAGGTCGCCGCCGCGAAGTCACTCTTGGGCGGGCTCGACCCGAGCCGCGTGCACGTGGGCGTGGCCTCGTTCTCGGGCGAGATCGACCCGAACACCGGCCGCGGCGTGAACGCCGCCAACGACGCGCAGCTCGAGCTGCCGCTCTCCGCCGACTTCAACGCCGCGCGCGGCGCGCTCGAGGCGATCCGGCTGCGCGGCGCGAGCGGCGGCACCAACATGCAGGCGGGCGTGAAGCTCGCGCTGCGCGAGCTGGCGGGTCTGCCCGGCGCGCAGTCACAGCCGCGCGCCAACGCCAAGAAGGTGATCCTGTTCCTGACCGACGGCCGGCCCTCGCTGCCGTTCGGGCTGGCGAACGTGGAGGACAAGGAAGACCAGCTTGCCGCGATCGACGCCGCGTCGCTCGCCAAGGTGGCCGGTGTGATGCTGAACGTGTACGGGCTGGGCCCGAACGCGATCGACTATCCCGTGGCCGCGATCGAGATGGCCAAGGCCACCAACGGCACCTATACACCGGTGCGTGTACCCGGCGACATCGTGTCGCTGCTCTCCGGCGTGTCGTTCGCGAACGTCGAGGACGTGGTCGCGGTGAACCTCACGCTGAACGAGTGGGCCGGGCCGAACGACATCCTGCTCTTGCCCGATGGCTCGTTCAAAGGCTTCGTGCCGGTGCGGCCGGGCATGAACCGGATCCGCGTCTCGGCGCTGGCCAGCGACGGCTCGCGCGGCTCGACCGAGTTCGACCTCTCGTTCGCGAGTCAGGGCATGACCACGCTCGAGCTGCAGGCCGAGCAGGAGCGGATCCGCCAGCGCACGAAGGAAATCCAGCTCCGGCTCGAGCGCGACAAGCAGGAGGCGTTCCGCAAGCAGGAGCGCGAGCGCACGCTCGAGATCAAGGTCGATCCCGGTGCGCAGAAAACGACCCCGCCGAGCGAGCCGAACGCTCCGGCGGTGCCGCCGAAGCCTTCGATCGAACCTCGCTAGTCCGAAGATCGCGTGGGCACCCTACCCACGCTCAGTTCACCATGTTCGGGTCGGCGACTTCCTTGCGGACGAGCTTGCCCTTCTCGTAGTACGAGGTGACGTCGATCACGCCGTCGAAGTTGGTGTCTTCTTCGCGGCGCACCAGCACCACCTTGGCCGGGTCGGTGCCCTCGAAATACTCGAACACGTCGGGCTTGCCGTCCTCGTTCTTGTCGCGCTCGACGCGGACCAGCACGCCCTTGTCGTTGAAGTAGGTGCGTGAGTCCATCACGCCGTTCAGGTTCGTGTCTTCGATCTCGACCGTGCGCTTGCCGTTGGTGTACTCGATCCGGCGGTCGATCTTGCCGTCGTTGTTGTTGTCGTACTCCTCGTACGCCAGCACGCCGTTCTGGTACTGCAGGAACCCGTCGCGCTTGCCGTCGAAGTTGCGGTCGACCTCGACGCGTGTCGCGGTCTCGCCGCCGTCGTAAGTCAGCCAGCGGTCGGGCTTGCCGTCGTTGTTGGTGTCCTCCGCGCGCTCCTTCAAGCGCCCGTCGGGGAGGTAGGTATTCACGGCGTCGAGCGTGCCGTCGAAGTCGGTGTCTTCCTCGCGAGTCAGCACCTGCCCGGTCTTCGGATCGATCGTGATCTTGATCTCGGGCTTGCCGTCGCGATCCGCGTCGAGTGTCTTCACGAGCAGCTCTTGCTTGCCCTGCTTCACGGTCTTGGTCTCGAAGATCGAGTCAGGAATCTCGCGCTGGCAGGGGCGCTTCGGCGCCGCGGTGGCGTCCTGCGGGGTGGCCGCGCCGCCGTTGCAGTCCTTCGACTCCTGCTGGAGCGTCTTGTTGACCTCTTCCTGCTTGTTGATGGCGGCGAGCAGCTCTTCCTGGTGCTTCAGCTCGGCTTCGATCTCGGCCTCGAGGTCTTCCTGCTTCTTGACCTCCTGGTCGACCTCGTTCTCCATGTCCTCGTCGTTGCCCTTCGAGTGACCACCGCCTCCGCCCTGCGGGCTCTGGCGGCGGCCGGAGTCGAACGGAACGTCGCCGGTGATCACGCCGTACAGGCCGAAGGCCGCGGCGCCGGCGATCGCGCCGATGCCGCCGAACTGCGCGCCGATCACGACGCCGATGATCATGCCCTCGAGCCCGGCCTCGGCGCGCCGGCCGATGTCACTCTGGCGCCGGCGCTGCGCCTGGGTCGCGGTCTTGTGACTGCTCTTCTTCGGCGGCGCGTTGTCGGTGTCGTCGTCCGGATCCGCGCTCGCGGTCTTCGGGTCGCTGCTCGCGGGCGTGGCGGCCGGGTCCGAGCTCGCGGGCGCATTCGCCGGGTTCGAGACCGGAGTCACTCCGGGATTCGCGGGCGCCGGATCGGGCGTCGCTGCGGGCGCCGTCTGGGGCGGCGTGGCGCTCGGCGTCGAGGCATCCGAGGTCTTCGCGGGATCCGTCGGCGCGGACGTCGCGGGCGCCGGCGGCGTGGCCGTCGCGCAGGCCAGGCTGGTGCACAGAAAGCCGATCAGAATCAGCTGAGAAACGTCGCTACTCGGCTTGCGCTTCATCCGCGGCCTCTCACCCAACTCTACATCGACCCGGCGGAAATTGCCCCACACACCGATCGGCTCGGGGAAACTCGCGCTTGAGAACACGTTTCCCCCGTGGAGCTGCGTGTGCAGTGATGACGGTTGCGTTCCAGTATTGTTGACTTCCGTGACGCGCTGCGTAAGCTCGATCGCGATTTGGCCGATGGCGCTTTCATGAGGGGCGTGTGGGCCTCACGCTGATCCAGCGCAGCTCGGGGACGAGGCCGCCAAAGAATCCGAAGATCGCGCTCGTGCTGGCGGGGGGCGCGGTCACCGGCGGTGCGTTCAAAGTCGGCGGCCTGAAGGCGCTCGACGAGTTCCTGGTCGGCCGCAAGGTCACCGACTTCGACTCGTACATCGGTCTGTCCGCCGGCGCCTTCCTGGCCACCTCGCTCGCCGCCGGCATCACGCCCGACGAGATGATCGAGGCGCTCGAGGGCACGTCGGAGCGGCTGGAACAGCTCCGCCCGATCGACTTCTACAACCCGAACATCGGCGAAGTGATTGGCCGCGGCGCCGTGTTCAGCGCGCGGCTGGCCGCCTATCTGCCGGGCTTGCTGATCGATCTCTTGTCGGTCCTGCCCGACCTGCCCGCAAAGGTCGGGCCGACGCTGCGCCGACTGGCCGACGAGCCGAGCTACACGAACCTGGAAGCCTTCCTGATGGAGCTCTACGCCGAGGTCTCGCCCAAGCGCGAGTTCCCCTCGGTGGGGGCGCTCTTGCCGTCCGGCATCTTCGAGAACGCGCCGCTCGAGCGCTGGCTCGCGAACAACATGGCCAAGCTCGGCGTGCCCAACTACTTCGCCGACTTCTACCGCGAGACCGGCCGCAAGCTCTACATCACCGCCACCAACCTCGACACGGCCGAGCGCGTGCTGTTCGGGCCCGAGAACGACCACGGACTCACGATCTCCGAGGCCGTGCAGGCCTCGAGCGCGCTGCCCGGCTTCTTCAAGCCCGCGCGCATCAACGGCGTGGACTACGTCGACGGCGGCATTCGCCATACCGCGCACATCGACGTGGCGGTGGAGCAGGGGGCCGACCTGATCATCTGTTACAACCCGTTCCGCCCGTACTTGAACGAGCCGCACGCGCCCGGCCGCGTCGGCAGTCGCTATCTCTCCGACCGCGGGCTGCAGACGGTGATGAACCAGGTGCTGCGCACGCTGCTCCACACCCGACTGGCGATGGGGCTCCGCGCGTACATGTACGACGAGCACTTCCGCGGCGACATCGTGGTGATCGAGGCGCGCGAGACCGACGAGAAGTTCTTCGATTTGAATCCGCTCGTGTTCTGGCGCCGCGCCGACGCGGTGCGCCACGGGCTCGAGTCCGTGCGCAAGACGCTGCTCGACTCGGCCGACGTGCTGCAGCCGATCTTCGCGCGCTACGGCGTCGACTTCCAGGCGCCCGACGCGCGTACCATGGCCGAGGACGAGGAGTCGATCGAGCGCCCGCGGCGCTCGGGACCGAACTTGCGGGTCGTTTCCGGCTAGTTCCGCCCTATCTTGAGCCCGAGCGCCCCGCGTGATAGCTTGGGCCGCGATTTTCCACGGCCGTGCCGTGGAATCGGCGCTTGGACCGGGGTTCGCGAGTCGCGGCGGCGCGCGCCCGAGCCGCTCCAGGGCTGAACCGCATCGCCCGCGTTGCGGGCGCGCCGAGTCGACCTGAAAACACGTGGAGCCATGTGCACGCTGATCCTGCTGGACCGCGTCGTGCCGCAGATCCCCGTGATCGCGGCCACCAACCGGGACGAGTTCTTCGCGCGGCCTGCGCTCGCGCCTGCCCTGATTCCGGGCGCAGGCAAGCGCCCGGCCTGCGTGGCGCCCCGCGATCTCGATGCCGGGGGCACCTGGATGGGGGTAAATGCGCGCCGGCTCTTCGTCGGGCTCACCAACCGGCCCGTGGCCGCGAAGCCCCTGGGCGCACGCTCCCGCGGGCTCCTGGTGCTCGATGCGCTGGCGCAGACCAGCGCCGAGGCGGTGGTCTCCGAAACCGAGCGCCAGGAGAGCATCCGCTACGCGCCCTTCAACTTGCTTTCCGCCGATGGGAACGAGACTTGGCTGGTGCGGCGAACCCACGAGGGCCAGACCGCCCGGGCGCTCGACCCGGGCATTCACGTCGTCTGCAACCGCGATCCCGAGGATCCCAGCTCCGAGAAGGTGCGGCGGATCGAGAAGGAGGTCGCCGGCATCCAACTGGGGCTGCCGCCGGAACGGCTGCTCCAGGAGCTGTTCCGGGTGCTGCGCTCGCATCCATCGGGGTCGAATCCCTTCGAAAACCCCTGCGTCCATACCGGCGAGTACGGCACCCGCTCCTCGTCCGTCCTGTTCGTCGGGGAGTCGCGGAGCGCGTACTGGTACGCGGATGGCGCCCCCTGCGAGTCCGAGTACCGCGATTTCACTGGCCTGCTCGACGACCTTCGTGCGTCGGCAGGTGTGAGGGCGTAAGCACTTGAAGAGAATCGGAAGCAACCTTCGGCCTGCGGACCAGAAGCCGCACCGCAACCTGCGCAGCATCATTCGCTACTCGACCAGCGAGAAGCCGTTCAACGACTACCCGCGCCGCATCCTGTCGCCGCCCACGCCCAAGGAGTGCTGCACGGACGAGAACCGCGAGCTCGTGGGCAACACCCGCGAGATCGACGGCTTCAAGTTCTGCTACAAGATCTGCAAGACCTGCGGGCACGCCGTCCGCTACTTCTACCCCGCAGTCGAGAGCAACGACGAGGCCGTGAGCAAGTACCGCGCGTGGAAGCGCTACATGGCTCAGTGACTCGCGCCCGCTGACTCACGCCTCTCGGGGGGAAGGCTCGTGAAGCTCTGGAACAGAGCTCGAATCGCTCGCGAAGAGCTGCGGTTCCTGTCGCCGCGGAAGCTGTACAACCTCGCGCTCGAGGCGATCGCGCCGCGGCTCGGCCTTGTTACGCTGCCCTACAAGCCGACCAAGATCACGGTCGAGTCGGGCAACGTCTGCAACCTGCGCTGTCCGCTCTGTCCCACCGGGCAGGGCGACCGCTCGGCGCAGAAGGGCATGCTGCCCTGGGACACGTTCGTGAAGGTCCTCGACCAGCTCGACAAGGACCTGATCACGCTGCGCCTGTACAACTGGGGTGAGCCGCTCTTGAACAAGCACATCGTGAAGATGTGCCAGCTCGCCTACGACCGGCGCGTGTCGGTGAAGCTGTCGAGTCACTTGAACGACCTGACGCCCGAGCTGGCCGAGGGCCTGCTGCGCGCCAAGGTGAAGAAGATCTACATCTCGGCCGACGGCGCCACGCCGGAGAGCTACGCGATCTACCGGCGCGGCGGTGACTGGAAGCGGGTGATGGACAACATCCGCATGCTGGTGGCCAAGAAGAAGGAGCTGGACGCGTACTTCACGCGCGTGGTCTGGCTCTTCCACGTGTTCCGGCACAACGAGCACGAGGTGCCGATCGCGCGCAAGCTGGCCGCCGAGCTCGGCGTCGAGCTGCAGCTCAACAAGGCGCGCACAGACATGGGCAAGGAGATCTTCGAGACCGCCGAGCAGGCGCTCGAGCGCGATGGTCACTGGCTGCCCGAGTCGAGCGAGTATCTCGCGTACGACCGCGAAGAGAAGACCGCCCAGCGCGAGGCGATGTGCACGCTGCCCTGGAAGGACACCGCCATCAACTGGGACGGCAAGGTGCTGGCCTGTTGCAGCGTGTACAGCGAGAAGCACCACTACGGCTCGATCCACGAGCACGACTTCGGCGAGATCTGGAACGGCGAGCTCTACACCGAGGCGCGCCGCGAGATCGTCGGCCAGTCACCGACCAAAGACACGATCTGCAAGACCTGCAAGCACAACGGCTACTTGTTCTTGTAGGCGGAGTCATGGGTTAGTCTCTCGACCTGCCGGTCACCGAGACTCGAGTGATCGAGTGTGTGGCGGTCGGAGCTAAAGTCAGTGCCCATCCAGCGCCGTTCAACCTCCCGGAGGCTGGAGGCGCGATGGCGATCAAGTGCAAGGTCTGCGATTCGGGCACCCTTTCGCGGAAGAGGAAGTACCGCCTGAGTGGGCCCGCGGTGTTCATCGGCTACGTCCTCCTGATTCCCTCGGTGTTTGGCGTTTTGCTGGGCGGGCTCATGCTGGTCGCGTCCGGCGGGGTCGGAGTCGCAGCCCCGACTGCAGCGAGGACCGCCATGGTCGAACAGCTGCAACGTGCAGACATTCCTCAGCCGATCATCGAAGAAGTGGTCGCGACGAACGACGTGAGTTCGAGCAGCCTCGTTCAGTTGACGTCTGCCCAGGTCGAGGCGATCGACAGCGCCAAACTGGCTCGTAGTGCAGGAGCCACGGGCGCCGCTGCGGGCGCGGTGATTGCGGGGGGAGTCTCCATCTTCTTGATGGTCGCTTCCCTCTGCAGTGGCCTGCTGGGTTGGCTGCTGACGATGAAGAAGAGAGTGCTCCAGTGCGGTGACTGCGAAGCGGTCGTTCAAGCGTCCTGACTGAGGCCCTAGTCGACGAACTCGAACGCCTGCGGGTTGGCGAGCAGCGCGCCATGGGCGGTGAAGCGCCAGTGCGGCGGTGAGTTGAAGCGGCCGTAGGGCGCGAGCGCGGCCAGCGCGCGGCCGATCACCTGGTCGGCCGGCTGGCGGGGCAGCGCCGTGCCCGGGTCGAGCAGCTCGACGCGGGCGCCGTCGAGCCGCACCGGGCGGAGCGCGGGCAGGCCCAGGCGCTCGAGCTGGTGCGCGCGCACCCAGCAGCGCAGTGACTCCTCGGCGCCGAGCTCGAGCCGCAGCGTCTTGGCGCCGGCGCGCGCGCGCACCACCCAGCCCGCGCCCTCGCGCGCCAGGTTGCGGCCCTCGGAGAGCGCGGCGGCGGCGGCGCGGCGCGCGTCGCGGCTGCGGATGCGCCGGAACTCGGGCCAGATCTTCTGCCAGGCGGCGCGGCGCTCGGCCCGGCCGGCGCCGGGCCCGAGATAGCTGCGCAGGAAGCGCAGCCGCTCCGTGCGAGTCACTCCGAAGTCGCGGCGGTGCAGCTTGGCCAGCTGCCTGAAGCCACGCTCGCCCAGCGGCCCGCGGCGCACGCGCGCGCGCTCGAAGTCGATCAGCACGAAAGCGCCATCCGGGCGCAACAGGAAGTTGTTGGGCGAGAAGTCGTCCTGGTCGACGCCCAGGTCGTGGAGCTTGCGCGCGAACGCGGCGAAGCGCTCGAGTAACTCGCGGCGCTCCGCGGTCCGTTCGCGCAGGCCTTCGAGCACGGCGCGCAGGTCGCGCGCGCCGACGTCGCGACTCACCGCGAAGCTGCGCTCGAGCAGGCCGCGCCGCCGCACTTCGCCCACCGCCACCGGCCGCGCCACGTCGAGCCCGAGCGCGGCGATCCGGCGCGCCACGTCGCGCTCGCGCCGCGCCTTCGAGGGGCGCAGGAAATAGCGCCAGCGCGCGGCCGCTGGCAGCGAGAACACCTTCACGTACAGCGCCGGCTCGCCACCGGCGTCGAGCCGGTAGAAGCGTTTGCGGCCGGCGGACTCGCGAGCCACACTGCCCGGACCCGCGAGCACGCGCTCGGGCTCCGCCAAGAGGGCCTCGAGGCGCGGAGTGCGCTCGCCGTCGACCCACCAGCGAAGGCTCGTCTCGGAGCGCGCCATCACGAGGCCCCAAGGCTAGCAGAGATGTCGATCGAAACGCTGCGCGAAGCCGAGCGCTATCTCGACGGACTCATCAACCGCGAGCAGAAGACTCAGTACGACTACGAGCGACTCGGGCTCGGTCCGATCCGCGCGCTGCTCGCCGCTGCCGGCCACCCGGAGCGCGGCTTCCCGTGTCTCTTGATCGCGGGCTCGAAGGGGAAGGGCACCACCACGCTCGCCGCCGAGCAGCTGCTGCGCGCCGCCGGACGGCGCGTGGGCACGTTCACCAAGCCCCATCTCGAGAGCTGGCGCGAGCGCTTCCGGATCGACGGCGAGCTCGTGCCCGAGGCCGACCTGGTGCGCGCGCTCGCCGACCTGCAGCCCGCGATCGAGGCGCTGCGCGGCGACACCGAACGGTGTCCCAGCTTCTTCGACGTGACCGTCGCGCTGGCGCTGCTGCTGTTCCGGCGCGCGGGCGCGGACGTGGGCGCGATCGAGGTGGGGCTGGGCGGACGGCTCGATTCGACCAACGCGGTCGACGCGCGCGTCACCGTGGTCACGGCGATCCAGCTCGAGCACACCGACAAGCTCGGCGACACGCTCGAGGCGATCGGCCGCGAGAAGGCGGGCATCTTCCGCAAGGGCGTGCCGGCGCTGCACGGGCCGCTGCACCCCGAGGCCTGGGGCGCGATCGCCGCGCAGGCGATCGCCGCCGACGCCCCGCTCGACGAAGTGACTGCCCACGAGGCGCGCTGCGACCACGACGGCATCCGCTTCCGGCTGGCCGACGGCCGCGCGCTGCAGAGCCCGGTGCTCGGCGTCCACCAGGCCACGAACCTGGCGCTGGCCGTGCGTGCGGTCGAAGTCTGGCTGGGCCGACAGCTCTCGGCGCGCGAGCTCGAGTCACTGGGCGCGCTGCGCCTGCCCGCGCGGCTCGAGCGGATCGGCGAGGCGCTGGTCGACGACGCTCACACGCCCGACTCGGCGCGCGCGCTGCGCGAGACGCTCGAGCGCTTGTGGCCGGGCACGCGCTTCGCGTTCGTGCTCTCGATCTCGCGCGACAAGGACGCCGCGGGGCTGCTCGCCGAGCTCGCGCCGGTGACTCGCGCCTGCGTCGCGACCGCGGCCGAGCCCACGCGCTCGCTCGATCCGGAGGAGCTGGCCACGCTGGCCTGGGCCGCGGGCATCGAAAAGGTCGAGAGCGAGCCCGATCCGCTGCAGGCGCTGGCGCGCGCGCGGTCGCTGCTCTTGCCCGGCGACCGGCTGTGCGTCACCGGCTCGATCTTTCTCGCGGGCCGGCTGCGCCGCCACTTGGTGGCCGCGGCGGGCCCCGTGTAGACTGCCGCCCCCCGACGCGAACATCGGAGCGTGGGTAGGGTGCCCACGCGAAAATCGGTACCGGAGACCCCCCGTTGGCCTTGATCCGCAAGAAGACCGGCAACTTTCTCGAAGACTTCCGACTCGGTCAGCTGTTCCGGCACAAGGGCGGACGCACCGTGACCGAGGGCCTCACCGCTCACTTCACCGACTTCTCGTTCACCGCCAACCCGCTGCACCGCAACCTGCGCTACGCGCAGCGCTACGGCTACGAGGCGATGCCGATCACGCCCGGGCTGGTGATGGCGGTGGCGTTCAGTCAGACCGTGGAAGACATCTCCGAGAACGCGCGCGCCAACCTCGAGTACATCGACATGCGCTTCGGCGCGACGGTCTACGTGGGTGACACGATCGAGACCGAGACCACGGTGCTGGGCGTCCGGAGCTCGTCGAGCCGGCCCGAGCTCGGCGTCGTGCACGTGCAGAGCATCGCGCGCAAGCAGACCGGCCAGATCGTGCTCGCCTACCAGCGCAAGGTGCAGGTGTTCCGGCACGAGGCCAGCGCCAAGCTCGACGAGGGCGAGCTGCCGGCGGCGCCGGTCGACGTGGCGCTCGAGCTCCCGGCCTACGACTCCAACGCCGGCTATGCCGAGCTCGCGCACCTGTCGAACGCCGACACCTACTTCGAGGACTTCACCCCTGGAGACACGATCGAGCACTCGCGCGGCCGCGTGATGACCGACGAGCACATCTTCCTGACCGGCATGCTCGACAACACCAGCCAGGTGCACTGCAACCAGACCATGATCGACCGCGATCCCAGCCGCTATCTCGGCGGGAAGCTCGTGGTCTACGGCGGCATTCCGTTCACGCTGTGTCTCGGTCTTTCGAGCCCCGACATCTCGGACAACAGCCTGGGCGACATCGTGTACAAGACCGGCCGCCACACCGCGCCGATCTTCTCGGGCGACACCGTCTTCGCCTCGACCGAGATCCGCGGCAAGAAGGACTACGCCGGCCGCCCCGACCTGGGCCGGCTCGAAGTCACCCTGCGCGGTCACAAGTTCGAGCGCTCGGGCAGCGAGGAGAAACGCGTGCAGATCTTCGAGCTCGAGCGCGAGCTGACGGTCAAGCGCCGCACTCACTACGCGAAGTCTTAGGGCTGTACCGCGCGCGGGCGGCCGCGCGCTAGCCCCTCCGCTCGGCTGCGCCTCGCTGCGCGCCTTCGGCTTGCCGGCTGGCGCTGGACCCGGCGCCAGCTGCTGCCTCTGGTGACTCTAAAGTCCCGGAGTGTCTTCGCCGAAGCAGTCATGTCATGAAGAGGAAGCTGCTGACGTTCCTGCTGGTCCTCGTGTTGCCTTCGGGCTTCGTGCATGCCGACTGCTGGCCAGGCAATCCTGGCTACCGCGAGTGTCTGAACAACCAGGGTTCGACGCTTCGCGCGATGCAAGCGCAAGAGGCACTCGATCGGCAAGCGGCCGCCCAGGAAGAGCAGGTCCGTCTAATGAGGCAGCAGCTCCAGCTGCAGCAAGAGATGATGAGACAGCAACAAATCCAGCAAGCGCCGCCCGGCTCGGCGTACCAGCGGATGTTGATCCTCAATCAGGGCTTTCAGAAGTTCAACTGCAGCGTGACGCCTCAAAACTGCAGATAGCGGCGCCCGCTCGTCAGCTCGCGGCTTGTAGCTCCACGAAGTGCCGGTACGCGCCGCCTGGAATGGCGACCAGCTCGGAGTGAGTCCCGCGCTCTTCGATCACTCCATCGCGCAGGAACAGGATCTGGTCGGCCTCGCGCACGGTCGTGAGCCGGTGCGAGACCAGTAAGACGATCCGGTCGCGCGCGGCCTCGCGCAGCGCGCTCACCAGCCGGCGCTCGGTCTCGGGGTCGAGCGCCGAGCTGGGCTCGTCGAGGATCAGGATCGGCGCGTCGCGGAGCAGCGCGCGCGCGATCGCCAGCCGCTGCTTCTGGCCGACCGAGAGACCCGCGCCGCCGCGACCCAGGCGCGTGGCCCAGCCGTCGGGCAGCGCGCGCACGAACTCGTCGACGCCCGCGATCTGCGCCGCGCGCCGCAGCTCGAAGTCGCTCGCGCCGGGCTTGGCCAGGCGCAGGTTCTGCTCGAGCGTGCCCGCGAACAGCGCGGTCTCCTGGAACACGAACGCGATCGCGGCGCGCAGCGAATCGAGCGTCACTTGGGCCACGTCCTGCTCGCCCACGAGCACCCGGCCGCGCTGCGGCGACAGGAAGCGCGGCACGTGCCAGAGCAGCGTCGTCTTGCCCGCGCCCGCGGGACCCACGATCGCCGTGACTGCTCCGCGGCGGGCTTCGAAGGACACGTCGCGCAGGCCCACACCCGCCTGCGGGTGAGTGAAGTCCACGTGCTCGAAGCGCAGCGACGCGGGCGGCCCGGCCAGGGCGTGTGCGCCCACGGCGTCGCGCTCGCTCTCCTCGTCGAGCAGCGCGAATACGCGCTCGAGTCCCGGCGCCGCGAGGTTCAAGGTGAACCAGAGCCCGCCCAGGTACGAGCACGCGACCATGATCTGCACGAAATAGGTGACGAGCAGCGACACGTCGCCCAGGCTGATCTGTCCGGCGATGCGCAGGTCGACCACCTCGAGGAAGGCGCCGCGCACGATCCACACGCCCGGCAGCAGCGCGCAGAAGATCCCGGCCATGGCCATGCCGATGACTCCCCGGTGCTCGCCGAACGAGGCCGAGCTGTCGCGGTCGAAGCGCGCGCGCTCGTGTGACTCGGCGCTCTGGCTCTGCACCGCCACGATGTTGGTGACGCCCTCCTCGAGCGCGCTGATCGTGGTCGAGCCGGCGGCGCGGCTGCGCAGCATGCGCCGCCGGACCAGCTCTGCGAACGGCCAGGTCGCGACCAGGACGGCGGCGCCGAGCGCGAACGCGTAGTAGGCGAGCTGGGGCGCGCGGTAGCTGTCCCAGAGCGCGTACGAGTAGAGCGCCACGGAGAGCGGAGACACGCACAGGATCAGGATCAGCCGGTAGCAGGTCGTGGTGATCGAGGGCGTGTCGTACATCAGCCGGTACACGGCATCGCCGATGCGCGCGTCCTCGAGCTTCGAGAGCGGGAGGCTCTGGATGCGCTCGAACAGCTGCGAGCGGAAGTGGTGGGTCAGGTCCTGACTCAGTCGGATGGTCCAGCGGAAGTCGAGCCAGCCAATCAGGCCGCCCAGGAAGCTGAAGCCCAGATTGGCCGAGTTCTCGGTGGTGGTGGCGGCGTCCACGCCGCTGCCGAGGAACGCCGTGGTCTGGTCGCGCTCGCCGCCACTCGTCCCGATCTGGCCGATCGCGACGAGCAGCACGCTCTGCGCAGCCACGGTGATCCAGAGCAGCTCCATGCGCGAGGCGCCGACCAGCGGCTCGAGCAGCGGCCGCACCAGGAACGGGAACGAGGCGATCCGGTCGGCGAGCGGCAGGTCGCCGATCACGTGGTCGATCACGAGCTTGATCGGCACGGGCAGGACCAGCAGCGGCAGCACCGAGAGCGCCTGGAACAGTGTCTTCACCGCGAAGCGTCCGCGCAGCGGCCAGGCGAAGCGCAGCGCGCGCCACAGCGCGAGGAACGCGGGACTCACGAGGCCGCTCCCGCGAGCTCGAGCTCGGCCAGCGCCCGGAAGCTCCCGGCGGGGCGAGTCAAGAGCTCGTCCGGCGCGCCCGCCTCGATCACCTTGCCGCGGTCGAGCACCACCACCCGACGCGCCAGACGGACGGTCGACAACCGGTGAGTCACGAGCAGGATGCAGCGGCCACGGCCCCACTCCGCCAGGTTCTCCACCAGCCGCTGCTCGGTCTCGGCGTCGAGCGCCGCCGTCGGCTCGTCGAGCAGGAGCACCTGTGGATCCTTGAGCAGCGCGCGCGCCAGGGTCAGTCGCTGGCGCTGGCCCGTCGAGAGACCCGCGCCGCGCTCGCCCAGCACCGTATCGTAGCCGCGGGGCAGCCGGGCGATGAAGTCGTCGGCGCAGGCGACGCGCGCCGCCTCGCGCACCTGCGCCTCGCTCGCGCCGGGCCGGCCATAGCGGATGTTCTCGCCGATGCTGGACGCGAACAGCACGTTCTCCTGCAGCGCGATCGCGATCGCGGCGCGCAGCTCGGCCACGCGCAGCTTGCGCAGGTCGATACCGTCCCAGGTGATCGCGCCGGCGTCGGGGTCGAACAGCCGCAAGAGCAGCGCCATGACCGTGCTCTTGCCCGCACCGGTGGCGCCGACCAGCGCAGTGACTCCGCCGACCGGAAGCTCGAGCTCCACGCCGACCAGCGCCGGGCGATCCGCCCGATAGGCGAACGACACGTCGCGGAACGCGATCCCGCGCTGCAGCGGGGCCAGCGCCACGGCGTCGGGCGCGTCCGCGATCTCCGGCTCGCGCTCGAGCAGCTCGAACGCGCGGTCGAGACCGACGGCGATGTCCTGCGCGTTCACCCAGATCCGGAACACGTCACTGATCCCGTCGGAGCCGTTCGAGTAGAGACCTTTCCAGGCGTTGTACTGACCCAGGGTCCAGACCGAGAAGGCGGCGCCGATCAGGAGTGACTGCAGGCGCGGCACACTGAGCCGGTCGACCTGCTCGGCGAGCCACAGCGGCGCGCCTGCGACGGTGGCCAGCGTCGCAAGCGCGGTGCCGGCGATGATCACCACGCCGATCAGCCAGAATACGCCCACGCCGAAACCGGCCGCCCAGCTGCGGGCCGTGCGCGCGCCGTCGAAGGCAGTGAGCGACGCCGCCTCGAAACGCTCCTGCTCGAGGCGCTCGAGGCCGAACGCCTTCACCACACGCATGCCCGTGAGTGTCTCCTGGATCTGCGAGGTGAGCGCGCTGTTCGTGGCGCGCGCGACCCGGAACTGCCCGCGCATGCGCTGCCCGAGCGCCCGTCCGAAGAGCGCCGTCGGCAGCCACACGGCGCAGAGCGCGAGCGCGAGCCCGGGCGAGAACGCGAACAGCATCACGCTCACCACGGCGAAGCGCAGCAGCGCGAACGCCGGCGCGAGCATGAACGACTGCACCAGCTGAGTCACCATGGCACTGTCCTGCACCGTGCGGTAGATCGCGTCGCCCACGCGGCTCTCTTCGTGGAAGCGCAGCGACAGTGCCTGCAGGCGGTCGACCAGCTGCATGCGCAGCGACTGATTCAGGCGTTGCAGGATCCAGACGCCGTAGTAGAAGACGCCCATGCCGGCCGCGGTCATCGCGACGGCGATGCCGCCCAGGACCCAGGTGAGTCGCCCGGCGGCCGTGCGCCGCAGCTCGGGAGTGAGTCCGGCGCTCGTGTCGAGCGCCAGCAGCCGCGCGACCAGCGGCGAGAAATGGTCGCCCTGGAACACTCCGTCCCAGAGCGCGGGCGCGAAGGCCAGAAAGCTACTCAGGCCCACCAGCAGCAGCAGCGTGGCGGCGGCCGCGAGCAGCAAGAGGTGTCTGCGCACGCCGCGCAGGAGCGGCAGGGCACGGCGCAGCAGATGTGCAAGTCCGCGCAGGTCGAGCTCTGCGTCGCGAGCCGGGGCGAGCTCGGGTCCGTTCCAGCTCATGCGCGGGCGATGTTACCCTCTGGGCAATGGTTCGACCGCTGACTCTCGCCGACACGGCCGATGCCCGCAGTCTGTTGCGGGCGCGGCCGCTGCGGAACGTCTTCCTCGACTACGTGGTCTCGGCGGGCGCCCTGGGCCGCGCTCCCGGCTTCTTCGGCTTCGAGGCCCGCGGCCGGCTGATGGGGATCATGCTGATCGGCCCGCTGGGCGGCACCGCGCTCGAGGTCCAGGATCCCGCGGCGCACGGCCCGCTGGCCGACGTCGCCGCGCACGCCTACCTGCGGCCCCGGCACATCGTGGGCAGCGAGGACGTCACCCAGCCGTTCTGGGACGAGTACGCGCGCCACGCGCCGGTGCTGCGCTGGTCGCGGCGCGAGCCCGTGTTCGTGATGCGGGCCGAGGACCTGGCGCGCGCCTCGGACGGCTCGCGGCTGGTGCGCGTCGACGCCGCGCGCCTGGAAGAAGCCGAGGAGATCACCGAGAACAGCGCCCAGCAGCACCGCGAAGACCTGGGCGACGACCGCTACGCGGCGGACGAGGCGGGCTTCATGGAGCGCCACCACCGCGACGTGCGCGAGGGCCGCTGGTGGGTCTCGCGGCAGCGCGGGAAGATCGTGTTCCAGGCCCACGTGGGCGCGGCCAGCGCCACCGCGGTGCAGCTCGGCGGGGTGTTCGTGCCCAGCTGGGCGCGCGGGCGCGGCAACGCCACGCGCGGGCTGCGCGCGCTGGCGGCCCGCATGCTCGAGCGCCACGACATGGTGACGCTCTACTGCGACGAGGCGAACACCGCGGCGCGCCGGGTCTACGAGAGACTCGGCTTCCGGCGCGTGTTCTCGAACCGCAGCTATCTCCTCGACGAGCCGCTCGAGGGCTCGTCCGCCCCGACGTGAGTCGCAGGTAGCCTCGGGCGTGCGGAAGCTCGCGCTGCCCCTGTTGGCCGTCTTCACCGTGGTGCTCACGCTCGGGCTGGGCGAGCTCTTGCTGCGCGCGCTCTGGCGCAACCCGTTCCGGCGCGAGTCACCCGAGCTCGTGCTGACGCTGCGCGCGCAGCACGCCAACAGCGACCGCGAGTTCGACCGCAGCGCGCTGCACCTCGATCCGCCCAGGATCCGCTTCCGCACCGACGCGCACGGCTTCATCGAGCCGGTCGAGCGCATCCCCGACCCCGAGCTGCGGCTGGCCGTCCAGGGCGGCTCGACCACGGAGTGTCTGGTGGTGCAGGAGGAACTGCGCTGGCCGAACCAGGTGGCGGTGCAGCTCGAGCCGCTGGGCTTCCGCGTGAACGTCTGGAATGCCGGTCTGTCGGGCAACACCGCCCACGACTCACTCGTGAACCTGATCGAGATCGTGGCGCCGCTCCACCCCGACGCGGTGCTGTTGATGAACGCGATCAACGACGCGGGCCTGCTCGCCGACGGCGGCTACGCGCTGCGCGCGCCGCTGCCCGACGGCTGGCGCGCCGGCGGCCGCTTCCTGTTGCAGAAGCTCTCGGCCGACTCGTCGATCATGGGCCTGGTGCGCCGCTCACTGGCGTTCGAGAAGCAGGTGATCCACCGCTCGGGCGAAGAGCCGATGGCCTACGCGCACACGCCCGACCCCGAGCCCTACGCCGCGCGCCTGCGCAGCTGGGTGCGCACCGCGCGCGCGTTCGGGATCGAGCCGGTGCTCGTGACCGAGCCGCTCTCGACCTTGCGCAACGAGCTCACTCCGCCCTGGACCGACGCCGGGGCGCTGGCGGTGTTCAACGCGCGCGTGCGCGCGGTGGGCAGCGAAGAGGGCGCGGCGGTGATCGACCTGGCGGCGCTGGTGCAGGCGCAGCCCGAGTTCCAGGAGCCGGCGAAGTTCTTCTACGACGGCATGCACGTGAACGACGACGGCGCGCGCATCTACGGGAGACTCGTGGCGACCGAGCTGGCGCGCGAGGTGCTGCCCAAGCTGCGCGCCGCGCGCGCGAGTCAGCCGCCGCCGCAGATCGCACGGTAGCTGCGCCAGGAGTCGACCAGCCACTGGTTGGCGCGCTTCTCGGCCGCCGCGCGCTGCGACGCGGGCACGTCGCCGCGGATCGCGTACAGGGTCATCGGCCGGCTGCCGAACAGTGCCTGGCGCGGAGCCGCCGCGAGCTGCGAGCGCCAGCCGCTCTGCACCGGCTTGCCCTCGTACACCACCAGTGACTCGATCACGGTCGCGCTGCGGTGCGGCTCGGTCTCGAGCTTCGAGCGCACGATCGGCAGCTTCTCGTCGTCGGCGTCGATCCAGCCCGGCTGGTCGCCGCCCGCCTCGATGTCCCACCACAGCCGGCGCGTGCCGCGGTAGTAGAGCTGCTTGGGATCGTACGAGCGCACGATCGCGAACTGCAGCTCGGGCACGCCTTCGCTCGCGGGCAGCCGGCCCTCGCGCCACTGGTGGATGTCGAAGTTGCGGCGCATGTAGGCGTCGCGCTCCCCGCCGTCGCCGTCGGGGGTCATGGGCGGCACCAGCGCCTCGGGATTGGCGCAGTCGTCGCGCCGCAAGTGCAGATACGAGTGGACGGTCACGGGCACGAGCGCGATCGCGAACAGCGCCGCGGCCGCCAGCGCGTAGCGGTCCGAGAGCGGCGGGCGCGCGTTGCCCGGCGCCGAGCGCAGCGCCTCGCGGCCGGCCAGCCAGACCAGCGCGCCGATCACGAACACGAACAGGAAGAGACCGGACGCGGGATGGATCCAGGTCTGCAGGATCTCACCGCCGAAGTAGCGCACCAGGATCGTGAGCACGGTGACTCGCGCGAAGTTGCAGACCAGCGCCAGCGGCACCGCCGCCGTCAGCACGAGAGCGCGCCGGCGCGGGTCGCGCGACAGGTGCGCGAGGATGATCGCGGTCAGGATCGCCGCGTACAGCGTCGCGAAGCCGCTGCAGTTGTCGGCGACCTCGACCACCTGGCCGGGCACGGCGAGCGTCGTGCCCTCGCGCGCGACCGGCACGCCCAGGAACGGCAGCACCGCCGCCACCACCGTGGCGGTGATCAGCCGCAGCACCATGAACAGCGCCGAGATCGCGCCCGCGGGGATCGGCAGCATGAACAGCCCGATCGCGAGCGGCAGCGCGATCGCGCTCGTGCGCACCCGGCCCAGGAACAGGAGCGACAGCCCCGGCAGCGCCAGCACCAGCGCGAACGCCGACAGCAGCTGCGTCTTGATCGCGCTGTCCAGGATCAGCAGCACCACCGAGGCGGCCACGAAGCCGAAGCCCAGTGCCGAGGCGCGCGGCTGGGGGTCCGGGTCCTGCTTCAGCGCGTCGAGCGCGAGATAGGCGATCAGGAACGGCACGAAGATGCCGTGGCCGTTGCGGTAGATCGACTCGGTCCAGCGTCCCACGAGCCACGCCAGGGTGGGCGCGAACGCGAGCGCGAAGATCGGCAGCCAGAGCCAGCGGCGAGTCATCTTCGGCCTGTGACCCTCTAGACGCGCGGAAACTTCGGCGGCCGGCGCTCCAGGAAGGACTGCACGCCCTCCTTGAAGTCCGGTCGGCTGAAGCTCTCCACCATCAGCTTCACCGCCTCGTCGAGCGAGGGCCCGAGCTCGCGCGTGAGCTGTTGGTACACCTGGCGCTTCATCACCATCATGGACGCGGGCGACGAGTTCGCCGCCAGCTCGCGCACGTAGTCCTGGCAGTGACTCACGAGCTGCTCGTCGGGCAGCACCCGGTTCACCAGCCCGATGCGCTCGGCCTCGCGCGCGTCGATCTTGCGGCCCGACAGCAGTAAGTCGAGCGCGTGCGCGCTGCCGACCAGGCGCGGCAGGGTCCAGGCGAGACCCCATTCCGCGATCAGCCCGCGGCGCACGAACGCGGTGGTGAAGCTGGCCGACTCACCTGCGAAGCGCAGGTCGCAGAACAGCGCGATCGGCATCGCCATGCCGGCGCACGGGCCGTTGATCGCGGCGATCACGGGCTTCCGGACCGACCAGAGATACGAGTAGTTCTTGCGGAAGTCGTCGCCCATGGCCGGGTCGCCCGGGTCGGCCGCCAGCTCGCTCTTTTCGCGAGCGCCGCGCTCGCCCACGCTGATCGCCTGCAAGTTCCGGAGGTCGGCGCCCGCGCAGAAGCCACGGCCGGCGCCGGTCAGCACGATCCCGACCACGCTCTTGTCGCGCTCGGCGGCGGCGAAGGCGTGCTTCACTTCCTCGCCCATGCGGTCGGTCCAGGCGTTCAGGCGCTCGGGCCGGTTCAGGCGGATGGTCGCCACCGGGTCGGACACTTCGTACAGGATCTCTTGGTACACGGGAACCTCCCTCAGGGCCTCATGCCGCGAAGCTTGGGGCCGATTTCGCTGGGCAGCAGACGATACGCGGTCTCGACCCACTCACACAGCAGGGGCCGAGTGTCTCGCGGGTCGATGATTTCTTCCACTCCGAAGATTTCGGCGGTCCGGAACGGCGAGCGCATGGCGCCGAGCTTCTCCTCGAGCTCGCGGCGCAGCGCGTCGGGGTCGGCCGCCGCGAGCAGCTCGCGCTTGTAGGCGGCCTCGACGCCGCCCTCGATCGGCAGCGACCCCCACTCGCCCGACGGCCAGGCATAGCGCAGGTTCAGCTTCGAGTGATTGCCGTGGGCGGCGCCGGCCACGCCGAACACGCGCCGCACGATGACCGAGCACCACGGCACGGTCGCCTGGTACACGGCCGCGATCGCGCGCGCGCCGCGCCGGATCGTGCCCTGGCGCTCGCCGGTCACGCCGATCAGGAAGCCGGGGTTGTCGACGAAGTTCACGACCGGCAGGTGGAAGGTGTCACACAGGTCGACGAAGCGCGTCCACTTGTCGGACGCGGGCCCGTCGATCGCGCCGCCCAGCCACTTCGGATCGTTGGCGAGCACGCCCACGGGCCGGCCCGCGAGCCGCCCGAAGCCGGTCACGAGCGAGCGGCCGAAGCGCGGCTGGAGCTCGAAGAAGCTCTCGGAGTCACAGACCAGGCGGATGATGCGGCGCACGTCGTGCGGCTGGCGCCGGCTGCGCGGCACGATCTGCAAGAGCTCGTCCTCGCGGCGAGTCACCGGGTCGGCACAGGGCGCGACCGGCGGGAGCTCGTAGACCGAGCTCGGCAGGTACGACAGGAAGCGGCGGATCTGCGCGAAAGCCTCGTCCTCGCTCGCGACCTCGTTGTCGACGGCGCCGCTCTCACGGGTGTGGATCTGTGAGCCGCCGAGCGTCTCCTTGTCGACGTCCTGGCCGACGCCGCGGCGCACCACCGGCGGACCGGCCACGAACAGCTGCGCGCTGCCGCGCGGCATGACCGAGAAGTGCGACAGCACCACGCGCGCCGCGCCCAAGCCCGCGACCGGTCCGAGCGCCGCCGCCACCACCGGCACCGTGGCCAGTGACTCGGTCATGATCTCCATGGCCGGGTTGGCGGGCACGTAGGTGCGGCGCGTGCTCTCGAGTGACTTCACGCTGCCGCCGCCACCGGTGCCGTCGACCAGCCGCACGATCGGCAGGCGCAGCTCGAGCGCCATGCGCTCGGCGTAGCCCGCCTTGTAGCCGACCGTGCCGTCCGCCGCGCCGCCGCGCACGGTGAAGTCGTCGCCGCCCAGGACCACCCGGCGCCCGTCCAGGCGCGCGCTGCCCGCCACGAAGTTCGAGGGCCGGATCTCGACCAGCCGATCGCCCTCGTATACCGGCACCCCGGTGAGCGCGCCCAGCTCGTGGAAGCTGCCGGGGTCCGCCAGGCGCTCGATCCGCTCCCGCACGGTGAGCCGGCCGGCATCGTGCTGGCGCTGCACGCGCTCCTCGCCGCCCATGCGCCGGGCCAGCTCCTCGCGCCGGCGCAGCTCGTCCACCTCGGGCTTCCAGCTCATCGCGTGCAGTATAAAGCTCGTGGATGAGCGATTTCGGCTTCACGCTGCTCGATGCGCAGGACCTCTACCTGTTCAACGAGGGGAGTCACCTGCGGCTGTGGGAGAAGCTGGGCTCGCACCTCGCGCGCGTGGACGGCGTCGAGGGCGCGTCGTTCGCGGTCTGGGCGCCCAACGCCGAGCGCGTGTCGGTGATCGGAGACTGGAACGGCTGGAACGCGGCTGCGCATCCCCTGCGCACGCTGCAGCACTCGGGCATCTGGGCGGGGTTCGTGCCGGGCGTCTCTCGCGGCGCGCGCTACAAGTACCGGATCGAGGGCCGGAACGGCTTCCGCGCCGACAAGACCGACCCGTTCGCCTTCCACTGCGAGGTCTCGCCCGACACCGCCGGCCTGGTCTGGCCGCTCGACTACGAGTGGCGCGACCAGGAGTGGATGGCCACGCGCCGCGGCCGCAACGCGCGCGAGGCGCCGATCTCGATCTACGAGCTGCACGTGGGCTCGTGGCGGCGCGTGCCGCAGGAGGGCTACCGCAGTCTCTCGTACCGCGAGCTGGCGGACGTGCTTCCCGAGTATGTGGCGGCCCAGGGCTTCACCCACGTGGAGCTCATGCCGGTGATGGAGCACCCGTTCTTCGGCTCCTGGGGCTACCAGACCACCGGCTACTTCGCGCCGGCCAGCCGCTACGGCACGCCGCAGGACTTCATGGCGCTGGTGGATGCGCTGCACCGCGCGAGCGTGGGCGTGATCCTCGACTGGGTGCCGTCGCACTTCGCCACCGACGCGCATGGCCTGGGCTACTTCGACGGGACTCACTTGTACGAGCACGGCGACCCGCGCCAGGGCTTCCACCCCGACTGGAAGAGCTTCGTGTTCAACTACGGCCGCCACGAGGTGCGCAGCTTCCTGTTGTCGAGCGCGCTCTACTGGCTCGAGCGGTACCACGCCGACGGCTTGCGTGTCGATGCGGTGGCGTCGATGCTGTATCTCGACTACTCGCGCCGGCCCGGTGAGTGGGTGCCGAACGAGTACGGCGGGCGCGAGAACCTGGACTCGATCGGCTTCCTGCGCCGGCTCAACGCCGAGGTCTACCGCCACCACCCCGACGTGCAGACCTATGCCGAGGAGTCGACCTCGTGGCCGATGGTCTCGCGCCCGATCGACCAGGGCGGGCTGGGCTTCGGCTTCAAGTGGGACATGGGCTGGATGCACGACTCGCTCGAGTATCTCGCGCACGACCCGGTGCACCGGAAGTACCACCACGGCAACCTGACCTTCCGCATGCTCTACGCCTGGACCGAGAACTTCGTGCTGCCGCTGTCGCACGACGAGGTCGTGCACCTGAAGAAGTCACTCGTGAGCAAGCTGCCCGGCGATGCCTGGGCCAAGCTCGCCAATCTGCGCCTCTTGCTCGGCTACCAGCTCACGCAGCCGGGCAAGAAGCTCGTGTTCATGGGCGGCGAGCTGGCGCAGTGGGCCGAGTGGAACCACGACGGCGAGCTCGACTGGAGGCTGCTCGAGCACGCCACGCACCGCGGCGTGCAGCGCTGGCTGCGCGACCTGAACACCGTGTACCGCGCCGAGCCCGCGCTGCACGCGCGCGACTGCGAGCCCTCCGGCTTCGAGTGGGTCGACTGCAACGACGCCCGTCACAGCACGCTCGCCTGGCTGCGCCGCGGCGGCAACCCCGAGGGCACCGTGCTCGTGGTCGCGAACTTCACGCCCGTTCCGCGCAGCCGCTTTCGCGTGGGGGTGCCCGCCGCGGGCTGGTGGCGCGAGATCCTGAACGGCGACGCCGAGCTCTACGGCGGGAGCGGCGTCGGCAACTTGGGCGGCGTGCAGGCCGAGCCGGTACCGTGCCACGGCCGCAGTCACTCGCTCAAGCTCACGGTCCCGCCGCTGGCGCTGGTGGCGTTCAAGCTGGAGTGAGCGGGCGCAGCCGCAGCACGTTGTGCGCGGGGACCGCGCGCTGGAAGCCCTTCAGCGCGAGCTCCCCCACGGGCTCGGTCTCGACCCACGACTCGACCTGGGTGCGCAGGCGCTCCGAGATCAGGATCTGCCCGCCGCCCGCGGCTTCGCACAGGCGCGCGGCCTGGTTGGTCACCGTGCCGATCGCGGCGTAGTCGCGGCGCTGGTCGAAGCCGATCGCGCCCAGCGTCGCGTAGCCGTGGGTGATGCCGATGCCGAGCTCGAGCGCGTGACCGCGGCGGCGCCAGCGCTCGGCCAGGGTCTGGAGCGCGGCGCGCATCTCGAGCGCCATCTGCACCGCGCGGCGCTCCGGGTCGGGAAGCTCGATCGGGTCGTTGAAGAACACCATCAGGCCGTCGCCGGTGAAGCGCTCGAGCGTGCCTTCGTGAGTCATCACGAGGCTGCCCATGGCGGCGTGGTACTCGCCCAGGAGCTCCATGACTTCTTCGGGCTCGGACGACTCGGCGAAGGCGGTGAAGCCGCGCAGGTCGAGAAACACCACGGTGACTCGCCGGCGGTGCGGGCGCAGGATCTCGGGGCCGCCGGCGGCGATTGCCTCGGCGATCTGCGGCGCCAGGAAGCGCTTCAGCCCCGACAGCCGCTCGAGCTCGGTGACCTGCGCCTGCACGCGCGCCTCGAGCTCGCGGTTCCAGCTCGCGAGCTGCAGCGCCTGCTGGCGCACCGTCTCGTGCAGCGCGCGGATCCGCAAGAGTGACCGCACGCGGCCCAGCACCTCGCCCAGGTTCACGGGCTTGGTCAGGAAGTCGTCGGCGCCGGCCTCGAGCCCGCGCATGCGCTCCTCGTCGGGATCGAGCGCGGTGACCAGGATGACGGGCAGGTAGCCGGTGTCCTCGCGGCGGCGGATCTCGCGACACACGTCGTAGCCGCTCATGCCGGGCATCACCACGTCGAGCAGCACCAGGTCGGCCGGCTCCTTGCGCAGGAGCTCGAGCGCCTCGGGGCCCGAGGCCGCCGTCGCCACGGCGAAGCCGTTCGCGGCCAAGAGATCGGCCAACAGCTTGGCGTTGCGGGGCGTGTCGTCGACCACCAGGATGCTCGCGCCGGCAGTCATCGAGTCACTCCGGCTCCGAGGGCACGAAGCGGCGCACCTCGGCCAGCAGGTCCTTCACCGAGATCGGCTTGGCCTGGTAGCCGTCGAAGCCCGCGCGCAGGATCGACTCGCGCTCGAGCGGCATGGCCGAGGCAGTCACCGCGATCACCGGGATGTGCGCGGTCTTCGGATCGGCCTTCAGCGCCGCGACCGCCGCCATGCCGTTCATGCCGGGGAGCTGGATGTCCATCAGGATCAGCGCGGGCGCGCGCTCGCGCGCCAGCGTGAGTCCCAGCTCGGCGCTCTCGGCTTCCGCGACCTCGTAGCCGCTCACCGTGAGCACGTCGCGCAAGAGCTTCGCGTTCATCGGCCGGTCTTCGACCACGAGCACGAGCCGGTTCGCCACGCTAGCCCTCCGCCTGCGCCGGCAGCACGGCCGGGATCGTGAAGCGGAAGACGCTGCCGCGGCCGAGCGCGCTCTCGAGCGAGATCTCGCCGCCGTGCAGAGTCACGAGCCGCCGCACCAGCGCGAGCCCCAGGCCGGTGCCCTCCTGCTTGCGCGCGCTCGGGTCGACCACCTGGCGGAACTCTTCGAAGATCAGCTCCTGGTGCTCGGGCGCGATGCCGATGCCGGTGTCTGCGACCTCGACGCGCACGCCGCTCGCCGTCGGCGCCGCGCGCACGGTCAGCTTGCCGCCCTCGTCGGTGAACTTGACCGCGTTCGCGAGCAGGTTGATCAGGATCTGCTTCAGCTTGCGCGCGTCGGCGCGGATCTCGCCGAGCGCCGGATCGAGCTGACTCTCGACCGCGATGCCCTTCCGCGCCGCGCGCTCGCGGATCAGGGTCAGCGCGTTCTCGATCGCCGTGGGCAGGTGTACGTCTTCGGCGTCGAGCTCGAGCCTGCCGGCCTCGATCTTCGACAGGTCGAGGATGTCGTTGATCAGCGACAGCAGGTGCTGACCCGAGTCGTGGATGTCCTGCAGATACTCGTGCTGCTTCGGGTTCAGCTCGCCGAACAGCTTCGCCAAGAGCGCCTCCGAGAAGCCGATGATCGCGTTCAGCGGCGTGCGCAGCTCGTGTGACATGTTCGCGAGGAACGCCGACTTGTGCTGGTTGGCCAGGAGCGCCTCGTCGCGCGCCGCGGCCAGCGCCTGCTCGGAGGCTTCGAGCTCGGCGGTGCGCTCGCGCACCTTGCGGTCGAGCGAGCGCTCGGACTCGACGAGCGCTGCATTCGCCTGCTCGAGGTGCGCGGACGCGTCGGCCAGGGTGATGCGCGTGTGCCAGAGCGAGAAGCCGGCGACGCCCGTGAGTGACACCAGCCCGATCACGAGCGCGCCACGGCGCAGGTCGTCCGGGAGCTGGACGTCGAACAAGAGTGAGTTCGTGAGCATCGACAGGCCGACCGCCAGGATCACGCCCGCCGCGGCCAGCACCAAGCCGATCAGCACCGGGCGACTCACGTAGGGCACCGCCAGCACCACCGACAAGAGCCCCAGCATGGCGGTGAACGGGAAGTAGGCCTCGTGCGCCTCGCCCACGGCGAAGCCGATCGCCAGCATGCCGCCGGCCTGGATCAGCACCGCCGTCTGCAGGAGACCGCGCCCCGCGAGCGTGTAGGCGAGGGTGGCGCCGAGCGCGTTCGCCGCCACCAGCACACCCAGCGTGAGGATCAGCGGCGTCGGCATGTATGCGTACAGCGAGAACAGCGCGAGCGCGAAGAAGGGACCGGGCGAAGCCGCCCAGCGGATGTACTGGCGCAATCGAGTCACCAGTGGGTTTGGCGCGGGCAGAGCCGTAGCCATGCCACCTCCTCGCTCGCCGGAAGAGTAACACGCGATGAGTGCTATTCGTCGACGAAGCGGGCGCGCGGCCGCAGGACGTGCGGCGTCTCACTCTGCTCGAGCACGTGGGCGACCCAGCCCGCCGAGCGTCCGATCGCGAACAGGGCCGCTCCCATGCCGATCGGTAAGTCCAGCGCGGCGCAGGCCGCGGCCAGCGCGGTGTCGACGTTGGGCTTGGCCCGGCCGGCCTCCTGCATCGTGGCCACCAGCGCCGCGATCGTGCGCACGCGCGGCGCGCGCGGCGCGAGCGCCAGCGCGGCCTCGTACAGTGGCGGGTGGCGCGGATCGCCCTGGGCGTAGAGCGGGTGGCCGAAGCCCGGCAGTAATTCGCCGCGGCGCATCCGGTCGCGCACGGTGGCGGCGGCGCGCGCCGGGTCGCCGGCCTCGCGCGCCAGCACCTCGACCTGCTCGCTGGCGCCGCCGTGGCGCGGTCCGCTGAACGCGGCCAGGCCGGCGGTCAGGCAGGCGTACAGGTCGGCGCCGGTCGAGGCCGCGACCCGCGCCGCGAAGGTCGAGGCGTTGAGCTCGTGGTCGGCGCACAAGACCAGCGCCAGCTCGAGCAGCGCCAGTGACTTCTTGCGCAGCGGCACGCCGAGCGCGAGCGCCAGCGCCCGCACCGGATCCGAGGTCTCGAGCGCGGGCTCGAGCCGCGCCGGGTCGAGCGCCAGCGCGAACGAGGCGGCCAGTTTCGGAATGAGTCGCCGCGCGCGCCCGCGCACCGCCTCGGGCGAGCCGTCGAAGCGCAGTGGATCGGCCGCGGCCAGCGCGGGCAGCGCCAGCGCCAGCGCTGCCAGCGGCGGGCTGCCCACGGGCACGAGCCGGCCGAGCTCGCGCACGGGCAGGACCGGGCCGTCGCCGGGCCAGTGCGGCCGGGCGTCGGGGAGGCTGCCGGTCCAGAGCAGCTCGGCCACGGCCGTGAACGGAACGCCCTGGCGCGCGAGCACCACGGCGGGGCGGCCGCGGTACTCGGGACCCTCCGGAGTCATGCGCGTGATGCGCGTCTCGAGCACGGGGTCGCCGAAGCGCAGCGCGCTGGCCGCCGGCCCTTCGCTGCGCGCGCGCAGGCCCTCGAGATCGGCCCGGGTGTAGTGCCGGCCGCGGCCCCCGCCCGGGGCGCGCGTGCCCGTCACCAGCCCGCGGCTGGCGTAGGCGTAGAGCGTCTCGAGCTTGATGCCCAGGAAGTCCGCCGCCTGCCGCGAGGTCATGCGGTCGCCGCGCTTCATGGCCCGAATCTTGATTGATTGATCAACGTTGATCAAGTTCCTCCGACGCGGCACCGTACCGGAAACCAGAAGGAGAGAGCGATGACCTCGGACGGACTCGAGGGTGTGGTGGTGGCCGATACGCAGCTCAGCGACGTCGACGGCGAGCGCGGCCGGCTGGTGGTGCGCGGGCACGACGTGGAGGAGCTCGCGCTGTCGAACGACTTCGAAGCGGTCTGCGCGCTGCTCTGGAACGGCGCGCTGCCAGGCGCTGCCGAGCACGCGGAGCTGCGCGCGCGCCTGGGGCGGGCGCGCGTCCGCGCCTTCGGGCGGCTGCCCTATCTGGGCGACGCGCTCGACGGCGCCGACGGCATGGAGTGTCTGCGCGCGGCGCTCGCGCACCTGCGCGCCAGCGCGCTCGATCCAGCGGAGCTGCATGTCGACCTGACCGCGGCGGTGGCCGTGTTCGCCGCGGCCTGGGCGCGCAAGCGGCGCGGAGTCTCCGCGCTCGCGCCCGACCCGAGCCTCTCGCACGCGGCCGACTTCCTGCGCATGGCCAGCGCGCACGGCAGCGACCCCGAGCGCAGCCGCGCGCTCGACGCGTATCTCGTGACTGCCGCCGATCACGGCATGAACGCGTCGACCTTCACCGCACGCGTGGTGGCCTCGACCGCGTCGGACCCGGTCTCCGCGGTCGTGGCCGCGATCGGCGCGCTGAAAGGCCCGTTGCACGGCGGCGCGCCGGGCCCGGTGCTGGCGATGCTCGACGAGATCGGCTCGCCCGAGCGCGCGTCGGCCTGGATCGCCGCCGAGCTCGCGGCCGGTCGCCGCATCATGGGCATGGGCCACCGCGTCTACCGCGTGCGCGATCCGCGCGCGGCGGTGCTGGAGCGCGCCGTCGAGCGGCTGCGCGCCTCCGGGCTGCGCAGTGACCGGCTCGACCTCGCGCGCGCCGTCGAAGCCGTGGCGGTCGCGTCGCTCGGCGAGCGCCGCCCGGAGCGCCGGCTCGCGGCGAACGTCGAGTTCTACACCGCGGTCGTGCTCGACGCGATCGGCCTGCCGCAGGAGCTGTTCTCGCCCACCTTCGCGGTGGCGCGCGTCGCCGGCTGGCTGGCGCACGTCGACGAGCAGGCGCGCGGCGGGCGGCTGATCCGACCCGCCTCGCACTACGTGGGCCCCGCGCCGGTGACTCCCGCGGCTGCCTGAACGAGTTGCGGGTGAGTTGCGCATGAGTCGCGGGTCACTTCAGGGGTCCCCCTGGGAAGCCGATCCAAGGGGGACCCAGGAGGACCCGCCATGCCGACCCTCCCGTCGATCAAAGGCTCCGTGTTCGCCGGCCTCGTCGAGGACGTGCAGAAGCTGCTCGCGGCCAGGAAGCTGAAGCGCGAAGAGCTCACGCGCTGGCTCAAGCCCAAGGACATCCAGTTACTCGACGCACCCGTGCAGCCGTTCGAGTGGTACGACATCCGCAGCTACAACCACTTGAGCCTGCTGCTCCGCGACGTCGAGGGCGGCGGCAGCAACGAGTATCTGCGCGAGCGCGGCGCGCGCAACGCGCGGCGCCTGCTCGAGGCCGGCCTCTACCAGCAGCTCGAGTACACGCGCCGCACGCTGTTCGCGCGCGAGAGCGACAAGAACGCGCGCTTCGAGGCGTTCGGGCGCGACCTCGCGCGACTCACCACGATCAGCTCCAGCATCCTCAACTTCGGGCGTGCGACTCATCGGCCGGATCCCGACCGCAAGATGCGCTGGATCATCGAGAACATGCAGGCCAAGGAGTACCCCGAGACGCTGGTCTGGGCCTCGGACGGCTTCACCAACGAGATGGCCCGCCAGCACAACACGCCCGACCTGTGGGCGTGGGAGCGGCCGGAGCCGGACCGCATCGTCTGGCACATGACGCGCGAGATCTGAGCGCGAACCAGGTTCTGATACGTTAAGCCTGCGAAGGCCGAGCGAGGCCGCAAGTGCCGGGAGGCACGCGCAGTGAGGCGCAGGCGAAGGCCGAGCGAGGGCCGTCCCGAGCGAGGCCGCAAGTGCCGGGAGGCACGCGCAGTGAGCCGCAGGCGAACGAAGTAAATCGGAATGGACGGTCGCATCACGCTCGCGGACGGCAGAACGGTCGGTTACGCCGACTACGGAACACCCGGACAGACGCCGGTGCTGTGGTGTCACGGCGGACCCGGCAGCCGGCTCGAGCCGAGCGGCATCGCGCCCGCGGCCGGCGCAGCCGGATTCCGGATCATCGGCATCGACCGGCCCGGCTATGGCTTGTCGACGCCGCAGCCCGGGCGCGCGATCGCGGACTGGGTGAACGACGGGCTCACCGTCGCGAGTCACTTGGGCGTGCGCGAGTTCCTCTGCGTGGGTGTCTCGACGGGCGGTGCCTACGCGCTCGCGCTGGCCGCGGCGACGCCTCGCGCGCGCGGCGTGATCGCGTGCTGCGCGCTCAGCGACATGCGCTCGCCCGAGCTCCGCTCACGCATGCTCGAGAATCCGGGCATGGGGATCTGGAGGGCGGAGAGCCGCGACGCCGCGATCGCCTTCGCGACCGATCTGATGGGCGCCGACGGCAGCAAGCTGTTCGCGCCCGGTGGCGCCGCGTCGAACCTGCCGCCCTCCGATCTCGCGCTCATGGCCGATCCCGCGTTCATGGCCGGCATGGCCTCCGCGTTCCCGGCGATGTTCGCGTTCGGCGTCCAGGGCTACGCCGACGACCGGCTCGCCGACGGCCCGGGCTGGGGCAGCTTCGACGTGAAGGAGATCCGCTGCCCGGTCACCGTGCTGCACGGCGCCAGTGACTCGATCTGCCCGGTCGAGCACGCGCGCCACACCGCGTCGGTCGTCCCGGGCGCGCGCCTCGAGATCCGCCCCGAGCTCGGTCACTTCAGCATCATCTCCGAGGTGCTGGGGGAGCTGGCGCGGCTTTGAAGTGGAACTCGCCGGGCCGACTGCGCACGTACTCGAGCATCTTGGCCCGTAAGTCGCTGCGTCTCTCCAGCGCGTAGAGCCTCTCGTCGAGATCTTCGAACTCCGAGGCGAAGCGCTCGATCTGTTGCTGCCGCTCGGACTCGAGGCGTGAAGGAGATCCCCCCATGCGCTTCGCTGCCTCGCGCAGGATCTTGGCGCCCTCGGGAACCTGGATCGTTTCGAACGCCGCCAGCGCATCGGGCCAGACGATGCCGGTCTCGTTCTCGAAGAACTGGGCGTGGCCGCCGTCGTCGACCTCTGCCAGGTACAAGCTCAGCGCGAGCAAGAGCCGCTGAGCTCGAGAGAAGGGGGAAAGACTCGACTCGTATCCCTCGAGAGAGTCGCAATTCAGCGCGGCGTCGACGGGCTCCAGGATCTCGGACAGGTGGGCGTGAGCAATGAATGCGTCATCGATGTCGACCTGACCCCGTTCGCTGCGCGCCTCCGTACTCCGTGGCGGGGCAGCCGAGGGCGTGCTGCAAGCGAGGCAGGCGGCGAGGACGCACGAGAGTGACTGGCTCGGTCGCAGAGGCACGGCGCCACTCTAGCATCGGCGATCGGATACCCTGGATCGCGCATGCCCGACCCAATCACCGCGCTCGAAGCGATCGAACGCGCGCGCAAGATCGTGCCGCGCGTCGCGGCGACGAGCGCGCGCAGCGAAGAGCTGCGCCGGCTCGACGACGACGCGGTGGCCGCGCTGCGCGAGCAGCGGCTCGCCAGCTTGCTCACGCCGCGCCGCTTCGGCGGCTTCGAGCTGTCCCCTCGCGCGCACCTGCTGGCCGTCGCCGAGCTCGGGCACGGTTGCTCGGCCGCGAGCTGGGTGCTCATGGTGTGCGGCGCACACACCTACGTGGCCGGGCGTTTCCCCGAACCGTGCCAGCAGGAAGTCTTCGGACCGGACCCCGACGTGCTGATCGCGGGAACGCTCTCCCCGCAGGGCGTGGTGCGCGCGACCGACGGCGGCTGGGTCCTGAACGGCCGCTGGCAGTTCGGCAGCGGCTGCGACCACGCGCCGTGGCTCTTGATCGGCGCGCGCGTCCACGAGCCGAAGCCCGGCGCATGGAAGCACTACCACGTGATCGTGCCGACGCGAGAGATCGCGCTCGACGACACCTGGCACACGCTCGGCATGCGCGGCACCGGCTCGAAGGATCTGGTCGCGAAGGACGTATTCGTGCCGGCGCACCGCGCCACGCCCACGCGCCCCAGCTTCATCGGTGACTGCCCGCAGGCCTCGAGCGCGCTGTACCGGCTGCCGGTGCTCGGCGCGCTCTCGTCGATGGTCGCCGCCAGCGTGCTCGGCATCGCCGAGCGCGGCTTCGAGCAGTTCGCGCGGCGCGCGCGCGAGCGGCGCGATCCGCTCGGCGGCACCAAGGCCGAGAACCCGGTCGTGCAGGCGAGATTCTCCGAGTCACGCGCCGAGCTACAGGCCGCGCGCCTCCTGCTCGTGAACTTGTGCGACCGCTTCGAAGAAGTCATGAAGGCGGACGCCGGGCCACTACCGGTCGAGAAGCGCCTCGAACTCCGGGCCGACGCGGCCTACGTGGTCGAGCTCTGTCAGCGCGCGCTGGCGCGGCTGTTCGCCGCCGCCGGCGCGCACGCGATCTACGACGAGCCGAGCGAGCTGCAGCGCATCCACCGCGACCTCGGCACCGCCACTCACCACGCGATCGTCGACTACGACTCGATCTCGCAGCTCGCCGGCGCAGTCACCCTGGGCCTCGACGTTGGCGAAGACCCGCTCGGCTTCCCGTTCGCCTGAGGGGGCTACGAGCTCAGCTCGCTCCTGCCGCGGAACTGCTCCAGGGCCTCCGGATTCGCCAGCGCCTCGAGATTTTTCGGGGTCCGGCCGTGGACCACGTCTCTCACCGCCAGCTCGACGATCTTGCCGCTCTTCGTGCGGGGGATGTCGGTGACCTGGGCGATGCGGGCGGGCACGTGGCGCGGGGTGGCGTGAGTGCGGATGGCGGCGCGGATCTCGCGCTCGAGCTCGGGCGACAGGGTGACTCCTTCGCGGAGGCGCACGAACAGCACCACGCGCACGTCCGAGTCCCAGTCCTGGCCCACGGCGATGGCCTCGACCACGTCGTCGAGCTGCTCCACGGGCCGGTAGATCTCGGCGGTGCCGATGCGCACGCCGCCGGGGTTCAGCACCGCGTCGGAGCGGCCGTACAGGGTCATGCCGCCGTGCTCGGTGAGCTCCACCCAGTCGCCGTGGTGCCACACACCGGGGTAGCGCTCGAAGTAGGCGGCGCGGTAGCGCGCGCCGTCGGGGTCGTTCCAGAAGCCGACGGGCTGGGTGGGAAAGGCGCGCGTGCACACGAGCTCGCCCTTCTCGCCCGGCGGGAGTGACCGGCCGCGCTCGTCGAACACCTCGACCTTCATGCCCAGCGCGAGGCACTGCGCCTCGCCACGGTACACGGGCAGGGTGGGGCTGCCGGCGACGAAGCAGCCGGCGATGTCGGTGCCGCCCGAGATCGAGGACAAGAGCACGTCTTGCTTGATGCCCTCGTACACGAAGTCGAAGCTCTCGGGCGCCAGCACCGAGCCCGTCGACAGGATCGTCTTCACCGACGACAGGTCGTGCGTTCGCTCGGGCACGAGTCCCGACTTGCGGATCGCGTCGAGATACTTCGCCGAGGTGCCGAACACGGTGATGCGCTCGCGCTCGGCCAGGTCCCAGAGCGCGCGCTCGCTGGGCTGGAACGGCGAGCCGTCGAACAGGACCAAGGTCGCGCCGGTCGCCAGCCCGGTGGCGAGCCAGTTCCACATCATCCAGCCGCAGGTCGTGAAATAGAACAGCCGGTCGTCGCGCGACACGTCGCAGTGAAGCCGCTGCTCGACCGCGATCTTCAGCAACAGCCCGCCCGCGCAGTGCACGATGCCCTTGGGGATCCCCGTCGTGCCCGACGAGAACAGGATGAACAGCGGGTGGTCGAACGGGAGTCTCTCGTACTGCGGCGTGTGCCGGCCGGAGCGCACGATGCGCTCGAAGCTCTCTGTCCCCCCGAGTGGCTTCTCACCGACGAACGAAATCGATACCACGTGCGCGAGCGACGGCAGGCCGCGGTAGATCTCGGCTACGCGCGCTTCCAGGTCGTGGGTCTTGCCGCCGTACCAGTAGCCGTCGGCCGCGAACAACACCTTGGGCTCGATCTGGCCGAAGCGGTCGAGCACGCCGCGCACGCCGAAGTCGGGCGAGCACGACGACCAGATCGCACCGACCGACGCCGCGCCGAGCATGGCGACGATCGCCTCGGGACAGTTCGGCACGATGCCGGCCACGCGGTCGCCGACACCGACGCCCGCGCTGCGCAGCCAGGCCGCGACCGCCGCCACCTGCGCGCGGAGCTCCGCCCACGACAGCTCGCGGCGCGCGCCCGTCTCGCTCACGAACACGAGCGCGGGGGCATCGTCGCCGCGCGCGAGCAGGTTCTCGGCGTAGTTCAGGCGTGACTCGGGGAACCACTTCGCGCCCGGCATGCGGTCGTCGACCAGGAACGGCGCCCAGCCAGGCTCACCGACCAGCTCGCAGAACTCCCAGGCCGCGCGCCAGAATGCCGCGCGCTCGTCGACCGACCAGCGCCACAGCTCGGCGTAGCTCGGCAGTGACTGCCCGGTCTGCCGCTCGATCCGCCGCCGGAACGCCGTCATGGCCGCGCGCTCCACGCGCGGGGCCGACGGCGTCCAGAGTGGACCAGTCACTCTCTTCTCAGCGCAGCCCGCGCTTCATCAGCTCTTCGGCGATCTGCACCGCGTTCAGCGCGGCACCCTTGCGCAGGTTGTCGCCCACGGTCCAGAGCCAGAGCCGGTCACTGTTCAGGTCGCGGCGGATGCGGCCCACCAGGATGTCGTCGCCGCCCGCGCAGTCCAGGGGGGTCGGGAAGACGTCGTGCGCGGGATCGTCCATCACGCGAATGCCGGGGAACGCCGCGATCGCCGCGCGCGCCTGCTCCGGCGTGATCGCCGGCTCGGTCTCGAGCAGCACCGACGCCGAGTGACCCACGGGCACGGGCACGCGCACGCAGGTCATGGCCACGTCGAGGCTCGGGTCTTCCAAGATCTTCCGTGTCTCGTGCAGCAGCTTCACCTCTTCGGTCGTGTAGCTGTCGTTCGGGCGGAAGGTCTCGCACACCGGCACCACGTTGTTCGCGATCTGCGCCTTGAACTGCTTCGGCTTCGGCACGGGCTGGCCCGTGGCGATGGCCTTCAGCTGGCCGTCCAGCTCTTCGATGCCCGGCAGACCGGCGCCCGAGGCCGACTGGAAGGTGGTGACCACGATGCGCTTCAGCTTTGCGAGCTTTCGCAGCGGCGCGAGCGCCATGGCGAACGGCGTGGTGGTGCAGTTCGGGCTGGCGATGATGCCCTGGTGCTTCTCGAGCGCTGCGCCGTTGATCTCGGGAATGACCAGCGGCACCTGCGGATCCATGCGCCAGGTGTTCGACTTGTCGATCGCGATCCCCCCGCGCTTGGCGACCTCGGGCGCGAGCTCCCTGGCCAACGCGCCGGTCGCGGCGAAGAACACGAAATCCACGCCGTCGAAGGCCTCAGGCCGCGCGAGCTGCACCGGGAGCTTCTTGCCGCGGAAGGTGATCGTGGCCGTGCCGGCGGAGCGCTCGCTCGCCAGCGGGCGCAGCTCCGAGACAGGAAAGTTGCGCTGCTCCAGGATCTGGAGCAGCACCTCGCCGACGGCGCCCGTCGCGCCGGCGATCGCGACCACGCGGCCGCGGGACAGGTCGGGGGTGTTCTTCTGGGCCATGGGACCGCGAATCCTATCGTCGCCCGCGGGTTCGTGCCAAGCTCCGCCCTGGTGGAGTCTCTGCAGTCGATTCACGAGTCGGTGTGGATCGCGCCCGGCGTCCAGGTCTACGGCCGGGTCACGATCGGCGCGCATTCCAGTCTGTGGCCGCACGCGGTGATCCGCGCCGAGGCGCAGGAAGTGCGCATCGGGCGCATGACCAACATCCAGGACTTCGCGATGCTGCACGTGGGCTACGAGATCGGCACCGTGATCGGTGACTTCTGCTCGATCACCCACCGCGCCACGATCCACGGCTGCACGATCGGCGACCACTGTCTCGTCGGCATCGGCGCCACGATCATGGACGGCGCGGTGATCGGAACGGGGTCGATCGTGGGCGGCGGCGCGCTCGTGCCTGAAGGCAAGCAGTTCCCGCCCGGCTCGATCCTGGTGGGCGTGCCGGCGAAGCTGGTGGCCACGCGTGACTCGTCGCGCGCCAACCGGCTGAACGCCTGGCAGTACCAGCGCAACGCGACTCACTACCGGCGCGGCCTGCACCGCGCCTGGGACGGGCCCGACTATCTGGCCTGGGTCGCCGCCAAGCGCGCCGAGGTCGAGGCCGACCGCGACCTCGAGGTCGAGCCATGAGCCGGATCGCCTGCGTGGGGGTGGGCGCGATCGGCGGGGCGCTGGCGGCGCCGCTCGTGGCCATGGGCGAGCACGAGGTCGTCTTGTGCGTGCGCGAGCCGTTCGCGCGGCTCGTGGTCGAGTCACCGACGCGGAGCTTCGACCTAGAGGTGCGCTGCGAGACCGATCCGGTGCGCGTCGGTCCCGTCGACTGGCTGCTGCTCGCGACCAAGGCCCAGGACGTGCCCGGCGCCGCGAAGTGGCTGGCCGAGCTGGCGCGGCCGGGAACGGTGGTCGCGGTGCTCCAGAACGGGGTCGAGCAACGCGAACGGGTGACTCCGTTCGCAGGCTCGGCCGAGGTGCTGCCGGTGGTGGTCGAGCTGCCCGCGCGGCGCAGCGCGCCGGGCCGGATCCGGATGCGCGGCGGCGCGCGGCTCTCCGTCCCCGAAGGGCCGAGCGGGCACGCCTTCGCGGCGCTCTTCGCCGGCAGCGACGTGCTCGTGGAAGAGACCGCCGACTTCACCACCAGCGCCTGGCGCAAGCTGTGTCTCAACGCCGCGAGCGGGGCGCTCCTGGCTGCGACCTCGCGCCCGATCGAGGTGCTGCACGAGCCCGGCATGGCCGAGCTCGCGCGCGGCATCATGCGGGAGTGTCTGGCCGTGGGCCGCGCCGAGGGCGCCCGGGTCCCGGACGCCATCGCCGACGCGATCCTGACCCGGCTGCTCGCCTTGCCAGCGGGCTCGGGCAACTCGATGCTCTACGACCGCCTGGCGGGCAAGCCGCTCGAGCTCGACGCGCGCAACGGGGTGATCGTGCGCAAGGGCCGGCAGCACGGGGTCGCGACGCCGCTCAACGCCGCGCTCTGCGCGCTGCTCGCCGCACAGGAGGGACGATGAAGGCAACGGCCGCGATTCCGCAGCTCCGTACCACCGACCTGGCCGGCTCGATCCGCTTCTACACGCAGGTGCTCGGCTTCGAGCTGGCCTTCCAGTACCAGGATTTCTACGCCGGCGTCTGCGCCGGGAGTCAGGCGGTGCACCTGAAGCTCGTCGACGCGCCCGACCCGTCGCTCGCGTTCGTGCGCGACGGCGCGCACGTGCACCTGTACGTCGAGATCGACGACGTGCGCGCGGCCGCGCGGGAGCTGCGCGAGAAGGGCGTGCGACTCACACGCGACGTCTACGAGACCCCGTACCGCACCCGCGAGCTCTCGCTCGAGGACGACCAGGGTCACTCGCTCTACCTGTTCGAGAACCTGTAGATGGCCGAGCGATCGCTCGACAGCGCGCGCGAGCTCTCGCCGCTGCGCAAGACCACGAACGCGCAGAGCGTCGAGGCGCTGGTGCGCGAGCAGCTCCTGCACTTCTCGCTCGACCCGGCGAGCCCGCTGGGGCGCGAGCTGGCCGAGGTGGCGACTCACGTCTACCGCGCCAACCAGGCCATGCACGGGCTGTGGGACGCCACCGTCGCGCGCCTGGCCGGGCTCGACCGCGGCGACCGGATCGCGTTCTGGAACGCCAAGCGCTTCCTGTGCTTCCAGCTGGCGAAGCTGCTCGACACGCTGCAGAACCCGATGCGCAAGACCTGGCAGTCGCTCGCGCCCGAGCGCGGCTCGCCGGCGCAGCGCGGGCCCTACGCCACGTTCGACAACGTGACCGCGATCTTCAGCTCGACCCCGGTCATCACGCGCACCGCGACCTACCTGTACGCCTGCACCGAGTGGATCGACGACGCCTTCCAGGGGAAGGAGCTCTTGCACGAGATCTACTCGCGGCTCATGAACCCGACCTCGACCTGCCTCGCGAACTTCATCGTCGACGTCGAGGCCGGCCCGCTCGCCGGCGAGTACTTCGCCTGGAACTTCAACTCGGGCATGGCCGCGATCGACGCCGTGCTCGCGCACCTGGTCGGTTACCGCGACATCGTGCTGTCGAGCCGCAACGTCTACGGCGGCGCGCACCAGCTGCTCGCCGACTGGTACGGCAAGCGCAGCAACCTGGACGTGGCGGTGGAGTGGTTCGACGGCTTCGAGGCGCGCGACTTCGAGCTGGCGCTGGCCGAGCTGCGGCTCGTGCACGCCGACCGGCTAGCGCAGGGCCGACACATCTACGTGTACCTCGAGTCGCCCTGCAACCCGCACGGCTACGTGCTCGACGTGCCCGCGATCTCGCGCGCGGCCCACGCCGCCGGGCTCGAGGTGATCTGTGACTCGACCGTGGGCACGCCGTTCCTGCACCCGGTGCTGCGCCGCGCCGACCCGCGCGAGCGCCCGGACTTCGTGATCCACTCCTACACCAAGGACCTGGTCGGCACCGGCACCACCACCGCCGGGGTGGCGATCGCCCGCAACGAGCGCATGTTCCTGCCCAAGGGCAGCCGAGTCACCGTCGACTCGCTCGCGGGCGGCCGCCAGGAGATCGACTGGAGCGAGACGCTGTTCTGGAACGTGTACTACGTGAAGGGCGCGTTCCTGGACGCCGACAAGGCCTTCGAGGTGATCAACGGCATGCGCACGCTCGAGCTGCGCATGCTGCAGAAGTGCATATCCACGGCCACGCTGGCCCGTGCGCTGGCCCGCCACCCCGACATCCGCGTGCACTGCAACGCGGTGCCCGGCAACGAGAACCAGAAGCTGGCCGAGCGCGCGCTCACGCTCGGGCTGTCGGCGCCGCTGTTCACGATCTCGTTCGACGCGCCCGGCAGCGACGCGCCGATCGTGCCGATCGCGGCCTTCAAGCGCTTCTTCGACTGTCTCGAGCCGGCGTTCGGGCTGCAGGTGAGCCTGGGTCAGGTGAACACGGTGGTGCTCTGCCCGGCCCAGACGAGTCACTCCGAGCTCTCGCCCGAGGCGCTGCGCGCCGCCGGGATCTCGCCGACCACGATCCGGATCGCGGTCGGCGACGAGGACCCGCGCGTGCTGCTGGCGCACTTCCAGCGCGCGGCCGAGCTCGCGCTCGACCCGGTCCGGCCGGGTTTCTCGGCGCGCCTTCCCGCTCCCGACGAGGTCGACGCGCTCTACCGCGCGATCTACCTCGAGACACACGAGCGCTGGGTGCGCGCGCAGCCCACGATGGCCGAGCTCCTGCGCTAGTCAGTCAAAATGGGGCGGGCGGTGAGCTGCTGCCCGTCCGATGCGTCGAGTGTAAAAGGGGCGGGCGGTGAGCTGCTGCCCACCGTCCGCCCCGCGGAGCCACCCTTGAAACCCGGTTGCTTCGTGGATCGCTCGGGGTGCGAGAGGGAAGGGATTCGTTCTCGCAACCGGCATACAGGTTGCGCTGTTCCGAGGCCTCCCGGAATGCAAGTTTCCTTGCAGGTAACTTCTTCGTTCGAACCGATCGATCCGTGGTAGGTTTCCGGCGAAGGGGCGGCGCAATGTTCCCACAGCCCGAACGGGTCCTGATCGTGGAAGACCACCGGCCGCTGCGGCAGGCGATCGCCCGGGCCAGCCGGGGCTGGGGAGCCGAGGTCCTGGAGGCCGGCACCGTGCGCGAGGGTCAGGAGCTGCTCGCGCGCCTGCCGGACGTGGTGATCGTGGACGTGGCCCTACCGGACGGCCAGGCGTTGCCGATCGTCGAGGGCGCCGTGGCTCTGAAGCCGGCCGCCGCGGTGATCGCGATGAGTGGCCAGGCTTCCGCCGAGGAAGCCTTCCAGCTCGCGCGCTCGGGCGCCCGCCGCTATCTGCGCAAGCCGATCTCGCTGCAGGACCTGACTCGCTCGGTCGAGGAGGCCTTGGCCGATCGACCCAACCTGGGCGCGTTCGTCGCGGCTCACGTCGGCAACACGCCGCTGCGCGAGGTGCAGGGGGAGGTGCGGCGCGTGATGATCGAGCAGGCCCTGGCCAAGGCCAACAACAGCCGCAGCGGCGCGGCCCGTCTGCTCGACCTGACTCGCCAGGCCGTGCAGCAGATCGTGCGCGAGCTCGACGCGCACGAGCGCCGCCGCGACCGCGAGTCGAGCTAGCGAGGCCGGTCGAGCCGTAGGCATGGGCGGCCTCGCGCTGTTCTTGCTGGGCGCCTTCGTCGGAGCGATCCCGCCGTTTCTCTTGTCGCGCCGGCTGCTTCAGGCGGTGCGCACACGCCGCCGGCGCGAGCACGCGCTGCGCGCGGCCGTCCAGGCGCGCATCTGGGAGGACGAGGTCGCAAAGGTGAGTCCCCTGGGCGGTGACTCGCCTCAGCTCGCGCAGCGCCGTCACGAGGCCAACAACGCGCTCTCGACCGCACTGCTCTCGGCGCAGTTCCTGTCTGCGCTGGCCTGCGCCAGTGACTCCGAACGCGCGCAGGCCGGCGCCGAGCAGAAGCTGGCCGCCACCGAGCTGGTCGAGGCGCTGCTGCGCCTGAAGGGCATGCTGGCCGACGCGGGCGCCTCGCAGACCACCACCCCGCCGCGCGCGCCCGGTGTGGTGGCGGTGCCGCTCTGCGAGCTCGTGACCGCCCGAGCGGCACGCGTGCGCGCGCGCCATCCCCAGGTGGCGATCGAGGTCGTGCTCGCGCGCCCTTCGCTCGAGCAAGTGCGGGTGCGGATCTGCGCCGGCGCGGAGGGGCTGGCGAGCGTGCTCGACGCGCTGTTCGCGAACGCCTGCGAGGGCGACGGCGTGCGCGGCGCGCAGCGGCTCCGGCTGCGGATCGGAACCGAGGGCGAGATCGGCGCCGTGTCACTCGAGCTCGAGGACGACGGCCCGGGCTTCACGGCCGCTCAGCTCGCCGAGCCGCCGCGGCCACTCGGCAGCACGAAGCCCGGCCGGCTCGGCCTGGGCCTCTACACCGTCCAGCACGTGCTGGCCGCCAGCGGCGGCTCGCTGCGGCGCGAGAACCTGAGCGAAGGCGGCGCTCGAGTGACTGCCTTCTTGCCTGCGGTGTCGAGTGACTCACTGGGAGCTCCGGGTCAGTAAATCGCGCCGGCGATGGCGGCGGTGAGGAAGCTCGCGAGAGATCCCGCCACCAGCGCGCGCAGCGCGTCGCGGGCCACGTCGCTCCGGCGCTCGGGCGCGATCCCGCCCAGGCCGCCGATCTGGATCGCGAGCGAGCCGAAGTTCGCGAATCCGCACAGCGCGTAGCTGGCGATCACGATCGAGCGCGGATCGAGCGAGCCCTTGGCCTGCGACAGCATGCCGAAGGCGATGAACTCGTTCAGCACGGTCTTCACGCCGAGCAGCTCGCCGATCTTGGCGGCGTCGTGCCAGGGCACGCCCAGGATGAACGCCAGCGGCGCGAGCGCGCCGCCCAGCACCGACTCGAACGAGGCGTTGGGCGCGCCGACCCACGCGCCCAGCCAGGCCAGGAGCGCGTCGGCCATGTGGATCAGCGCCACGAACGCGATCAGCATGCCGCCGATGTTGAGCGCGAGCCCGACGCCGTCGATCGCGCCGGTGGCGGCCGCGTCGATCGCGTTCACGGTGGCGCGCGGCACGTCCACGGGAGTGTCTCCCGAAGTCAGGGGCACGCCTTCCTCGGGCACCATCAGCTTGGCCACGGCCACCGCTGCGGGCGCGGCCATGAAGCTCGCCGCCACCAGGTGCCCCGCGTAGCTCGGGCCCAGCATCCCCATGTACGCCACCAGCACCGAGCCCGCGACCGTGGCCAGCCCCGCGGTCATCACGCAGAACAGCTCGCTGCGGGTCAGCGTGGGCACGTAGGCGCGGATCAGGAGCGGCGATTCGGCCATGCCCAGGAAGATCTCGGCGATCACCGCCAGTGACTCGGCGCCGCTGGTGCGCAGGCTGCGGCGCAGGCCGCGGGCCAGCACCTCGACCACGCGCTGCAACACACCGAAGTGTTGCAGCACGGCGAATACGCTGCTCATGAACACGATGATCGGCAGCACCCGGATCGCGAACACGTAGGGCAGCCGCACCGGCTGGCCGCCGGGCCCGAGCACTTCTTCGGGCCAGCGCCCGAACACGAACTCGATGCCGGCCGTGGCCGCGCTCACGAACGCATCGGCGGCGTCGTTCGCCTTGCCGAACAGCCACGCGCCCCAGGGCGTGCGCAGCACGAACAGCGCGATCGCGAGCTGCATCGCCAGCGCGATCGCGATCGTCGACCAGCGGATCGCGCGCCGATTGCTCGACAGAAGCCACGCCGCGCCGAGCAGCACGCAGATCCCCACCACACTCATCGCGCGTTCCAAGCGCTGCGGACTCCTGGGGGGAGCTAGGACTGGAAGCGGCCGCGAAGGTAACGCGTCGCGGCCGCGGGATCCGGTGCGTCGGCCACGGCCGAGATCACCGCCGCCGCGCGCGCGCCCGCGGCGCGCACCGCCGGCAGGTTCTCGGCGCCGATCCCGCCGATCGCCACCAGCGGATGCTCGGCCAGTGACACGGCCTCGCGCAGGCCCTCGAGCCCGCGCGCGCCGTACTCCGAGACCTTCGAGCCGGTGCCGAACACGGGCCCGTAGGCCAGGTAGTCGATCGGCCGCGCGCGGCTGGCCTCGACCTGCGCGCGCGTGTGAGTCGAGAAGCCGATCAGGAGCCCGCGCGCCTCGGCCGGCAGCTCCTCGGGCGCGAGGTCGTCCTGACCCAGGTGCACGCCGTCGGCGCCGGCGAGCAGGGCCAGGTCGAAGCGGTCGTTCACGAACAAGAGCGAGCCCGCGGCGCGCGCGCGCTCGGCCGCCCAGCGCGCCAGCGCCAGCGCCGCGCCATCGGGCGTGTGCTTCAGCCGGAGCTGCAGCACCTCGGCGCCGCCGGCCAGCGCGCCCTCGAGCTGCGCGCGCACGTCGTTCTTCCAGCGCGGGTCGTCGTCGCAGAGCACGTACACGCCGCGCACGCGCTCGACGCCGGCGCGAGTCACCGCTCGAGCTCGTCTTCGTCGCCCAGGGCCAGGCCGAGCTCGGCGATCTTCTTGCGCAGCGTGTTGCGATTGATGCCGAGCAGCCGGGCGGCCTGGATCTGGTTGCCGCGCGAGCGGCTCAGGCCCTCGCGAATCACCGCGCGCTCGAGCCGGGACACGAAGCTCCAGTACGGCCCCGAGCCGTCCTCCTCGTCGCTGGCCTCGCCGTTGGCGAGTCTCTCCGCCAGCTCGCGCCGCGCCAGCTCCGACCAGTCTGCGCTGCTCGCCGCCACGGCGCTGGTCGCGTGCTCGATGTCGTCCACGGTGATCACGTCGCCCGCCGCGAGCACGAGCGCGCGCTTCACCGCGTTCTCGAGCTCGCGCACGTTGCCCGGCCAGGCATGGCGCGCCAGCCGCTCGAGCGCGGCCTCGGTCGGCCAGCGCCGCGGCACGCCGAGCTCCTGAGAGAAGCGCTCGATGAAGTGATTCACGAGCAGCGAGACGTCGGCGCGGCGCTCGCGCAGCGGCGCGATCCGCACCGGCACCACGTTCAGCCGGAAGTACAGGTCCTCGCGGAACTTCTTCTCGGCCACGAGCGCCGGCAGGTCGCGGTGAGTCGAGGCCACGATGCGCACGTCGATCGGGACGGCGTGCCGCGCGCCCAGCGGCACCACGAGTCTCTCCTGCAGCACGCGCAACAGCTTCGCCTGCAGGCCGAGCGGCAGGTCACCGATCTCGTCGAGCAGGAGCGTCCCGCCCTCGGCCTCGCGGAAGCGGCCGACGCGCGCGTCGGTGGCGCCGGTGAACGCGCCGCGCTCGTGACCGAACAGCTCCGCCTCGATCAGCTCGGACGGCAGCGCGGTCATGTTCACGGCCACGAACGGGCCCTCGCGGCGCCGGCCGTGGTAGTGGATCGCGCGCGCGACCAGCTCCTTGCCGGTGCCGCTCTCGCCCAGGATCAGCACCGCCGCGTCACTCGCCGCCACGCGCCCGATCGTCTTGAACAGCTCGAGCATGGCGGGTGTCTTGCCGACCAGCATCTCGCCCGCGCGGAAGGTCTCTCCCACCTGGCGGCGCAGCTCGGCGACCTCGCCGCGCAGCCCGCGCAGCACGCGCGCCTTCTCGACCAGGGCCTGCACCTGCGCCAGGTCGAAGGGCTTGGTGAGATAGTCGAAGGCGCCGCGCTTCATCGCCTCGACCGCGTTCTCGAAGGTGTTCTGCGCAGTGAGGATCACCACCAGCGGCCCGTCCGATCCGCGTTTGGTGACTTCGTCGAGCAGCTCGAGCCCCGACGGCCCCGGCATGCGGATGTCGAGCATGGCCAGCTCGAAGCGCTGCGACGCCAACAGCTGCCGCGCTTCGTTCCCGTCCGCGGCCTCGACCACGTCGTGACCGCTCTCGGTGAGCGCCTCGCGCAGCACGAAGCGGATCGAGCTCTCGTCGTCGGCGACCAGTACCCGCGTCATGACGGCTTCCGCAGCGGCAGCTCTACACGCATTCGTGTGCCCATGCCCACACGGCTCGTGACTTGGATCCGCCCGCCCTGGCGCACGGTCCAGTGCTGGGCGACCGCGAGCCCGAGCCCGGTCCCTTCCTTGCGTCGCGTGAAGAACGGCGTGAACAAGAGCGGCAGGTCCTCCTCGGGAATGCCCGGTCCGGTGTCTTCCACGTCGACGCGCACCATGCGCGCGCGCTCGGGTCCGACATGCTCCAGGTGATAGGTCGCCTCGATGCGCGTGCGCAGCGTGAGCGTGCCCTTGCCCGCCATCGCCTGGATCGCGTTCCGCACCAGGTTCAACAGCACCTGCGTGCTGCGGTCCGGATCGAACTCGAACTCGGGGATGCTCGGGTCGTACTCGCGCACCACGCGGATGCCGCGCCAGCTCTCGCTCTTGCCGTGCAGCTCGACCAGGTCGTCGATCGCGCGGTGCAGGTTGGCGCGGCGCGGCCGCAAGTCACCGCCGTGCGTGAGCTGCGCCAGGTCGTCGAGCAGCCGGCGCATGCGCTCGGTCTCGCTGCGGATCAGCTCGGCGTAGCGCTGCTGGGTTGCGTCTTCCAGCTTGCCCAGGAGCAGCTCGGCGGCGCCGCGGATCCCGCCCAGCGGGTTGCGCAGCTCGTGCGCGATGCCCGCCGCGAGCTGCGCGAACAGCTCCGAGCGCGCGCGCTGGCCGAGCAGGTCTTCGAGCTCGAGGCCGATCGTGCGGTCGGCGAGCGACAGCACCGCGCCGCGGATCTCGCGCCCGACGCCGATCGGCGATGCGGTCAGGTCGACGACCAGCGCCCGGCCACCCAGGCGCTCGCGCAGCCGGCAGCCGTGCTCGGCCACCTCGCGGCCCTCGTTCAGCGCGGCCTCGAGCACCGTGACCGCGGGATGGGTGGGCCCGAGCGTCTCCGAGAGCGGCCGGCCCAGCGTGGCGACGCCCGACAGTCCCAGGATCCGGCTGGCCTCGGGGTTCTGCAGCTCGACCCGGCCATCGGCGTCGGCGGCGAGCACCCCCACCCGGAGCGAGCCGAGAACGGCGTCCAGGCGCTCTGCCGTCTCGCTCATCAGGGGGTTTCCTCTTCATATACTGGGGCTTTCAGGGATCCCGGAGCGCGGGTAGGGTGCCCGCGCGATCAACGGAGGGGCTGCCTGAAATTGCCTAATCTTTGGGCAGACTAACATCGAGGAGGGCCGATGCGCGAGGGGCAGGTCGAAGCGGAGCGGACGTCGGTCGGCGTGGCCGAGGCGCGCGAGCTGATCCTGGGCGCGGTCGCGCCGCTCGGCACCGAGACGGTCGGGCTGGCCGAGGCCAGCGGCCGGGTACTCGCGGAGTCGATTCGAGCGGGTATCTCGCTCCCGCCGGCCGACAACTCCGCGATGGACGGCTACGCCGTGCGCGCGGCCGACACCGCCGGCGCGCCGGTGACTCTGCGCATGGGTGAGGACCTGCCCGCCGGCAAGCGCAGCCAGCGCAAGCTCGTCGCCGGCGAGGCCGCGCGCATCATGACCGGCGCCGCACTGCCCGAGGGCGCGGACGCGGTGGTGATGGTGGAAGACACAGAGACCGACGGCGCGCGCGTGGTCCTACACAGAAGTGCGTCGCTCGGCCAGCACGTGCGCCGCGCCGGCGAGGACGTGCGGCCCGGCACGCCGATCGCCGAGCCCGGAGCGGTGCTGCGCGCGCCGCTGGTCGGCATGCTGGCGGCGCTGGGCCGCGCGCTGGTGTCGGTGCGCACGCGCCCGCGCGTGGCCGTGCTCGCCACCGGCGACGAGCTGGTGGAGCCCGATCGGCTGCGCGACGACGGCCGGATCGCGAGCTCGAATTCCTACGCGCTGTGCGCCGCGCTGCGCGAGATCGGCGCCGAGCCCGTGTATCTCGGCATCGCGCCCGACGAGCCGGAAGTGATCGCGCAGCGCTTCCGCGCCGCGCTCGCCTGCGACGCGGTGATCTCGAGCGGCGGTGTCTCGGTCGGCGACCGCGACTGGATCAAGCGGGTGCTGGTGAGCCTGGGCGGCAAGATGCGGCTGTGGCGGATCGCGATGAAGCCCGGCGCGCCGCTCGCGTTCGTGTGGGTCGACGGCAAGCCCGTGTTCGGGCTGCCCGGAAATCCGGTCTCCACGTTCGTGACCTTCGAGCAGTTCGTGCGGCCGGCGCTGCTGCGCATGATGGGACACACGAAGATCTTCCGGCCGGTGACTCGCGCGAGGCTCGACGCCGAATACACGAAGCCCGCGGGCCGCGCCCACTTCGTGCGCGTGGCGCTCGAAGAGCGCGCCGGTGAGTGGTGGGCCACGCAGAGCGGGGAGCAGGGCTCGAACATCCTGTTGTCGCTGGTGCGCGCGGACGGGCTCGCGTTCGTGCCCGCCGAGGCCACCCGGCTCGCGCGCGGCGAGTCCGTGGCGGTGCAGCGCGTGCACGACGCAGCGCTCGCGGCCGAGCCCGGGATTTGAAGCTCACTCACGTCGAGGCCGCGGTGCTGTGCGGCGGCGCGTCGACGCGCATGGGCCGCGACAAGGCGACGCTCCTCTACGAGGGCGTGCCGCTGGCGCGGCGCGTCGCCGAGGCGCTGGGCGCGTGCGTCGAGCGCGTCCGGCTCGTGGCCAAGACGCCGCACGAGTCACTGGCCGCGCTCGGCTACGAGCTCGTCGTCGACCGCCATCCCGAGGCCGCGGCGATGGTGGGGGTGGCGGCGGCGCTCGCGGCCAGCAGCGCGCCCGCGGTGTTCGTGGCGGCCTGCGACCTGCCGTTCGCCGACCCGCGCGTGGCGCTGGCGCTCTTGGCGCTCGCGCCGGTCGACGGCGCGGCCGACGTGATCGCGCCCGCGGGTCCGCGCGGCGTCGAGCCGCTGTTCGCGATCTACCGCACGCGGCTCTTGCCCGAGCTCGAGCGCCGCATCGCGCGCGGCGCGCTCGGCCTGCAAGCGCTGGTGCGCGAGGTCGCAAACCTGGTCGTTCCCGAGTCCGCGCTGCGCGCGCTCGACCCGACCCTGCGCTCGCTGCGCAACGCGAACTCGCCCGACGATCTGCGGTAGGCTGCCGCCATGGCCAACGACCTCACCTGGATGGACGCCCTCGGACAAGCGGAGCTCGTGGCGAAGAAGGTGGCCTCGCCGCGCGAGCTCACCGAGGCCGCGATCGCGCGGATCGAGAAGCTGAACCCGGCGCTGAACGCGGTGGTGACTCCACTGTTCGAGAAGGCGCGCGCGCAGGCCGCGGGTGACTTGCCGAAAGGGCCGTTCCGCGGCGTGCCTTTCCTGCTGAAGGATTTGATCTGCGCGACGCAGGGCGATCCGCTGTACAGCGGGAACCGGCTGATGAAGGCCATGAACCTGACTCCGCCGATCGACACCAACCTGGCGGCGCGCTACCGCGCCGCCGGCCTGGTGTTCCTGGGCAAGACCGCGACGCCCGAGTTCGGACTCACCGCCACCAGCGAGGCGCTGGCCTACGGCCCGACCAAGAACCCCTGGGACGTGACTCGCTCGCCCGGCGGCTCGAGCGGCGGCTCGGCGGCGGCCGTGGCCTCGGGCATGGTGCCGGCGGCGCACGCGAACGACGGCGGGGGCTCGATCCGCATTCCCGCCAGCGCCAACGGGATCGTGGGGCTGAAGACGTCGCGCGGCCGGATCTCGCTCGGCCCGCTGGCCGGCGAGGGCTGGAACGGCCTGGCCGGCGAGCACGTGGTGTCGCGCACGGTGCGCGACTCGGCGGCGTTTCTGGATGCGACCGAGGGCTACATGGCCGGCGATCCCTACGCCGCGCCCAAGCCCGAGCGCCCGTTCCTCTCCGAAGTGACTCGCGCGCCGGGCAAGCTGCGCATCGGCTTCATGGAGCGCTCGCCGAGCTGGTCGCCAGAGCCCCTGCACCCGGACTGCGTGGCGGCGGTGCGCGACGCGGCCAAGCTGCTCGAGTCACTCGGCCACACGCTCGAGACCAAGCACCCGGCGGCGGCCGACGACGCGGCCGTCGCGAAGACGCTCCACGACATCATCATCGCGCAGACCGCGGCGCTGCTCGCGATCGTCGAGGGCACGGTCGGCCGCCCGATCACACCCGACGAGCTCGAGGTCTGGACCTGGGAGCTGTGGCAGCAGGGCAAGAAGATCTCGGCCCTCGACTTCCTGTCGGCGGTCGAGTGGCGCAACGTGCTGTCGCGCTCGTTCGGTGAGTTCTACGCGTCGGGCTACGACTTGCTCTTGACGCCCACGCTGGGCGCGCCGCCGCTGCCGCTCGGCACGCTTACCTGCGCGAAGGGCAACTACAAGGCGACCTGGGACAAGCTGCTCGGGTTCATTCCGTTCACGCCGATGCAGAACATCACCGGTGAGCCGGCGATCTCGCTGCCGCTGTACTGGAACAAGGCGAATCTGCCGATCGGCGTGCAGCTCGTGGCGCCGTGGGGTCGCGAGGATCTGCTGATCCGCGCGGCGGGACAGCTCGAGCAGGCCCGGCCGTGGCGCGACCGCCGCCCGCCGGTGCACGCGTGAGCCGGCCATGAAGTTCGGCGCGATGGTCGCGACCAAGGTCGACGACTGGAAGATCTTCAAGGACGTCGAGTCACTGGGCTACGACCACGGCTGGGCGCCCGACTCGCAGATGATCTGGTCCGATTGCTACGCCACCCTGGCGCTCGCGGCGGCGAACACGTCGCGCATCAAGCTGGGCACGGGCGTGGCGATCGCGCCGACGCGGCTCGCGCCGGTGACCGCGCACTCGATCGCCTCGATCGCGCGGCTCGCGCCGGGCCGGGTCTTCCTCGGCATCGGCACGGGTCACACCGCGATGCGAGTCATGGGCATGAAGCCGATGGTGCCGCGCGAGTTCCGCGAGTATCTGCGCGTGGTGCGGGCGCTGCTGGCGGGCGAGGAGGTCGAGTACACCCACGGCACCGAGAGGCGCGCGATCCGCTTCCTGCACCTGGACGAGAAGTTCATCGAGCTCACGCCACGGATTCCGATCTGGGTCGCCGCGAACGGCCCCGGCGCGCTGCGCGCCGCCGGCGCTTACGGCGACGGCCGGATCTCGGCGCTGAACGAGCCGCCGGAGATGACCCGGCGCAGTCTCGCGGCCATGGAGCAGGGTGCGCGCGAGCTCGGCCGCAAGCTGCCTGCCGACTTCCACACCGCCGCGCTCACCACGGCGGTCGTGCTGCGTCCGGGCGAGACACTCCGGAGCGAGCGCGTGATCGACGCCTGCGGCTCGCAGGTGGCCGCCGCCTGGCACTACGCCTGGGAAGGCTGGCGCATGAACCCCGACGACGGGCCGCCGGTGCCTCCGGGCCTGGTGAGCCTGTTCGAGGAGTACTGCGCCCACGTGGACAAGATGGAGACGCCGCCCGAGAAGCGGTATCTGCAGATCCACGAGGGTCACTGCACCTTCCTGGTGCCCGAGGAGCGCCGCTTCGTGACTCCCGACGCGATCCGGACCTGGATCCTGGCCGGCACGCCCGACGAGCTGATCGCGCAGCTCCACGCCGCCGAGGCCGCCGGGCTGCGCGAGATCACGCTCCTGCCGCCGATGGCGTCGGCGCGCGAGCTGTTCCGCGACTTCGCCAAGCAGGTGATCGAACGCTACTGACTGTGGCGTGAGCCTCTCGGTCCGTTCCGCCACGCTCGCCGATCGCGACGCAATCCTGGCCATCAACCGCGCCGGCATGCCCGGAGTGAGTGCCTTCGAGCCCGCCGAGCTCGAGCGCTGCATCTCCGCCGCCACGCTGTTCTGGGTCGCGGAGCGCGGCGGCGAGCCGTGCGGCTATCTGCTGGCGTTCGCGCACGGCTTCGCGGGCATCGGCGACGAGTACGCCTGGTTCTCGGCGCGCCATGCCGCGTTCCTGTACGTGGACTCGATCGCGATCGCCGAACGCGCGCGGCGCAGCGGCGTGGGCGCGGCCCTGTACGCCCGGCTCGAAGACGAGGCGCGCCGGCGTGGCATCGCGCGCCTCAGCTGCGAGGTGAACCTCGAGCCTCCCAATCCCCAGTCACTCGCCTTCCACGGCGCGCGCGGCTTCCGCGAGGTCGGACGGCTGCGCGTGCGCGACGGGCGCTTCGTGGCGCTGCTAGAGCGCGAGATAGGCGCGGGCGCGCTCCAGAAGTGACTCGTCGTCGGCGCTCCGGCGCGCGAAGCGCGCGCGGTCGAGCGCCTCGAGCAGGTCGACCGCCTCGCGCTCCGCGCCGCGTGCCGCGATCTCGTTCGAGGTGAGCGGCTGGGCGTCGAACTTGTGGCGTGCGCCGACGCCCGCGCGCACCGCGCGCGCGAGCAGCGCGTGGAACTCGGACGAGCCGCGCGCTGCGCGCGCGGCGTCGAAGGCGCTGCGCGGCGACAGCAGCCCGGGGGCGGCGGCGTGCGCGCGGTCGACGCGGCGCGCGTACCCGACGAACGCCGCGCCGAAGCCGATGCCCGCAAGCCCGAGCAGCAAGAACGGCCAGAGCGGCCACGGCTCCTCGCTCGAGAGCGCCACGCGCTTCTTGAAGGCCGAGCGCGGCTCGTCGGCGGCGCCGCCCTCGAACACGTCGAAGGCCAGCGCCTCGCTCTTCGCGAGCTCGACCTTGCCGGTCTTCGGATCGAGATAGGAGATCGTGAGTGGCTCCATGCGCACGCGGCCCGCGCTCGACGGCACGAGCGCGTAGCGGAAGGTGCGGCGCGTGGTGGCACGGCCCCCGGTCTCGCCGATCGTGACTCGCGGCGCCTCGGCGAACACTTCGACGCCCGGGCCGAGCGCCTGCTCGAGCGCCGGCACGGCGGCGTCCCAGACGTTGGCGTCGCCGGCGAGCTCGATCGTGAGCGGGAGTGACTTCCCGAGCCGCACCCGATCGTCGCCCGGCACGAGGTGGATCTCGAGCGCGCCGACCAGCGTCTCGGGCGGCACGCCGGCCGGGAGCGGTCGCACGCGCACGCTTGCGCCGGGCACGGGAACCTCCTGCTCCGCGCCGCCCTCGCCCTCGAGCGTGAGCCTCGAGGCTGCGATCTCGAGCGTGCCGGCGCGGGTCGGGAACAGCGCGCGCCGGAACTCGGTGCGGTGCAGGCCGCTCGGATCGTCGGCCAGCGCGCGCGTGGTGAGTCGCTCGGCCCAGAAACCGTCGAAGGGCGGCGGCTCCCAGCTCGCGCGCGCGTCGGGCGGGTGCACGATCTCGAGCGACATCACGACTTGCTCGTGCAGGAGCACCGACTCGCGGTCGAGCTTCACGCGGATGCGCAGCGGCGGCGCTTCCTGCGCGAGCGCGAGCGGCGCCAGCGCGAGCCACGCCACCAGCAGGCCCAGCGCGCGCGTCACCAGGTCTTTCCGCCCGGACGCGCGCGCGCCCGACCGCCGGTCGCGTTGGTGATCTGCTGGCGCAGCGCGTCGCCGACCGGCTCGTCCAGCGTGTCGAGCCAGCGCTGCGCCTCCTGTGGATCGAGCGAGCCCTTCTCGGGCCGCGCCTCGCCGGGCTGCGGCTCTTGGCTCGTCGACTGACCCGGGCCCGAGCTCCGGTCCTGACGCTTGGGTGAGTCACTCGGCTGGGGCTCGGGGGCCGGCGGCAGCGGCTGGATGTGCGCGACCGCCCACTCGTAGTTGAACTTGGCTTCCAGGCTCGACGGCCGGGCGACCAGCGCCGCCCAGTAGGCGTCGCGCGCCTCCTCGAAGTGCTGGCGGGCGGCGAACGTGTTTCCCAGGTTGAAGCTCGCGGCGAAGCGCGTGTCGGGGTCGTCGGAGTCGAGGATGCGCAGCGCCTCGAGATAGGCGCTCGCGGCCTGATCCAGTCGCTCGAGCCGGAACAGCGCGTTGCCGATCCGGATCGACAGCCGCGCGTCGCGGTCGAGTGTGGCCGCGGCCTCGTGGTAGAGCGCGAGCGCGTCGTCGGGCTTGTGCGCGGCCAGCGCCGCGTCGCCGCGCGCCACCAGGCCCGCCTCGCCGAAGGCGCCGAGCGCCAGCGCCACGAGCGCCAGTGCGGCCGCGTGCGCGCGCCGCAGCCCTAGTCCAAAGCGGACGCGAGTCACTGCGCGCCGCGCGCGGAAGGCCCCGCCCGAGAGCCACAGCTCGGCGGCGAGCGCCGCTGCCGCCAGCGCCAAGAGCGGCGCGAGTGAGTCAGCGCGGTGGCGCGCCGGCGTGGGCGCGGGCTGGGCCTCGCGCGGCGGCAAGAGCTGCTCGGGCGTCGGCCGCGACTCGATCTCGCGGAAGTACGCGCCGTCGGTGTCGTCGGCGATGTGCTGCAAGAGCCCGTCGTTCCGGCGCGACAGCGTGGTCTCGCCGCTGCGCAGCGCCTCGCTCTGCGCGACCTGACCGGGCACCGAGGCGCCCTCGCTCGTGCCGTAGCCCACCGCCACCACGCGCACGCCGAGTGCGCGCAGCGCGCCGATCTGTGACTCGGGCGGCGCGCCGAAGTCTTCGCCGTCGGTCAAGAGCAGGAGCGTGCGCGGCCGGCTCGAGCGCGGGTCGAACACGCGGCCCGCTTGAGTCAGCGCGCGGCCGAGCTCGCTGCCGCGCACCGAGACCGTGTCGCTGTCGAGCGCGCGCAGGTAGGTGAGCACGGCGTCGCGGTCCTGAGTCAGCGGCAGCGCCACGAATGCGTCGCCCGCGAACACCACCAGCCCCAGGCGCTCGCCGCGGGCGTGCTCGACCACCCGCTGCGCGGTGCGCAGCGCACGCCGCAGCCGCGACGGCGCCACGTCGGTCACGTCCATGCTGGTCGAGGTGTCGATCGCGAGCACGACGTCGGCGCCGTCGCCCGAGCGCTCTTCGGGGGTGCTGACGGCCCAGCGCAGCGCCAGCCCGAGACATGCGGCTGCCACGGCCAGGGCCAGCGCGCCGAGCGGCCGGCGCCAGCCCGCGGGATCGCGCCCCAGCCAGGCGGCCAGCTGCGCGCGCCCGCGCCAGGCCGAGCGCGCGACCCCGAGCGCGATCGCGATCACGGCCAGCCAGGGCGCGTCGAGCTCGCTCACGGCAGCCTCCGCAGGATTCCATGAGTCAGCAGCGCCTCGGCGAGCAACAGAAACAGCGCCGCGGCCAGAGTGAGTGGCGCGAGCGAGGCGTGGCGGAACTGCGGGTCCTGCTGGCGCGGCCGGGCCTCGAGCCGGTCGATCGCGTCGGCCACCGCGCGCAGGTCCTCGGGATGGCGCGCGTGGAAGAAGCGGCCGCCGGTGGCCGAGGCCACCGCCTGCAGTGTCTCGCGGTCGAGGTCGACGCGCTCGAAGCGCATCGGCGCCTCGGCGCCGGGCTGCGCGAACGGCACCAGGCCCTCGCTGCCGATCCCCACCGCGTGGATGCGGACGCCCTCGCCCTGCGCGAGCTCGGCGGCGGTCTTGGGCGCGAGCTTGCCCGAGTTGTGGCGGCCGTCGGTCACCAGCACCACCACCCGGCGCGTCTCTTCCGGACCGGCCGTGCTGCGCAGCCGCCGCGTCGCCAGCCCGATCGCCTCGCCCACCGCGGTCGCGTCGCCGGCCACGCCCACCTCGACGCGCTCGAGCGCCTCGAGCACCAGCCGGTGATCCACGGTGAGCGGACACTGCGTGAAGGCGTGCTCTCCGAACACCACCAGCCCGATCCGGTCACCGGCGCGCGCACGCACGAAGTCGGCGACCACGCGCTTGGCGAGCGCGATGCGAGTCACTTGCCGGCCTTCGAGCTCACCGTCGAGTGCGAGCATGCTGCCGGAGGCGTCGAGCGCGATCACCAGGTCGACGCCCGAGCCGCTGACCGGGTTCTCGGCCACGAGCCCCACCGGCCGCGCCGCCGTGACTCCCACGAGTGCCAGCGCCCCGACCCGCAGCGCGAGCGAGCTCGCCCAGGGCAGGTCGAGCGCGGCCAGCGCCGCGCCGGCGCGCCCGCCTCCCGCGGTCGGCACGCGCAGCCGCCGCGGGCCGCGCGCGGCCGCGAGCGCGGCCAGGAGCGCGACCAAAAGAAGCGCGAGCCACAGCACCAGCGGTGACTCGAACGTGATCGCGCGCGCGGACAGCGCGCTAAGCGCGAAGGTTTGCCACATGTCGCACGCGCTCCCGCGCGCGCTCGGCCACGTCGGCCAGCGCCGCGCGCTCGGGCCGGCGCGCGAAGCGCGCGGCGTCGAGACCGCCCAGCAGGCGCGCGATGTCGCCGTCGACCTCTGCCGGCAGCTCCCCCGGAGTCACCACCTGCGTGTTCACGTTCCAGCAGGCGGCCACGAAGCCGAGCAGCGCCAGGCGCACGCGCTGGGCGAAGCTGCGCGCGTCGGAGTCACTCTCGACGCCGTCGAGCGCCGCCAGCGCGGTGCGGCCGGCGCCGGCGATCCGCCCGGCGTGCGCCTCGGCCGCGCGCGCGCGCCGCCGCAGCCAGCGCAGCCCCTGCACCACGAACGCCGCGCCGGCCAGGAGCGCCCCCCAGACCCAGAGCGGCGTCGGCCGCATCGGCGGCGCGTCCTGGATGTCGAACATGGCGGCGCGCTCGGGCAGCTCGGCCTTCACCGACAGCACCGGCAGCGGCATGCCGCCGACCCGGAGTGACTGGACGTTGCCGTCGGGCCGCACCAGCGGAATCTCGATCCACGGCAGCGACTGCTCGCCGACCTCGCGGGCGCGCACGGTCCAGAGCAGGTGATGGCGCAGGCCGCCGGGCACGGCGATCGGCTGCACCAGCTCGACGGAGTCCGAGGCGAACGGCCCGCCGCTCGGAGCGGGCGGCGTCTGCAGCGCGTAGCCCTCGGGCGTGTCGACTTCGACGGTGACTCCGATCGGCTCGCCGACGTGCGTCTCACTGCGGTCGAGCGTGACCCGCGCGCCCAGGCCCACGCTGGGAGTCTCTCGCTGGCAGGCGAGCCAGCCGAGCGCGAGACCCGCGAGCGCCGCGCGCCTCACGTCCGCCTCCGCGCGCGCTCCTCGAAGAAGCGCAGCAGGCTGGGCATGAGCCGCGCGCCGGTCCACAGCTCGCCGTAGTCGGCGCCGAGCGCGCGCAGCGCGCGCTCCGAGACCGGCGCCGTGAGTGCGCGCTCGGCGTCGTGCGCGCGCCGCCAGGTCCGCGCGCGCCGCCCTTCCGCCCCGCGCACGCGCAGCGGCGGCAGCCCGGGCGGCGGATCGTCGGACGGGTCGCGAACGCGCAGCGCCACCAGGTCGTGCTTGCTGGCGCAGCGGCGCAGCGCTGCGCCCGGGTCCGGAAACAGGAAGTCCGAGATCAGCACCACCACCGAGTGTCTCGGCAGCTTCTCGGCGGCCCAATCGAGCGCCGGCCCGGCGTCGGTGCGCTCCGCGCCGCCGCTCTGCTCGAGCGCGCGCAGCACGCGCTCGCGCTGCAGCGCGCCGGTGCCCGGCGAGAGCACGTGCTCGAGCTTTTCGCCGAACAGCGCCAGCGCCACGCGGTCCTGCGACGCGATCGCCGCCGAGGCCAGCGCCGCGCAGGCGCGCTGCACCGCGTCCTCTTTGGTCTGGTCGGCCGGGCCGCAGTCGAGCGACGGAGAAACGTCGATCAAGAGCGCCAGCACCAGGTCGCGCTCCTCGCGCATGCGCTTGGCGATCGGCCGGCCCAGGCGCGCGGTCGCGTTCCACTCGATCCAGCGCACGTCGTCGCCCGGCGCGTAGTCGCGCAGCTCCTCGAAGGTGAGTCCCTGGCCGCGGAAGGCGCTGCGGTAGCCGCCGGTCAGCGAGGTCGTGACGTCGCGCCGCGCGCGCACGCGCAGCCGCCGGACCAGGCTCGCGGCTTCCGCGCGCGCGGCCTCCTGGGTCACGGCGTCGGGACCGCCGCGAGCAGCTCGCGGACGATCGCGTCGGACGTCTGCCCCTCGGCCGCGGCTTCGTAAGTCAAGAGCAGGCGGTGGCGCAGCACCGAGGGAGCCACCGCCTTCACGTCCTCGGGCAGCACGTAGTCGCGCCGCTCGAGATAGGCGCGTGCCCGCGCCGCCTCGATCAGGTAGATCGACGCACGCGGCGAGCCGCCGAGCTCGACCGCGGGCAGTGACCGGCTCTTCGTGACCAGCGCGACCGCGTATTCGAACAGCGACGGCTCGACGTGCATCTCGCGCACCGTCTCGCGCAGCGACAGGATCTCGGCCGCGGCCAGGGCGGCGCCGGGCTGCTGCAGCTCTTCGGGCGCCGTGCGCGAGCGCACGATCTCGATCTCTTCCTCGCGGCTCGGGTAGTCGACGCGCAGCTTCAGCATGAAGCGGTCGACCTGCGCCTCGGGCAGCGGGTAGACGCCCTCCTGCTCGACCGGATTCTGAGTCGCCATCACCAGGAACGGCTCGGGCAACTTCAATGTTTCGCCGACCAGAGTGACTTGCCGCTCCTCCATCGCCTCGAGCAGCGCGCTCTGCACCTTGGCCGGCGCGCGGTTGATCTCGTCGGCGAGGATCACGTGGTGGAAGATCGGGCCGCGGTGCAGCCGGAAGGTCGAGTGAGCCGGCTCGTACACCTGCGTGCCGAGCAGGTCCGCGGGCAACAGATCGGGCGTGAACTGGATGCGCCGGAACGACAGCGCCAGCACGCGCGCGAACGTGCGCACGGCGGTGGTCTTGGCGAGCCCGGGCACGCCCTCGACCAGCACGTGGCCCTGACACAGGAGCGCGATCAAGAGTCCGTCGACGAGCTCGTGCTGGCCGACGAGCACGCGGGCCATCTCTTTCCGGATCTGTCCGACCGCGTCGCTCACAGCCTGGCGAGTCTACCTCAGGGGTTGTTCGTACTGGATTGCGGACTGGATTCAGGCGGAGGCGATTTCGGCCCGGACAGGCGCATCAGCCGGCCCAGGCTCTTCACGCCGTTCACGACCGCGCTCGACGCGAAGCCGACCACGTTCTGGACCATGGCGGGCGGCAGCGGAGTCACCTTCAGGTCGTCGCGCGGGCCCTGCAGGTGCAGGTAGACCGCGATCAGGTTCTCGTCCTCGCCGAGCACCACGTTGCGGACGATCGGCACCTGGTCGAGCACGCGGTCGAGCGTCTGCAGGAAGAGCAGCGCGACCACGAAGTCGGTCTGGCGCTGGGGCGTGGTGAGATCGAGCTCGCCGTTGCCCAGGATCCGCAGCTCGGGGCCGAGCAGCTTCCCGTCCGACACCGCGAGCTTCCCGTTCTGGAGCGCGAGCTCGAGCTGCACGGTGCGGTAGGGCAGAGGCTTTCCCAAGAGCCCGTTCACGCCCTGGAGCGACGGCAGCCGCGCGATCGCGACCAGACCCGGCAGCCGCGCCACCGTGCCGTCGCGCAGGATCAACGTGCCCGAGAGCGTGCCTTCCTTCCCGAACTCACCGCCCGGATGGAGGGAGCCCGCCATCTGCAGCTTCACGTAGCCGCGCCCGCTGACGCTCTCGGCGGGCAGGCCGAAGTTCGCGCACACCGGTGCCGGGTCGAAGTCGGACACTCCCAGCTCGAGGTCGAAGGGCGCCTTGTCGGCCTGCGACAGGTCGAGGTGACCCGAGCCCTGTATCTGGCCACCCGAGAGCTTGCCCTCGATGCCCGTCACCGTGACCTGCGCGCGCTCGGCGACCAGCCGCGCGTGCAGACCCTCGAACGGCCAGTCGGGCAGGTGCAGGGTGGTGAAGTCGACCTTGCCGGCAAGCCAGCGAGGCCCGACCGTCGGTGTGTCCGGCACCGTGCCGTCGAGATAGTGGATGCGCGCCTCGACCCGGTCGGCCGCGCGCTCCCACTTGACGCTGACTTCCGCCGGCGCGCCGCCCACGATCCCGGTCACCGGCTGCGCGAGCACGCCGCCGTCGGGGAAGCGCAGCTCGCCCGAGGCCGCGCGCAGCGGCAGCATGAGCTGGGGGAGGCGCAGGTCGAGGTCCGCGAAGCGGACCACGGTCGGGTCCTTGGCCTGCGAGTCACTGGCGCGGAACGCGGCGGACATCGGGCGCAGACCCGACAGCGGAACCCCGGGGCCGCCGCTCACGTGGTCCTCGTCGTCGGGCAGGTGCACCAGCCGGTTCATGCCGTCGAGGTGGATGTTGATCTCGGGCAGCGCCTCGCCGTCCTCGGTCATGCGCACGCGCCGGATGTCCATCACGTTGCCGCGGATCTCGAGCTCGCCCTGCAGGTGCTCGAGCGCCGACTCACCCGGCTTCGGGCGGTAGGTTCCGTCGCGCACGCGCAGCTCGAGCACGAACGCCTCGGGCGCCATCGGCGTGTCGTACGAGAGACTCTCCTTCAGCGTGGCGCGCGGCACGTCGACGGTCAGGTGGATGTCCTCGGCGATGCCGGCCTCGATCCGCGTCTTCACGCGCGCCCAGCTGTTGAAGCGCTGAGTCAGGAAGTTCAGGCCACTCACCCGGTCCGGCTTGCCGGGCTCGAATGGATCGAGCCGGAGATCGGCGCTGAAGCGGCCGTTCGCACCCGTGCCCAGCCGGACGCTCCCGTTCGCGACCAGGTCGTCGAGCTGCAGCGGGTGGAGCTCGAGCGAGAGGCTCCCGTTCTTCCAGTCCACGTCCGCCGACAGCTGCGCGGTCTTGGGCGCGATCGGGCCGTTGTACTTCGGCAGCGCGAGCTCGAGCCGATCGACCGTGAGCTGTGTCTTGCCGCGGATGCCGGCGCGATCGGCGGTCAGATCGAAGCTGCCCTGAGCGCGCCCGCGCGGGCTCACCATGCCCTTGGGCAGCGTCACGAGTTCGAGGCCCGCCAGGTTGCCCCGCAGGTTCAGGTGGTCGCGCGACGCCGAGAAGTGGGTGTCCAGCTCCGAGATCGGAGTCTCTCCGCGCAAGAGCTGGGCGCTGGCCTGGCCCTCGATCCGGGTGCCGAAGCCCGCGCGCGCCGCGTCGAGCTTGAGTCTCTGCAGCGACCAGAGCTCGCCCGCGGCGGTCTTCCACTCGACCCTTCCATCCGTGACCGCGAGACCCAGCCGCGGCAGCCCCGACAGGTCGATCGAGTCACCGCTGACCGAGGGGTGCACGCGCAGGAGCGGCGCATCGAGCGTCCAGTCGAGCGGCACGTATTGGCCGGCCAGGAGTCGCGGCCAGGCCTGCACGCCGCGCGCGTGCGCGACCTCGAGCACGGGCGGCGCGTCGGGCCCGGAAGCGTCGTCGATGCGCACCCGATCGAGCTCGACCTCGAGTCGCCGGCCGAAGTGGAAGGCCACGTGGCCGATCTCGACATGCCGGCCGAGCAGGCGAGACAGCGCTCCGGCGAGAAAGTCGGAGTCGGCGGTGTAGAGCACCGCGAAGCCCACCCCGACCGAGACCAGCGCCAGCAGCACCGCCGCGATCCCGAGCCGCCGCACAATCCGCACCGCGCGCGCCCGCCGCGCCGCAGGGGGCGTCCCGGGAGCCGACTTTCCAGGCGCGGGACCCGGCTGCGTCAGGGGTTCATTCCTCGACATGACTGCTCTTTGGCCGGCACCCGGCGCGCAGAGACAGGCGCAAGACCTTCGCAAATCACGTGCGCGGGGGCTCGTCGGCGACGCGCGGGGCCGAGGCTCCTAGCCAACCTAACCGCAGGCCCCCGCTAAAGAACTGGAATCGTGGGCCCGATCGAAGGGGCGAGCAAGCAATTGGGAAGCCTCTGTGAGGGGGGCTTCCGGCCTGACCTGGAGGAGCTCCACGGACATGGAGCACACGAGCTTCGAAGAGCACATGGACGACAGCAAGCCCCGGAAGCGGAACCGGGTGCGCGAGCTGCGCGAGAACAAGCTCATGACCCAGGCGCAGCTGGCCAAGAAGGCCAAAGTGGCGCTGCGCACGATCCACTCGGTGGAGAAGGGCATGAACTGCCGGATGGACACCAAGCGCAAGATCCTCCTGGCCCTCGGGATGCGCTTCGAGGACAAAGACCAAGTCTTCCTCGACTGAGTGGGACCCGGCGCGCTGACGCGCGCCACCCACCCTACGCTCGCCTGCGGCTCGCTGCGCGCGGCTGACAGTGGATCGCATGGGCACCCCACCCATGCTCCGCCGCCTGCGGGCCTCGCCGAGGGCTGCCTTCGCTCGGGCTCTCCGTGAGTCGCTAGACTTTCGGAATGCCCCGCCCGTCTGCGAACTTGTTGCGCGACCTCGGTCGGCTGCTCACGCGCAGTCATGACCTCGAGGAGACGCTGAACAACGTGGTGCGGCTGGTGGCGCGCTGGATGCGCGCCTCCGCGTGCTCGATCTACCTGCTCGAGGACGACGGCGACCGGCTGGTCATGCGCGCCACCCGCGGCCTGAACCCCAATGCCGTCGGCCGCATGCGGATCCGGGTCGGCCAGGGCATCGCCGGGCGCTCGCTCGAGGAGCGCAAGACGATCGCCGTGCCCGACGTGCGGCTCGAGCCGCGCATCCACGCGTTCCCGTATTCGGGTGAGCAGCGCTTCCGCTCGCTGGTGGCCGTGCCGCTGCTCGTGCGCGGCGAGCCGGTGGGCGTGCTGACGGCGCGCACGGCGCGCGTGCGCGTGTTCACGCCCGAGCAGCTCGAGCTGCTCGAGATGATCGCGGCGCAGGTGGGCTCGATCGTCTTGAACGCGCGGCTGCTCGACCGGGCCGTGCGCGAGGCGGGTCACGCGCGCAGCGCGCGCGCGCCGGAGGGCGAGGCGCGCAAGTCGGGGGCGCTCTTGCGCGGGATCGCCACCTCGCCGGGCGTGGCGCGCGGGCCCGTGCACCTGCTGGCGCCCCCGCTCGACCTGGCCAACCTGGAGTACCGGCCGGCGCGCAGCGCCGACGCCGAGTGGCGTGCGCTGCAGCGCGCGCTGCGCGAGACCGTGCGCCAGCTGAACGAGCTGCGCGAGACGGTCGGCGCGCGCTTCGGCGACAAGCTCGCCGACGTCTTCACGACTCACATCATGATCCTCGAGGACCAGGGCTTCCGCGAGAAGGTGCGGCGGCAGGTGGTCGTGCACGGGAACGGCGCCCGGGCGCTGGTCGAGACGCTGCAGAGCTACGCCGCGATCCTGGGCGCGAGTCACGACCCGACCCTGCGCGATCGCGCCTCGGACATGGAGGACGTGCTGCAGCGCGCGGTCGGCGAGCTGGTCGGCGTGCGCGCGCACAACACCAAGCTGCGCCAGCGCGTGATCGTGGTGGCGGAGCGGATCACGCCCAGTGAGTTCGCGCTGCTCGAGACAGAGAACGTGGCGGGGCTGGTGACCGAGCACGGCGGGCCGACGAGTCACGCGGCGATCTTCGCGCGCTCGCTCGAGATCCCCGCGGTCTCGGGCGTCGCGCGCCTGCTGCAGAAGCTGCGCCCCGACGACGAGCTCGTGATCGACGGCCTGGACGGCTCGGTGGTCGTGAAGCCCACGCGCGAGCAGCGCGCGCACTACGGCGAGGCCGCCGAGCGCTACGAACGCCTGCGCGGCCGGCTCGACGAGCTGCGCGGGCTGCCCAGCCAGACGCGCGACGGCGAGCGCGTGCGGCTGTCGGCCAACATCGGCGGCCTGTTCGATCTCGACCTGGTCAAGCGCTACGGCGCCGAGGGCGTGGGCCTCCTGCGCACCGAGATCCTGGCGCTCTCCTCGCGCGGCCTGCCCGACGAGGAGGAGCAGCTGCGCGGCTACCTGCGGGTGGCCGAGCAGATCGCGCCGGACCCGGTCACCGTGCGCTGCTTCGACCTGGGCGGCGAGAAGGCGCTGCCGAACGAGACACTCTACGAGGCGAACCCGCAGCTGGGCTGGCGCGCGATCCGGATCCTGCTCGACCGGCCCGAGCTGTTCCGCACGCAGCTGCGCGCGATCGTGCGCGCCAACACGCGCGGCAACCTGAAGATTCTGTTGCCGATGATCGCCTCGCTCGACGAGGTGCTCGCCTCGCGCGAGTTGCTCGACCAGGTCTGCCGCGAGCTCGGGCGCGAGCGCCCGCCGCTGGGCGTGATGATCGAGACTCCGGCCGCGGTCGCGGTGGCCAGGCACCTGGCGCGCGCGAGTGACTTCTTCTCGATCGGCACCAACGACCTGATGCAGTACACGCTGGCCACCGACCGCGAGAACGAGCTCGTGGCGGGCGTCTACGACCCGTTCCACCCGGCGGTGCTGGCCGGCATCCGCGACACCGCCGAGGCGGCGCGCGCCGCCGGCATCCCGTGCGCGGTCTGCGGCGAGCTGGGCGCGAGCCCGGTGATTGCGCCGCTCCTGGTGGGGCTGGGCATCCGCGAGCTGTCGATGGCTCCGTTCTCGGTGCTCGCGCTGCGGCAGATCCTGCGCAACATCGACGCCTCGGCCGCGGCCGAAGCGGCGCGCGAGGTGCTGGCCTGCGCCCGCGCCAGCGAGGTGCGCGAGAGACTCCGAGACACCTACGCGCGCCTGGGCCTGCTCGACGATCCCGCCGTCGGTGGCGCCATGAGCTTGCTCCTGTCCGAGCGCGTTGACAGTCGTAGCGGGCCCCATTAGCGTCCGCGCCGATGGCTTCGAGTGCTGAGTCCGACCGGCGCATGCAGAAGCAGCTGGCGGATCACCTCGCGCGCCACGGGCTGAAGCAGACTCGCCAGCGCGAGGCGATCCTCGACGCGTTCGCGGCGGCCAGGGGTCACGTGTCCAGCGAAGAGCTGTACGAGGTCGTGCGCGCGCGCCACCCCGACGTGGGCGCGGCCACGGTGTACCGCGCGCTGAAGCTGTTCTGCGAGGCCGGCGTCGCCCGCGCGCACCACTTCCGCGACGGAGTGACTCTGTACGAGCGCGAGGGTCACCACCACGACCACCTGATCTGCACGAGCTGCGGGGCGATCGTCGAGTTCGAAGACCCGCTGATCGAGGAAGAGCAGGAGAAGGTGGCCGCTGAGCATGGCTACCGACTCACTCAGCACCGGCACATCCTGTACGGTCTGTGTCCCAAGTGTCAGAAGAAGGGCTCAGCCGGAGCGCGGTCGGTCCGCTAGCTCGTTCTTGTCGTCCGCGCGCGGCGGGAAGTGCCGGGCCAGGATCTCGCCACAGAGCTGGATTCCGTCGACCAGCCCGCGATCGGCGTGGCCCGCCGCGATGCCCGCGACCACCTTCTCGACCACGCCGTCCCAGGTGCCGTCGGGCACGCGCTCGTGGATGCCGCGGTCGGCCAGCACCTGCACGCGCCGTTCGAGCAGTGACACGAAGATCAGGATGCCGGTGCGGTCGCGCGTCTCGACCACGCCGGCGTGGTGGAAGGCGAGCGCCGCCGCGTGCTGCACGCGCTCGCTGAAGAGGGGGTTGGGAGTCACCGCGCCCAGCAGCCGGCGGGAGCCGAACCCCCAGCAGCCGGCGGCGAACAGCCCGAGCTCGATCGGCACCAGCCAGTGCACGAGCCCCGGCAAGAGCGGCAGCACCGCCGCACCCAGCCCGATCGCCACCAGCGCCGCCGCGCCGATCCGCACGTCGGCGTAGGAGTCACTGCGCTCGACCACCATCGGCACGATCTCGCCCGAGGTCGCGCGCTCGGCGCCGCGCACCGCGTCTTCGATCGCCGCGAACGCTCCGGGCGCCAGTAACTCGTGAGCGCGCATCACCAGCCTCCCGATGCGCCGCCGCCGCCGAAGCCGCCGCCTCCGCCGGAGAAGCCGCCACCTCCGCCGAAGCCGCCGCCGCCGAGCCACGGGCCGCCGCCCCAGCCGCCGGTGCGACCGTAGCGGCGGCTGGCCATGGCGGGTCCAAAGAGCACGGGCAGCCGCGACAGCACCAGGATCGCGATCACCGCGATCCAGAACAGAGTCACCGCGAGCTGGTGGCGCCCCTGCGACGTGTTCCGCGCCGGCAGCGGCAGCTGCTCGCCTTCGGTCACGTCCTCGATCGCATGCACGCCGTCGACGACGCCCTCGTCGAAGTTTCCCGCCTGGAACTGAGGTGCAACGCGTTCTCGGATGATGCGCGCGGCGATCGCGTCGGGGAGGATGCCCTCGAGGCCGTAGCCGACCTCGATCCGCATCTTCCGCTCGTTCGGCGCGATCGTGAAGATCACGCCGTTGTCGAGCTTCCTCTGCCCGATCTTCCAGGCTTCGGCGACCTGCATCGAGTAGTCCTCGATCGGCAAACCCTCGAGCGAGGGCGTGATGTGGACCACGATCTGATGACCGGTCCGGGCCTCGAAAGCTTCGAGTGAGTGCTCGAGTGAGTCGCGGGTCGCCGGCTGCAAGAGCCCGGCGCGGTCCATCACGCGCGCGCTGAGCGCCGGCACGTCGAGCGCAGGCGCCGGCCGCGCCGCGAGCACGAGCATGAGACACGCGGCGCCGAGCGCCGCGAGCGCGCGTCGGTTCAGAACTTCACCTCGGGCGGCTTCTCCGCGCCGGCCGTCGCCTCGAAGCTCGGGCGCACTTCGGCGTGCAAGAGGAAGCGCGCGGTGAGATTGGTCGGGAACTGGCGCACCAGCCGGTTGTAGTCGGCCACGCTGTCGACGTAGCGCTTGCGCGCGACCGCGATCCGGTTCTCGGTGCCTTCGAGCTGCGCTTGCAGATCGCGAAAGCCCGCCGTGGCCGTGAGCTCCGGGTAGCGCTCCGACACGACCAGGAGCTTGCCGAGCGCCTGGCTGAGCTGGCCCTGCGCCTCCTGGAACTTCTTGAACGCCTCGGGGTTGTCGATGACGCTCGGGTCCATCTTCACGCTGGTTGCGTTCGCGCGTGCCTGGATCACCGCTTCCAGCGTCGACTTTTCGAAGTCGGCCGCGCCCTTCACGGTGTTCACCAGATTCGGAATCAGGTCCATGCGCCGCTGGTACTGGTTCTGCACCTCGCCCCAGGCGGCCTTCACGGCCTCGTCCGACGACTGGATCGAGTTGTAGCCGCAGCCCGTGAGTGCCAAGAGCAGCGCGAACGCCAAAGCCCCCGAACGCTTTTGGTTTTTCATCCACTGAGCGTACCCCGGGTTCCTTCGCTCGGGTAAGCTCCGTGATCCTTGCAATTGAAAGTCATTCTCAACTGGTCTAAGCTGCGGCCCGCTCGAAGGAAGACCGATTTGATCGTCTGCAGCTGCCACGCCGTGACCGACCGCGAGATCCGCCGCCTGGCGCGGAGCGGTGCCTGCACCGCGCGCGCGGTGGCGGAGTCCTGCGGCGCGGGCTCGGGCTGCGGCGGCTGCCGCGCCAGCATCGCGGCCATCCTCTCCGAGGCCGAGCCGCGGGAGCATCGCTCCGCGCTCGTCTCACTGCCGCTCTCGCCCGAAGCCGCCTGATCCGCGGGTGCTAAGGTGCGCGCGATGCGGCTCACGCAGGCGTCGCTGCGCGCTCACCTCGTGGACGAGCTCCTGCCGATGTGGGCGCGCCACGGGCTCGACCGCGCGCAGGGCGGCTACTGGAACCGGCTCGATGCCCGGCTCGCGCCCACGCCCGACGGCTACAAGCGGCTGGTCGTGCACGCGCGCCAGCTGTACGCCTTCAGCCGCGCGCAGGAGCTCGGCGCGGGTGCCTGGGCGGCCGAGGCCACGGCGCACGGCCTCGAGTTCCTGACCCGCCACTTCTGGGACGCGAGTCATGGCGGCTGGGTGCTCACCACCACCGACGACGGCACGCCGCTCGACCGCACCAAGGACCTGTACGCGCAGGCGTTCGCGCTATTCGGGCTGGCCGAGCACCACCGGGTGACTCGCGCGCCCGAGTCGCTGCGGCTGGCGCGCGAGACACTCGCGCTGTTGCGCGCGCGCATGCGCGAGCCGCGGGCCGGCGGCTTCCACGAGCGCACCAGCGACGACTGGCGACCGCTGCCCGGGCCGCGTCTGCAGAACCCGCACATGCACCTGGTCGAGGCGCTGCTGTCACTCCACGGGGTGGCGCCGGCGGACGGAGCGCTCGACGAGGCCGCGGCGCTGATCGAGCTCCTGGCCTCGCGCTGGGCCGATCCCAAGACCGGCGCGCTGTGCGAGAGCTTCGATGCGCGCTGGCAGCCGGCGGCGGGCGAGGCCGGCCAGGCCGTAGAGCCGGGTCACGGCTTCGAGTGGTACGCGCTGCTGCGGCGCTTCGCAGAGCTGGGCGGCGCGGGCGATCGGGCGCCGCTGGCGGAGCGCCTGTTCGGCTTCGCCGAGCGCCATGGGATCGATGCGGACGGCGGCGTCTTCGACCGGGTCGATCGCTCGGGGCGCCCGCTGCACACGCGCAAGCGGCTCTGGCCCCAGACCGAGCACCTCAAGGCGCGCGCGCTGCAGGCCGCCGTGCGGCCCGCCGCGCGGCCCCGGCTCGAGGCCGCGCTCGAGCACTGCAGCAAGCGCTACGTCGATCCAGCCACCGGCGGCTGGCACGAGCATCTCGGGCGCGATGGCCGGGTCGTGTCGGAAGCCCAGAACGCGACGAGCGTGTACCACGTGGTCACGGCGCTCGGCGAAGTCCTGAAGGTCGCGGACTGACGGTCGCTCAGCGGCGGCGGACGTCGCCCTGGCAGAAGTTGCCGACCAGGAGCACTCGACCGGTCTCGATCAGGTGGTGCACGGCGGCGACGACTTCCTCTTCGCTGGCTGCGGCGTCGGCAACGGCTGCCACGAGATCGAGCAGAGTCAGCGTCTCGGGATGCGTCGCCTCGAGACTCTCGAGCTCCGCCAGTGTGTGGGCGACCTGTGCGACCTGTGCCATCTGCCCGCTCCTTGGTTCCCAGCGTGGAACCGCGATCTGCGAGAGCAGTTCCTTCGCAACGCCAAGTAAGCATCGCGCGTGCCAATCCTGGGGACGGGCAATCCCCGCGCCAACTACGCGAATCTGCGGAGGCCGCTCACGGCCGGCTTACGGGTGAGTCCGAAATGAGGCCGAGTTCCGTCAGTGCGGTGACGCGGTTCGTCAACTCTTCGTCGCGAAGCTCAGCGAATCAGGCTCGACCAGCGGTTGTCGCCTGCCCGGAAGATCAGGACTTTGTGCGGAAGCAAGAGGGTCACCGAGACGTCGCTCAGCGAGACGCCCTGGACCACCTCAAACGGCCCGAGCGGCTGCTCGACGAAGAAGTTCGACAGCGCCGAGAAGCCGATGGCGCGCCGCGGAGTCACGATCGCGGCCACGTTCGAGTCGGCCCGGATCTCGCGCGGCTCCTCGTTCGGCCCCATGCCTAGAGCGAGCCACGAGCCGCTCCTGGGTGAGTACGCCACGAGCCGGGTGCTCAGGTTGACGAGCGCCATCCGGTCGTAGACGTGGATGTCCCAGGGCTCGACCGGCTTCTCCGCGATGCGATAGCGCAGCTCCGCGAACGAGCCGGAGCGCGAGTGGATGGCCAGCAGCCGGTGGTTCGTGCCGATCACGCCGACGAAGCCGTGCGCGCGCAGCGCGACCACGTACTCGCCGAGCTCGAGATCGGTCACGATCGTCGGGAAGCCCGCGCCGGCGACCCCGATCAGGTGGTTGTCCACCTGGAACACGTCGACCTGATCCTCGGGGTAGAAAGGCAGGTCTCCCGCGCGCGCGGTGCCGAGACCCAGCCACAGCACCAGCGCGGCGAGACCGGCCGAGAGGCGTCGGGTCAGAATCTGTCCTTCAACGCGCGCACCGCACCGAGAATCGCGACCGGATCGTTCGGCGTCTCGGGCAGCCGCGCGCGCACGTGGGCGTACAGCTCGGGCGAGCTGGCGCGCATGAACGGGTTGGTGGCGCGTTCCTCGGCCAGCGTCGAGGGCACGGTCATCTCGGCCTCGCGGGCGTCGTGCCAGTCACTCGCGACCGAGGCCCGGGCCGCGCGCACCCGCGCCACGCGCTCGCGCAGCGCCGCGCTCTCCGGCTCGAGCGTCTGCGCGAAGCGCAGGTTGTTCTCGGTGTACTCGTGACCACAGTAGACGCGCGTGTCGTCGGGCAGGCGCGCGAGCTTCACGTTCAGCGCCTCGTGCATCATCGCCGGGGTGCCCTCGAACAGGCGCCCGCAGCCGCCGGCGAACAGCGTGTCGCCGCAGAACACGGCGCCGGGAAGCACGTAGGCGATGTGACCGCGGGTGTGGGCGGGAATGAAGACCACCTCTGCTTCCAACCGGCCGATCGCGACCCGGTTTCCCTCTTCCAGCCCGTTCGTGAAGCCGGGCAGGCGCGCCGCGTCGGAGACGTGCCCGTAGACGGGTGCCTTGAAGCGCGTAGCGAGCTCCGGATTGGCCGCGCTGTGGTCGGGGTGGTGGTGAGTCGAGAGGATCTTGGTGACCCGCACGCCCAGCCGTTCGACCCGCGCGACCACCGGTGCCGCCTCCGGCGCGTCCACTACTGCCGCCTCGCGCGTCTCGGAATCGATGATCAGATACGTGTAGTTGTCGCGGAGCGTCGGGATGCGCTCGACGCGGAGCGCGGGGAGGGGCATGACCCGAGTCTAGCGGAAGACGACCTCGAGCTCCGAACAGACCAGCTTGCACAGCCGCTCGGAGATGAGCGCACGCACCTCCGGCGCATCGTGCGTGCCCAGGTGCAGCTCGACGCGCAGCCCGTCGACCGAGACGAGCTGGAGATCGGTCCCCGGCGGCAGCCGCACGACGATGCTGCCGAAGAGCGCCGCCTCGATCCGGCGAAACGACTCGGCGCCGTTTCGCGCGCGATTGGCCCGGCGCACCGACTCGGCGACGGGCAGCCCCGCGGCGTCGGCGAGGATCTCCTCGAGCTCGGGACGGCAGCTGCCACAGCCCGCGCCGGCGCCCGTCGCCGCGAGAGACTCGAGATCGCGCAGGCCCTGCCCGCGGACGAGCTCGTCGATCTTGCGGCTCGACAAGCCCATGCAGCGACACGCGAGCCGAACCATCGCGCGCTTATCGGCTGGGAACGCGCGCCGGCTAGAGCAGCGCGAGTTGCTGGCCGCTTGCCGGTTGCGGCGGGAACATCGGCAGCGCCGGCAGCGGGCTCGGCCGTGACTTCAAAAGCTCACGCGCTTCCGAGGTGGCGTCGGGACAGAGCTCGGCGTAGTCACACCAGCGGCAGAGCGGACCGGGCTTGGGCGCGAACACGGTCTCGGCCTCGATCGCGTCGATCAGCCGCATGGTCGAGTCCCGCAGGTCGGCCAGCGCCTCGGGCGAGCGCCGCGAGCGCAGCGTGCGATTGAACACCAGGTAGTGCCAGACCAGCTCGACCTCGCGCGCCTCGGCGTAAGTCTGCTCGAGTCCGATCTGGTAGAGCGCGAGCTGGCGGTCGTCGTCGACGCGGCTCTGCGGCGGCAGATAGCCGCTGGTCTTGTAGTCGTGGATCTCGAACACGCCGTCGCGCCGGCGGGTGATCCGGTCCACCACGCCGCGCGCGCGGTAGCGGCCGTCGCCGTCGAGCACGAGCTGGATCGGCGCCTCGATGCCGACGGTCTCGCCGTCGCTGAACGGGTAGTGCTTCTTGTAGAAGTTCACGAGACACTGCCCGCCGCGCTCCCGGTAGAACTCGGGCGGGTTCTCGGTGCGAACGATCGTGACCTTCTCGTGCCAGGCGGCGGCCCAGTCGCGGCGGAAGCGCTCGAGCACCTGGGTCAGGCTCGGCGGCTTCCCGAAGCGCGTCACGTGGTGGTAGAGCCGCTCCAGGATCTCGTGGACGCGTTTGCCCATGAACGCCTCCACGCCCTCGCCCTCGACCTTGATTTCGTCGACGTAGCGAAAGCGGAACTTCCGCGGGCAATTCTCGTACGCGGACAGCCGCGAGTGACTGTATTCCGTCACGCTCCCCACCAGCGCTTGCGTCTGCAATATGACCAGCAACTAGCGGTTGCGTCAACGGCTGTGGACTTCCCGCCTCATGCCGAGCGCTGGGAAAAGGGGCGGCCTGTTAGTAACCTCCGGATTCCGTGGGGGATCGAAAGGCCAAGGGAGTCCGAGACGTGTCGACGCTGACGGAGACGATCGCCCAGCATCTCGCGGCCAAGCGGGATCAGAACGACCCGGTGAGCGAGGCGCGGCGCCAGGCCTGTCCCGACACGGGCCGGGTCGTCGACGTGCTCGAGAACCTGCGCAGCATCGTGTTCGAGCGCACGCCGCTCGAGCGCCTGAACTCGGACCTCGAGGTCGTGCACGGGCTGCTCTCGGGCCTGGTCGGCTCGGACGTGGCTTCGGCGTTCGTGGAGCGCCTGCCCGAGGTCCGCCATTGCGTGGGCATGGACGTCGAGGCGGCGTTCAAGGCCGACCCGGCGGCGAAGTCGTACGCCGAGGTGATCGCGGCCTATCCCTCCGCGTATGCGGTCTCGACCTACCGGATCGCGCACGTGCTCTACGAGCTCGGCGCGCAGATCGCCGCCCGCATCATGTCCGAGCACGCCAAGAGCAAGACCGGCATCGACATCCACCCGGGCGCGTCGATCGGCTGTCACTTCTTCATCGACCACGGCACGGGCGTGGTGATCGGCGAGACCGCGACGATCGGGAACCGCGTGAAGATGTATCACGGCGTCGGTCTGGTCGCGTTCTCGAACAAGCTCGGGCGCAACGACATCGGGAAGAAGCGCCACCCGACGGTCGAGGACGACGTCACGATCTACGCGAACGCCACCATCCTGGGCGGCACGACCGTGATCGGCGAGGGCTCGGTGATCGGCGGCAACGTGTGGCTGCACGAGTCGGTGCCGCCGTACTCGCGCATCCAGATCGAGCCGCCGCGCCTGCAGGTGAGTCAGAAGGGTGACTCGGCCGAGGCCGGCTCGGTCGATCCCGACTACCAGATCTGACTCGCAGGGCTCAGCGCTCGAGTGCGAGCTGCTCGAGCGCGTAGACCAGCGCCAGCGAACGGAAGGGGCGCCAGCGGTCGCTGAACGCGCGCATCTCCGCCTCGTTCGACGCCTCTTCCCGGTCCAGCCAGGTGCGCGCGAGATGCTTCACCACGGCCAGGTCCCCGGCGGGGAAGACGTCGAGCCGACCGAGCCCGCGCAAGAGCGCGATCTCGGCCGTCCAGCGCCCGACGCCCTTCCAGGTCACGAGCTCGGCGATCGCTTCCTCGTCGGAGAGCGCGCGCAACCGTGACTCGTCGAGCGCGCCCTCGGCGATGGCGTTCGCCAGGCGGAAGATCGTACCCGCCTTCGCGTTGGTCATGCGGAACGCGCGCAGCGCGGCTTCGCTCTCTCGCGCGACTCGCTCGGCGGACGGAAACGCGAGCCAGGTCCGGCCCTCGAACGCCGCGCGCGCGCCGAGCGCGCGCACCAGCTCGGTACGGATCGAGGCCGCGAAGCGCAAGTTCACCTGCTGCGTGAGCACGGCGCCCACCAGCGCCTCGAACAGGTCGAGCGTGCCCGCCACGCGCAGCCCGCGGTGGGCGCGGATCAAGTGACCCAGCAGGGGGTCGTTGCCCAGCGCGCGCTCGAACGGCCGCAGGTCCACGTCCGCGCCCAGGACGTTCTCGAGCACACGGCGTGCGGCCGCGTCGGCGTGCGCGCCCTCGGCACCTTCCACGAGCACTTCGAGCCGCGGGCGAGTCAGCGAGCCGCGCTCGCTCACCAGGACGCGCGCGAGTCCCTGCGGGGTCGGCACGAGCCGCGCGAACGCGTCGTCGTCGACCACGTTCACCGGATCGGGGTGGCGCACGAAGCGCGCCGTGGTGCGCGCGAGCGAGAACGGCCCGCGCGGCGCGAACACGAGCGTGTGACTCGCCAAGGCTACGCCCGCAGCACCAGCTCGACGGGACAGTGATCGGAGCCGCGCACCTCGTTCTGGTGACGCACGCGCGCGATCCGCGGCGCCAGCTCGGGGTTCGCGACGAAGTAGTCCAGCCGCCAGCCGATGTTGCGCTCGCGCACCGTCGGCCGGTAGCTCCACCAAGTGTAGTGACCCGGTGCGTCGCAGCGGCTGCGGAAGGCGTCGACCCAGCCGTGCGCGCCGAAGAAGCGGTCCAGCCAGGCGCGCTCCTCGGGCAGGAAGCCGGCGTTGTGCCTGTTCTGCGCCGGGTTCGCCAGGTCGATCGGCCGGTGCGAAATGTTGAAGTCACCGCACAGGAGCACGTGCTTGCCGGCGCGGCGGTAGCGGTTCACGAGCCGCAACATCGCCGCGCAGAACTCGAGCTTGTGCGCGAGCCGCGCGTGGTCGCGCTGGCTGTTCGGAAAGTACGCGTTCACGAGCACGAAGTCCGCGAACTCGAGCCGCAGCACGCGGCCCTCGCGGTCGAGCTCGGAGAGCCCCACGCCGTGCACCACCGCCTGCGGCTCCTCACGCGTGAAGGTGACGACGCCGCTGTAGCCCGGCCGCTCGGCGTGGTTCCAGAACGCGTGATAGCGGCGCGGGTTCAAGAGCTCGCGCGGCACGTCGTCGGGCTGCAGCTTGATCTCCTGCAGACACACCGCGAACGGCCGCTCGCGCGCGAACCAGTCGAGGAAGCCGGCGCGGCCGACGGCGCGCAGCCCGTTCACGTTCCAGGACAGGAGCTTCACGCGGGCTCGGCCAGGCGCGCGGTTCGGGCCTCGCGCCGGTCGAACTCGCTGCGCGCGCGGTCGATCGCGTCGTGGTTCTCGCTCGCCCACCGCGCCAGCGCGCTGAGTGTCTCGAGCAGGGTGCGGCCGAGCGGAGTGAGCGCGTAGTCCACGCGCGGCGGCACCGTGGGCAGGACCGTGCGAGTCACGATGCCGTCGCGCTCCAGCCCGCGCAGCGTGTGGGTGAGCATGCGCTGCGAGATTCCCGCGATCAGGCGCTTCAGCTCGCTGAAGCGCCTGCTGCCGCCGCCCAGCACGACGATCACCAGCACGCTCCACTTGTCGCCCACCCGGTTCAGCACGTCGCGAGTCACGGGACAGGCGGCGTGAGCGGTGGCCGGGTCGGTTACCCGCGTGTGACCTCGTGACCGGGAGCTGCCTGCTTGTGCTCGCACCATGGTTCCCAATATATACTTGTATCCATTTCGGAACCAAGGACATCTCGAGAACCAAGGAGGATCATCGCATGTCCAAGACCACCAGCGCCGCGCGCATCCTGCTCGGCGCGGTCTTCTTCGTGTTCGGCCTGAACAAGCTCCTGCACTTCATCCCGCAGCCGCCGATCACGGGCACGGCGGCGGAATTCATGGGCGGGCTGGTCGCCAGCGGCTACTTCCTGCCGCTCTTGGCGAGCACGGAGATCGTGTCGGGGCTCGCGCTCCTGCTCGGGCGCTACGTGCCCCTGGCTCTGGTTCTGCTCGCGCCCGTGGTCGTGAACATCGTGGCGTTCCACACCTTCCTCGCGCCGGCCGGACTGCCGGTCGCGATCGCGGTGCTTGCGCTCGAGCTATTCCTGGCGTGGCAGTACCGCAGCGCCTACCGCTCGTTGCTCCGCGAGCGCGCGGAGCTCGCCGAGACTTCGAGCGCGGCGGCGCAGGGCGCGGCGGCGGGCCGGGCGCACTAGCAAGAGGGCTTCGCGAGCGCGCAGCTCGACTGCCCACGGATCACGAAGCCGCCCGCGCGGCGGACGATACTACGGGCATGTGGAAGGTCGCCGCTTTCCTGCTCGCCGCGCTCGTGGTGGGTCACTACGGCCTCCGCTACGTGCGCGGCAATCCGCTCGAGCCTCGGCTCGAAGGCAGCGAGCTCGCGGTCGTGTCTCGTGACCACGCCGTGCGCTTCCAGCGCGATGGGGCGTTCGGCGGCACCTACTTCGTCTCCGACGTCGAGAGCACCGACTGGTCGAGCGAGCCGGTGAACCTGCGGCTGCGGGTGTTCGAGGCGACGCTCGCGCGCGAGTACATGCGCGGCTATCCCGACTTCCACCTGTACGGGTCCGACTCGAGCGCGCGCGTCGCGGGCGGCGCCGCGGGGCTGAGCCTGATCGCGGCGAACCGCGGCACCTACGGCGACCTGCGCGCGCTGCTCGACCGCCACGAGGAGCGCGCGAGCAAGGGCGGCGAGCGGCTGTGCGTGACCCTGCAGGGCGAGTCACTGCACCTGGTGGCGGCGCGCTTTCTCGACGACGATCACGACTCGACCAAGACCGTCGAGGACATGGAGTCGGGCTCGAGCGTGGTCTACGCCGACCGCCTCGACGTGGTGGACTGCGCCGCGCTCTGGGGCCCCTCGAGCTGAGGCGCCCCGAGCGAGCGCAGCGCGGCCACGCTCGAGGTCGTCGAGACGGCGTACGGCACGAACACGGTCAGGCAGATCCGGAAGATGCGCATGCCGTCGACGTCGCCGTGGAGCAGCGCCTCGCCGTGATTGATGGCAGTGAGGATCGTGCCGACGATCGCCGCCGTGCGCAGCGCGCGGCGCACGACCGAGCCTTCGAGCGCCAGCCGCAGCCATTCGGACATACGGTCACTCTAGCTCAGCGGCGCGCGACCAGGTCGGCCAGCCGCTTTCCGGCAAGCTCGCGCACGCGCGCGGCGCGCGCCTCCTTGATCGACTCGAAGCCCCGGATCTCGGCCGCGAGCCCCGCGATCGCGATCGCCTCGCCGCGGTTGTCGGCGCTGAGCGCCCCGGCCAGCGCGTCGAGCAGGCTCTCGTACCAGCGCGCGAGCTCGCGCTCGAGCCGCCGCGCGCGCGTGTAGCCGAACGGGTCGAACGGCGTGCCCCGCAGCCCGCGCAGCGACACGAGCGCGTGTAGGGCAGGCTCGAAGTCGGGTCCGAGAGACAGCTTCCTCGACAGCCCCAGCGCGCGAAGCAGCGGCGGGTGCAGGTGGTAGCGCAGGCGCGGCTCGCTCGCGCTCTGGCGGCGCAGCCAGCGCCGGTGCGGCCCGCGCAGCAAGAGCCGCGCGACCTCGTACTCGTCCTTGTACGCGAGCGCGCGGTAGAGCTCGCGCGCGGCGACCTCGGTGAGTGCCGCCGACTCGCTCTCGACCGCGGCCTCCGCGTTCGCCAGGGCCGCGATCCGCGCGCAGTAGCGCAGCGCCAGGCGCCGGTGCTGGTAGTCGGCGAGGTCGACGGCGAAGCCCGCGATCCGGCGCGCCAGCTCGGCGCTGTGCTTGGTCGCGCCGAAGCGGCCCAGCGCCTCCTGCACCGCGGCAAAGCCCTTGCCCAGCAAGTGCTCGGCGCGCTCGAGTGACTCTTCGTCGCCGATCGCGGGCGGGGCCGCGTCGGCACAGAGCTCGTCCGCCAGGCTCGGGAACGCGGCGGCCGCGCGGCCCAGCGCGAACGCGCGCAGGTTGGACTCGACCGCCACGGCGTTGTCGCGGATCGCGCGCTCGAGCGCGCGTGCGGACAGCGGGATCAGCCCGCGCTGCCAGGCGAAGCCCAGGAGCACGAGGTTCGCGGCCAGCGGCTGGCCCAGCGCGCTGTCGGCCAGCCGTTCCGCGGGCACGAGTGAGAGCGAGCGGGTGACTCCCGCGAGCGGCGCCAGGAGCGCGTCGAGCGCGGGCTCGCGGAAGCGGGGGTTGCTCACGTCGTCGCCGGTCGGCACGTACAGCGCGTGGGCCACCGCGTGCGTGCGCGCGGCGTCGAGCGCGCGCAGCGCGTCGCGGTCTGCGGCGCCCAGCGGATCGAACGCCAGGAGCACGTTGGCGCGCCCCGCTTCGATGCGCGCGCTGCCCTCGATCGGCTCGGCCGAGAGCACGCAGTGAGACACGACCTTGCCGCCACGCTGGGCGAGCCCGGTCTGGTCCAGATGGGACGCGAACAGACCGTCGTGCTCGGCCGCGCGCACCAGGAGCGCGTCGATCGTGACCACGCCGGTGCTGCCGATGCCCACCAGCAACAGCTCGAGCCGTCCGTTCCAATCGAGCGACGGCGGCTCGGGCAGCGGCCCGGGCAGGCGCGCTTCGAAGGGCTCGGGCGTGCGCCGCGGCGTGTCGGTCGAGACGAACGCGGGGCAGTCGCCGTCCAGGCAGGCGCGGTCGTCGCTGCACGAGCTCTCGTGCAGCCGCGTCTTGCGCCCGAGAGCGGTCTCGACCGGCCGCAGCGAGACACACGACGACTTCAGCCCGCAATCGCCGCAGCCCTCGCACACGTCTTCGTTGATCGTGAGTCGCTCGTTCGGGCGCGGGCGCAGGCCGCGCCGCTCGAGCCGTTGTTTCTCGTTGGCGCAGAGCTCGTCCCAGATCATGGCCGTGACCGCGGGCTCGGCGCGCAGCGCCCTCATCTCGTCGTCCCAGTCGCGGCGGCCGACGCAGCGCACGCGCGGGTCGCGCTGGGCCAGCTCGCGCAGCTCGGCTTGGTCGGTCATGGCCACCACGCGGCGCACGCCGTCGGAGAGCAGGTCGCGCACCAGCGCCGGCAGCGATTTCGCGCCGATCGCGCGCTGGCCGCCGGTCATCGCGACCACGCCGTTCCACAGGATCTTGAAGGTGATCGGCACGTCCGCGGCCACGCAGGCGCGCACCGCCAGCCGGCCCGAGTGGAAGTAGGTCCCGTCGCCCAGGTTCTGGAACAGGTGACGCGCATCGGTGTAGGGGGCGAGCCCGATCCACTGCGCGCCCTCGCAGCCCATCGCGCCGATGAAGCGCACCTCGCGCTCGGGCATGAGCAGCGCCATGGTGTGACAGCCGATGCCGCCGCCGGCCAGCGAGCCCGCCGGCAGCCGCGTCGACGACGCGTGCGGGCAGCCGCTGCAGAAGTGCGGCGCGCGGGTCGGCGCCGGACCAGCCTCGGCGTGCGCCAGCGCGGCCTCGAGTGACTCGAGCCTGGTGCGCAGCCCGGGCGCCTTGAGCCGCTGCGCCAGATAGGGCGCGAGGTCCTGCGCCAGCGTGGCTCCCGAGACCTCGGCCCGGCGCGCCAGCCAGTGCTCGCCGCCCGGCCCGCGCTGACCGAAGACCGCCGGCCGCGACTCGGCGCCGTAGAGCGCGGCGCAGACCTGCTCCTCTAGATAGCCGCGGCGCGTGTCGACGACCACGATCTCGGCGAGACCGTCGGCGAACTCGCGCACGCGGCCCGGCTCGAGCGGCCACACCAGGTCGATCTTCAGCAGCCGGATCCCGAGTCTCTCGCGCACGGGCTCATCGATGCCCAGGAGCGCGAGCGCCCGCTCGAGCTCGCGGTAGAGCGAGCCCGCGGCGATCAGTCCGATCTTGTCGCGCGGGTGACTCGAGAGGATCGCGTTCAGCCCGTTCGCCGCCGTGAAGCGGCGCACCGCCTCCATGCGCCCGAACACCAGCTCCTGCTCGATGCGCAGCACGTTGGGCGGCAGCAGCGCCGCGTCGAAGCGCGGCGAGAAGGCGGCGCCCGCCACTTCGAAGGCGGGCCGCACGAAGTCTCCGTCCATTTCGGCGAGCTCGAACACCTGACCCGCGTCGGCCACGTCGGCGACCACGCGCATCCCGGTCCAGACGCCCGCATAGCGCGACAGCGCGAACGCCGCGAGCCCGAGCCGCAGCACGTCGGCCGAGTCGGCCGGCGCGAACAGCGGCACGAACGCGTGCGCGAAGGCGTGCTCGGAGTGACTCGGCAGCGACGAGCTCTTGCAGAACGGGTCGTCGCCCACCACCGCGAGCGCCCCGCCGAGGCGGGCGCTGCCCATGAAGTTGGCGTGGCGCAGCGCATCGAGCGCGCGGTCGAGCCCCGGCGCCTTGGCGAAGAACAGCCCGAGCGCGCCGTCCCAGTGCGCGTGCGGGAAGACCTCGAGCGCCTGGGTGCCGCCCACGGCGGTGGCGGCGAGCTCTTCGTTCAGCCCGGGCACGAAGCGCACGTGACTGCGCTCGAGCAGCGGCGCGAGTGAGCGCAAGAGCTGGTCGAAGCCCGCCAGCGGCGAACCCGGGTAGCCCGACAAGAGCGCCCCGATCTTCCGGCCCGCGCGCGCGTCGAGCCAGAGCTGGTCCAGCACCAGGCGCACCAGGGCCTGCAGCCCGGTCAGATGAATCCGACCCCGGCCACGCGTGTACCGCTCCCACAGCGGCGGATCGGGGGCCAGCACCGCGGGCATCGCCCGAGTGATCGGAGCCGAAACTCAGCCCCTTGAGGCGAGCCTGGCGCGAGTGTCTCGCCCGTCACTTCCCCGCGAGCGGGGCGACCACCTTCTCGGCGAAGTTCTCGACCACGGCGAAGTCGCGGCCCTGGATCACGATGTACGAGAAGCCGTAGCGCTCGCGGCGCTTCTCCAGGCCGTCGCGGATCTCGGCCGGCGAGCCGGTGAGGAACATCGGGCAGTCGGCGACCTGCTCCGGCGTCATGCCCGTGTTCGCGCCCAGCGCCGCGCGCAGACCCTTGGGATCGTCGGTGATCGCGACCACGAAGGTGAGTGAGTTGAGCTCGATGTCGCGGAAGGAGCGGCCCGCGGCCTCCGCGCCCTCGCGCACCCAGGCCAGCTTCTCGTCGAGCTTCTCGGGCGCGAGATCCGCGGCGGTGCGCGGAGTCACTTTGCCCTCGACCAGGGTGGGGTTGATGCCCACGATGTCCGCGTGCCGCCCGGCCAGGCGCAGCAGCTTGGGCCCGCCGCCGCCGATCAACAGCTTGGGCGGCGCGAACGCCGGCTCGGCCGCGCGCGCGATGTTGGTGATCCGGTAGTGATTGCCCGAGAACGAGGTGCGCTCGTTCTGCCACATGCTCTTGATGATCTGCAGCGCCTCGTCGAGTCGCGCGATGCGCGTGCCCGGCGAGTCGTAAGTCATGCCCGCTTCGTCGTAGTCGGTCTGCATCCAGCCCGCGCCCAGCCCGAACTCGTGGCGACCGCCCGAGATCAGCTGGATCGTGGCAGCGCCCTTGGCGTGGATCACCGGGTGGCGGTAGTCGACGTCGTAGACCAGCGACCCGACCCGGAGCTTCGTGGTCACCGCCGCCGCCGCCGCCAGCAGCGCCGTCGGATCCCACTGCGGGCCGAAGTGATCGGGCACGAAGATCGAGGAGTATCCCAGGCGCTCGATCGCGCGCACGCGCTCGGCCCAGGCGTCGCCGGGAAGTGAGTGGAGCTGGACTGCGAAGCGGAAGGGTTTGCTCATGGGGCGATCTTACTAGAAGCGGGCCCCGAGCGGACATCGGGCGCGGCCACTAGGATTCGGGCCCATGATCGATACGCTGCACGCGGTCCAGACTCCCGAGGGAGTCGACCTGTCTCTGCCCGTGGCCGGGCCGCTGCCGCGCGCGCTGGCGTACTGGCTGGACCTGTTGATCCAGGGCACGGGTCTCTCCGCGTTCCAGAGCGCGCTGTTCGCGGCGGGGCGCAGCGGCTTCGCGATCGGCCTGAACCTGATCGTCGTGTTCCTCAGCTACTGGTTCTACCCGGTGCTGTTCGAGGTGCTGGCGCGCGGACAGACTCCCGGCAAGCGCATCGTGGGCCTGCGCGTGGTGCAGGAGAACGGCACGCCGGTCGGCTGGCCGTCCTCGCTCTTGCGCAACTTCCTCCTGGTCGCCGACTTTCTGCCCATCTTCTATCTCGCGGGAATCACCTCGATGTGTCTCGACTCGAGCTTCCGGCGCCTGGGTGACTTGGGCGCGGGGACGCTGGTGGTGCACGTCGAGCCGGCGAAGCCACGCGCGCGCCAGGCCGAGCTGACGCTCTTCGAGCGGCCGCTGCCGCCCGCGATCGCGCTCACGCTGGAAGAGCAGGGCGCGGTGATCGCCTTCGCCGAGCGCGCGCCGCTGTTGTCGAGCGCGCGCGCGGAGGAGCTGGCGGCGATCCCCGCGTCGCTCACTCACGGCGACGAGCCGCGCGCGCGTCTGCTCGCGATCGCGGCCTGGCTGTTGGGGCACAGCGCGTGAAGCTCGCGGCGTTCGAAGCCCAGGGCCGGCCGCGCTGGCAGCGACTCAGCGAGCTGCTCGACGCGCTCGAGCAGGGCCGCGGCGCCGCCGACGGCGTGGCGGTGGCCGAGCTGCCCGGGCTCTATCGCCACGTCTGCAACGATCTGGCGCTGGCGCGCGAGCGCGAGCTCTCGACCGGCCTGGTGGCCGAGCTGAACGAGCTGGCGCTGCGCGGTCACCAGCTGTTGTACCGCGCGCGCGCCGACGACTGGCCGCGCATCGCCTCGTTCCTGACCCAGGTCTTCCCGCGCGCGGTGCGGCGCGAGTGGCGGCTGCTGCTTGTGTGTCACGTCTTCTTCTACTCACTCACGTTCGGAATCGGGTATCTCGCCTGGCGGAACCCCGACGTGATCTACAGCTTCATCGACGAGCCCCAGGTGCGGGTCATGGAAGACATGTACGACCCGGTGGAGGGCGCGGCGACCAAGGCGCGAGGTCCGCAAGAGGACGCCGCGATGTTCGGCTACTACATCTGGAACAACATCTCGATCGCGTTCCGCACCTTCGCGGGCGGGCTCGCGTTCGGGGTGGGGAGCCTGGTGAGTCTGGTGTTCAACGCCCTGCAGCTGGGGCTGATCGCCGGTCACCTGGTGTACAAGGGCTCGACCGTGCCGTTCTTCACTTACGTGGTGGCTCACAGCGCGTTCGAGCTCACGGCCATGCTGCTTTCGGGCGTGGCCGGCATGCGCCTCGGGCTCGCGATCGTGGCTCCCGGTCCGCGCACGCGGCTGGTTGCCTTGCGCTCCGCCGCGCAGCAGAGCCTGCCGATCGTGACCGGCTGCACGCTCATGCTGGTGATCGCGGCCAGCATCGAGGCCTTCTGGTCGCCGCGGCTGCTGCCGCCGCCGCTGAAATACGGCGCGGGCGCCACGCTGTGGCTGCTGGTCGCGGCCTGGCTGGGGCTGGCGGGGAGAGTGAGTGGAGACTGAGCGGATCGCCGTCGCGGTGCGCCCGCGCAAGAGCCTCGAGGCCGCCGACCTCGGCTTCCGGCTCGCGCGCGAGAACTTCGTGGCGCTCTACGCCGCGCACGGCGCGGTCGTGATCTCGTTCGCGCTGGCGCTGGGGCTGGCGTTTCCCAATCGGCTCGCCTGGGCCGCCGGGCTGCTCTGGTGGCTGAAGCCGCTCTACGACCGGGTCGCCCTGTCGGTGCTGTCGGTAGCGCTCCTGGGCCGCGCACCGCGCTTCGCCGAGACACTCGCGGAGCTGCCCCGGCTGATCTTCGGCACGGGTCTCCTGTCGTCGCTCACCGGGCTGCGGCTCAGCCCGACGCGCAGCTTCTACGCTCCCGTGCTGCAGCTCGAGGGGCTGCGCGGCGCGGCCCGCCGCAAGCGCATGCGCGTCCTCGCCGGCCGTGAGTCGTCCACCGCGGTGGCGCTGATGGGTGTTTGCAGCACCTTCGAGCTGGCGATCTTGCTGGGCGGCCTGCAGCTGTTCGCGACGTTCCAGCCCGAAGGCGCGGCGCTCTCGTTCTGGCGCGAGACCATCTTCGAGCCCACGCCGGCGCTGCTCGGGTTCGAGCTCGGGCTGTACGCGCTCGCGATCTGCGTCGTGGAGCCGCTCTACGTCGCGGCCGGCTTCACGCTCTACATCAACCGGCGCGTCTGGCTCGAAGGCTGGGACGTCGAGCTGGCGTTCCGGCGGCTCGAGCGGCGCGTGCGCGCCGCGGCGGTCGCGCTGGCGCTGTTGCTGGCGTTCGCGCCCGCCAGTCACTCGCGCGCGGCCGAGCCCGAGATCCACTGCAAGGTCGAGTCAGCCGAGGACGCCGGAAACTGCATCCAGGGCGTGCTCGCCGATCCGATGTTCGGCGAGACGTTGAAATTCCGCGGCTGGCGCCCGCGCACGTTCCACACCGGCGGGGTGAACCTGGACTGGCTCGGGAAGCTCGCCGACGGGATCGCGGCGCTGGCGTCGAGCCTGGCCCGGGTCGGGATCTGGCTGCTCGTCCCGGTGCTCCTGGCGCTGCTGGTCGTGGCCGCGGCGCGCGGGCTGCGCATCACGCGCCGGAGCCGCGGCGAGCTGCCGCTCGAGTCACCCGCGCGCCGAGGCTTCGACCTGCGGCCCGAGTCACTGCCCGCCGACGTGGTGGCTGCGGCGCGCGCGCGCTTCGCGGCGAACGACCCGAGTGGCGCCCTGTCACTCTTGTACCGCGGCGCGCTGGTGGAGCTGGCGCGGCGCTTCAAGCTGCGGCTCCCGGCCAGCGCCACCGAGAAGGAGTGCGAGCGGATCGCCCGCTCGGCCGGCAGCGCGTCGCTGGTCGACGACTTCGCCGCGCTGGCCCGCGCCTGGCTGTACTGCGCCTACGCGCACCGCCCGCCCGCGGCCGGCGAGTTCGAGTCGCTGTGCGCGCGCTTCTCCGCCGGCTTCGGGGCGCGCTCGTGAGCGACTCCTCTCAGCGCCGCGGCTTTCTCACCGGGCTCGCGATCGTGCTGGGCGCCGTGGGCCTGTTCTTCGCCACCTGCGAGCCCTATGACACCGAGTATCACACCGGCTACTCCGGCGAGGCGGCTCGCAATCACTACCTGGCGGCGGAGAAGCTGCTCGATCGCATGGGCATGCCCGCGGAGAGCTTCGCCGACGTGGGCGTGCTGGCGCGGCTGCCCGACGAGAGCGCGACGGTCGTGATTCCGACCGAGCGCCGTGCGCTCGACCCCGAGATCTCCGAGCGCCTGCTCGAGTGGGCGGAACGCGGCGGTCACCTGGTGGTGGTGAGCTGGTCGATCTGGGACGATCCCAAGCGCACGCCCGATCCGATCCTGGACGCGGTCGGCGTGCACCAGTTCCAGAACAAGGACGACGACGAGGCGGCGCCGGCGAAGCCCACTGCCGACGAGCCGGAGGCCGAGCCCGAGACTCCCCCCGATGGTGACTCCGGCGACCCCGGGGACTCCGACGACGACGAGGAGGTGTACGCGGAGGCCGACTTCCCCGACCGCGACGAGCCGCTCGAGGTGCGCTTCGATCCGAACTTCCGGCTCGACGTCGACGAGGCCACCGAGTCGCAGATCCTGCTCGAGATCGGCGACGACGACGGCTCTCACTGGCTCACGCTGCGCCACGGCAAGGGCCTGGTCACCGCGCTCTCCGACGACTACTTCATGACTCAGCCGCAGATCGGCGACCTGGACCACGCCGAGCTCGTGTACCGCATGAGCCGGCTGGGCGGTCACCGCGGCCCCGTCTGGTTCGTCTTCGGCGATGCGCGGCCCTCGGCGCTGGCGCTGGTCTGGCGCTACGGCTGGATGGTGGCCACGAGCGCCGCCGTGCTGCTCGCGCTCTGGCTGTGGGGCGCGTCGCGCCGCTTCGGCCCGCTGGCCGACGACACGGTGACTCCGCGGCGCGAGCTGATGGAGCACGTGCGCGCGGTCGGCCGGCTCGAGTGGCGCGCGGGCGCGGGCCGTGAGCTCTTGTCCGCGGCGCGCGACGCCCTGTTCGTGCGCATGCGCGAGCGTCATCCCGGCTTCGACGGGCTCGACCCGGCGGAGCAGGCGCGCGCGCTCGAGACACTCTCGGGCGTGCCGCGCAGCCGCGTGGCCGACGCGCTCCGCTACGCGCCGGAGACCGACTCCGGCCGCTTCGCCGCCAAGGTCGCCATCCTCGAAAAGCTCAGGAGATCGCTATGACCGAAGCCTCGTCCATCCCGCGCGCCGACCTGGCGCGCGCCGCGCAGCTCGCTCAGGCGATCCGCGAAGAGATCCGCAAGGTGCTGGTCGGCCAGGACGCCGTGATCGAGCAGGTGCTGGTGGCGCTGTTCGCGGCGGGTCACGTGCTGGTCGAAGGTGTCCCGGGCCTGGGCAAGACACTCTTGGTGCGCGCGCTGGCGCGCGCGATCTCGGGCGGCTCGACGCGCATCCAGTTCACGCCCGACCTGATGCCCGCCGACGTGGTCGGCCACGTGCTCTACGACGTGCAGTCGGGCGAGATGAGGCTGCGGCGCGGCCCGGTGTTCACGAACCTGTTGCTGGCCGACGAGATCAACCGCGCGCCCGCGAAGACGCAGGCGGCGCTGCTCGAGGTGATGCAGGAGCGCCAGGTCACGCTCGAGGGCGAGTCATTGCCGGTGCCCGCGCCGTTCATGACGCTGGCGACCCAGAACCCGATCGAGCTCGAAGGCACCTATCCCCTGCCCGAAGCGCAGATCGACCGCTTCCTGTTGAAGGTCGAGATCGACTATCCCGAGCTCGCCGAAGAGGTCGAGCTGGTGCGCCGGGTGGGGCAGGGCCGCGTCGGCGACTCACTCGACGTCGAGGCGATCGTGCCGGTCACCGATGCCTCGGGCGTACTGGCGCTGCAGGCGGCGGCGGCATCGGTGTTCGTCGACGACCGCGTGGTCGACTACGCGGTGCGGCTGGCGCGCGCGACGCGCACCTGGCCGGGCGTGGCCATGGGTGCGGGTCCGCGCGGCGGCCTGGCGCTGGTGCGCGCGGGGCGCGCGTACGCGCTGCTGGCCGGCCGCAGCTTCGTGACTCCCGACGACGTGAAGGAGATCGGCCCGGCCGCCCTGCGCCATCGCATCCACCTCTCGCCCGAGGTCGAGCTCGAGGGCCAGAAGGGCGACGCGCTCCTGGCGGCGATCTTCGCGCAGGTGGAGGCGCCGCGCGCGTGAGTCCCGAGCGCCGCCTGCTCGCGCTCACCGGTGCCTGGCTCGCGCTGGCGGCGGCCGCGGCGCTCGAGCCGCGGCTGCTCGCGGTCTGGGCCGCGGCAGGTCTCGTGCTGGCGCTGCTCGCCTTCGCCGACGCGGCGGCGCTCTTCCGCACCGGCCCGTTCGAGGTGACGCGCGAGCTGCCCGCGGCGCTCGCGGTCGGCGTGAGCTCGCGAGTCACCCTGTCGGTGGCGAACCGCGGCGTGCGGCCGGTGCGGCTGCGCGTCTTCGATCACTACCCGCCGCGTTTCGAGACGCACGGCATCCCGCGCGCCGCCGAGCTCGCGCCCGCGGAGCGCACCCACTTCGAGTACGAGCTGCGCGCGCTGGCGCGCGGCGCGCGTCGCTTCGGGCGGGTGGAGCTGGTGGTGGCCTCGACGCTGGGCCTGTGGCGGCGCAGCCTGCGCGCCGGCGCGGAGCAGGAGGTGCGCGTGTTTCCGAACTTCCGCGCGGTCTCGCGCTACGAGCTCCTGGCGGCAGCCAACCGCGCCGGCGAGCTCGGCATCCGGCGGCGCCCGCGGCGCGGCGAGGGCCTCGAGTTCCACCAGCTGCGCGAGTACCGCGAGGGCGACTCGCTGCGCCAGATCGACTGGAAGGCGACCGCCCGCCTACACCGTGCGGTGTCGCGCGAATACGAGGAGGAGCGCGACCAGCAGATCGTGTTCCTGCTCGACTGCGGCCGCAAGATGCACGCGCGCGACGCCGCGCTGTCGCACTTCGACCATGCGCTCGACGCGGTGCTGTTGCTCGCGCACGTCGCGCTGCGCCAAGGCGACGCGGTGGGTATCTCGACCTTCAGCGGCGAGCGGCGCTTCCTGGCGCCGCGCAAGGGCATCGGGCAGCTCACCCGGCTCATGAACACGGTCTACGACCTCGAGAGCAGCACGCGCGCGTCCGACTATCTGGCGGCCGCCGAGTCGCTGGCCGCGGCGCTGCACAAGCGCGCGCTCGTGGTCGTGGTCTCGAACCTGCGCGACGAGGACCACGAGGACCTCTTGGCGGCGACCCGGCTCTTGGGCCGGCGCCACCTGGTGCTGGTGGCCAGCATGAAGGAGGTGGCGCTCTCGGAAGCGCTCGACCAGCCGGTGCGCGACCTCGATTCCGCGCTCACCCACGCGGCCACCCAGCAGTACCTGCTGGCGCGGCGGCGGGCACACGAGCGACTGCGCAAGGCCGGCGCGCTGGCGCTCGATGCCGAGCCGCGCGCGCTCGCGATCGCGCTGGTGAACGGGTATCTCGACGTGAAGCGGAGCGGAGTGCTTTGAGAGCCGCCTGATGAATGCGCGGAGACCCTACCCGCGCTCAGTCGACGATCGAGATCGCCTGGCGCGGGCAGAGCCGCACCGCGGCCTCGACCTTGCGCCGCATCGACTCGGGCGGGCTCTCGATCAGGATCTGCAGGAAGTCGTTCTCGTCGACCTTGAACACCTCGGGCGCCTGGTCCACGCACACGGCGTTCGCCTCGCACAGATCGAAATCGACGACCACCTTCATCGCTGCCCTCTCCCGGAAGCATGGGTAGGGTGCCCATGCGCTCATAAGCATGGGTAGGGTGCCCATGCGCTCATAACGAACTGTTCGCCGGTAGCGTAACACGCGCCGGCTGCGCGATTCCTGTGCAAGTTGCGCGTTGCCGAGCCCTCAAGAGCGCTCCCGTCCGCGTCGAAAGGACTGGCGAGGAGATCGCAGCTTGAGCCCCAACCTCCGTTTGCGTGCAGCGCTGTGCCTGGCGCTGTCACTCATGGACTTGGCGCGGGCTCGAGCCGACGAGCCCGTACCCGCGTCGCGGGCGGCCGACGCGGACGAGAACCCCTGCGTTCAGCACGCGACCGCGATCTCGGCCTGGCGCGCCGCCAGCCATGAGGTGAAGGTCGCCGAGCGCGCGCTCGAGCGGCTCGAATCCGAGCCGGTGCTGGCTTCCCACGGCAGCTGCACCGAGGCGGCCCTCGTGTCCGGCCGCTGCCGCAACGACGACTACAGCCGCGACCAGGCGCTGGAGCAGGCGCGCGACCGGCTCGAGGACGCGCAGCAGAAAGTCACGCAGGTCGAGGAATCGGCTCGGATCGCAGGCGTCCCGGATCTGTGTCTGGTCGACTGACCTCGACCGTGGTCCGGCGCAGCAAGACCCACAGGTTCAGCGCGAACACGGCCGCCTGACTCAACAGGCCGATCGCGTACTCGAGGCCGCCCGAAAGCGGCGGCGGTCCCATGATCAGGAGCGCCGCGATCGCCAGGGCGACCGCCGCGCCCCGCCGTCCGCGCACCTCCCCGGCCAAGAGACACAGCAGCCAGAGACTCGGCACCACCACATAGGCCGAGGGCGCCACGGGGCTGCGCAGCGCGGCCAGGTTCAAGAGCGCGAGCCAGCGCTCGGCGCGCGCGAGCCGGGTCGATCCGGCGCGCAGCGTGAAGGCGAGCCACAACAGCACGAGCGCCCAGAGCGCGTTCAGCGCCTGACCGAACGCGGGGGTCGCGAAAGAGACTCCCAGCGCCCGCAGCTTGATGGCCAGGCCGTACACCGAGAAGTTGCGCGAGACGGCGATCAGCGGGGTCTCGGGTCGCTCGGCGAACGAGAACGCGGCCCCGCTCGCGAGCCGAGGGAGCTGGTAGCCGAAGAAGGCCTCGAACGGCGCCGGACCGAGCACCACGAGCGCGATCGCACAGTAAGTCGCGCCGAAGACGGCGGTCCAGGCGAGCTCGCGCCAGCGCCGCTGCGCCAGCAGCACGATCAACAAGATGGCGGGAAACACCTTCGCCAGGATCGCCGCGGCCAGCAGCGCCCCACCCAGCGGCCGGTAGCGTGAGTCGAACGCCACCATGCCGGCGATCGCGAGCGCGACGGCGGGCCCGTGGAACTGCCCGAACTGCAGCTCGAGCCCGGTCGGGAACGCGATCGCGAACAGCGGCAGACACAGCCCCGCGACCAGCCCCTCGCGCGCGCCCACCCAGGTCGCGAGCAGAGCCGCGCCGAGCAGCAATACCGCCGCGTGCAGCACGTACCAGACGGCGCGAATGTCGGCGAACGAGCCGAGCGCGAGCGCCGCGCGCGGCAGCAGCAGGAACGGCGGCGGATACTCGAATGGGTCGTCGAGCCAGTCGCGCAGGTCGGGCACGGGTGAGTCGACGTCGACTTGCGCCGGACCGTGCAAGCCCCGGAACGCCGGGTACCAGCGCTCGTCGTACAGGTTCGGCTCGCCGCGCCGCGCGAGGTCGGCCGCGTGCACGTAGGCCGACATGCACTGGTGCTGCGCGGTGAAGGAGTCGGGCACCACCGAGCCCGCGACCTGTTTCCAGTCGGCCATGAATTCCGAGCGCCGGGCGAGCTCGGCGGCACTCACCAGTGAGAGCGCGATCCAGACCAGCGCCAGTCCGCGGTGTCGGCGCACCGAGCCGCGCAAGCGCTCCGGTAGGTGCCGCGCGAGAAACCACGCGCCGAGCGCGCAGGCAACTGCTGCCTCGCCGGCCGAGATCGCGCCCGCGCGCGCGGCAACCGGGACCGCGATCGCCGCGGCGCACAGCCCCGCGAGCCCGGCGACTCCCGCGCGTTCCCAGCCCAATCCACGCCGCACCCACGAAACGTAGCTCGTGCGACAATCCCGCGCGCCGGGAATTCCAGCTGGAGAAGAAAGTGGATCAACTGCTGAGCGAGCGAGAGACGCGGATCGTGGCGACGGTGATGGCACTGGCGGAAGAGGGCGGCTTCGAGGCCGTCCGGCTGCGCGACGTGGCCGCCCGCTCTGGCGTGGCGCTGGGCACGCTGTATCGACACTTTCGCGGCAAGGACGACTTACTGGTGGCGGCGCTGGCGCTCGAGGCCGAGTCGCTGGCGCTGCGCATGCGCGAGAATCCGCCCGCTGGCGCCACGGCGCTGGAGCGCGCGGTCGCATTCTTCGAGGCGGCGACCCAGGCGCTGTGTCACCGCCCCAAGCTCACGCGCGCGATCCTGCGCGCCGCCTGCTCCGACGATCCCGAGCTCGCCGCCAAGATCCGCGCCTTCCACGGCTTCGCGAGCGATCTCCTGATCAGCGCGATCTGCGCGAACCCGAGCGCGACGCTCGCGAACGCCACCCCGCGCGAGGCGCGCATCAGCAACATGCTGCAGGCGGTCTGGTTCGCGGCGATGCTCGGCTGGATGAGCGCGCAGTACAAGCAGGAAGAGGTGGTCGAGCAGGTGCGCAACGCCGCCGAGCTGGTGCTCGGCTAGAGCGCCCCGGCCATCCGCTCCAGGATCTGGGTCAGGATCGCGCGCGAGGTCGCGAAGTTCAGCCTCACGAAGCCGCGGCCCTGCACGCCGAATCGGCGCCCGTCGGAGAGCGCCACGCGCGCCCGATTCAGGAAGAAGTCGTAGGGCGCCTCGCCGCCGAGCTCGAGCGCCGCGCAGTCGAGCCAGGCCAGATAGAGTGACTCCGGCGTGAAGTGCACCACGCCCGGCAGGCGCTTCGCCACGAACTCGGCCAGGAAGCGGCGGTTCCCGTCCAGGTAGGCGAGCACGTCGTCGAGCCAGGGCTGGCACGAGCTCCAGGCGATCTCGGTCGCGGCCAGGCCGAAGCTGCCGAGGCCCCCCCGCACGTGACTGGGGACGCTCTTGAAGCGCTCCAGGAGCGAGTCACTGCCGAACGCCGCCACCGCGCAGCGCAGCCCGGCGATGTTGAAGCCCTTGGTGGCCGAGGTGAGCGTGACGGTGCGCGCCTCGACCTCGGGTCCGAGCGACGCGAACGGGATGTGGCGGTGGCCGGGGTAGACCAGGTCGCACTGGATCTCGTCGGAGACCACGATCCAGTCGCGCTGCAGGGCGACCTGCGCCAGTCCTTCGAGCTCGCGCCGCGTGAACACGCGGCCGGTCGGATTCTGCGGGTGACACAAGAGCAGGATGCGGGCGCTCGAGTCGGCGCTGCGCAGCTGGTCGAGGTCCAGCTCGTAGCCGCGCGGCCCGCGCACCAGCGGGTTGGTCAGGAGCGCGCGCTGTGACTCGCGCACGGCGTCGAAGAACGGCGGATACACCGGCGGCTGGATCACCACGCCGTCGCCGGGCGACGACAGCGTCTGCAGCGCGACGTAGATGCCCTGCACCACGTCCGTCAGCACCAGCACGCGGCGGGGATCGACGGTCCAGCCGAAGCGCTCGAGCGCGCGCTTGGCGAACACCGTGGGCAGCCCCTCGGGGGTGGGATTCTGCGGGTAGCCGAGGTCGTGGATCGCCACGCGCTCCGCGAGCTGCTTGGCGATCGCCGGCGCGACCGGGAAGTCCATGTCCGCGACCCAGGCTGGGATCACGTCGGCGGGATAGTCCTGCCACTTCTCGCCGCGCCGGCGGCGCAGCTCGGTCAGGTCGAGCTCGTCGAAATTCACGCGGGCGATTCTAACGGCAGGCGCTCGCGTTGGCCGGTGCGCAGCCACACTAGCTCGAGCCGCGGCGGCGGCTCACTCGGGAAGAGACGCGCCACGCCGCGCGCGTACACCGCGAGCTGCGCGCGGTAGCGCGCGCGCGAGTCGTGGTCCGGGGCGCGGTCGGTCTTGTAGTCGGCGACGACCAGCGCGCGGTCGACGGGATCGCGGTACAAGAGGTCGAGCGTGCCGCTCCAGACACGACCGTCCGGCTCGCGGAACAAGAGCGGCAGCTCGCGCCCCAGTATCTCGACGCCGCGCAGCGCGCGCGGCAGCTCGCTCGCCAACATGGCCTCGAGGGCGGGCTCGGCCTCCGCCAGGACCTCGGCTTCGGGCGCGCCGGCCAGACGGGCGGCGCGAGTCACCGCGGCGCGCAGCAGCGCGCGGGCGGTGTCGGGTCCCTTCAGGTTCCAGCGCTCCATCAGCTCGTGCAGCGCCGTGCCCACGGCGCGGGCGCGCGCGCGGGCGGCGGCGACGCGGGCAGGCAGTGACTCGTCGCGGTCGGCGCCGGGCGCGGCGTGCTCCTCGTCTTCGGGCGCGAGGCCGGACGGGCGCTGCAGCGCGGGGCGCACGGCGGCCGCGGCGCGTTCCGAAGCCGTGCGCGTGCGCTCGAGCCGCGCGAGAGAGTCACAGGCAGCGCGCGGCAGCGGCGCTGCAGCGCTCGCGGCCGGCTCGACGAAGCTGCGCTCGAGCAGCGCTTCATCGCGAAAGCTCGCGATCAACGCGCCGAAGGTGCGCTCCGCTGCCTTCTGCGTGCGGTTCGCCACCGCGAAGATCAGACGCTCCCGCGCGCGGGTCGCGGCCACGTACAAGAGCCTGCGAGTCTCTGCGTCGTCGTGGATCTCCTCGCGCGCCTGTCTCGAGACCCAGCTCGACGACAACGCCGCGCGCGTGCGGATCGCGAGCGCACCCCGCGCGCGGTCGAAGCGCACGTCGATCCCCAGCCAGTCGCCCGCGCCCGGAGGCGTCTTGCGCGCCAGGTCGGGCAGCACCACGACGTCGAACTCCAGGCCCTTCGCGCCGTGGATCGACAGCACGCGCACGGCGTTGCTGTCGGGCACGGGCTCCTCCGAGGCTCGGCGCTGCTCTTCGCGCGCGAGCGAAGTCACTAGGCGCACGAGGTCACGGTCGGGCGCGCCGGCCGCCCGCGCAGTGAGTCGCTCGAGCAGCGCGGACAGGTCGGCGAGCCTGCGGACTCCGTCGCGCGCGCCTGCATGGAGCGCCAGCAAGGGCGTCTCGTCCGCCAGCGCCGCCAACACCCGATCGAGCGGCTCGCTGCGGACGCGCGCGTGCCACTCGCGCAGGAACGCGAAGGCGCGCGCCAGGTTGGGCACGCTCCCCGGGTCGGGCCGCGCGCTGGTGAAGAGCCAGCGCCCGCCATTGCGGGTGGCGTGCGCGGCCAGCTCCGCGTCGGGCACTCCGCCGAGCGGCGAGCGCAGGAAGCCGATCACGGCCGGGCCGTCGGCAGGGTTGGCCAGCGCGCGCAGCAGCGCAGTCACTTGCTGGGAAGCCGGCTCGCGGTCTGGCTCCTCGGCCCGCCCGACCCAGACCGCGATGCCGCGCTGCTGCAGCGCGCGCACGTAGACGTGCGCGTCGCTGAGTGCCCGCAAGAGCAGCGCCACCTGGCCCGGCTGGAAGCGCCCCGCCGTCGCTTCGCCCGCGATCCAGCCTGCGATCACCTCGGCCTCGAGCTCGCGCGAGTCCCCGGCGCTGGCGGCCTCGGCACCGATCGTCCAGCGTTCGACGCGCGGCTCTCGCGCCGGCTCACGGCGCGCTTCCAGGCCGTCGTAAGTCACGTATGCGCCGGGTGCCTCGGCGTCGGCACCCGGCGGAGGCTCGAAGCTGTGCTGGAACAGCCGGTCGAGCGGCTGCACGAGCTCGGGCCGCGAGCGGAAATTCGCGGTCAAAACGAGCCGGGCACCGCCGTCGCCGAGGATGCGCGTGACTGCGCTCTCGTAGGCGGAGATGTCGGCACCGCGGAAGCGGTAGATCGCCTGCTTGGGATCGCCCACGATGAACAGCCGGCCGGGCGGCAGCGCTGCGCCGCGTTCAGCGGCGACCAGGAACACGATCTCGTACTGCAGTGGGTCGGTGTCCTGGAACTCGTCGAGAAACAGCACCCGGTAGCGCTCCGCGACCTCCGCGCGCACGCGCGGGTGAGTCAGCAGGAGGTCGCGGGCGAGTGCCAGCAGCGCGTCGAAGGGCAGGAGCCCGGAGCGCTTGGCCTCGCGCTGCACCTGGCGCGCGAACGGTCGCACCAGCGCCAGCGCCTCGCCGAGCAGCGCGTCGTCGACTTGGCGCAGCTTGTCGAGGGTGGGGCGGAGCTCCTTCACCAGGGCCTCGGCTTCGGGCGCCTTCTTGCTGGTCGGCGCGCTGCCTTCGAACAGGCCGCGGATCCCGCGGCTGCCGGCGTAAGTCGCAGCCACGAGCGCCGGCTGGAAGGCTTCTCCCGATTGCAGCAGCGCTTCGAGCGGCCGACGCGCCTCGTCGAGCCAGCTCTCGGGGCCGGGCGCGATCGGCGGCCGGAGCACGCGCTCGATCCGCGCCAGCGACGCGCGCGCCCAGTCCCCGAACACGGCGGCCAGCTCCGGCAGCGGAGCGTCGAGCGCATCCTCGCGCACCGTGAAGGCAGCGGCGGCGCGCGCTAGTGACTCGAGCTCGCCCAGGCCCAGGCGCTCGAGCACCCGCGCGAAGCGCTCGCGCTGCGCGCCGTCGACCCCGTCCGGGCCGGCCAGGAAGCGCTCCCACAGCTCGTCGACCAGCTCGTCGACGCGCTCGCCGGTGTCGATCGAGAGCTCGGGTCCGACGCCGGACTCGATCGGGTGGCGGCGGAGCAGGCGCGCGCAGAAGCCGTGGATGGTCGTGACCTCGATCTCCGCGAGCCCGTGCACGCCGCGCCGTGCGCGTTCGGCGATCTGCGGCAGGCCGACGCGCTCGCGCAGCCAGGCGAAGGCCCGGTCGGCCTCCTTTCCCAGGTCGAGCTGCTGCGCGGCGGTGTCGGCGCGGGCGTGCTCCGCCAGCCGCACCAGTGCCGCCTCGAGCCGCCGCCGCATCTCGGCGGCGGCCTTCTCGGTGAAGGTGATCGCCGCGAAAGCGTCGTGCGCCAGCTCGCACTCCACCATCTGACACACCAAGCGCTCGACCAGCAGGCTGGTCTTGCCGCTGCCGGCCCCGGCCACCACGACCAGGTTCTCGGCGTAGCCGTGGGCGGCGCGGTCGCGGGCGGCGGAATCAGTCATCGAGGTCCGCCAGCGCATAGAAGCCCCGCCCCTGGTCGCTCGTCGTGACTCGCGCGCGGGAGGGCGGATGACGGATGCGGCACGCCACCGTGTAGTCGCAGAAGCGGCACTCACCGTCCTTGGCCGCGATCGGGTAGAAGCCGCGATCGAGCAGCCCACCCAGCTCGGACAGCGCTGGCTCGGAGAGTGTCTCGAGCTCGGCGAGCTCGCGCTCGCGCTCGATCTCGCGCTTCCGATCGCGATCGCGCTCCGGGCGCAGCGGCACGGTCAGGACCTCGGCGGTCACGTTCCCGGCGCCCGCGCCCTGGGCGGCCATGCGCGCATACAGCGGCAGCTGCAGCGCCAGCCCGCGCTGGATCCGGGTCTTGGACAGCGGCTTCTCGAAGGAGCGTCCCGTCTTGTAGTCGCCGATGCGGAGCCCGCCATCGGCCAGCGCGACCACGCGGTCGATCGTGCCCTTCACGGCCAGGACGCTGCCGCCCACCCGGAGGGTCGCGGTGGCATCCCGTTCCGGCGCCAGACGAGTCACTCCGCGGTGCATCAGCTCCGGCAGGTCGCGCTCCAGGAAGTCGGCGAGCGCGCGGGTCACCGTGGTCAGGAACGCGCCCCAGACCGTGGGGTGCCGCTCGCTCACCCGCTTGCGTTCGGAGTCGGCCGTGGCGCTCTCGAGCGCGGCCGGCAGCATGGCGCGTGCGCGGCGCAGGGCGACCGCCGGGTCCGCTCCGGCCTCCAGCAAGCCGGCCTCGAACAGCGTTCCGTACACGGTCTCCAGCGCATGGTGGATGAACGAGCCGATCTCGTTGGCCTCGAGCTCGTCGGCGCCCGGTGACTCGAGCGGGCGGACCACCAGCAGATGTCGAAAGAACGCGCGCAGCGGACACTGACCGAGCTCCTCCAGCGCGGTCACCCGGAGCTCCGCGGGCAGCGCGAGCGCCGCCCCGACCTCGGCGTCGTAGGGCAGGGACGGGTCGCTCATGCGATCGGTGTGTGTCACGAGCGCCCGGCCCGCGCGGAACGGCGCCGCGCCGGCGGGCGCCGCCGCGGCGATGGCTTCGGCCTGGCCCGCATCGCCGGCGCACACCGCCTGCACGAGCGCGTCGCCGGCGCGCGCGAAGTCAGGAGTGAGCGACTCCCAGGTAGTCACTTCGGCCGCCAGCACGTCCGTGCCCGGAGCGGCGAAGGGCAGCACGTGCAGCAGCGCAGAGGGCGTCTGCGCGCGACCCAGTGAGTCGCTCTCGTAGTAGGAGAGCGTCACCCGTTCGCGCGCCTGCGCCAGCAGCAGCCCGAGCAGGAAGCGCTCCTCCCGCTCCGCCCGGGCACTCACCGGAACCGGGCGCCGGCTGCGCGAGCGCAGGGTCTCGCGCAGCCCGTCGGGAAGGAACGGGTCCTCTTGCACCACGCGCGGCCAGGCGCCGTGCACGAGCCCGACCAGGAACAAGTGCCCACAGGGCAGCGCGCGCGCCTGCACGGCGTCGAGCACCTGGACCGTCCCGCCGTCTTCGGCGGCGAAGGCTTGACTCACCAGCTCGTGCAGCGCCGACTCGAAGGCCCGGTCGAGGTCCGCTCGCGTCGGCTCGCGGCTCGCCCCCGCGGCGGAGCGCACGGCGTCGAGCGCGGACACGGCCGCGAGCGCGGGGCGCACGCGTTCCGCGTTCTCCGCGCCCAGGAGCTCGGCACCCACGCGCGCGAGACACTCGGCCGCCGCCGAATACGATCGGGCCGAAGCCAGCTCCGCGGCGCCCGCGACCAGGGCGTCGAGCAGGCGCGCGAGCGCCGCGCGCTCGATCCCGGGCGACAGTGTCTCGAGCGCCGCGCGCCAGTCCTTCTCGCCGCGCACGACGCCGCCCTGGCGCGCGGCCCGCTCGCCGAACGCGGCCAGCGCGGGGACGAGATCGGGAGCAGCGCGCAGACGCCCGGAGTCGAACAGCCGCACCAGCGCTGCGCGCGGCAGGTCGAGCACGAGCGCGCGCGCGAGCTCCAGCCAGACCCGCAGCGCCGGATCGGCGATCGCCGGCCGGGTGAGCGAGGAGCTCCACGGAATGCCATAGCCGCCCAGCGTGCTCTCGAGCCAGGGCGCGTAGGGATCGAGCGTGCGCGCGACGATCTGGATCTCGTCCGGCGGGACGCCTTCGTCGGCGATCAGCCGCAGCACCTCGCGCGCCACGGCCTCGAGCTCGGCCCGCGGCGAGCGGGCGCGGCGCACGCGCAGAGTCTCCGCAGTGACCTCGCCACCCGGTGTGAGCGCGGGCTGCGCGACCGTCTCCACCGCTTCGACCGGGAAGCGCCAGCTCCACTCTTCGCGCAGCCGCGCCGCGTACTCACTCTGGAAGTCGGGCTGGAAGAAGCGAAAGGCCTCTCCCGGAAACGACTCGGCGACCTTCTCGACCAGGTCGCCCACCGAGCCCACGAGCTCGGTCGCGCCGTGCACCTCGACGCGCGTGAACTCGCGGCGCGCGAGATGCGCCCGCGCGCCGCGCAGGGCCAGGCGGAAGAGGCCCACGCGGTCGAACAGCCCCTGCTTCTCGAGCCGCGCCAGCGCGGCCTCGAAGGCCGAGTAAGTCGCGGCGAGCTCCGAGGCGCCACCCGGCAGGGCGCTCGGCGGCACGCCGGCATCGCGCAGGTCGCGCAGGGTCGCGGCCAGCGCACCCGCCAGCGCGGGCCGCTCCGCGAGTCTCTCGCCGAGCGCGCCGCGCCCGTGCGCGCAGGCCGCGGCCAGCTCGGCGGTCGCGCTCGCGCCGAGCAGCGCACGCACCGGCACGTCGGTCTCGGCCGCGCAGCGCTCGGCCAGTCCGCGAAACGTGACGAACTCGCGGCCGAGCAGCGCACCGGAGCCGGACTGCGCGAGCGCATGCAGCCGTCGCGCGCGCAGCACGCGCGTCGACGCGGCGATCTCGAGGACGCGCTCTACGCCACTCACTCCGCTTGCTTAGCGCACCTTGCGGAAGAACGCGCGGACGTCCTCGACCAGGAGCGCCGGCTCCTCGAGCGCAGCGAAGTGACCGCCCTTCTCGAACACGCTCCAGTGCCGCAAGTCGAAGGCGGCCTCGGCCCACTTGCGCGGCGCCTTGTAGATCTCCTTGGCGAAGATCGCCCCGCCCGTCGGCACGTTGATGCGCTCGCCGGCCGGCCCGAAGCGGCCGGTGTGCATGGTCTCGTAGTAGAGCCGGGTCGACGACGTGATCGACTGGGTCACCCAGTAGATCATGATGTTCGTGAGCAGCTCGTCCTTGCTGAAGCGCGATTCGACGTTCCCGCGGGTGTCGCCCCAGGTCTGGAACTTCTCGACGATCCAGGCCGCGAGGCCGGCCGGTGAGTCGTTCAGGCCGTAGCCCAGTGACTGGGGTTTGGTGCCCTGGATCTGCTGGTAGCCGGTCTCGTTCTTGGTGAAGTTTCCGACCTCGCCCATCCAGGCCAGCTCCTGCGGCGACACGCCCTCCATCGGGTTGGCGACGCCGGCGGGCGGCCCGGCCACCACCATGTTCATGTGGATGCCCGCGCAGTGACTCGGATCGATCCGGCCCACGTGCGCGGTGGCGATCGCTCCCCAGTCACCGCCCTGCGCGCCGTAGCGCGCGTAGCCGAGCGCGGCCATCAACGCCTTGTTCGTCTCGGCCACCTCCGAGATGTCGAAGCCGGGCTTGCGCGGCGCCTGGCTCCAGCCGTAGCCGGGCATCGACGGACACACCACGTGGAAGGCGTCTTCCTTCTTGCCGCCGTGCGCGACCGGGTCGGTGAGCGGGCCCAGAATCTTGTGGAATTCGAACACCGAGCCCGGCCAGCCGTGCGTGATCACCAGCGGAAATGCGTTCGGCTCGCGCGAGCGCTCGTGGATGAAGTGGATGTCGAGGTCGCGCGCGGTCGTCTTCCAGTGACTGAACCGGTTCAGCGCCGCCTCGTGCACGCGCCAGTCGTATTTATCGCGCCAGTAGCCGAGCAGGTCGCGCAGGTACGAAAGCTCGGTGCCGTAGGTCCAGCCCGCTCCTTCGAGCTGGTCGGGCAGGCGCGTGCGCGCGAGCCGCTGCTTCAGGTCTTCGAGCACGGCGTCCGGAACCTGGATCTGGAAGCGCTGCATGACTTTCTCCTCGCGGGTGCGCTATTCGAGCACCCGGTCGGGTCGGCCCGCAACTCGGGAGGCCCCGTCCACGGCCGCCCGTGGCGGGGCCGCAAGCGACGCAGTCGCGCGCAGCGAGCCGCAGGCGAGCGAATGCCAGTATGTAACGCACCGCGTGGGTCAGGCGTGGAACGTCCCGAGGAGGCGATATGAGCGAGGCAAGCGAGTTCTGGTCGGCGGTCGCGCCGAGATACGACCGGGTGGTGGACGCGCAGATCGGGCCGGGCATGCGCGAGCGCGTGCGTGCGCGGCTCGAGAAGGAAGGTCTGCTCGGGCGGGTGGTGGAGCTGGGCTGCGGGACCGGGTTCTTCACCGGCGTCCTGGCGCAGCGCGCGGAGTCGGTCGTGGCGAGCGATCTCTCGCCCGGCATGGTCGAGGTCGCGCGCAGCGCGGTGCGCGCGCCGAACGTTCGTTTCCAGTGCGAAGACTGTGAGCGGACTTCGTTCGCCGATGCCGCGTTCGACACGGCGTTCGTGAGTCTCGTGCTGCACTTCACGCGCCCGGAGCTCGCAGTGCGCGAGCTGGCGCGGATCCTGCGGCCGGGCGGAATGCTGATCGTCGCCAATCTGGGGGCACGCGAGCTGAGTGGCGTATCGCGGCTGCGCGCGCAGGTCCGGATCTTGTTCCAAGGAGTCACGGGCTACCGCCGGCGTCCGCCGCCGGGACTCGGCCGCAGCGTCCTCCGCGCCGGCGAGCTGCGCGCGCTGCTCGAGCGCACGGGCTTCGCAGTCACCGACCTCGAGACGCTGCGCGACCGGATGCACTCGTCGACGATCCCGATCGACTATCTGCGTGCGGTGAAGGCCCCTTGAAGATCGTCGCGATCGACCACGTGCAGCTCGCGATGCCGGCCGGGCGCGAGGCGGAGGCTCGCCGCTTCTACTCCGAGCTGCTGGGCCTGCCCGAGGTGGCGAAGCCCCCGGAGCTGGCCAAGCGCGGCGGCGTGTGGTTCGAGAGCGCGCACGTGAAGATCCACCTGGGCGTGGAGGGCGACTTCCGGCCGGCGCAGAAGGCGCACCCGGCGCTCGTGGTCGACGGCCTCGCCGAGCTGGCGGGCCGGCTGCGCGCCGCGGGCTTTCGAGTGACCGACGACCCGCACCCCGACGGCCGGGCGCGCAGCTACGCGGACGACCCGTTCGGGAACCGGCTGGAGCTGATCTCGTTGAGCTGACTCGCCCGGGCGCCGATGGGAGGCCCATGCAGACGTCGACCACGTTCGAGATCGCGGGAGCCCGGACCGTGCGCAGCCTGGGGCTGGTGCGGGGCATCACCGTGCGCACGCGGGCCCTGCCGGTGAGCATCCTGGGCAGCCTGCGCACGCTGTTCGGCGGGCGCGCGGGGATCTTCGCCAACCTGTGTGAGTCGGCGCGCGCCGAGTCGTTCGAGCTGATGATGCGCCACGCGCGCGAGCTGGGCGCGAACGCGGTCGTGGGCGTGCGCTACGACACCGGTCCGATGGTCGGTGCGGCCGAGGTGCTGTGTTACGGCACGGCGGTGGTGATCGAAGAGCTGCCTCACTGAGGCGTCCGTCGTGACTCGCGCGCACGGGGGATGCATACTCCGAGCGTGACCCGCTCGCTGGCGGAAACCCTGATCCGACCCGTCGCTTATCCGTTGCTCGGACTCGCAGTGACGGGCTTCGTCACCTGCCTCGTCTTTCATCTCCTCGCATTTCTAGGAGGGCCGCTTCCGTCCGCGGAGCTGGATCGCGTGCTGACGATTGGCGTGCTCGTCGTGTGGTTTCCTGCGCTGCTGATCGGAGCACAGATCACCAGCGGAACGAAGCGCCCCGAGATCTTGCAGGCGATGCTCCGAGGTTGCCCGAAGTGGATGGTTCACGGGGTCGTCGGGCTCAGCATCTACGTCCTGCTGTGCGGCATCTTGTCGTCGAATCACGAGGCGAATGCCTTCGCCATCAGGATGAGCTTCTACTTCTTCGGCAGCGCGATCTCGTACTCGGCGACACGAGTCGAGCACATCGGGCCGCGCCGCTGTCCGCAGGGCCACGAATCGTCCGACTCCGCGAGCTACTGCGACGTCTGCGGCCAAAAGCTTCCGCCCGCGCCGCTCTAGCGGAAGTCGTGCGAGCGGGGCAGCAGGTCGCCCTGGAAGCGCGGGTCGATGCGCTCGAAGCGGCGCGCGCGCACGTGGATGACTCCGTCCTGGTTCTGCACCGGACCTTCGACGATCAAGAGACCTGCGGTCTGCACCAGCGCGCGGTGTCTCTGGAACATGTCGGGCACGACGATCGCGTTCGAGGTGCCGGTCTCGTCCTCGAGCGTGAGGAACAGGAAGCCCTTCGCCGTGCCGGGGCGCTGGCGCACGATCACCGCGCCGGCGATGCGCACCCAGCTGCCGTCGGGCGCGCCGCGCAGCTCCGCGGCCGAGAGCACGCCGCGCGCGCGCAGTGAGTCGCGGAAATGACTCAAGAGGTGCGGGCCGGTGGTCAGGCCCGTGCCGCGGTAGTCGGCCACGGTGGTTTCGAAGGGGTTCATCTCCTCGAGCGGTGAGGGCGTGGCCGAACTGGCGCCCGAGAGCAGGCCGCCCTGAAGCGCGGCCACCTGCCAGAGCGCCTCGCGCCGGTCGAGGCCGAGGCTCGCGCAGGCGCCGATCGAGGCCAGCTTGTCGAGTTCGTCGCGGTGCAGCTCGCAGCGGTGCGCCAGGTCGCCCAGTGACTCGAAAGGGGACTCTGCCGCGACGCGCTGGCCCACCGCCTCGCGCAGGCCGTCGACGTAGCGCAGGCCCAGCCGGACCTCGCCGGCGTCGGTCACGAAGCACAGCCAGTCGCTCTCCTGCACGTCGATCGGCAAGGTGCGCACGCCGTGGCGCTGCGCGTCCTGCACCAGCGTGGCCGGGCTGTAGAAGCCGAGCGGCCATTGGTTCAGCATCGCGCAGAGGAAGCAGGCGGGGTGGTGCGCGCGGATGTAGGCCGAGGCGTAGGCCAGCAGCGCGAAGCTCGCGGCGTGACTCTCGGGGAAGCCGTAGAGCGCGAACGAGCCGATCTGCTTCACGATCTCTTCCTGCGCGTCGGGGGCGACACCGCGCTGTGTCATGCCCGCGCGCAGCTTGCGCTCGATCTCGCCCATGCGCTCGACCGAGCGCTTGAAGCCCATGGCGCGGCGCAGCTCCTCGGCCTCGCCGCCCGAGAAGCCGGCGATGGTCATGGCCATGCGCAGGAGCTGCTCCTGGAACAGCGGCACGCCCAGCGTGCGTTTCAGGATCGGCTCGAGGTCGGGGTGGGCGTAAGTCACAGCCTCGCGGCCCGCGCGCCGCTTCAGGTAGGGCTGCACCATCTCGCCGGTGATCGGCCCGGGCCGGATGATCGCGACCTCGACCACCAGGTCGTAGAACGAGGTCGGCTTCATGCGCGGCAGGGTGGCCATTTGCGCGCGGCTCTCGACCTGGAATACGCCCGCGGTGTCTCCCGCCTGCAGCATCGCGTAGGTCTTCGGGTCGCCGGCGGGGATCCTGTCGAGCGCGACGTCGGCGCCGTCGTGCGCCTCGACCAGCGGAATCACTTCCTCGAGCACGGCCATCATGCCCAGCCCGAGCAGGTCGATCTTGATGATGCCCAGGTCCGCGCAGTCGTCCTTGTCCCACTGGATCACGCGCCGGCCCGGCATGCGCGCCGGCTCGAGCGGAACGACCGCGTCGAGCCGGCCCTTCGCGATCACCATCCCGCCCGAGTGCTGGCCCAGGTGTCTCGGCAGGTTCTGCGTCTCGTGCACGAGCCGCACCAGGTGGCGCACGCGCGGCGCGTCGGGATGTACGCCCGACTCGCGCAGCTGGCGCTCGAGCGCGTCGTTCTCGTCGGTGAACTCGTGGCGCGAGAGCAGCTTCGCCAGCCGGTCGATCTGCTCGTTCGCCAGCCCCAAGACCTTGCCCATCTCGCGCACGGCGCTCTTCGAGCGGTAGGTGATCACGTTCGCGGTCATGCCCGCGCCGTTCACACCGTAGCGCTCGTACACGTACTGCAGGATCTCCTCGCGTCGGTCGCCCGACGGCAGGTCGATGTCGATGTCGGGCCACTCACCGCGTTCCTCGGACAGGAAGCGCTCGAACAAGAGCTCGTAGCGCACCGGGTCGATGGCGGTGATGCCGAGCGCGTAACACACGATCGAGTTGGCGGCCGAGCCGCGCCCCTGACACAAGACGCCGCGTGCGCGGCACTCGCGCACGACGTCCCACACGATCAGGAAGTAGCCCTCGAGCGCGAGCCGGCCGATGATGCCGAGCTCGTGCTCGAGCTGCGTCTTCGCCTGCTCGGGAACTTTGCCGCCGTAGCGCTCGCGCGCGCCCTCGAAGGCCAGCCGGCGCAGCAGGGCGGGCAGTGACTCGTTGCCGCTCGGGAACTCGGGGAACTCGTAGCCCAGGTCCTCGAGCTGGAAGGCGCAGCGCTCGGCCAGCGCGAGCGTGTTCGCGAGCGCCGCGGGCAGATCGGCGAAGCGCCGTGCAGTCTCTGCGGCGGAATGGATGTGGCGCTCCGCGTTGGGCAGGAGCAGCCGCCCCGCATCGTCGAGCCGCACGCCGTGGGCCACGCAGCTGAAGGCGTCGAGCAGACGCTTGCCCTCGGGGTAGGCATGGCGCACGTCGCCGGTCGCGAGCGGTGAGACACCGGTGGCCAGGAGCTTGCGGTTCGCGCGCTCCTCGTCCGGATCGCAGTGGCGCCAGATCTCTCCGAAAGTGTCTCGCGCTCCGAAGGTGTCGCGAACGGGAGTCACCAATCCGGGCTCGCGCACGATCGCGCTCAGCCCGTCCGAGTGCTCGCGCAGCTCGTCCCAGGTGACCCGGCTGTGCGGCTTCTCGACCCGCGCATGACCCAGGGTGAGCAGCTTGCACAGGTTCTGGTAGCCCGTGCGATCGCGGACCAAGAGAGTGACTCGCCCACCGTCGGGCGGTGGATCGCTCTTCCGGCGCCGCTTCGCCCCGGCCACCAGGTGTACGCGCGCGCCGCAGATCGCCCGCGCGCCGAGCGCACGCGCGGCGCGGTGGAAGCGCGGCAGTCCGTAGACGCCGTGCGCGTCCGCGAGCGCGAGCACGCCGTGCCCGAGCTCCGCCGCGCGTGCGATCAGGTCCTCGGGCGCAGAGCTCGCTTCGAGAAAGCTGAAGGCACTACGTGTACTTAGCTCGATGAAAGGGGGTGAGGTCATGGCGCAGCAGGATCTCCCGCGATTTTCGCCGAATTTTCGCTCTGGTCAAGAAAATCCTCACTTACCGATAGGTCTGCCGTGAAGGATGTTGCCGCAAAGATTCTCAACTCGAGTTACGAGGTCGTAGCTGTTCTTGTGCCAGGCCTCCTGAGTCTCGCAGCACTGGCCTTTCCGCTTCTGTTGCTCGTTCAACTCAGTGGCCTCAGTGTCTTACCGTCGTCATTTCCATCTGATCCCAACGCCGCTCTATGCATTTCGATCATGACGTTGGCCTATCTCTATGGTCGTCTCCTACAGGCGAGCGTCCGTGCCTACCCTGAATGTGTCAAAGAGTTCCTTTCGAAACGCTCGATGCGAGTCAGGCTCTTCCTCCTCGATCTGCCAAGCGGGCCTTCGATCGGAGGTGATTGGGAGCCACAGTGGAAGTCACTCTGTGGATGGCTGAGCCTGCCGAGAGACGCGACTTGGAAGCAGTTCTACCTAACCGCTCGAGCTCGATTGCAGCAGAGTGAAAAGACGAGTCTGCTGCCAACGTTTCAAGGCAAGTACACCTTGAACAGGTCACTCGCCCGTGGCCTCGGGATAGCTATCTGGGTGGAGGCATTCGCAGGAGTCGGGGAAACCATCATCGCAGAGGCCACCGCTCTTTGCAGTGCTTCGTTCGAGAATGAGAGGCCCCCTCGGATCGACGTCGCGCCGCGAAACCCGGCGACGTAGCTTCTCCGGAATCAGATTGAGATCCCGAGGCGCTGCGCGAGCGCGCTGCACCACTCGTCGGCCGTCTCCGACACGTAGCCGCGATCCAGCGTTCCCAGCAGTCCGTGCTTCTTCGGCGCGCTGAAGAGCCAGCTGCGGTCCGTGCGGAGTGACTCGAGCGGGATGCCGGCGAAGCGCGCAATCTCGTCGCTGCGTTTGCCGATCTCGCTGGTCTCGATCACCAGCAGGCGCGCGGGCGGAACCGCCTCGAGCACGCGCCGGTTGTGGGCGGCCCAGAGCTGGAAGTAACAGGCCAGCGGCGGGAAGCCGTGCTCCGTGAGTGGCGCGTCGAAGCGGGTCGGCTGGAACTCGGCGACTCGCAGGCGCAGCCGGTCGAGCTCGGCCCATGGCGACGCCGGATCCACGGGCCGGCTCAGATTGTGATCGAGCCAGGAGTCGCACCACGAGCGCGGCTCGCGCACGGTCAGCACGAACTGCTTGTCGGGGCAGGCTCGGACCAGCGGATGGATCAGGAGCCCCGCGAGGCTGGAGGACTCCATCTCGAGCCAGAAGTCGCGGTCGCGTTCCCGCAGGATGCGGCGCGCCCGAGACTCGCTGACGCCGCCCCGCAACAGTCCGATCGCGAGCGGCAGGCGTGTCTCGGCGTCGGGGTGGTGGGCGCTGCGAAAGCCCTCGAACAGGCCCGCCATCGAATGAGTCCCTGTCTTGGACAGGCCGCAGCAGCACAGGTTGGCGCGGCGGGGGCGAAGGATGGGCTTCAGCGCCCGAGCCGCCATTCGCCGGGTCGAACGATAGAATCTCGAAATCGGCGAGCTCACGGGGGTCATTCTCTCATGCCACTTCTCTTCTCGTACGGGACACTCCAGCAGGAGGGCGTGCAGCTCTCCACGTTTGGTCGTCTGCTGCGCGGGGAAAGTGACGAGCTCGTCGGCTTCGAGCAGTCTCTGGTGCGGATCGAGGACCCCGAGGTCGTGAAGACCAGCGGCAAGACCCACCATCCGATCGTGAAGCGCAGCGTTTGCGATGAGAGCCGTGTGAGTGGCACCGTGTTCGAGGTCAGCGAGCAGGAGCTCGCCAACGCGGACGAGTACGAGGTGGCGGCCTACAAACGGATCTCCGCGCGGCTCGCCTCGGGGAAAAATGCGTGGGTGTATGTCGATGCGCGCTTCGCGTAGGGCGCTCGTCGTGCTCGCAGCCGTGCTGCTCGCAGCATCACCCGCCGCGAAGATCTCGCGCTCGCCAGTCCTCATCCGCAACGGCCCGAACAAGATCGACTTTGCCGGCGATGGGAGTCACGGCCTCATCGTCAAGGCACACCGCGAGAACGGCAACGCGCACAGCTTCGAAGCCGTGTCGTTCTATCTGCTCGTAGAAGACTCGTGGAACATCGTGCCGATCGGTTGGGGAGAGGGCGAGCAGGACATGCTGCGAATCGCGGGCGGGGCCGACTGCGTGCTGCACGACTTCAGGCTCCTGCCCGGCGGCAAGGACCAGCCCGCCACCTTGATTCTCGCGGATCGCGAGATCGGCGAGAGCTTCGCAGACACTCGAGACGTGACGTTCACCTGGTACTCACTGGTCCACAACCTCCACGACCAGGATCCGCTGGGTCCCAACTACTACTTCCAGAAGTCCCGAACCGAGACGTCAAAGAAGCCGTACTGCGATGTCGAAGAGGCCTTCAAGGAAGAGCTCCAGTATTGACCCCTGGCACGGACATCGAGATCAGCGCACGGCTCGAGATCACTCGCTCGCTCGAAGGCGGTGAGTCACTCCTGTGGACGGGTGTGCCCAGGCAGGGACTCTTTCTGCGGGCAGCCGACGTGCTGATGATCCCGTTCAGCCTGATCTGGGGCGGCTTCGCGTTCTTCTGGGAATGGGGCGTGCTCCACAGCGCCGCCCCGTTCTTCTTCCGGCTGTGGGGCATTCCGTTCGTCGCGGCGGGTGTCTACATCATTTTGGGCCGGTTCTTCGCCGACTCGTACGCGCGCTCGAAGACCTGCTACGGACTCACCGATCGCCGGGTCCTGGTCCGCTCGGGTGTGTTCTCGCGCGCCACCAACTCGCTGCCGCTGCGGACGCTGAACGGAATCACACTGCGCGAGCGCGCGGACGGCACGGGCACGATCAGCTTCGGCACACCGAACCCGTTCTCGAGCTGGTACGCCGGCAGCAGCTGGCCGGGCATGGGGCGCTACCAGGTCCCGAGCTTCGACCAGATCCCGGACGTGAAACGCGTTCACGATCAAATCCTCGAGGCGCAGCGCAAGGCCCGCTGAGAACTTCTCGAAGCGCGTTGTCGGCCCCGGGCTTGCTCGTTCGTCTACTCCATGGGAGGAGACGCACATGGCCACGCTGCAGATGATCAGCCCCTGCCTCTGGTTCGACGGCCAGGCCGAGCAGGCCGCGCAGTTCTACACTTCGATCTTCCCGGACTCGAAGATCCTCACGGTCTCCCGCTACGGTGAGTCCGGCCAGGAAGTGCACGGCCAGAAGCCCGGCACGGCCATGCTGGTCGAGTTCACGCTCGACGGCCAGAAGTTCAGCGCGCTGAATGGCGGACCGCAGTTCAGATTCAGCGAAGCCATCTCGTTCATGGTGAGCTGCGAGACACAGGTCGAGGTCGATCGCTTCTGGTCGAAGCTCTCCGAGGGCGGCGACCCGAATGCGCAGCAGTGTGGCTGGCTGAAGGATCGCTTCGGCCTCTCCTGGCAGATCGTCCCGCGCGTGCTCGGCGAGCTGATGAGTGACCCCGACCCCGCGCGCGCCGGGCGGACCATGCAGGCGATGCTGAAGATGAAGAAGCTCGACATTGCTGCCTTGAAGCGCGCGCACGCCGGATAGGGTGTTATCGTCTCGGCTCTCCAGGGAGCCTCTACGCCAACCTCCGAGTCCCCTCTCAGCGATCGCTTCAGCGAGGCCCTCGCGCTCGCGGCGCGCATCCATCGGGGCGACGTGCGCAAGGGCTCACGAGTGCCCTACGTCTCCCACCTGCTGGCGGTGTGCGCCTTGATCCTGTCCGACGGCGGCAGCGAGGACGAGGCGATCGCCGGACTCTTGCACGACTCACTCGAGGACCACCCCGAGCTGGTCACGCGCGAGGAGCTGGAGCGGCGCTTCGGCGCTCGGGTGCGCTCGATCGTGGAGCTCTGCACGGACACTCCCGACGACTATGCGGGCGGCGAGAAGCCGCCCTGGCGCGAGCGCAAGCAGCGCTATCTGTCGCACCTGGAGCATGCACCGGCCGAGGCGCTGCGAGTCTCGATCGCCGACAAGGTCGACAACGTGCGCGCCATGGTCGTCGACTACCGAGCTGTGGGAGAGTCACTCTGGGAGCGCTTCAACGCCGGCAAGGCCGATCAGCTCTGGTACTACGGCGCCCTGCTCGGCAGCTTCAAACGGCGGAAAGCGCCCGCGTGCCTGCTCGAGCAGCTGGAGCGCGGAGTCAGCGAGCTCGTGCGGTTGGCAGAGGCCGGGCAGTGATCTCGTCCCGATCTCTGCGCGCCATCCTGTTGGCCATGCTGGCGCTCTGCGTCGGCTGCGCCGCGCACAAAGCCGATCGGCCGGCGGCCGGCTCGACGCGCATCGCGTACGGGTCCGACCCATCACAGCAGTTCGGCGAGCTGTTCTTGCCGGACGGCAGCGGTCCCTTCCCGCTGGTGGTGCTGATCCACGGCGGCTGCTGGCTCTCGCGCTATGGGCTCGATGGCACGGCGCCGCTGTCGCAGGCACTGAGTCACGAGGGTGTCGCGGTCTGGAACATCGAGTATCGGCGCGTGGGGAATCCCGGCGGCGGCTGGCCGGGAACGTTCCTCGACGTGGCCGACGCGACCGACTACGCGCGCACGCTGGCGAAGAAGTATCCGCTCGATCTCTCGCGCACGATCGTCTTGGGTCACTCCGCCGGAGGCCACCTCGCGCTCTGGGACGCCGCTCGGCCGAAGCTTGCGCCGTCGAGCGAGCTCTATCGGCAGTCTCCGCTGCCCTTGCGCGGCGCGGTCGCCATGGCGGGACCGGGCGACCTGCGCGTGCTGGGCAGGCTCGGCGACGGCGTGTGCGGGCGGGACACTCTCTACCGTCTCACCGGGGGAACGCCGGTGCACGTGCCGGAGCACTACGCGGATGGCTCGCCCGCGGCGCTCTTGCCGCTCGGGCTGCGCCAGGTGCTGATCGTCGGCTCCAACGACGGGATCGTGCCGCCGGGTCTGGTGAAGGACTATCTGGAAGCCGCCAAGGCCGCGGGTGACTCGGTCGGATATTTCGAGCTTTCCGGTCTGAATCACCTGGATCCGATCGACCCCGGCTCGAAAGCCTGGGACACCGTGCGCGCTCAGGTGCTCGAGCTGGTCGCGAAGCACTGACCGTCCCGTGCTACGGTCCCGCGGTGAGCCGGATCGCCCGAGCATTCGTCCTTCTGATCGCGCTGGTCTCGACCGCAGCTGCACACGCGCAGATCGGCGAGGATCTCACGATCGACGTCGGCGCTGGCCCTCGCTTGTTCAAGGCGGCCGAGCTCCTGGCGCTGCCGCACGAGGCAGTGAAGGCGAGCGCTCACGGCGGCCCGGAGCAGACCTTCAGCGGGCCGCTGCTCTCGACCGTGCTCACTCATGCGGGAGCAAAGCTCGATTCACTCCACGGGCCGGCACTGGCCCAATACGTGCTGGTCTCGGCGCGCGACGACTACCGCGTGGTGTTCGCGATCGCCGAGCTGTCGAGCGACTTCACGAGCCAGCGCGTGATCCTGGCGCACGAGGTCGACGGCCAGCCGATCGCCGCGGACCAGGGCCCGTGGAAGATCGTCGTGGAAGGGGAGAAGAAGCCGGCGCGCTGGGTGCGGCAGGTGAGCAGCATCGCGCTCCGCCAGGTGGAGAAGTGAGATGAGTGAGCGGGTGGCCGGCGACATCGACTACGCGCGCCACGGGCAGGGCTACGCGGCGCAGCGCAGGACCGATCGGCGCATCGAAGCGTACGTGCACGCCGCGCTCGGCGATGCGCGCACCGTGTTGAACGTGGGCGCGGGGGCCGGCTCGTACGAGCCGCGCGACCGGATCGTGGTGGCGGTCGAGCCGTCGAAGACGATGCGCGCGCAGCGGCCGCCCGGGCTCGCCCCGGCGATCGACGCCACCGCCGAGTCGTTGCCCTTCGACGACGCTGCCTTCGACGCCGCGATGGCGATCGTGACCGTGCACCAGTGGAAGGACCTCGCGGCAGGACTGCGCGAGCTGCGACGCGTGACGCGCGGCCCGGTGCTGATCATGACAGCCGATGGCGCTGCGTTGGATCGGTTCTGGCTGAGTGACTATGCGCCCGAGATGATCGCGGTGGAGCGGCGGCGCTATCCACCGATCGACGCGATCTGCACGGGCCTGGGCGGGCGCTGCGAGGTCAGGTCGATTCCGATTCCGCGCGACTGCGTCGACGGCTTCTCCGAGGCGTTCTACGCGCGACCCGAGCAGCTGCTCGATCCCGCGGTGCGCGCTGCGCAGTCGGCTTGGAGCTTCGTCGAGCCCGCGCGGGTGGAGGCTGCGGTCGCGCGCCTGCGCGCGGACCTCGAGTCCGGAGCCTGGGATGCCCGATACGGCGAATGGCGCCGACGGCCCGAGTTCGAGGGCTCGGGGCGCCTGATCATCGGGCGGCGCTCCGGCGACTCATGAAGCTCACCGGAAGCTGCGTCTGTGGCGCGGTTCGATTCGAGCTGATTCGCGAGCCGGTCTGGTCGCACTACTGTCACTGCTCGCGCTGTCGCAAGATCACGGGCGCGGCCAGCGCGGCAAACTTGTTCGTGCCGAGCGACGGGCTGCGCTTCCTGCAGGGCGAGCAGCACGCGCGCTCGTTCCGGCTGCCCGACACGCGCCACTTCCGGCACGTGTTCTGCCAGCGCTGCGGCTCGAACCTGCCGTTCGTCGACGCAGCGCTCGGGCTCGTGGTCGTGCCGATGGGCTCGCTCGACGACGACCATCCGAAGCTCGCGCCGCGAGCCCACATGTTCGTGGGCTCGAAGGCGCCCTGGCACCCGATCAACGACTCACTGCCACGGCATCCGGACGCGGGTCGTTGGGAGCTGGACCCGGAGGACTGACCGAGCCCGCCGCCACGACCGACAGCTCGTCTTCGACCTCTTCTTCGTCCACGAAGATCTGCGCGCGCTGACACATCAGCTCACTCACTCACTGTCCGGGGTCCATGACGACGACTTCCACCCGCCGGTTCTGCTGTCGGCCTTCCGGCGTGGCGTTGGTGGCGACGGGCTCGGCCTCGCCCAGGCCCTGGGCGGTGACTCGCGACGGCGAGACGCCGTCCTGGATCAAGGCGCTGGCCACGGACTCGGCGCGGCGGCGCGACAGGTCCAGGTTGTAGCTGTCGGCGCCGGTGCTGTCGGCGTGACCTTCGACGCGCACGCGTCGGTCGGGCTCGTGGTTCAGCAGCGAGGCCACGCGCTGCAGCTCGTTCATCGCGCCGGGCTTGATGTCGGAGCGGTCCACGTCGAACAGCACGTCGTTCTGCAGCGTGATCACGAGGCCGCGCTTGGTCTGGCGGGACTGCAGCTCGGCGAGCTCGTTGCGCAGCTCGGCAGAGGTCGACTCGGCCATCGCCGCGCGTTCGCGCGCGGCTTCCGCCTCGCGGGTCCGGGCGTCGAGCACCACCGCGTCCTTCTTGGCGCCGAGCGTCTCGACGCGTTGCTCGGCCACGGCCTTGTCGGCCGTGGCCCGGGCGATGTCGACGCGCCGCTGCGCGAGATAGGCCCAGTGGTCGACGATCTCGTCCTTGTCACCGTCGTTGAAGGACTTCACCGCCTGGTCGAGGTCCTTGCGCGCCTCGTAGAGCTGCACCTGACCGTGATTCGCGACGTTCGGATCGGCCTGCGCGTTCTGATAGGCCGCCTCCGCACTGGTCACGTTCGGGTTCATGGGGTGGGCGCAGCCCGCCACGAAGGCGAGCGCCAGCAAGACACTCGAGACTCGCATCAGGGCTCCTTTCATCACTGCATCCGCGCGCCGCGCTGGGCTTCGTTCTGCAGTGACTGGATGGCCGCCTCGAGCGCGGCGGCCGACTGCGCCGCGTCGTCCGACTGGGCCTTCACGCGACCGAGCTCGGCATCGACCGACGCCTCCTCGGCCAGGCGCTGCGCCTTGTCGTAGTTCTTCTCGTGGAGCGCGACCTTGGCGCGCTCGAGCTTGTCCTGGGCCATGCGCACCTCGGCGCCGGCGGCCTCACTCGAGCGGGGTTCTTCCTGGGCGCTGCGCACCGCGAGCTCGGCCTTCCCGACTTCCTTCGCCGGCTGCTGCGGCGTGGAGCAGGCCGCCAACGCCAGCGCGCTTGCACCTGCGAGCAGCCAACCGTGTCGCTTCATGATTCGCCTCCTCGCCAAGGGCACGCGAAACAGGAACAGCAACCCGAGTGCCAAGCCGTACGGGCACGGAAGCTCGTGACTGCGTGTCCGAGCCATGGTGATTTCTGCAAAAGGCCAGCGAAACCTCGGGGGTCAGTCCCCGTTGAGCTCCGCGGCCGTCGCATCGATCCGGTGATCGAGGTCGTCCCCGAAGCCCGTGACGTCGGGAGCGGGATCGAAGGTCACGCCCTTGCTCACGGCTTTGTCGACGAGCATCTGGTCGGACGCGTCGAGCTTCGCGCGCGCCTTGGCGCGCGCCGCCGCGCGCTTGGGCTCCGAGGGCTTGGCGGCGTTGCTGGCTTCGGCCCGGAGCCCCGCGCTGCAGGCGGTGCCCGCTGCCGTGAGCCAGCCCGAGATGACGGTCGAGTTCGGCGGAGTGATTGCCGCCGCCTCGTCATTCTGGTCGGAGATCGCGCCGTCGAGGTCTTCGAGCGCGGTGATGGCGGAGTCCTGGGTCCCGCAGCTGAGTCCCTTTCTCTCGGCGGCCATGAGTGCCTTGCTGAACGCACCGAGGAACGCCGTGTCCGCCTTGCCGCGGCAGGCCTCCACCACCGCATTCTCGGGGTCCTTGTCGGGCGCCTTGGCGTGCTTCGCCAGACACTTGAAGCTCGCCTGGCACATCTTCGCCGCGGCCGAGAGCTGCGCGCCGCGGCACTTCGCCGAGGCATCCCCGCTCGGGCTGCCGCCCCCGGGAGTCACCATGATGTGGATCGTGCCGTTCGGGCCGCTGACGGCGATCGATCCGCTGGGGAACGCAGCCGGGTCCTGGTCGAGAGACTGATCGTCGATCGAGTGTCCGTCGCCGTCGGAAAGGCTCAGTGCGACGGTCTCGAGTCCGATGTCGCTCTGCTTGAGCAAGAGATTCGTGTCCGTCGTTCGCGTCGACACGACCAGCAGGTCGATCGTCGAGTTCGCCACCGTGATGTTGTCCATGTCCGACGACAGGTCGACGCCGGTCGCCGACCAGCTGCCGATCGTCAACGTCAAGGACGTGACCGGGCCGAAATAGACGGCCGGCGTCCCGGCCAAGCCTACGGGAGTGGACAGATCGACGGTGTAGTCGAGGGTCGCGGTCGAGCTCACGTGGACGCCGAGGGACGCGAGCGAGGAGGTCGGATCGACGGCTCCAGGGGTGATCTCCGTGACCTGGCCGTGCACCTCGTAGCTCTTCGTCTCGCCGAGCGCGGGCGAAGCCGGAAGCGCGAGCAACAACAGCGCAGCAAGAAGTCCCGGAATCCGCATGTCGCCTCCAGTGACTGCGCCATTCTGCCAGAAGCCCGGCGATTCGAGCTAGAATTGGGCGTATGGATCTCGGCCTGCGCGGCAAGTCGGTGCTCGTCACCGGCAGCTCGAAAGGCATCGGCCTGGCCTGCGCCGCGGGCTTCGCGGCCGAGGGCGCGAACGTGCACCTGTGCGCGCGCTCCGCGGCTCCGATGCACGCAGCGGCGCGTGACCTCTCCGCGAAGTTCGGCGTCGAGCTGCGCGTGCACGTGACCGATCTGCGTGCGGACGGAGCGGCCGAGCGGCTGGCCGACGAGGTGGGCGCCATCGACGTCTTGGTCAACAACGCCGGCGACATCCCACGCGGGAGTCTCGGCGCCGTGGACGAGGCCACGTGGCGCCGCGCCTGGGACCTGAAGGTGTTCGGCTTCATCGACCTGACGCGCGCCGTGCTCGCGAGCATGGAGTCACGCGGGCACGGGGTGATCGTGAACGTGATCGGCATGGCTGGCGTCTCGCATCCAGCCGACTACATCTGCGGCGCGGCCGGGAACGCGGCGCTCGAGGCATTCACCAAGGCGGCGGGCAAAGGCTCGATCCGGAGCGGCGTGCGCGTGCTCGGCATCCACCCGGGCGCCACCCGCACCGACCGCCTGGCCGACCCGCTGAAGGCGCTGGCCCGCCAGCGCTTCGGCGACGAGTCACGTTGGGAGGAGCTGTTGCGCGGCGTGGCGATCCAGGAGCCGGAGCAGGTGGCCGACACCGTGCTGTTCCTGGCCTCGGAGCGCGCGAGTCACTTGAGCGGCGTCGTGCTCAATCTGACGCCGGCCTGACGTGGCGATCGAGACCCAAGAGCAGATTCGATTGGCCGAGGGCGGCACCATGCGCGCCTATCTCGCGCTCCCCAACGGCCCCGCGCCGGCCCAGGGCTGGCCCGCCGTGGTCGCCATCCACGACATCATGGGCTTCTCGCCCGACATCCGGCGCATCGCGCGGCGCTTCGCCGAGTCCGGCTACGCCGCGCTCGCGCCCGCGCTCTTCGACGGCGCGGGCGCCGGACCGATGTGCGTGATCCGCACCGTGCGCGACTCCTCGCGCGGCGAGGGCCCGGCCTTCCAGAGACTCGAGCAGGCGCGCGCCTTCCTGGCCGCGCGGCCCGGCGTCGACGGCGCGCGCATCGGAGTCACCGGCTTCTGCATGGGCGGCGGCTTCGCGCTGGCCTGGGCGGCGAAAGGCGGGCTCCAGGTGTGCGCGCCCTACTACGGCGAGGTGCCCGAGCACGCGGACTCACTGCGCCGGGTCTGCCCGGTGGTGGCGGGCTTCGGCGAGCTCGACGGTTCGTTTCTCGGTCACGCGCACCGGCTCGAGAAACACCTGGCGGAGCTCGGCATCCCCCACGACGTGAAGATCTACCCGAACGTGGGTCATTCCTACATGAACGACCACGGAGGTGGGCTGCTCGCCGCGATCGCGCGCCGCACGCCGATGCACGCCGCCTTCGACGCCCATGCCTCCGAGGACTCGTGGCGGCGCATGCTGGCGTTCTTCGCCGAGCACCTGTAGCCGGGCCGCTGACTCAGCCTTCGGTCAGCTTTTTGTACGCGTGGTAGTGGCGGAGCGCGTCGCTCTTGCGGCCGAGTTTCTCGCACAGCGCGCCCAGGTTGAAGTGCGCATCGGCGAAGCTCGGGTCCAGCTCGAGCGCGCGCTCGTAGTGACTCGCGGCGGGCGCCGGGCCGCGCGCGTCCTCGAGCGCGAGCGCCAGGTTGAAGTGCACCACCGGATCGTCGGGGCTGCGCTCGAGCGCCTCGTGGTAGAGCCGCGCCGCCTCTTTCACGTTCCCAACCTGGTGCGCGATCCGGCCCAGGTTCACCCAGGCGTCGACCAGGTCGGGGTCGAGCGCCAGCGCCTTGCCGTAGGCGTCGCACGCGCCCGCGGGGTCGTCGTCCTCGAGGTCGAGGCCGCGCTCGAACTCGACCTGGGCCTGCGCGTGTGAGTCGTTCCCGGGCGCGGCGTGCCTGTGACTCGCGCGCAGCTCGGTGACTTGCTGCGCGAGCTCGTCCACGCCGAAGTCGAGCAGCACCTGGCCGGTCTCGGGCTCCCAAGCCGTGCCGCCGTCGCGCACGGCGACGCGCTTGCCGTCGGCGAAGATGCGCAGGCCCGAGATCGAGCGCTCGGGCGGCAGCTCACCCGCCAGCGTGGCTAGCGCGCGGCGCACGCGCGCCATCGGCACGTTCTGCGCGAGCAGCCCGGCCGCGGCGCGCAGCACCACCAGCTCTTGGAACGAGAACGCGTAGCGTTTGCCGTCGCGCGCGGGCCGGCACAGGCCCGAGCGGACCAGCTCCCGAATGCGTGCCTCGGACAGGCCGAGAATCCGCGCCGCGTCGGTCGTCGACAAGTGTCGCCCCACGCTCCGGATATTAGCTCGACGCCGCCTTCTTACCCTTCGCCTTGGCGCCTTTGCGCGCGGTCTCGGCCGCGGCCGGCTTCTCCTTGCCCGCGGCCTTCTCGGACAGACTCTTCTTCAGCGCCGCCACCAGGTCGATGATCTGCTCGCGCGCCTCTTCGGGCGGCGCGGCCACGATCTCTTCGCCCGCCACCTTGCGGTCGACGGCAGAGAGGATCTGGCGCCGGTACTCGTCCTCGTACTTCTGGGCTTCGAACTTGTCGTGAGAGAGCTGCTCGACCAGCTCCTTCGCGAGCTTCAGCTCGGCGTCCTTCAGCGCGATCGTCTTGTCGATCTCGATGTCCGAGAAATCACGCACCTCGTCCGCGTAGTAGAGGCCGTGCATCGCCAGGCCGTCGCCCATCGGGCGCAGCAGCACGAGCTGCAGGCGCCCGCGCGTCGAGTAACGCCCCACGGCCACGCGCTTGGTCTCGGTCATCGCGCGGTGCAGCAGCTGATACGCCTTGTGACCGCCCTTGTCGGGACCGAGCAGGTTCGACTTCTCGAAATACACCGGATCGACCTGTGAGATCGGCACGAACTCCTCGATCTCGATCGTCTGGTCGGTCTTGCGCTGCAAGCCGGCGAGCTCTTCGTCGGTCACCACCACATACTGGTCGCGGGCGTACTCGTAGCCCTTCACGGTGGCGTTGCGCTCCACGACTTCGCCGCAGGTCGCGCAGATGTATTGCTGCTTGAGGCGCGACTTGTCCTTCTCGTGCAGCATGCTGAAGCGCACGTCCTTGCTGCTGGTCGCGGTGAAGACCTTGATGGGGATCGACACCAGACCGAACGAGATCGTCCCGGACGAGATCGCGCGCGCAGGCATTCCGCTCCTTTGGCCCCGGGGGTGGGCCGCAGCGGGAGGGAACCTAACCGTACGATACTTTCGCCCCGGAGCGCTACTTCTTCAGCTCGAGCTTCACGCCCGACGCGCCTGCCGTGAGCGACAGACCGCGCGTGGTGGCGTTGATGTGCACCTCGACGCCGGCCGGGTTGCCCATGATCAGGCCACCGCCGCCACCGCCGATCGTGCCGCCGCCGACCAGGGCGGTGTAGTTGCCGGAGAAGTCCTCGAGCTTCGACAGGTGATACACCTTGCCCACCGCCTGGATCTCGCTCGCGCCCACCGAGCCGACGGTGATGCCGTCGACCGTGACCGGGTACGACTTACCCTTGTAGGTGAGCGTGCCGCCGCCCCAGGAGTAGCCGACGCCCGCGGCCACGGCCTTCGCAGAGAGCTTCAAGGTGGCGTCGGGCTTGGGCTTCGTGGCCTTCTCGGCGGCGTGGCCGACACCGGACAGTGTAACCACGCAAGCCAGGGCCAGGATGACTCGGACCGACGTTCGAGCGTGCATCTCGTGCTCCTTCGTTGAATCAATCACTTTAGCGGACGCTCCGAAGTGCAGCCATCGTGCCAGTCGCATGCTCCCGCTCGCGAGAAATTCTCGCGGTCTCCTCGTGTAAGTTCCACACTCGGAGGCGCGTCCAGCCGACTCGCGGGCAAGAGCGCTCCCATCTTAGTATCCGAGGCTCATGGCCGATCTGAAGACCTACCGCGAGAAGCGGGACCCGAACGCGACGCCGGAGCCGTTCGGACTCGACGGCGAGGTGCGCGCGCTGCCGCCCAACGCCGCGCGCGCGTTCGTGATTCAGCAGCACGCCGCGCGCTCCATGCACTGGGACTTTCGCGTCGAGATCGACGGCGTGCTGGTGAGCTTCGCGATCCCGAAGGGACCCACGTTGGACCCGAAGGAGAAACGCTTCGCCGCGCAGACCGAGGACCATCCGCTCGAGTACGCGGACTTCGAGGGAGTGATTCCCAAGGGCAACTACGGCGCGGGAGCGATGATCGTCTGGGACCGCGGCAGCTATCACACGGTCGAGGGACGCTCGCCGGCCGAGGGTCTGGCCGAAGGCAAGCTCGACCTGCAGCTCGCGGGTCACAAGCTGCGCGGCCGCTTCACGCTGGTGCGCATGAAGGGCGAGGGCGGCAAGAGCTGGCTCTGGCTGTCGAAGCGCAAGGGCAAGCTGGCCGAGGGCGAGATCGTCGAGAACGAGGCCGAGTCGGTGCTGTCGGGGCTCACCATCGACGAGCTGCGCGACGGCGTGAGTCGCACCGCCGAAGTCGAGTCACTCACCGACGCAGCCGCCGCGCCGCGGCGCGCGCTGCCGGACGCGGCGCTCGAACCGATGCTGGCCGAGGTCGCCGACGACGCCTTCACCCGCGACGGCTGGCTGTTCGAGCTGAAGTACGACGGCGCGCGCGTGGTCGCGCAAAAGCGCGCCGACGGCAGCGCGCGGCTGGTGGCGCGCAGCGGGCGCGACGTGACCGAGGCCTATCCGGAGATCACGCGCGCGGTCCGACACCTTCCGGTGTCGGAGTGCGCGATCGACGGCGAAGTGGTCGCGCTCGACGACTCGGGCCGCGCCTCGTTCGAGCGGCTGCAGCCCCGTTTCCGCAACCTGCCCACGCCGCGCAGCGAGGTCGACGTGCCGCTGGTCTTCTACGCCTTCGACGCGCTGTCGGCGGCGGGCCGGGACCTGCGCGGGCTGCCGCTGGTGTCGCGCAAGGAGATCCTCTCCCGCTTCGCGCCGCGGCTCGGCTTCGTGCGCTTCTCGGACCACGTGCTCGGCGCCGGCCAGGCGCTGCTCGAGGCGGCGCGCGCCAACCAGCTCGAGGGCATCGTCGCCAAGCGCTGTGACTCGCGCTACGAGAGCGGCCGGCGCTCGAAGAGCTGGCTGAAGATCAAGCTGCCGCGCAGCTCGCTCCTGGCGATCGTCGGCTACAACCTTGGCAAGGGCTCGCGCGAGTCACTGGGCTCGGTGCTGCTGGCCTGGCGCCGCGATGGCGCCTGGACCTACGCGGGCAGCGCCGGCTCGGGCCTGGCCGAGGACTCGAGCGCGAAGCTGCAGCAGGCGCTCGATCCGCTGCGCGTGGCGAAACCCGAGTTCGCCGGCGAGCCGCCGAGCAAGGGCGTCGTCTTCGTGCGGCCCGAGCTCGTGTGCGAGGTGCGCTACACCGAAGTCACGAGCGCCGGAGGCCTGCTGCGCCAGCCGGTGTTCGTGCGCTTGCGGCCCGATGCCAAGCTCGAAGACTGCGTCGCCCCGGCGGAGCTGAACGCCGCCGCGCCGGAGGCCGTTCCTGCGCCCGCAGCCAGGAAGCCAGCGGACGACGGCCAGCCGCGACTCACTCGGCTCGAAAAGGTGTTCTGGCCGGTCGAGGGCTACACCAAAGGCGACCTGCTGGCGTACTACGAGGCGGTCTGGCCCTGGCTCGGTCCGTACCTGCGCGACCGGCCGCTGGTGCTCACGCGCTACCCCGACGGCATCGAGGGCAAGTCCTTCTACCAGAAGAACGCGCCCGACTTCACGCCCGACTGGGTGCTGCGCCAGCAGATCGAGGGCACCGACTACTTCATCTGCAACGAGCTCCGGACGCTCCTGCACGTGATCAACTCGGGCGCGATTCCGCTCCACGTCTGGAGCTCGCGCGCCCAGGCGCTCGACCGCCCCGACTGGCTGATCCTCGACCTCGACCCGAAGCAGGCGCCGTTCGCGCACGTGGTCCAGGTCGCGCGGCACATCCACGACCTGCTCGAGGAGCTTGGCGCGAGTCACTTCGTGAAGACCTCGGGCCAGGACGGGCTGCACGTGCTGCTGCCGCTGGGTCAGTCACTCGACCACGACGACGCGCGGCGCCTGGCCGAGGTGCTGGCGCGCGCGGTGGTGGCCGACCTGCCCAAGATCTCGACCATCACCCGGCCGGTCGCCGCGCGCGGGGAGCGCGTGTACGTCGACTATCTGCAGAACGGCCGCGGCAAGCTGATCGCATCGATCTTCTCGGTGCGGCCGCGCCCGCACGCGCCGGTCTCGATGCCGCTCGAGTGGAAGCAGGTGAGCGCGCGGCTCGACCCCACGAAGTTCACGATCAAGACCGCGCCCGCGCGGCTGGAGAAGAGCGGAGACCCATTCGCGGGCGTGCTCGGTCCCGGAGTCGACGCGGTCGGGCTCTTGGGCGCGCTGGTCGAGAGACTCTCGAAGAAATCCGCAAAGGAGTGAACGATGGATGCGATCGAAGCCCTGACCACGACCCGTGCGATGCGCCGGCTCAAGCCCGACCCCGTTCCCGAAGCGCTGCTCAAGCAGGTGATTCACGCCGCCACTTGTGCCTCGAGTCCGGGCAACTCCCAAGGCTGGGACTTCGTGGTGGTGCGCGACCCGGGCCAGCGCAAGCGCATCGGCGACGTGGTGCGCGAGCAGGTGCTGCCCCGGCTGGTGCCGATTCCCGAGGCGGCGGGCCCGGGCGCCTCGCGCGATCGCATGCTGCGCGGCGCGCATCACCTGGCGAATCACTTCGACCAGGCGCCGGTGGTCGTCTTCGTGTGCGGGGCCTCGATCTACCCGCCCGGGAACCCGATGGAGCTGTTCGTGCCCGCGGCGCTCTACCCGGCGGCCCAGAACTTGATCGTGGCGGCGCGTGCGCTCGGCCTGGGCACGGTCTTCACCACCTTCCACATGATGTGCGAGCCCGAGATCCGCGAGATACTCGGGGTGCCGCAGACTCACCGGATCCAGGTCACGATCCCGCTGGGCTGGCCCGAGGGCCGCTTCGGCCCGGTGAAGCGCAAGCCGGTGGAGCAGGTGATTCACTGGGACCGGTTCTAGCGAGCTCGCGGGCGCGGGTTGGCGCCTGCGCCCGGGCCTGTGCGAAGATCGCCAGGAACGGAGCACCCCATGATTCCCGCCCGCGAAGCACTCACTCTCTTGCGCGAAGGCAACCGCCGGTTCGTCTCAGGCGTGCGCAACGCCGACACGCTGCTCACTCACACGCGCCGGGCGGAGCTGGCCAAGGCGCAGGAGCCGTTCGCCATCATCCTGGGCTGCTCCGACTCGCGCGTTCCGGCCGAGATCGTGTTCGACCAGGGGCTGGGCGACCTGTTCGTGATCCGCGTCGCCGGCAACATCGTCGCGCCGTCGCAGATCGGCAGCGTCGAGTTCGCGGCCGAGCGCTCGGGCTCGCGGCTGGTGGTGGTGCTGGGACACACGCAGTGCGGCGCGATCCTGGCCACGCTGGAGGCGCTGCGCGAGCCCAGCGCCAACCAATCGCGCAACCTGCGCTCGATCGTCGACCGGGTGCGGCCCTCGGTCGAGGGCCTGTATTCGGTGCTGCGTCACGACTCCGAGGCACTGGTGCGCGCCGCGGTGCGCGCCAACGTGGGCATCTCGGTCAGTCACTTGCGCCACGGCTCCGAGCTGCTCGAGAGCTTGATCGAGCGCGATGGCTTGATCGTCGTGGGCGCCGAGTACGACCTCGAGACGGGCGTGGTCGAATTCTTCGACGTCGGCGAGTGACGTGACGAGGCTCGTCCTCGCTCTCGCGGCCGCACTGTGGGCGGCCGCGCCCGACCAGCCGGCCGCGCCGACCGAGCTGGCGGTGGGCCAGCACTGGACCTACCAGACGCGCCCCGAGGACGCCGGCTCGACCCTGGTGATCGGCAAGATCGACGAGGTCCCCGAGATCGGGAAGGTCATCCACGTGCACGTGATCGACGTGAACATCCCGAACTCGAAGGCGCCGGGCGGTATGAGTCACACGATCAGCCACATGCCCTTCACCGAAGATGCCTTCCGGGCCAGCATCAAGAGCCTGATCGGCACGGCTCCCGCAGACGGTCGCTTCGACGCGGGCTACGACGCCTGGAAGAAGGCCAAGGGCGGCGTGTTCACCGTGCCCGTGAGCCAGGCGGTCGACGCGATGGACAAGACCATAAACCCACCGCCGGATGCGAAGCCGCCGGCGAAGTAGTTCTTAGTCATAGATGCCGTCCGCGAACCACGAGTCACTCGCGAGGTCGTGGTACAGGCGGTACAGGCCGCCGTCGGAGAGCTCGACGTCCCAGTAGTCGCGCGCGAAGCGGCTCTCGCCCCACCACTCGCCGAACAGCCGCCAGGGGCCGGCGGTGTGGAGCACGCGTCCGCCTTCGCCCTCCTCCGCTTGCGGCGAGAGTGACACGTAGACCGGCGGATCGGAGCCGGGCACCGCGCCGCCGGGCCGCGCGGGCCTGGCGCGCCCCGCTCCGTACACGCGCACCGGCCGCGGGGGGCGGAGCGCGCGCAGGGCGATCACGCCGCGGCGTGGCGGCTCGCGGCTCTCGCGTGTAGCCGACTCGCGCCGCCGCTCGTGCGCGAGCCGGAACTCGACCAGCGCGGCCGCGTCCATCTGATGGGTGTCTTCGACGCGCGGCGCGCCGACCTGGCCCGCGCCGCAGAGTGACTCGATGCGGGCGATCGCCACCGCCAGCTCGCCCGGCGACGGCAGCGGCGGCAGGAACAAGTCGAGCTGCGCGGTCTCGACGCTGTCCGGGGTCGCGATCGCGCGGATCGACAGCACGCCCTCGGCGGGCGGATGGCGCTCGAGCTCGAGCCGCGCCAGCCCGAGCAGCACGTGGGTCTCGAGCGTGGGCGCGGCCAGGCCGAGCTCGCGCACCACCTGCGCGCCGCTCTCGAGCCCGAGCTCGAGCCGCAGCCGGCGCAGCGCCAGCCCGCGCAGGCGCACGCGCCGCACGAGTCTCTCGCACAGCGCGCGCAGCAGGAACGACAGCGGCTCGAGGTTCGCGATCGCCCAGTCCGACTCGGCGACCTCTTCGAAGCGCAACAGCGGCGGATGCTGGCGGAAGGGTGCGAGGTCCTCGCCGTTGGCCCGGCGCGCCAGCCGCACGCCCGCTTCGCCGAGCCGTCCGCCGAGGGCGTCGCGCGGGATGCGCGCGAGCTGCCCGAGCGTGCGCACGCCCCAGTGAGTGAGTCGGCTGGCCAGCTCGGTCGGGGGATCGAGCAGGTCGAGCGGCAGCGGCACGAGAAAGCTCGCGGCCTCCTCGGCGCGCAGGATGCGACCGCCCTCGCGGTGGCGCGCCGCCAGCTCGGCGACCGTGCGGGTGGGACCGATGCCCAGGCGCACGCCGGCGGGCGCGCTGGGGCCCGCATCGCGCGCGAGCGCGAAGCCCACGTCGCCGAGCCGGGTCTCGAGCGCCGTGAGCAGCCCGCGTTCCGTGGGAAAGAGTGACTGCGTACCGGCCAGGTCGATGAACACCAGGCCGGGCGAAGCCGACATCACGCGCGGCGAGACCGAGGTCGCCACGTCGAGCAGCGCCTGCTCGGCCGAGCGCATGCCTTCGAGCGAGAAGCTGCGCACCTCGAGCGCGGGCTCGACCGCTCGCGCCTGCGCGACGGTCAGCCCTCGGAAGCTCCCCGCGACGATGGTCGGGCTCTGCGTGGAGCGCGCTTTTCGCTCGCGCTGCTCCACGACCGCCACCCGCTTCGCAGCGAGCTCGGGCTCCGCCCGAAGCGCTGCCGCGAGTGGCAGATCCGCGAGAACGAGACAGGCAAAGCGTTCCATGGCTCCGAACCGGTCCCCGGCTCGAGCGAGAGAGCCTCGCCGCCGGGGTAGTTTCCGTTGTCCGCCATCTCAGCCCCTCTTTCGCTGTTTGTTCGAATCGATTTTCGCTCGATTTTCGCCCTGGCGTCAAGCCCCCTTCCCGAGGCCCCCCTCCCAGCTGGTAGCCTCGCGTGGATGAGCGACTCACTCCCGCTCGCCGAGCTCGTGCGCCGCAACGCGCGCATCGATGCGCTCGGCGCGGCCTGGGCCCTGCCCGCGCTGCTCGTGCCGTTCGTGCTGTACGCGCAGGGAGTTCCGCGCGACAACGCCTGGCCGCTCGGCCTCGGCATCGGCCTGGCGGTGATCCTGCCCGCGACTCACGTGGCGCTGTTCACGCTGCCCCAGGGCACGCAGCGGCTGCGCGAGTTCCTGCGCTACTACGAGCTGCGCTGGGGCGTCGGTCACGGGTCACTCGCGCTCTTGTGTCTGCCGCTCGCGCTCTTGGGTCTGGTGTCGGCGCTCGAGCTCGCGCTGTGAGTGACGACGCGCGCGCCCAGTGGGACGCCAAGGTGCTGGGGGTGGGCTGCCCGCTGTGCGCGCCCCGCGCCGAGCGCAACGACGAGTGGGACTTCGTGGCGAAGCTCGGCATCGCGTCGCTCTATCTCGCCAGGAACCAGACCTATCGCGGGCAGTGTCTCCTGATCTTCGATCCTCGGCACGCCGCGCGCCCGGACGAGCTGTCGGCCGCGGAGTGGGCCACGTTCTCGGCCGATCTCCGCGCCAGCGCGAACGCCGTCATGCGCGCGACGCGCCCGGACCACGTGAACGTGGCGTCGCTCGGGAACGTCGTGCCGCACCTGCACTGGCACGTGATTCCGCGCTACGTCGGCGACGCGCGCTGGGGCGCGCCGATCTGGACCGACGACCTCGCGCAGATGCCGAAGACCCGGCTCGAGCCGACCGAGCAGGAGAAGCTGGTGAAGAAGCTGCGCGAGCAGCTCTAGCGCGCGAGCTGCACGTCGGCGCGAGTCACTCCCGCGGGCGTCACGCGCACCGCCGCGTCGTCGAACGAGGGCGGGCCCAGGAGCGCGTGGGCGCCGTTCGAGAAGCCGTAGCGCTCCGCGGGCAGGCCCAGGAAGTCGAAGTCCATGTCGCCGTTCGCGTTGGCGTCGTGGACCACCGCCACCGCGTAGCGCCCCGGCGCCAGGTCGGGAAGAGTCACCGAGCCGCCGCGCTCGACGAGCGCGCGCGCTCCGATCCGGATCTCGGCCACCACGCCGCGCTCGGCGTACGGGAAGGTGGCGCGCTGCGCGCTGCCGAAGACTTCGATCTCCACGTCGCCGGCGTCGGACTCGAGTCCCTGGATCGCGATCTCGAGTGTCGAGGCTCGCGCCGAGCTCGCGCCGGAAAGACTCGCGCAAGTGAGCAGCAGAAACAGCGCTCGCAGCAGGGTGGGGGGCATGGCGGGTGCGCAGCCGTATCGGCGCGCGCGCCCGGCGCTTGAGCGCGCCGGCCACTGCGTCCGAAAGCGGCGAGCCGCCCGCCGTCGTGCGAACCTAGACTGCCACAGCGATGACCACCCCCCTGTTCCAGCCGGATCTGTTCGGCAAGGCGTTCGATCCGAGCCGCCGGCGCATCGAGCTTTCGGCGACGTCGTGGATCGAGTGGCTGCCCGGCTGGCTCGAAGAGCCCGGCGCGCTGTTCGAGTGTCTGCGCGCGTCCCTGCCCTGGGAGCAGCGCGATCGCCGCATGTACGAGAAGACGGTGACCGAGCCGCGACTCACCGCCGAGATCGCGGACGTCGCGCTGGCGCCCTCCAGCCTGCGCGCGGCCGCCGAGCGGCTGCATACACAGTATCGTGTATGGTACGACCACCTTTGGGTCAACTTCTACCGCGACGGCCGCGACAGCACCGCCTGGCACGGCGACCGGATCTCGTGCCGGCGCGACGACTGCATCGTGCCGGTGCTGACCCTGGGCGCGACGCGGCGCTTCCTGATCAAGCCGCGCGACGGCGGTCCGGCGCAGGCGCTCTGGCCCGATTCGGGCGACCTGGTCGTGATGGGCGGCCGTTGCCAGGTCGACTGGGTGCACTCGGTGCCCAAGGCGCCCGACGTCGGCGCCCCGCGCATCAGCGTCAACTTCCAGAGTTCGGAGCAGTCGCGAGTGACCCGGCGCCGCTAGCGCGCTTTGGTACGTTCCGCGCGGTGAACGAAGAGAGCGTGGAGCTGCGCCCCGGCGCGCAGGCCGAGACCGAGGGCGAGCTCTCGGTGATTCCTCTTTCGGTCTTCCGGCCCGACGCCGCGCCGCGCGCGGTGGTGCTGGTCGGCCACGGGCTCGGCGCCGACCGCAGTCACTCGAGCGTGCGACTGCCGGCGGAGATCCTGGTCGAGCGCTTCGGGCTCGCGGTGGTGGCGCCGGATCTACCCCGACACGGCGCACGCAAGGAAGGCGGGACAGACCCGAGCGAGGCCTGGCAGACGTTCTGGAGCTCGGGTGGCCCCGCGGCCCTGCGCGACGAGTGGCTGCGCATCCTGGGCTTCGCGCGCGAGCGCTTCGCCGGCGCACGGGCCGGATACTACGGGCTCGCGCTCGCGACTCACTACGGGATCGTGTTCCTGGCGAACGCCCCGCAGCTGGGGGCGGCCGTGCTCGGTCTGTGCGGCGCCGAGCCCGAGCCCAAGTCGGCGATCCTCCACGCCTGCGCGCCGCGCGTGCGCTGTCCCGTGCACTTCCTGCAGAAGCAGGACGACGAGCTGCAGCCGCGCGTGGCCACGGATCGCCTGTACGCCGAGCTCGGCAGCCCCGAGAAGTCGCTCGACTCGAGCCCGGGCCGGCACGCGGACGTGACTCCCGAGAGCGTCGCGCGCGCCTGCGCGTTCCTCGCGAAACAGCTGGCGGGAGTGTAGTCTCTGGCCGTGAAGCTGTGCGTCTCGGTGCTCGCGGCGATTCACCTGGCGGTCACGGTCTGGCATACGGGCGCGCACCAAGAGCTCGGCATCGGCTTGCCGCCGCTCAAGCTGGCCTACGCCTGGGCGGTGATCGTGATCGCGCCGCCGCTCGCGGGCATCGGTGTCTGGACGCGCCTCGCGCAGCCTGCGCTCTGTCTGTTCACGGCGGCGATGCTCGGGTCACTGCTGTTCGCGACCTATCACCACTACATCCTCGTGTCTCCCGACAACATCGCGCACCTGCCCGAGGGCAGTGACGCCGCGCACGCCGGCTTCGTGGCCAGCGCCGGAGTGAGTGCCTTGCTCGAGCTGGCCGGCGCGCTTTCGGGCGCGTTCTTCCTGGGGCGCCGCGCGTGAGCTCCCGGCGCTTCTCGCTCGCCCAGGCCAACGTGGCGCACATGGTCGCGCCGCTGGAAGACCCGGTCATGGACGGCTTCCGCACGCAGCTACCCCGCATCAACGCGCTGGCCGACGCCAGCCCCGGCTTCGTCTGGCGGCTGCAGTCCGACGCGGGCGACGCCACCTCGATCCGCGCCTTCGACGATCCGCTGCTCCTGTTCAACATGTCGGTCTGGGAGTCACTCGAGAGCCTGCACGCCTACGTGTACAAGAGCGAGCACGTGGCGCCGCTGCGCGCGCGCAAGCAGTGGTTCCGGCTGCCGGCGGGCCCGCATCTCGTGCTGTGGTGGGTGGCCGCGGGTCAGCTGCCGAGCGTGGGCGAGGCGCTCGGGAAGCTGGAGCAGCTGCGCACGCACGGTCCGACGGCCGCGGCGTTCACCTTCCGCAATCCGTTCCCGGCGCCGGGCACGAAGCCGACGCGGCCACCCGAGGTCGACGCCGAGTTCTGCGTCGCCGCTCCGTGACTCAAGCCACGGCCGCGCCGCCCACGATGCGCTTTCTCAGCGCGGAGTGGCGCGAGCTGGCGATGCTGAACTACGAGATCGACCCGAAGCGGCTTGCGAGCCGCGTGCCGCCCGGCACCGAGCTCGACTCGTGGCGCGGCCGCAGCTTCGTGAGCGCGGTCGGCTTCCGTTTCCTGCGCACGCGCGTGCTCGGCGTGCCGGTGCCGTTTCACGTGAACTTCGACGAGGTGAACCTGCGCTTCTACGTGCGCCGCAAGTCAGGCAGCGAGTGGCGGCGGGGCGTGGTGTTCGTGAAGGAGATCGTGCCCCGGCGGGCGATCGCGCTGGTCGCGCGCGTCGCCTACTCCGAGAACTACGTCGCGCACCCGATGAGACACTCGATCCGTCCCATGATCGGCGACGGTCCGGCGACCGTGGCGTACGGCTGGCGCCGGCGCGGCGCCTGGGAGGGACTCAGCGTGCAATTCTCGGGTGCGCCGGTCCTGCCGGCCGATGACGCCGAAGAGACGTTCATCACCGAGCACTACTGGGGCTACGCGCTGCAGCGCGACGGCGGCAGCGTCGAGTATCAGGTCGAGCACCCGCGCTGGCATGTCTGGCGCGCCGAGAAGGCCAGCCTCGAGTGCGACGTCGCGTCGCTCTACGGGCCGGAGTTCGCCGAGCCGCTCGCGCTAGCGCCCAGCACCGCGTTCGTGGCCGACGGCTCGGCCGTGGTCGTGCGGCGCGGCCGGCGGATCGCGCCGTGAGTCGCTGGCTCGCGGGGCTCGCGCTCTGCCTCCTGGCCTGCGGTCCCGTGCCGGGTGGCTCGCTCTCGGGCACGCTGACTCCCGCGCCCGCCTCCTGGTCCGAGCTGGTTCCTGACGCGCGGCGCATCTGCGAGATCGAGGCGCGGCCCGAGAAGCCTCATTCCGTTCAGCTCGAGTGCTTTCTGCACGACGGCCAGCTGTTCGCGCAGTCACACCGCTGGGCGCTGTCGAGCTGGTGGCCGGTCGAGAGCTGGGCAGCGATCTGGATCGCCCACCCCGACGTGCGCGTGCGGCTCGGTGACCACCTGTTCGAGCTGCGTGCGACTCACATCACCGATCCGCCGCTGCGCGAGGCGGTGCTGCGCGAGCGCGGCTACGACCCGGTCCCGGAGGGCATCCAGGTGTTCCGCTTCGATCCGCGCAGCTGAGTCAGCCCCGGGCGGTCGTGACTTCCAGGAACGCCGTCTTGAAGCGTGCCATCTCGGCGCTCGAGCCGATCGACACGCGCACGTGCGTGGGCCAGACCGGCCAGGCCCGGCCCACGTAGACGCTCTGCTGCTTCAGCCCGTCGATCACCTTCTGGGTTGGCATGCGCGCGTCGACCATCAGGTGATTCGCGACCGAGGGCGTGTAGCCGAAGCCGTGAGCGTCGAAGAACTGCATCAGGTCCTTGCGGCGCTCGGCGTTCCCGCGCTTGCGCGCGGCGATCCAGTCGGGCTCGCCGAGCATCACGCGCGCCGCGGCCATGGCGGTGACGGGCATCGCCCCCGTGTTCCAGCCGGTCATGCGCGCGAGCAGGTCTTTCTGCGCGATCGCGAAGCCGGCGCGCAGGCCGGCCATGCCGAAGATCTTCGAGAACGTGCGCAGCAGCACCACGTCCTTGCCGGCGCGCACCAGGTCGACGCCCGGCTTCTCGTCGCACAGGTGGATGTACGCCTCGTCGAGCAGCACCACCGCGTCCTTGGGCTTGTTCGCGACCAGTGACTCGATCTCGACCCGCGGCGTCACCGTGCCAGTCGGGTTGTTGGGATTGCACACGTAGAACAGGCCCACCGGCTCGCTCTTCGCCGCGGCCAGCATCGCCGGCAGGTCGTGCGCACCGTCGCGGCGCAGCGGCACGCTCACCACCTTCGCGCCGATGAACTGCGCCGCGCGCGCCGCCGCCTCGTAGCCCGGCTCGGCGGTCACGAGCGCGCGCTTGGGGCCGGTGAAGGCGATCACGGCGTGGTGCAGCGCCAGGCTCGAGCCGGGGTACACCGAGAAGTGTTGCGGCGAGAGCTCTTCGAGCTTGGCCGCGGCCGCGACCAGCGCCTCGGTCTCGGGATACTGGTAGCGGTTGCCGCGCTTGGCCACGTCGGCCAGCGCGGCCAGCGCCGCCTCCGACGGGCCGTCCGGGAACTCGTTGCCGTTGATCCGGACGGCGTCCTCCGGGATCACTCCCGCGTTCGAGAGCTGCGCGAGCGCGTGCTCGGACGAGAAGGGCAGCGCCGAGGCGGCACCGGCCAGCGCGGCGATGCGCAGCATCTGCCGGCGCGTGAAGCCGCGCTGCGCGAGCTCGCGCTCCGCGGCGCGGCCGAGTGAAATCGGGCTTGGCATGCCGCGAGCCTACACGGGCCGCACCGATCGGTCACGCCGCAGCTATGCTTGGGCGCGATGGACGGCATCCACGACCTCGGCGGCATGGGCGGCTTCGGCGCGGTCGAGATCGAGCCGAACGAGCCCCGGTTCCACGAGCCCTGGGAGGCGCGTGCGTTCGCGCTGAATGCCCTGGGCATCCGCATCGGCGCGTACAACGTCCACGAGTACCGACACGCGGTCGAGCGCCTGGACCCGGCGCACTATCTGGCCGCGAGCTACTACGAGCGCTGGCTCACCGGCGTGGCCTCGCTCCTGGTGGAGAAGGGCGTGGTGATTCGCGCCGAGCTCGAGCGCCGCGCCGGCGGCCGCTTTCCGCTGGCGCGTCCCGCAGCCCGGATGACCGCCGAGCCGGTTCGGGAGTCGAGCGCGCCGCGCTTCGCGGCCAGTGACTGGGTGCGCGTGGCCGATCACCACCCGCGCGGACACACGCGCGCGCCGCGCTACGTGCGCGGGCGGCGCGGCCAGGTGCTGCGCGTGTCGCGCCGCTTCGAGCTGCCCGACCTCGCGGGTCACGCGCTGCCCGCGCCGCTCCAGGCCACCTACCACGTCGAGTTCGCGGCGCGCGAGCTCTGGACCGACTCGGCCGAGGCACGCGAGAGCGTGGTCGTCGACTTGTGGGAGCGTTATCTGGAGCCGGCGCCGTGACTCGCGAGCACGAGAAGATCGCGCCGATCGCCGAGCGCGTGCGCGCGCTCGAACAGGCGCTCTCCGACCAGGGCCTGATCCCCGAGCGATTTCTCGAGCGGCGGGTCGAGCAGGCCGAGGAGAACTTCGACTGGCACAACGGCGCGCGCGTGGTCGCGCGGGCCTGGGTCGATCCGGCGTTCCGCAAGCGGCTGCTCGAGGACGGCTCGAGCGCCAGCGCCGAGCTCGGCCTGCGCAGCACCAACGAGTATCTCGTGGTGCTCGAGAACACGCCCGCCGAGCACAACGTGATCGTGTGCTCGCAGTGCTCGTGCACCGCCTGGACGGTGATCGGCCTGCCGCCCGACTGGTACAAGAGCCCCGAGTACCGGGCGCGCGTCGTGCGCGAGCCGCGCGCGGTGCTGCGCTCGCTCGGGCTCGAGCTGCCCGAGTCGGTGGCGGTGCGCGTCTGGGACACCAGCGGCGAGACCCGCTACATGGTCCTGCCCGAGCGGCCCGCGGGCAGCGACGGCTGGAGCGAGGAGCGGCTCGCGGCGATCGTGACTCGCGAGTCGCTGATCGGGGTGGCGCGCGTGGAAGCGAAGTAGCCGGGTCCGGTATCCTCGCGCCGTGGGCATCACCAATCGCGAATCGGGAACCCGGGTGGACGAGATCGCCGAGGGCATCTACCGCATCTCGACGCCGGTCCCGCCGCAGAACTTCCCCGGCGGATTCACCTTCAACCAGTTCCTGATCGACGACGACGAGCCGCTGCTCTACCACACCGGCCTGCGCCGGATGTTCCCGCTGGTGCAGGAGGCGGTGCAGTCGGTGCTGCCGCTCGCGCGGCTGCGGCACCTGGCGTTCTCGCACTTCGAGGCCGACGAATGCGGCGCGCTGAACGAGTTTCTCGCGGCGGCGCCGAACGCGGCGCCGCTGTGCGGCCAGCTCGCCGCCGACGTCTCGGTGCGCGACGTCGCCGACCGACCGCCGCGCACGATCGCGAACGACGCCGAGCTCGCGCTCGGCCGACACACGGTGCGCTTCCTGCACACGCCGCACGTCCCGCACGCCTGGGAGTGCGGAACGATGTTCGAGACGCACACCAAGACGCTGCTGTGCGGCGACCTGTTCACCCAGGGCGGTCACGAGCACGTGCCCCTCACCGAGTCCGACATCCTGGCGCCGAGCGAAGTGACTCGCCAGATGTTCAGCAACTACTTCGCGTGCGCGCCGCAGTCGCAGCAGATGCTCGAGCGCCTGGCCGAGCTGCGCCCGAGCACGCTGGCCTGCATGCATGGCGCGTCCTTCCGCGGCGACGGGGCGAGTCTCTTGCGCAACCTGGCCGCGGCGCTGCAGTGAGCGAAGCGGAGCCTCCTGCCTTCACGAGTCAGTCGGGATTCGATCTGCGCTTCGACTGGGGCGAGTCGGGGCTGCGCGCGCTCGCGGGCGCGGCGAAGACGTTCGTGATCGTCGACGTGCTGTCGTTCACCAGCTGTGTCTCGCTGGCGTGCGGACGCGGCGCGCGGATCTTCCCGTATCCATGGCAGGACGCGCGGGCGGCAGCCTTCGCCGAGGAGCGCGCCGCGCTGCTGGCCGTTCCGCGCGGCTCGGGCGGCTACTCGCTCTCGCCCGCCTCGCTTGCCGCCGTGAGCCGGGGCGAACGCGTGGTGCTGCCGTCGCCGAACGGCTCCCAGCTCTCGTTCCAGGCGGCGAAATCGGGGCAGGTCTTTGCCGGCGCGTTGCGCAACGCAGCCGCGCTGGCCCGGCGCCTCGAGCGCGCGCCGGCGCCGATCGCAGTGATCGCTGCCGGCGAGCGCTGGCCCGACGGCACGCTGCGGCCATGTCTCGAGGATTGCCTGGGCGCGGGCGCGCTCCTGGCTCGGCTGCCCGGCAGCGCATCGCCCGAAGCGCGACTCGCGCGCGCGGCCTTCGAGGCCGCGGCTCCGAGCCTGGCGCGCGCGCTGCGCGAGTGCGCGTCGGGGATCGAGCTCTCCGAGCGCGGCTACGCCCACGACGTGGCGCTCGCGGCCGAGCTCGATGCCGATCCGACGGTGCCGCTCTTGTGCGACGGCGCCTTCGCCGCCGAGGCCGCGCCGTGACCGAGCTCTCGGCGGCGCAGCGCGAGCTCGTCGACTCACTCGCGCGGCGGCTCGCGCTCATCCCGGGCATGGCCGCGGTGGTGCTCGGCGGCTCGTTCGCGCGCGGGCGCGCGCTGGCGAGCTCGGACATCGACCTCGGCCTGCTCTACCGCGAAGCGGCGCCCTTCGACGTCGCCGACGTGCGCGCGCTCGCCGCCGAGGGCAACGACTCGCCCGACCCGGTCGTGACCGACTTCTACGCCTGGGGACCCTGGGTGAACGGCGGTGCGTGGCTCACGGTGAAGGGCCAGCGGGTGGACTTCCTCTACCGCAGCCTCGAGCACTTCGAACGCGTGGTCGACGACGCGCACGCGGGCCGCTTCGAGCTGCACTATGGACAGCAGCCGCCCTTCGGCTTCTTCTCGCCGACCTACCTGGGCGAGCTCGCGATCTGCGTGCCGCTGTTCGACCCGAACGACCTGGTGGGCGCGCTGAAGCGACGCGTCTCGGTGTACCCCGACGCGCTGCGGCGCGCGGTCGTCCAGCGCTACCTGTGGAGCGCGGAGTTCTCGCTCGACAGCTTCGCCGCCAAGTTCGCCGCGCGCGGCGACGTGCCGAACACCGCCGGCTGCCTGGCGCGCGTCGCGCACGAGCTGGCGTTGGTCCTGTTCGCGCTGAACGGCCGCTACTGGCTCTCGGACAAGACGGCGCTGGAAGAGATCGCCGAGCTCGAGCGCGCGCCGCGCGAGTTCGGACCGCGAGTCACTCACGCGCTCGGCGCGCTGGGGGAGACTCCCGCCGAGCTCGGCGCGCAGGTCGCGGCCGTCGAAGCGCTGACCCGCGAGACGGTCCGCCTGTGCGAGCCGCTCTACCGGCGGCCGTTCCCGAAGCCCTGATCGCCCCTCTCAGATCTCCGAGGTGCGTCGGCGCAGGAACCCGAAGGCCACGACGCCGAGACCCAATATCCCCGGCAGCAGCCACTGCGCGGCGCCCGGCAGCGCCGGGACCGGCAGCAGGTTCACCACCGTGAACGCTGCCGTGGCGTTGTTCACGAGCGTCGCGGCGCCCGGCGTGACGGCGTAGTCGGCGGCATTGTTCGTCCCCGCCGGGCAGTTCTGCGGTTGGAACTTCAGCGCGGTGGTGGAGGCCGACGGCAGCACCGCGCCGAATGCCGGATTGGCATGCACGGTCGTGAAGTTCGTCGTGACTACGGCGTCCGAGCCGGTGTACGAGGCGCCGCCCCAGCTCACGCGCCACCAGGTGCTGCCCTGGCCCTCGAACGTGAGTGACCCGGCGGCGAGAAACGCCGGCGGAATCGGGATCATGTCGAACGCGCCGGTGATCGGCGGGGACGCCTTCGCGCGCATCGCAGGCGTGACGAGCAGAATCTCTTTGCAGTTACCGGGGGTTGGAGCGACTGCCGCGCCACCGTCGAAGGTCGAGAACGTCGACAGCGTGGTCGCGTTGTTGCCCGCGGCGTCGCGCACGATCAGTTGCCCGTTGCCGATCACGAACTGGTTTCCCGCGAAGCGCATCTTCAGCTGGATGGCTTGCGCGGTCGTGTCTCCACCGACGCCACCCACCACCTGGTCGATCTGCATCTGATGGAATGCAGCAAGCGCGGGACGCGGAGCGAAGAGCAGAGCAGCGGCAAGAAGGCACACGTATCCGATGCGGTCGAGTCCGATGTGATGCGTCATGGATCCCCTCCCGAGTTGCGAACCATACCACTTACGGCTCGAGCCGTGGGGCGGATTCTCACCAGCCGTCCCCAAAACCGACCTGCAACGCGATGCCGTAAAACCCAGCTTGATAATCCGAATCTTGATGTCCGAAGTAGAGCCGGCGCCCGATCAGCGTGGGCAGCCCTGTCTGATGGAAGTCATCCACTCCGGAGAGGTCGTAGCGGTAGAAGAAGCGCAGCGCGGTCGATTTGCGCAACGCGATGCGCAAGCTGGTCTCGAGCGTGTGATCGCGGTTGCGCAGCCGCGGCAGATGGTCGGGCACCGGATGAGTCGGATCCTGACTCGCGAGCACCGCATCCGAGACGAAGGAGAGATTCTCATCCTCGCGAAAGACCAGGAACGTGTAGCGCGTGTCGAGCGAGATCCACTGCAGCGGATGCAAGCTGAAGCCGCCGCCCCAGCCGACGCCGTCGCCGTTGCTCTTCACGCCCCACTCGTTGCTGAACGGGAAGTTGGGGCCGCCCGCGTCCCCGTTCGAAGAGCTGGCGAAGCCGCGGATCGTCTGCATGCCGCGGTCGTGATGCTCGAACGAGACGAACGCGTTCGCGCTGAAGATGGGCGAGGGCTGCACGTTCCAGTCGGCCTCCACGTCGCGCGAGCGGTCGCTCGTGAGCCCAAAGCCGGAGCCATAGTTGTCGTTGCGTAGCCGCGCGGCGAGTGACAGATCGGAGAATTCTCCGAGGGCGAACACCAGCCGTCCGTTGATGCGCTGGCCGACGAGATCCGCGAGGTCGGGACGCACCAGCTGATTCAAGTTGTGCGCCTGATTTCCGTCCGGGAAGAGCGGCACGAAGCCCGCGAGCGCCGCGGTCGTGTACTTGTAGTAGACGTTGTAGTTCACGTCGCCGCCGTCGCGGTTCGTGAACTTGTACGAGACGCGCGCGGTCAGCCACGAGAACGGCCGCGAGTTGAACGACACGGTCGCGCGCTGCTCGCGCGTCTGCGGCCGCTCGGAGACGACGCGGTCCACGTCCTCCTGCTCGAGCAGGAAGTCGAACGAGCTGCGCCAGGGGATCGCCAGCGACGCGCCGGCGCTGATCGTCTGGCGTGTCTCGCCCCACGGAATCGTGCGGTAGCGCCAGGCGCTGCCCGGCACGCCCGGCTCGAACACGCCCGTGTAGTCCTGGCCCAGCACCGAGCCGTGGCCGCCGTCCTCGACGATGTAGCCGAACTGGCCGGTCGCGGGGTTGAACGCGAAGTAGTTCGTGAGCGTGTCGAAGTTCGTGATCCGGTAGCCGGCGCGCAGCCGCAGCGGCCGCCACGGATTGGTGTCGACCTTCAGATCGACCAGCAGGTTGTCCACGCGCGCGTGCGCGCTCTTGGTGGAGAGCGACCCGGCGTTGTTCCAGTCACTCAAGTTGATCGTGCCGATCGTGCCGCTCGAGATCGTGGGCGGAATCAGATTGTCGTTCTGCGTGCTGCGAGACCACGAGATCGCGGTCGTGAAGCGCGTGCGCAGCGGCAGACTCAGCCCGAAGTCGGCGTGCAGGTTGTGCCAGTCGTTGTCGGGCGCCAGCGCCTGGCGCGCCTGCTCGATCTGCGTGGTGCCGGTGCCGAGGAACGGCTGCGCGATCGTGAGTGACTGGTTCAGGTTGCGGTAGAACGAGCCGTTGTAGGCCAGATTCAGCTGTGCGAGCGCGCCGCCCCACTCGAGCCGCGCGCTGGCCTTCTGGGTGTGATCGTCGATCGGCTGCGGGACTTCGAACGACCCGCCGAGGCTGGTCGAGTAATCGGGATAGGCGAAGCCGACCGCGCTCGGCAGCGCGCCCTTGCGATCCTCCATGCCGTACTGCGCCACGAGCGACAGCGTGGGCAGCACGCGCGCGCGCAGCTCCAGGTTGGTGCGGTCGCGCTGCACCGCGATCGTGCCCTCGGGATGGTCGGCGAGCGCGGCCGCAATCTCCGCCGGCGTGTTTCCCGTGGCCACGAGACTCTTGGGCAGGCCCAGGAAGTCGCTGCCGCCGCCCGTCCACAGCAGGGTCGCGTCGGAGGCGTACTTGTGCGGCACGCCGCTGAACGAGCCGCGGAAACGCAGCCAGCCGGCGCGGCTCGCCTCGAGGTCGTAGAACTGGTCGTCGCGGCCGACGCTGCCGCCGCGCAGCATGAGATAGTCACCCGACTCGGGGCGCCACAGCTCGAGGTTCAGGCCGTCGAGCATGAAGCCGTCGTTGCGATCGACGTACTTCGTGTAGCGAGTCTCGGTCTCTTCGCCGCCTCCGCCGAAGAAATAACCCGCTTCGAGCGCGCCGCGCGCCTTCCAGCCGTTGCCGATGTCGTCGAGCTCGTGCAGATCGGGCGGGTAGGGATAGAGAAACCCGCTGGGCGTGCGGTTGCGATAGGGAATCAACAGCGACATGCCCTGCGGATCGGGGTTCTCCCAGACCTCGGCGTTGCCGGGATGGAGTGAATCGCGCGGTGGATCGGCCGCGGCGCTGCGGGCGGCGATCACGAGCAGCACGAGCGCGAGCACCGTCTTGCGCATCGCCCTGCTCCTAGCGGTGGAACCGCGGGCCCGACGGTGAGTTCGAGCCGTGGATCTGGGAGTGACAGTTCAGGCAGCCGCGGTTCATCAACCGGTCGTCGGGCGCCCCCGAGGTCGCCATGTTCTGCTGAGTCACGAGCGCCGACGGGTGACCGAAGTTCGGGTTGTCGATCGGCGAGTGACATTCCTGGCACAAGAGCGGCAGCTCGGTGACCAGCAGCCGCTCGTGGTTCGAGCCGTGCGGCTTGTGGCAGTTGAGGCAGCTCTCGCGCACCGGCTGGTGCTCCCACAGGAAAGGGCCGCGCTTCTCGGCGTGACAGCCGGTGCAGAGCTGGTTGACGTCGTCTGCCTTGATCAGCGGCGAGGTCTGCGAGCCGTGCGGGTTGTGGCAGTCGACGCACGAGATCTTGCCCTCGAGCAGCGGCATGTGGGAGCGCTTCTGGAAGTCCGCGCGCTGCTGCGGGTGGCAGGTGAAGCAAGTCTCATTAGCGTTCTTCGCGCGCAGCAGTGACTGGCCCGAGGTCTGAGCCATCGGGTTGTGGCAGTCGCTGCAGGCCAGGCCGCGCAGCTCGTGAGTGGACCCGATCCAGTACAGGGTGGCGCCCGCGCGATGACACTCGAGGCACATCGCGTTCATGGCCTCGGGCGCGTAGCTCGAGTTCCGCGTGAACGAGACGATCGTCGACGGGTTGGGGTCGCCGACGTGCTTGCCGCCCGGACCGTGACAGCTCTCACAGGTGTGCTTCTCGAGCTCGGTGCGCGGGTTCGCGGTGAACGCGCGCGCGTGCACGGTGCGCTGCCAGTGCGCGGTCTCTACGCTGTGGCAGCCCATGCAGATGGCGTCGCCCACGTAGGCGACGTCGTTCCCCGGCTTCTCGACGAGCTCGTCGGGCGGCTGCGCACACGCCACGAGCGCGAGCGAAGCGATCCCCAGGAGCCGCCACCAGACCCTTCCCATACGAAGGGATGTTACGAGCCGAAGGGGCGGATCGGTTTTTGTTTTCTCTAACTGCGCGCGCGTACGTCGACGTCGAAGACGCCGGTCAGCACGCGGCCGCCGCTGCGCACCTGCACCCACATGCGGTACTGACCCGGCTGCGGGAACGCGTAGGGGAATGCGACCTCGCCGGGCGCGGGGCCGCGCGCGAGCGGCATCGGCGACACCGTTCCGTCACGCTTCGCGAGCATCTCGGCCGCGGCCATCGAGATCGAGCCCGCCGGATGCAGGTGGGTGAATACGGCGCCGTCGCTGCGGCGCAGCGCCAGGTGCCCTTCCATTCCCATGTAGGGCTCGAGCGCGAGCGGGGCGCCGTCGGCGCCGAACGCGGCGAAGCGCAGCGTGGTGTCGCGGTCGGCGACCAGCGCGTCGGTCGTGCGCAGCTCCATGTGACCCCCACCCATCAGCGGGGCGCGCGCGCCCGGCACCGAGAGGCCCGTGTGCCAGGAATCGTCGTAGTCGAGCGCGGTCGGCGCGGCGCCGTTCGCCGCGGCGGTCGTCGGCGAGAGACACAGCACGGAGCTGCCGGGCGTGGCCGCGGCCTGCAGGGCCGCGCCGACCGGCGGCGGCAGATTCACCCGACTCACCAGGGTCTCGCTCGAGCCGTCCTCATGAGTGACTTCGGCGTAGAGCTGGTAGGTGCCGCCCGGCAGTGGCGGCAGCATGCCCTCGAAGCTGGCGGGGTCGCGCCGCACCGGGTGCAGGTGCGCGAAGGCGTCGAAGTCGGGCTCGCGCACCAGGAACAGGTGCATCAGCTTGCCGTGATCGGTCACGAGCGTGTCCCAGGCGGCGCTCGCCGGAGCATCGTGCGCGGGCGAGAGCTGCAACACGTTCTGCGCCGCGTCGCCGCGCACCACGGAAGTCACCGGCAGCGGCTTCGAGAGCGCGTTCGCGAAGTCGCGGTCCATCTGCTGCCAGCGGTAGTTCCCGCCGTACACCGCCGCTCCGCAGACGAGCGCCATGAGCGCGCCCGCGCGCCGCCCGCGACCCGAGTCCCGCGCCGCGGCCGCGACCAGCCCGACGGCGAACGCGCACAGCACGATGCCGAGCGCGACCAGAGTGACTCCCAGCGCCGGCGGCATCACCGGCCGCGCCAGCGCGGCTGCCTGCAGCGGCACGGCGACCCGGCCGCCGCCGCGCGCGCTCTCGAGCCGGATCTCCACGCCGTAGGAGCCGCGGCGCAGCAGCCAGAACGTGGCGTTCCAGAGCTGCGGGTCACCCGCCACGCGCGTCGCGGCGCTCGGCGGCGGAGCGGCCTCGGCGCCCGCGTCGAGGAACGCGGGCTGCACTGCGACGGCAGTCACATCGCCGTCGCTGACTCGGATGTCGGCCTGCGCGAGGCCGGGGAAGGTCTGCGGCGGGCGGATCACGACCCGCAGCGGATGGACGCCGGCGCGCCCTTCGAAGAAGACGTTGGGGCTGCCCACGTGCGCGCTCGCGCTCGAGACCGCGCAGAGACATGCACAAGCCAGGAGCAGCGCCGACCTCACGCGCGCACCTCGCGCAGCGCGCCCAGCCACAAGCCCGCGCGCGCGGCCACGATCGCGACGAGCACTGCCACGGCGCCACTCACCAGGCCGAGGTCGGGCGACATGAAGCCCCAGTAGGCGGTGCGCGCCGTCGGATCGATGCGCAGGAAGAACGGCCAGTGGCGCCCGCCGCCCGCGAAGAACCAGTCGTCGGCGACGGGCGAGAGCAGGAAGGCCGAGAAGAGCCACTGAGTCACGGCGAACAGCGCGAAGAACGCGCAGCCGCACTCGAGCGCCGAAGCCCAGCCGCCCGTGCTGCCGGCGCGCGACGGAATGCCGTGCAGCAGGCCGTCGAGCGCGAGCGCCGGCACCACCAGGAGCAGCGGGAAGGGGGGCGGCAGCAGATGGTCGAGCGCGTTGTAGACCGGGCCCGCCTGGGGCGTCGCGGCGAAGCGCGGCAGGAGCCAGACCATCGAGCCCACGAACGCGAGATAGCCGAGCGCCGCCAGCGTCGCAGGCGCGCGCATCCGGCCGGCCGCCGACTGCGCGGTGAGCACCAGCGGGTAACTCGCGCAGGCGAGCAGGTAGAAGAGCTCCGAGTGCTGGCGGTTCGCGAAGCTCTGAGCCGTGGTCACGACCGAGATCATGGCCAGGAGCGCTCCCCCGGCAAGCGCGGCGCGCCGGGCGCGCGACGGCGTGTCCTGGTGCGCGAGCAGCGTCAGCCAGGCGCCCGCCACGACCGCGAAATAGGCCAGCGCCTTGGCGATCTGCGGCGGGTGCCAGATGCCCGCGGCCAGCCCGTAGCTCGCCTGCCACCAGCGGTCGAACAAGAGCGCCGTCACGAACGCGAGCCCGCCCCAGAGCACGATCCACGCGCCGAGCGGGGCGCGCACGCGACCCAGCGCGACGCCCCCTACACCGCTCTGCGTAGCCAGCGCCACGATCCGCAGCGCCGCCGCCGCCGCGAGCGCCACCGCCGCGTAGTTGGCCGCGTGCGGCGGACCGAAGAACGCATCCACGCCGATGGTCGACTCCCAGGAGAAGTCCCAGAAGAGAGTCAGGGGAACCGCGATCGCGGCGACGAGCAGGACGGCTTCGGTCGGCATGCGCGCGCGCATCATAGCGCCCGTTCCGTTGGTCGCGCGGGCACCCTACCCGCGCTCCCGATGATCGCGCGGGCACCCTACCCGCGCTCCGGTGGCAGGAAGGCCGGCCGGGCGGAACACTGCTGCCGGATGTCGGCACTCACACTCCTGGGCGGGCGCCGCTTCGCCGCGTTCTTCTGGGCGCAGTTTCTCGGCGCGTTCAACGACAACCTGTTCCGCAACGCGCTCGTGGTCCTGACCACGTTCCGCGCGGTGCGCGTGATGGGCCTTCCGCCCGAGCAAGTCGTCGCGATCTCGGGCGGCGTGTTCACGCTGCCGTTCTTCCTGTTCTCGGCCAGCGCGGGCCAGCTCGCCGACAGGCTGCCCAAGCACCGGCTGATGCGCTGGGTGAAGGGCTTCGAGATCCCGAGCATGGTGTTCGCGGGCGTGGCGATCACGCAGCAGAGCGGGGCGCTGATGCTCGTGGCGCTGTTCTTCACCGGCCTCCAGGCCGCGTTCTTCGGACCGGTCAAGTACGGCGTGCTGCCGCAGCTCCTGGACGAGGACGACCTGGTCACCGGGAACGCGCTGGTCGAGACGGGCACGTCACTCGCGATCCTGTTGGGCACGATCTGCGGCGGGCTCCTGCTCGGACTGGGTGACTCGGGGCCGCGTTGGGTCGAGCTCGCGATCCTGTGCGTCGCGGTGCTGGGCTGGCTGGCCAGCCTGGCCGTCCCGGCCGTGCCCGCCGAGAGCCCCGGCCTGCAGATCTCGCGGAATCCGTTCGTCCCGCTGTCCGAGACCTGGGCGATCACGCGCGCGAATCGCGCGGTGTATCTGTCGGTGCTGGCGATCTCGTGGTTCTGGTTCTTCGGCGCCGCGTTCCTGGCTCTGCTTCCCACTTACACCAAGCTCGTGCTGGGCGCGGACGAGCAGGTGATCACCTTCTTCCTGGCGCTCTTCTGCATCGGCATCGGCGCGGGGTCACTCGCCTGCGAGAGACTCTCGGGCAGGCGCGTCGAGCTGGGGCTGGTGCCGCTCGGCTCGATCGGCATGAGCGTGTTCGTGCTCGACCTGTGCTTCGCGAGCCCGTCGCCCGCGGCGCCCGGCGCGGCCCTGCTCACGCTGGCGCAGGTCCTGGCGCTGCCCCATGGCCTGCGCATCGCCTTCGACCTCTCGCTGATCGCCGCGTCGAGCGGCGTGTTCGTGGTGCCGCTCTACGCGCTGGTGCAGCAGCGCTCCGAGCCGAGTCAGCGCTCGCGCGTGATCGCGGGCAGCAACATCCTGGGCGCGCTGTTCATGGTGGCTTCGGCGCTCGAAGTCACCGCGCTGCTCGCGCTCGAAGTGCCGATCCGCTGGATCCTGTTCGCGCTGGGCGCCGAGAATGCGCTGGTCGCGATCTACGTCTACGGAGTGATTCCGGAGTTCCTGTTCCGGTTCGTGGCCTGGATCCTGGCGAACGTGCTGTACCGGCTGCACTGGACCGGGCGCGAGAACATTCCCGACGAGGGCCCGGTGCTGCTGGTGTCGAACCACGTCACCTTCATCGACTGGCTGTTCATCGCCGGCGTGTGCAAGCGGCCGGCGCGCTTCGTCATGCACCAGGACTTTCTCGCGATTCCCGGGCTCGGCTTCGTGTTCCGCGACGCCAAGGTGATTCCGATCGCGAGCGCGCGCGAGAACGCCGAGACACTCGACGCCGCGTTCGAGCGGATCGCGGTCGAGCTCGAGGACGGGAACGTGGTCTGCATCTTCCCCGAGGGAAGACTCACGGCCGACGGGCGCATGAATCCGTTCCGGCCCGGGGTCGAGCGGATCGTGGCGCGCACGCCCGTGCCGGTGGTCCCGATCGGCCTGCGCGGGCTGTGGGGAAGCTTCTTCAGCCGCAAGGACGGCGCCGCCATGCGCCGCCCGTTCCGGCGCTTCTGGTCGCGGATCGACCTGGCGGTGGGTGAACCCGTTCCAGCCGAGCGCGTGAAGGCCGACGACCTGGCGCGCCGCGTGGCCGCGCTGGCCGAGCTCGACCCACCGGTGTCTCTGCAAAGTCATGCTCAGCCGACGCCGTCGTGACTATCATGGCGCCGGAGGTGACCGACATGATTCGAGGGAGCTGTCTGTGCGGCGGTATCCGGATCGAAGCCGAGCGCGTCTCCTTGCTGCGCCATTGCCACTGCTCGAGCTGCCGCAAGGAGACCGGCTCGGCCTTCGGCACCGTCGCGGTGGTGCGCCCGAGTGACTTCCGATTCGAGCGCGGCGAAGACTTGGTGCAGCACTATCACTACCCGCCCGACGGCACGCGCGCGTTCTGCCGCGTGTGTGGCTCGAAGGCCCCGCTGGCGCTCTTCGGCGGCACGCTCGTGATCGTGCCCGCGGGCATGCTCGACGACGACCCCGGCGTGCGGCCCGCGCTGCACCAGTTCGCGGGCTCGAAGGCGCCTTGGTGGGACATCGCCGACTCCCTGCCGCGCTTCGCGCGCTGGGTGCCCGGCTACGAGCCCAAGTGGGCGGCGGCGCGCTGAGAGGAGACCGGTGCTGGAGACGAGAGAGAGCTCGCTCACGTTCACCGGCCGGCTGCGCAGCTTGCGCTACGCGTTGCGTGGCATCGCCGTGATGCTGCGCTCGCAGCACAACGCCTGGCTGCACGCGGCTGCCACTGTCGCAGTGATCACGCTCGGCCTGGAGCTGGGTCTCTCGTCGCCGGAATGGTGTTGGATCGTGCTCGCGATCATGGCGGTGTGGACGGCGGAGGCGCTGAACACGGCGTTCGAGTTCCTGACCGACGTGGCTTCCCCCGGCTTCCACCCGATCGCGGGCCAGGCGAAGGACGTCGCCGCGGGCGCGGTGTTGCTGTCCGCGCTGGGTGCGGTGGCCATCGGCGCGCTGGTGCTCGGTCCCCACCTGCTGGCGAAGTTGTGACTCCGTTCGAACGCGCGCGCGAGTACTGGGCGGTGCGGCTGGGCTGCGCCCGCGGAGCGCTGGTGCTGCCCGGACTCACGGTGGTGCCGCAGCCCGAGCAGCGCGCGCTGTTCGCGCTGCTGAGCGGTGAGTCGCTGGTGGTGATGGCGCCGGAGCGCCTGCACGAGCCGCTGCTCGAGCTTCCGCAGCCGAGCACGCTCGTGACTCCCGAGGGGCTCGCCCCGCTCGTGCCCGACGGCGCGCGGCTGATCGGGCCGGCGAGCGTCGCTTATCTCGAAGAGGAGCTCGTCCAGCCCGATGGCGTCGTCGAGCTCGAGTCGCTCGCGGACCCGCGGCTCGAAGAGCTCCGGCGCGCGGTCACGCCCGACGAGTGGCGGCACGCCAACCTCGAGAAAGCGGAGCCGCCGCTGTTCGGAATCGAGCACCAGGGCCGCCTGGGCGCGGCTGCGGGCTTCGAACGCGTGCAGGATCGCGTCGCGCACATCGGTGTCCTGAGCGATCCGCGCTCGCGCGAGCGGGGCTTCGGCCGGCTCGTGACTCAGGCGGTCGGAGCGCGCGCGCTCGCGCTGCAGCTCCTGCCCCAGTACCAGACGCTGCTCTCGAACGCCGGCGCGCTGCGCATCGGCAAGCAGCTCGGCTTCGCGCAGTTCGCCGTGACCCTGGCCGCGCGCTGGTAGTGGGTCGACGGTGACCGACAAGCCCGCGCACCTGGCACCGGAGTTCGGAGCGCAGTTCGCGGAGCGCTCGGTCGTGGCGGCCTATCGCACGCGGCCGCCCTATCCGCCGGGCACGTGCGAGATCCTCTTGGAGCTCGTGACTCCCGCGGGCGCGCCCGTGCTCGAGCTCGGCGCCGGCTCCGGCGATTTGACGTGCGAGCTCGCTCCGCGAGTGGCCGCGCTCGATGCGGTCGAGCCCGCCGAGGCGATGCTCGCCGTCGCGCGCGAGCGCGCGGCGCGCATCCCGAACCTGCGTTGGTTCGCGAGCGGGGCCGAGTCCTTCGAGACCGACCTTCGCTACGGCCTCGCGGTGGCCGCGGAGAGCCTGCACTGGATGGAGTGGAAGGTCGTGCTGCCCAAGCTGGCGCGGCTGCTCCGGCCCGCCGCGCCGCTCGCGATCGTGACCCGCGGGCTCGAAGCGCTGCCCTGGGACGCCGAGCTCGGCCGTCTGATCGCGACTCACTCCACGAACCGCGACTTCCGGGCCTACGATCTGGTCGAGGAGCTGGCGCAGCGCGGGCTCTTTCGCGAGCGCGGCCGGCGCCGCACGCCGCCCGCGACGTTCGCACAGCCGCTGGCCGACTACGTCGAGTCCTTTCACTCGCGCAACGGCTTCTCGCGCGAGCGCATGACCGCGGCGGGCGCCGACGCGTTCGATGCCGCGTTGCGGGCGCTGGTGCTGCGGCACGCGCCCGATGGCGAGCTGCGGCTGCGGGTCTCGGCGCTCGTGATCTTCGGCACGCCGCTCAGCGGCTGAGCTCGGGCAGCACGCGCGCGAAGAAGTCGCGATCGCCCGCGAAGGTCGGCTCGAGCGCGAGAAACTCGGGCCCCGTGACCCAGCGCGCGGCGCTCACCTCGTCGGGCTGGAGTCGCAGGTCGCTCGCACCCGCGCGCAAGAGCGCGGTCCACCAGTGCAGTCGGAAGCGGCCGTCGTCGGTCGGACACTCGAAGACCTTCCGGCCGACAGTGACTTCGAGGCCGAGCTCCTCGCGCACCTCGCGCACCAGCGCCTGTGCCTGGCTCTCACCGGGCTCGATCCGGCCCGAGGGCAGTGACCACCAGCCGCTGAACGGCCCGCGCGGCCCGCGCTGGATCGCGAGCACGGCGGCGCCGCGCAGGATCACCGCGACGACCGCTTCCGGCAGCGGCTAGCTCTCGCCCATCCAGGGCCGGACGAGCGGCGGCACGCGCACGCTGCGCGGTCCGTGGAAGATCGTGGTGAGTGCCCGGCGCGGGCGCGGGCTGGTGTTGGGCGCCGTGCCGTGGACGGTGCGGCAGTGGTGGAACGTGGCACCGCCCGGCTGCAGCGGAACGGGCACCGCGCCCGACACGTCGAACGGCTGGTCGAGCACCAGCGGCTCGTTCTCGGGCTTCCTGTACTTCAGCACGTCGAGCTTGTGCGAGCCGGGCACGAACTGCATGCAGCCGCTGTCCACGGTGACTTCGTCGAGCGGCATCCAGACCGAGAGCGAGTGACAGCGCTCGTGGCGAAACTCCCAGTACACCTCGTCCTGATGGAACGGAGTGTCTCGGCCGGCGGCGGCGGGCTTGAAGATGAACATCAGCCCGCCGTAGCGGCTTTCGTCGATGCCGAGCAGTTCCGCGGCCAGGCGCTGGGCGTTGCGGATGTAGTGAGTCTCCAGGAGCTTGGGCACCTGCCGCTCGGGCAGGAAGATCTGGTTGATCGTGCCCTCGACGCCGCTCGGACCGGCGCCGCCGTAGCGCAGCCGGAGCGGCCGTTCGTCTTCGATGAGCTGGTCGTATACCTCGCGCAGCCAGCGGATCTCGTCGGGCGTGGTGATCGCGGGAATCGAGGTGAATCCCCGCTCGCGGAAGCCTTCGAGCTCTTCGCGCTCGAGGCGCGGCGAGAAGTCGTGATCCATGACTGCCAAGGATATCCGACTCGCGCGCGGAGCTACAACGCCGGATCCCAGGCGTAACGCACGTCGGGCTCGCACTCGGGCGAGGGGCTGACTCCGAACGTCACCGGCCGGAAGCCGTGCCGCTCGTAGAAGGCGCGCGCCCGCTGGTTACGCTGATGCGTGTAGAGCGAGAGGCCGCGCGGGTGGAGCCGCTTCGCGTGCTCGAGCAGCGCGCGGCCCACCCCCGAGCGCTGCGCGGGCGGATCGACGTAGAGATAGCCGACGAAGGCGTCGCGCAGCGCGAGCAGGCCGAGCAGGCGCGGCCCCGCGCACGCCACCCAGACCTCGTGCTCGCGCGCCAGCACGTCGCGGAAGAAGCGCAGGTCGTCGTCGGGCGAGTAACTCATGCGGGCCTCGAGCCAGGGCTGTGTCTCGTCGCGCGAGCGGCGCCACAGCCGCACCAGCTCTTCGATCTCGTCGTGTCTCAGGCGTCGGATCTCGCGCGACATCGCCGGCCGATGCTAGCTTGCACGCGCGGCGAAGCGAGAGGGGAGGGCGATGGCGGCACAGGCGAAAGCCAGGAGCGCGCGCGGGCGACCGCAGATCCGGGTGGCGCGGCTCTCGGATGCGAAGCCGATCGCGATGCTGGTCACCGCGCTCGGCTATCCCACGAACGCGAGTGACATGCACGCGCGTCTCGAGGCGTTGTTGTCCGACGCCACTTACTCGACGTTCCTGGCCGAGGTCGCGGGCGAAGTCGTGGGCATGGCGGGCGTTTGCATCGCGCGCTTCTACGAGAAGAACGGACACTACGCGCGGCTCGTGGCGTTGGTGGTCTCGGAGACGAGCTCGGGCAAGGGCGTGGGCGCTGCGCTCGTGCGCGAGGTCGAGAAGTGGGCGCGCGAGCAGGGCGCGAGCGAGATCTTCCTGAATAGCGGCGTGCAGCGCGAGGGCACGCACAGCTTCTACGAGAAGCTCGGCTATCGCGAGACCGGCGTGCGCTTCTCGAAAGAGCTCGCCTAAGTGTTAGGGTGAGGCGATGCAGAGCGAGACGGCCGAGCCCAAGCCGCTGCGGCGGCGCGATCCGGACCGCCCCTGGTACTCGTTCGCCGCACGGCTGCTGCCCGACGGCCCGCTCGGGCGCTGGGCCGACCTGGGCTGCGGCCGCGGTGAGTTCATCGAGCAGGCGTCCGGCGACGGCAAGAGCGGGATCGGCGTCGACTACGCGACCTCGAGCGCCAAGGCGCTGCGGGCCACGGGCCGGCCGGCGCTCGTCGCCGACCTGAACCGCGGGCTGCCCTTCGCCGACCAGTCACTCGACGGCGCCTCGCTGATCGAGGTGATCGAGCACATCGTGCAGGCCGAGACCCTGGTGGCCGAGCTGGCGCGCGTGATCCGGCCCGGCGGCTGGCTGATCGTGACCACGCCCAACGTCGTGCACATCGCCTACCGCTGGCGCGCGCTGACCGGTCACCCGCCCAAGCAGGAGGGCTACCACTACCGCTTCTTCACGCGCGACACGCTGGCGCAGATCTTCGCCGAGGCCGGCTTCCGAGTGACTGCCCAGGCCTCGTTCGGCAAGCAGGCGCTGCTCTCGAAGCTGGCGCGGATCGCCGGCAAGGGCGCGAAGCACAAGGTGCGCTACGTGGTGCCGCGCCCGTTCGAGCCGCTGCTCGCACAGCACTTCGTCTGGCGCCTGGAACGGCTGCCCGCGCGGTAAGATAGGCCGCATGAGCCGTCTTTTGCTCGTGCGGCACTGCCAGTCCTCGGGCCAGCACCCCGATGCGGCGCTGACCGAAGCGGGACACGTCCAGGCGCACGCGCTGGCCGAGAGACTCTGCGAGCTTCCGATCGACCGGATCGTGGCCAGCAGCTACCGCCGCGCGCGTGCCACGCTCGCGCCGCTCGCCGGCCGGCTCGGCCTCGACCTCGAGCTCGACGATCGACTGGTGGAGCGCCGGCTGTCGCCTGCGCCGATCGATCACTGGCGCGAGGTGGTCGAGCGCTCGTTCAGCGAGCCCGACTTCTGCGTGCCCGGCGGCGAGTCGGGGCGCGAGACGCTCGAGCGCGGCTGGAAGGCGCTGGAAGCGATCTTCGACGCGGGTCACACGCTGCCGGTGGTGGCGAGTCACGGCCAGCTGATCTCGATCGTGCTGCACCGGATCGACCCGAGCTTCGGCTTCGCGGGCTGGCAAGGGATGGCCAACCCGGACCTGTTCTGGCTCGAGCGGGACGCGGGCGGCCGCGTCTCATGGAGGAGGAGCCCTTGATCGACCACGTGAGTCTCCATGTCTCCGACTACGCGCGCAGCAAGAAGTTCTTCAGCGCGGCGCTGGCGCCCCTGGGTTACTCGGTGCTGATGGAGTACGACGGCGCGGCCGGGCTCGGCTCGGGCCGGCCCGACTTCTGGATCGCGCAAGCCGAGCCGAAGAGCGGGCCCACTCACGTCTGCTTCGCCGCGACCAGCCGCGCGCAGGTCGACGCCTTCCACAAGGCGGCGCTGGCCGCGGGCGGGCGAGACAACGGCGGACCCGGGCTGCGCACTCACTATCACCCCAGCTACTACGGCGCGTTCGTGTTCGACCCCGACGGCAACAACGTCGAGGCGGTATGCCACTTGCCGGCGTAGCGATCGGGCTGCGCGTGAAGACCGCGCGCGCCACCGCCGTGCTGGTGGGCGACCCCGCCCAGCCGCGCGCGCTCGAGCGGCGCGAGCTCGTGCTCTACGACCCCGACGTGCCGCATTCGGGCCAGCCGTATCACCTGGAGCTCGAGCTCGCGGCGTCCGCGGCGGCCCCGCTGCTCGCCAAGGCGCTGGCCGCGGTGCGGCGCGTGGGCAAGCGCGAGCTCGCCGGGCTGGTGGAGTCACTCGCGCGCACGGGCGTCTCCGTGCGCGGAGTGGGGCTCGTCGCCGGCAGTCTGGGCGATCCGCAGAAGCTCGGGAACCCGCACGTGCGCGCGCACGCGCTCGAAGGCAGGCTCTATTGGAGCGTGCTCGAGGAATCCGCGCGAGAGCTCGGAGTGGCCTGCTCGGTCACGACCGAGAAGGAGATCTGGGCGCAGGCGGCCAAGTCACTCGGCCGCCGGCCGGAGACGCTGCGCAAGGTGGTGGCGGAGTGGGGCCGCGCGCTGGGCCGGCCGTGGGGCGCCGAGGAGAAGAGCGCGGCGCTGGCCGCCTGGACGATGCTCAGCGCTTGAGCTCCGCGCGCGCGAGCCAGGGTGCCCGGGCTCGCTCCGCGAGAGCGCGTCGCGCAGCCAGTCACACGCGGTGAGCTCGCCTCTGCGAAATTCGGGCGCGAGATGGGGGACGCCGCGCGGGTCTCGGAGAATCACGGAGGCCAGCGGCCGCCGAATCGCGAGCAGCCTGCGGAACCGCCAGTCACTTCCACGGCGTCGTCGAGGACGATCTGGAAGGACCACGGGCGGCCGCTGCGCCGTCATCAGACGTCGTTCACCTGGGGCGGCACGGTCTCGCCCGGCGCGAGCTCGCTCAGCACGTTTGCAGCTCGAAAGTGACCCGTCTACGCTGGCCCGGGCATGGCCCGGATCTACCACCTGGTGACCGCGCCCGAGCTGCTCTCGGGGCTCGCCGCGAATCACTACACCCCGGCGCGTTTCGCGGAGGACGGCTTCGTGCACTGCTGCGCCGACGAGGCCAGCGCGCTGGCGGTCGCGCGCGACTACTTCGCGGCTGCGGCCGACCCGCTCTTGGTGCTGGCGCTCGACACCGCGCGGCTGGACGCAGCCTGCGTGTTCGAGGCGCCCGCGCCGCTGCCGGGCGCGGGCCGCGCGCACCTGGCCACGGCCGAGAAGTTCCCCCACGTGCACGGGCCGCTCGCGCTGCGTGCGCTGCGCGGGGTGGGGACGCTTGGGCGCCGCGGGAGAGACTTCGCCTGGCCCGCCGCGCTCGGCAGTCTCGGCGAGTCACTCGCCGGTGCGCTCGCAGAGCGCCTGCGCGCGCCCGAGCACGCGGGCCTGGCCGGGCTGCGCCGGCTGCGGCGCGAGACTTCGCGGCGGCTCGTGCGAGCGCCCGGGCGGCTGGTGCTCGAGCTCGGCCAGTCTCTCGTCGCCACGGGCGGGATGCGCGAGCGGGTGCTGGGCAGCGAGCTGGTGCTCCATCACCCCGAGGCGCTGGGCAAGCTACGGGTCCGCGATGCGAAGAGACTCGCGGGCAAGCTCGCGAGCTGGGCCGACGTGGACGTGTTCGCCTGCGCCATCGCGGGCCAGGCTTTTCGCGACGGCCGCATCCCCGAGGCCGAAATCCTGCGCTGGGCGCGCTCTCGCGATCCGTTCTGGCGTCGCGCCGCGCTGGTCAGCACGGTGCCCCTGAACGTGCGCGCCCAGGGCGGAGCCGGCGATGCGCGCCGCACGCTGCGCATCTGCCGCGCGCTGCTGGGCGATCGCGCCGACCTGGTGGTGAAGGCGCTGTCGTGGGCGCTGCGCGCGCTGGCCGAGCGCGATCCCGCAGCGGTGGAGAGATTCGTCGGCGCACAGCGCGCCAAGCTCGCCGCGCGCGTGCTGCGCGAGGTGGGCACGAAGCTCCGGACCGGTCGGAAGAATTGAGCGCGTACGAAGGCGGCTGTCTGTGCGGGGCGGTGCGCTACCGGGCGACCGGACGCGCCAGCAACTCCACGCTGTGTCACTGCACGTCTTGCCGGCGCGCATCCGGAGCGCCCGCCGTCGCCTGGGTCACGTTCGCGCGCTCGGGCTTTGCCTTTACGGGCGCGGCGCCGGTGCGCTACCGATCCTCGGCGCCGGCGGTGCGCAGCTTCTGCGGCCGCTGCGGGACGCCGATCAGCTACGAACGAGACGACGAGCCGGAGACACTCGATGTGACGACCGCCAGCCTCGACCGCGCCGCGGAGCTCGCGCCGGCCGACCATACCTGGGTGAGTGAGTCGTTGCCGTGGAGCGACGCGCTCGCCGACCTGCCGCGCCACGCTCGGCGGCGGAACGAAGCATGATTGACTCGGTTCCCAGCTTCGGCGCGCCGCTCGAGGGCCGCGAGCACAAGCCGCGCGCCGCGGTCTATGCCGTGATCCGAGACCCACAGGGCCGGATCGCCGCCGTGAAGACCAGCCTCGGGCTGCTCTTGCCCGGCGGCGGGCTCGAGCGCGGCGAGACGCTGCTCGACTGTCTCAAGCGCGAGCTGCGCGAAGAGTGCGCGCGGCCGGTCGCGATCGACCGCCAGATCGGCATGGCGCTCGAGTTCTTCGAGACCCTGGAAGGGGCCTTCGAGGGCCGCCACGTGTTCTTCGAAGCGCGCTTCCTGGGTCCGCCGGACGGCCCCGCCGAGTACGAGCTCACCTGGCTCGAGCCCGAGATCGCCGGCTCGCAGCTCCACCACCGCAGTCACGCCTGGGCGCTGGAGCACTGAGCATGGCCGAGATCGTGAAAGCGCGCATGACCGCCGAGGCGGCGGGCGAGTTCTGTATCTTCCTGATCGGCGCGCGCATCAACAAGCCGTGGAAGGTGCACCGCTGGCTGCCGGTCGTCCGGGCCATGCGCGCGATGCTGAAGGAGCTGGAAGGGCTCTCGGACTCGGGCTTCCTGGGCGTCGAGCAGTGGTTCGGCAACCCTTCGATCATGGTCCAGTACTGGCGCAGCTTCGAGCAGCTCGAGGCCTACGCGACCGCCCGCGACCTGTCTCACTTGCCGGCCTGGGCCGCGTTCAACCGCGACGTCGGCTCGAACGGCGACGTGGGCATCTGGCACGAGACCTACCGCGTCCGCCCCGGCGACTTCGAGTGCGTGTACAACAACATGCCCCGCTTCGGGCTGGCGCGCGCGTTCTCGGCCGTGCCGGCCACGGGCCGGCGCGAGTCCGCACCAGGCCGGATGCGGGCTTCTGGTCGCTGAGTCGTGCCCGTCGAAGTGATCGGCATCGACCACGTGTATCTCGCGGTGACCGACCTCGCGCGCTCGAAGCGCTTCTACGACGGCGTCATGCGCGTGCTCGGCTACGCGCAGGCCGAATCCGAGATCGCAGGCGATCCCCACGTCCACTACTACAACCGCCAGTTCGGCTTCTCGCTGCGCCCGGCCCGCACCCGGACGAGTCACGACCCCTATGCCCCGGGGCTGCATCACTTCTGCTTCCGCGTGCTGGACGAGCGCGCGGTCGATCGCGCCTATGAAGAGCTGCGCGCGCTGGGCGTCGAGCCGAGCGCGCCGCGCCGCCATCCCGAATACGCGCCCGACTACTACGCCACGTTCTTCGAGGACCCCGACGGAATCCGCCTGGAAATCACCAACTTCCGCGAGCAACGCCGGCGGCGCATGTACGACTGGGACGCGCGCTAGCGCAGCAATGCGCTGCGCGGCGGAATGCCACAGCGGCCTTTACCCTGGGGTCCGTGACGACGCTCGATACCACCATCCGCGCGTCCACGTACGGGAAGACGCCCACGGCGCTCGCCGCGCGGATCCACGAGTTCACCCGCGGCGAGCGCATGAAGCGCGGACTGCGCGCGTTCCTGCCGTACTTCGGCGCGGGCTGCGTGCTGTTGCTCTGCCCCCCGCACATCGTCTGGCTCTTGTTGTGGACCACGGTCGGCGTGGTGTTCGGGCGCAAGCGCTACCGGCAGCTACGCGAAATCGTGTCGCTGCGCGGCGCCTGCCCGGACTGCGGCAAGAGCGAGGACCTGAAGCCGCCCGACGTGCTGCCGGCCATTCAGCGTTGCGCCTCGTGCGGCGCCTTCCTGAAGCTGGAAGACACGGAGCCCGCGCCCGCGCTCGGCTAAGTCGCCCGGTGAGGGTCAGCCGAAGCAGCGCATCACTTCGAGCTCCCGCCCGGCGCGCACCTTCTCGTATTTGTTGAAGAACCCCAGGTCGATCCGCTTCGCCAGCCTGCTCACCTTGTCACTGCGGTAGCGCGTCAGCGCGCCGGGGCCGCCGTTGTAGGCGGAGTAAGTCGCGCGCACCAGGTCGTCGATCCCGCCGGGCCGCTTGTGCTCGCCCTTGGCGTAGGCCAGGTCGAGGTAGTAGCGGAGCAGGATCTCGCTGCCCGCGCGCGCGTTGTACGAGGGATCGGCGAGCAGGAAGCGCGGATCGTAGAAGCCGCGCCAGACGCGCGAGTTCACCTGCATGAGCCCGACCGCGCCGGCGTGGGAGCGAATCGCCCGCACCTCGCCGCGCACCCGCACGTATTGGCGCCAGCAGGTCTCCTGCCAGGCGGTCGCGAGCTGCAGGTCGAGATAGCCGCGGCGCACCGTCGGCTCGACCTGCTTGGGACTCACCGCGTCTTCCGCCGCTCCGCGCAAGAGCCTCTGCATCAACGGCAGATAGTCGTTCAGCTCGCTGCGCGCCGGGGCCCAGCCGCGCAGCCGCTTCTCCTCCTCTTTGGTGAGTCGCGGCACCGCGCTCGGGCGCTCGGCGGCGTGCGCCGCCGGCACGAGCCAGGCCGCGAAGCGGCGCAGCGCGGACCGCCACAGCGTCTGGTTCGGATCCGGGCTCGGAGCGGGCGGTGTGGCATCGGGCGGAGGCGCGGACTCGTCGAAATCCGCGGGCGGAGTCAGCGGAGCTCCGAAATCGAGCGCGCGTCGCAGCTCGGGGTCGACGCCCTCGGGCGCCTCGAGCGGGTCGCTCTTGTCCGCGGGCGCGATCACGCGCGCCATGCGGCGCAGCCCGTCGCTGGTGAGCTCGAAGCCGAACTCCGGGCCCAGCGCGTCGAGCGCAGCCAGCGCGTCGCCCGCGGCGATGAAGCCCAGATAGCGCAGCACGCCGCGGCTGCCGAGCTTCGGCCCGAGCTCGCGCAGCACCGCGCCCAGCCGTTTCCAGCTCGCCACGAACAGCGGCCGCACCGGATCGCTGCCGCGCGTGGGCTGGCCGAGTGAGTCGACGAGCTCTTCGCGCGCGTCGATCAGCACCTCGAGCAGCTCCTCGCGCAGCGCGGGATCGGCCGTCTCTTCCCCCGCGTTCTTGATCACGTAAGTGATGAAGCCATCCCAGCGCGAGAGCGCCGCCTCGAAACGCTCGGCCTCTTCGGGCGTGAGCTCGGGCTGCGGCCCCGCGGGCGCGAGCGGCGGCGGGCTGCTCGGCGCGTCGAGCCGGACGCCCAGGGTCACGGCCTCGAGCGACACCGAGACCGACTCGAGCTCGAGTGAGTCGACCAGCGCCTGCGCGCGCGGCGCGCTGTCGGCGGACAGGAACAGCGGCAGGGTCGCGCGCAGGTCGGCCATCGGCGCCGACAGGTCGATCGTGAGCTTCTCGAGCCGCGGCCGGACGTAGCGCTCGACCCAGTCCCAGACCGTGGCGGTGGTGCCGCGCTCGCTGCCGTCGGCCTCGAGCAGGCGCGAGTCACGGACGTGGAAGTGGACGCGCGAGGCCGGCCGGTCGAGCACCGGCTCCAGGTGTGACTCGATCCGGCCGTTCCAGTGCACCGCGAACAGGCAGATGCCCACGAACAGCGTGCCGAACTGGGTGTCGACGTCGGCCACCACCAGCGCCGCGCCGTCGCCGCCGTGCAGCTCGGGATGCGACAATGTGACGTGGCTGCAGCCCACGCCGTCGCTGTAGACGGCGGCGGTCTGCTCTGGGTCGCTGAAGGCGTTCGCAATCAGGAGCTCGCGCAGGAAGGCGTAGTCGAGCCGGATCGGCACGCGCACCTCGCGTGCTTCAGCCGAGCCGGCGAGACACAATCCGAGCGCGAGCGCAGTCCAGAAGCGCATCGACGGCGATCCAGGGTACCGTGCGCGCGGCCGACTCGCAGGAGGTGGCACGTGACCTTGTTCTGCTACGGGACGCTGGTGTTCCCGGAGGTGATGCGCGCAGTCACCGGTCGCTCGTTCGCGCACGAGCCGGCGCGCCTCGCGGGCTGGGTGCGGCTCCACTTCCGCGGCCGGCCCTACCCGGGCCTGCGCGCACGGTTGGGCGGCTCCACCCCGGGCGTGCTGTGGCACGGGGTCGACGCCGCCTCGAGCGCGCGCCTCGACCGCTTCGAGGGCGCGCTCTACGAGCGCCGCACGCTCCGGGTCCGGACCGCCCGCGGAGCGGACGTCGCGGCCCAGGTCTACGTGGTGGCCGAAACCGAGCTGGGCAGGCTGTCGTCCCAGCCCTGGGAGCCGTCGCGCTTCGCGCGTGAGTCGCTGCGCGACTTCCTGCGCGCAATCACTCGCCGTTGAAGGTCAGGTCGTCGTTGGTCCGACATTTCTGCGCGTCGATCGCGCTCTTCACCTGCAGATACCCCGGCCAGCCATAGACGGGAATGAAGCCCAGCCAGAACTTGCGCTGGGGCGCTTTGCGCAAAGGACCGAAGCCGCGCAGATACCACTCGCCCACACCGGGATGCAGAATCGACCACCACATCGCGCCCTGAGACGAGCGCGGACCACAGCCTTCGGCCCGAGCGGCGGGCGCGGCGGCAACGGCCATGAACGTGACAATGAGCACGGCGACAGCCCTGCGGAACATTCCTCACCTCCCGGCCGACTTGCTACCGCGCTCGGCCGAACGGTTCAACGATCGGCATCACACTGCAAACGATGGACCGTGGGTAGTTGCGCTGCGCTGCCCATCCGTGTACCCAAGGCGCGTCCGCGCGTGACGCGGGCGAGGAGGGCGAGCATGCGGGGGGTGCTGCTGCGCGCGAGTCTGTCGCTGGCGCTGGCCCTGGCCGGCTGCAGCGGCAAGAGCGGCGACTCGATCGTGGTGGGTCATGTGGCTTCGATGACCGGAGACACCGCGACCTTCGGCCGCAGCGCCGACCAGGGCATGCGCATGGCGATCGAGGAGCTGAACGCCAAGGGCGGCGTGCTCGGCAAGAAGCTCGAGCTCGTGACCGAGGACGATCGCTCCGTGACCGAGGAAGCGCGCACCGCGGCGCAGAAGCTCTTGCAGCGCGACCGCGTGATCGCGCTCCTGGGTGAAGTGGCTTCGTCGCGCTCGCTCGCCGCCGCTCCCGAGGCCGAGCGCGCCAAGGTGCCGATGATCTCTCCCGGCTCCACCAATCCCAAAGTGACCGAGGGCAAGGAGTACGTGTTCCGCGCCTGCTTCATCGATCCGTTCCAGGGCGCGGTGATGGCGAAGTTCGCGGCCAGCGAGCTGCACGCCAAGCGGCTGGCGATCCTGTTCGACTTCAAGCAGGACTACTCGGTCGGGCTGGCCGACTTCTTCCGCGAGACCGCCAAGAAGCTCGGCGCCGAGATCGTGGCCGATGAGCGCTACACCAGCGGGGACATCGAGTTCCGCGCCCAGCTCACGACCATCCGCGCGGCGAACCCCGACGCCATCTTCGTGCCCGGCTACTACACCGAGGTGGGCCTGATCGCGAAGCAGGCCCGCGAGCTCGGCATCAACGTGCCGCTGCTCGGCGGCGACGGCTGGGATTCGGAGAAGACCACCGAGATCGGCGGCGAGGCGGTCGAGGGCTACTACTTCTCGACTCACTACGCCGCGGACTCCAGCGATCCGCGCGTGCAGGAGTTCGTGAGCCGCTTCAAGACCAAGTACGGCGACTCGCCCGACGCGATGGCCGCGCTCGGCTACGACACCGCGGGCATCCTGGCCGACGCGCTCGGGCGCGCCGGCACGACCGACGGCGAGAAGCTTCGAGACGCGATCGCCGCGACCAAGAACTTCGACGGAGTGACCGGCAAGATCTCGATCGACGAGCACCACAACGCGCGCAAGGATGCGGTGGTGCTGAAGATCGAGGGCGGCAAGTTCCGCTTCTACCGCACGGTCTCCGCGGAGTAGCGGCCCGCCGGCACTCGTGGACAACCTGCTCCAGCAGCTCTTGAACGGAGTCACCTGGGGCTCGATCTACGCCCTGATCGCGCTGGGCTACACGATGGTGTACGGCGTGCTGCGGCTGATCAACTTCGCGCACGGCGAGGTCTACATGATCGGCGCGATGAGCGGCTTCTACGTCGCGCGCGCGCTCGGGCTGGGCAGCGAGCCGAGCGTCGGCGGGCTCGTACTGGTGCTGGGGGCCTCGATGGTCATCTGCGGGCTGCTCGGCGCCACGATCGAGCGGGTCGCCTACCGCCCGCTGCGCAGCGCGGGCCGGCTGGCGCCGCTGATCACGGCGATCGGCGTGTCACTCTTCCTGCAGAACGCCGGGCAGCTCGTGTTCGGCGCCGACCCGAAGTTCTTCCCGCAGCTGCTGCGTTCGCGCGAAGTGTTTCGCGCCGGTCAGGTCGCGGTCTCGAACATCCAGCTCACGGTGCTGGTGACCGCGCTGCTGTTGATGGGCGCGCTCGAGTTCATCGTGCAGCGCACGCGCTTCGGCCGCGCCATGCGCGCCGTCGCCTACGACGCGCCCGCGGCGGCGCTGATGGGCGTGCCGGTCGACCGCGTCATCTCCGGCACCTTCGTGCTGGGCTCGATGCTGGCCGCCGCGGCCGGGATCCTGGTCGGTCTCTCGAATCCCAAGATCGAGCCGCTGATGGGCCTGATGCCCGGGCTGAAGGCGTTCGTGGCCGCGGTCTTGGGCGGGATCGGCAGCGTGCCCGGCGCGATGATCGGCGGGCTGCTGCTGGGAGTCATCGAGACACTCGTGACCGGCTACCTGTCGAGCACCTATCGCGACGCGATCGCGTTCGTGATCCTGGTGCTGATCCTGCTCTACCGGCCGACCGGGCTGTTCGGCGCGCCCCAGACCGAGAAGGTGTGAGTTGAAGGCCGGGCGCTGGCTGCCGCTCGCGGGGGCGCTGCTCGCGCTCGCCGGGCTGCATTGGCTCGCGCCGCTGTTCCTGAACGCGTACTACGTCACGATCCTGGCGCGGATCGGGATCGCGATCGTGGCCGCGGTGAGTCTCCAGCTCGTGAACGGCTTCACCGGCCAGTTCTCGATCGGCCACGCCGGCTTCATGGCGCTGGGCGCGTACGCCTCGGCCGCGTTCTCGGTGTACTGGGGCGCGGGCATCCTCGACTCACTGGGAGACGGGCCGCTGGCGCGCGTGTTGTATTTCCCGTTTCCGCTGGTCTGTGGCGGGCTGGTGGCGGCGGCCGCCGGGCTGGTGGTGGCGGTGCCGGCGCTGCGCCTGCGCGGCGACTATCTCGCGATCGCGACCCTGGGCGCGGGCGAGATCATCCGGATCGCGATCCTGAACGTCGACGCCGTGGGCGGCGCGCGCGGCTTCTCGCTCGCGTCGAGCAGCTACCCCGCGGTCGACCTGCGCTTCGACAGCCTGGCCGGCGTGTACGGCGTGGCGGCGCTCACGATATTGGCGATCGCGCGCCTGCTCTACTCGGGCGGCGGGCTGGCCTTTCGCGCCGTCAGAGAGGACGAGACCGCGGCCGAGTCACTCGGGATCGCCACCACGCGCGTCAAGGTCGAGGCATTCCTGGTCGCGAGCTTCTTCGCCGGCGTCGCCGGTGCGCTGTTCGCGCACAGTGAGGGCTACATCCACACCAACAGCTTCAGCTTCGTGCGCTCGTTCGAGCTGGTGGCGTTCGTGGTGCTGGGCGGGCTGGGCTCGCTGTCCGGCGCGGTGATCGCCGCCGCGACGCTGACCGCGGCGCCGGAGCTCCTGCGCGGGCTGGGGGAGTGGCGGATGGTGCTGTACGCGATGCTCTTGATCGCGACGATGATCCTGCGGCCCCAGGGGCTGCTCGGCCAGCGCGAGCTGTGGCCGATCGGACGCAAGCATGGCGCTCCTCGAAGTTCGTGACTTGTGCGTCCGCTTCGGCGGACTCACCGCCGTGTCTCACCTCGAGCTCACCGTCGAGGAGGGGTCGCTCGTCGCGCTGATCGGGCCCAACGGCGCGGGCAAGACCACCGCCTTCAACGTGATCACCGGCGTGTATGCGCCCACCACGGGCAGCGTCCGCTTCGCCGGGCGCGAGATCGGCGGCGCGAGCCCGCACCGGATCTGTGCCGCCGGCATCGCGCGCACCTTCCAGAACATCCGCCTGTTCCGCGGACTCAGCGCGCTCGACAACGTGCGCGCCGCGCTGCAGGGCTCGCACCGCCACCCCGCCGCAGACGTGCTGCGCGGTCCCGGCTGGCGCCGCGGCGAAGACGCCGCCGAGGCGGAGGCGCGCGGGCTGCTCGCCGAGCTCGGGCTCGCCGACCAGGCCGAGGCGCGCGCCGACTCACTCCCCTACGGCGCGCAACGCCGGCTCGAGATCGCGCGCGCGCTGGCTACGAAGCCCCGGCTGCTCCTGCTCGACGAGCCGGCGGCCGGCATGAATCCGGCCGAGAAGCAGGAGCTGCGCGAGCTGGTCGCCGAGCTGCGCCGCGCGCACAGGCTCACGATCGTGCTGATCGACCACGACGTCTCGTTCGTGATGAACCTGTCGGAGCGCGTGGCGGTGCTCGATCACGGCGAGAAGATCGCCGACGGCCCCCCGCAAGACGTGCGCCGCGATCCGCGCGTGATCGAGGCCTATCTCGGCGCCGACGGCGAGGCGCAGGCGTGAGCGAGACGCTGCTCGCGGTCGAGTCGCTCGACGTGCACTACGGCGCGATCCACGCGCTGCGCCAGGTCTCGTTCGAGGCCAAGGCAGGCGAGATCGTGAGCCTGATCGGCTCGAACGGCGCGGGCAAGTCGACGCTGTTGCGCGCGATCTCGGGCCTCTTGCGCCCGAGTGGGGGCAGGATCCGCCTGCGCGGCGCGGACGTGACTCGCGCGGCGCCCGAGGCGATCGTGGCGCTGGGCTGCTCGCACGTGCCCGAGGGCCGGCGCATCTTCGCGAACCTGACCGTGCTCGAGAACCTGCAGATGGGCGCGTGGCCGGGGCGCGCGCCCGAGGCCGCCGGGATCGAGCGCGTGCTCACGCTGTTCCCGCGGCTGAAGGAACGCCTGACTCAGGCCGGCGGCACGCTCTCGGGCGGCGAGCAGCAGATGCTCGCGATCGGACGCGCGCTGATGGCCGCGCCCGCCGTGCTGCTGCTCGACGAGCCTTCGCTCGGGCTCGCGCCGCTGCTGGTGCGCCAGATCTTCGAGATCGTGCGCGAGATCCACGCGCAGGGCACCACCGTGGTGCTGGTCGAGCAGAACGCGCACCAGGCGCTGCGCATCGCGGGACGCGCCTACGTGCTCGAGACCGGGTCACTCGTGCTGTCCGGCCCGGCGGACGAGCTCGCGCGCGACCCGCGCGTGCGACGCGCCTATCTCGGCGAAGCGGGCTCAGGGTAGAATCGCGCGATGGATCTGCGGAAAGACGCCCCGAACGCGCTCTCGGCCCTGCGCATCGCGCTGGTGCCGGTGCTGCTGTGGCTGGCCTGGACCGGTCACCCGACGGCGTTCCTGCTCTGCTTCGCGTTCTCGCTCTCGACCGACTTACTCGACGGCTACTTTGCCCGGCGCTTCCGCGCCGGCACGGAGCTCGGCGCGAAGCTCGACAGCTGGGGCGATTTCGCGACCTATCTGGCGTTTCCGCTGTGCGCGTGGTGGCTGTTTCGGGAGAAGGTGGTCTCGGAGGGGATGTTCGTGATCGCGGCGCTCGTCGGCTTCGTGTCTCCCACGCTCGTGGCGCTGGCCAAGTTCCGGCGCATCTCGAGCTACCACACGCGCCTGGCCAAGGCCGTGGCGATCGTGATGGGCGCAGGCCTGATCCTGTTCCTGGGCTTCGGCGTGCCGATCTTCTTCCGCGCCGCGGTGCTGTTCCTGTTGGTCGAGGCGATCGAGGAGATCGCGATCACCGCGGTCTTGCACGAGCGCCGCACGAACGTGCCCTCGATCTTCGCGGCGCTGCGGATCGCGCGCGAGGGGAAGGCGGCGCTCGCGATCGCGCTGGCGCTGTTCGGCTTCGCGGCCGGCGCGCGCGCCGGCGGGGTCGCGCTGCCCGACCTCGTGCCCGCGGTCTCCGACATCAGCGTCGAGTTCGACGCCGACGTCGACGAGGGCGACGTGGCCGAGGGCTGCGCCGCCGCCACCACCCACCGCGATCTGTTGCGACTCAGTCTCACCACCGAAAACCTGGGCGCGGGGCCGGTGGAGCTCGGCAATCCGATGTGTCCCGATTGCGAGTTCAACCCGAGCGTGGTCTGCGGCAACCCGCTGTTCGAGTGCAGCCCCGCCGGGGGCCACAACCATGCGCACTACCAGAACTTCCTGCGCTACGAGGTGGTCGACCCGAACGGCATCGTCAGCGCCACCGGCGGGAAGCGCGGGTTCTGTCTCGAGGACACCGACTGCGGCAAGGGCGCGCACGCCGTCCACACCTGCGAGGACCAGGGCATCAACCCCAACTGCTCGGACACTTATCCATCCTGGCTCGGCTGTCAGTACGTCGACGTGACCGACGTGCCCGATGGTCTGTATCAGCTGCGAGTCACCGTCGACCCGCTGCAGCAGATCAGCGAGAGCAACGAGGACAACAACGTGATCGTGACTCCGGTCGTGATCGCGCGCACCCCGCTCTTCGACCACTCGCTCGAGGACGGCGCGCTCTTCCTCAAGGCCGAGCACCAGCTCCGGATCAACGCCGTCTCCGCCGACCCGCTCGACTTCAGCGTGCCCGACTTCGATCCGACCCAGAACGGCGCCACCTTGGTGGTCACCGACGTCGGCGCGAGCGAGCAGCTCTCGTTCGGCCTGCCCAAGGCGGGCTGGAAGCGCGTGGGCAAGGCCGGCGATCCGCGGGCCTTCCGCTACCACGGCGACGGCTCCGATCTCGACCCGTGCAAGTCGGTGCAGCTGTCGCAGACCAGCTTGCGCCTGCGCTGCAGCCTCCGGAGCCAGCACGAGCGCATTCCGCTGCCGGTGAAGGGCGACCTGGCGGTGCAGCTCCTGGCCGGCGCGCACCGGTTGTGCGTCGACTTCGGCGGAGTCACGCTGCGCAACGACACTTCGGTCGTGAAGCGGAAGGGCGCCGAATCGGGCAGCTGCGACGACGGCCAGTGACTTCGTGAGTCACGAGCCGCTGCGCGCCGTGCTCTGGGACCTCGACGGCGTGCTGGTCGACAGCTACGAGGTCTGGTTCCACCTGCTGAATCACACCGCGCGCGCGTTCGGCGCGGCCGAGATCTCGCGCGCCACCTTCGAGGCGAGCTGGGGCCAGGGCATCGAGGCCGACGTCGAGCGCTTCTTCCCGAAGCGCACGATCGCCGAGGTCGAGGCCTTCTACCACGCGCACTTCATGGACCACGCCGCGCACCTGCGCGTCGATCCCGCGGCGGGCCACGTGACTCGCGAGCTGCGCGCGCACGGGCTCGCGCAGGCGCTCGTCACCAACACGCCCGGGCCGCTGGCGCAGGACATCCTGCGCCACGCCGGGCTGGCGCTCGATGCCGTGGTCGGCGGCACCGACGTGGCGCGCGGCAAGCCCGCGCCCGACATGGTGCTCGAGGCCTGCAAGCGGCTCGCAGTGACTCCGGGCGAGGCGCTGGTGGTCGGCGACTCGCGCTTCGACCGCCAGGCCGCGGCCGCCGCGCGGGTGCGCTTCGTCGGCCTGCGCCTGGCCGGCGACGTCCGGATCGAAAGACTCGAGCAGCTCTCCGCCTACTGCAATGGCGCCAGATCGATCTGATACAAGTCGGCCACGTTCTGCGACAGGATCGCCTGGCGCTGCTCGTCGCTGAGCTCGGAGGCGTGCTGCTTCAGCATGTCCTGCGACCACGGCCAGGTCGAGTCACTGTGCGGGAAGTCGTTCGCCCACATCAGCCGGCGCCAGTTCATCTGGTCGGCGCACTTGAACGCGACCCAGTCGTCCTGGAACGTGGTGTAGATGTGCTCGGCGAAATACTCGGACGGGAGCTTCGACAGCTGCTGTCCGGCCGGCAGCCAGTAGCGGTGGCGCTTGTAGGCGTGGTCCATGCGGTACATGTAGTGCGGCACCCAGCCGGCGTCGGCCTCGACGCACACCACCTTGAGCTTCGGGTGTCTCTCGAACACGCCGCCCAGGATCAGCGTGCCCATGATGTCCTGACAGCCGCGGATGATCGACAGGAAGCTGTTCATCTTCGGGCCGCGCGTGGGCGCGGTCTCGCGCACGGTCAGGATGTGGAACGAGAGCGGCAGCCCGAGCTCGACCGCCGCCTCCCAGAACTCGTCGTAGACCTTCGAGTCGTAGTCCTCGAGCGCCGGGTTGCCGGGCATCATGACTCCGCGCAGCCCGAGTCTCTTGATCGCGCGCAGGTCCTCGATGCCCTCGGCGGGTGAGCGCATCGCGGTCTGACCCACGCCCAGCAGCCGGTCCGGGTGCGCCGAGCAGAACTGCGCGATCCAGCGGTTGTAGGCGTCGAAGCAGGCCTTCTTGTAGTCGAAGTCGGAGTGATTGCAGAGCACCATGCCGACGGTCGGGTAGATGACTTCCGCCGACACGCCGTCGCGCTCCTGGTCGGCCATGCGCGCCTCGGGATCCCAGCCGCCGCGGTGCAGCTCGGCGAACCTGGTGCCCTTGATCCGGATCTCCTCCGGCGGCTTGCCGGCCGCCGCCGCGAGCCCGACCACGACCGGCCGCGCCATGCCGTCGACGACGAACACGTCGCCCATCTCGCCCACTTCCTCCATGCGCGGCGCGCGCGCCTTGAAGGCGTGATCGATGAAATCCAGATACGTGTTGGGCGGCTCGGTGACGTGCGAATCGGCGGAGATGACCGGGTAGCGCATCGACGGCTCCTTTGGCCCCCATGATAAGCTGCCCGCCGGTCCGATCACCAACGGCCGCCGCCGGCGAGGGAGTGCGATGGAGCTCGGCTACAGCGCGGAGTACGAGGCGTTCCGCGGCGAGGTCAAAGCCTTCCTGGCCGCGAGCTGGCCGCTGCGCGGCGACGAGGCGCGGCTCGCGCCCGACAAGCAGGCGTCGCTGTTCCGCGAGCGCGCGATCGCCGCGGGCTATCTCGCCCGCTCGATCCCCAGGCGCTACGGCGGCTCGGAGCAGTCGGCCGACGTGCTCAAGGCCCAGCTCATTCGCGAGGAGTTCGCGCGGGCGCGCGCGCCGGGCGAGATGGCGGGCATCGGCCCGAGCATGCTCGTGCCGACGCTGCTCGAGAAGGGCAGTGAGTGGCAGAAAGAGAAGTTCATCGCGCCCACGCTGCGCGGTGACATCATCTGGTGTCAGGGCTACAGCGAGCCCGGCTCGGGCAGCGACCTGGCGTCGCTTCAGACCAGGGCCGTGCTGGTCGGCGACGAGTGGGTGATCAACGGCCAGAAGATCTGGACCAGCGGCGCGCACCGCGCCGACTACATGTTCTGCCTGTGTCGCACCGAGCCCGAGGCGCAGAAGCACGGCGGCATCTCGTATCTCTTGCTGTCGATGAAGCAGCCCGGCATCGAGGTGCGGCCGCTGCGCCAGATGACCGGCGCGGCCGACTTCAACGAGGTGTTCTTCACGGACGCGCGCACGCCCAAGGACTGGATCGTGGGCAAGCGCGGCGAGGGCTGGCTGGTGTCTCGCACCACGCTGAAGCACGAGCGCAACATGATCGGCGACGCCGCGAACGCGCTCGCCACCTTCCGCGCGCTCGTGTCACTCGCGCAGCGCACGCTGCGCGACGGCAAGCGCGCGACCCAGGACCCGGCGATCCGCCAGCGACTGGTGCAGCTCGAAGGCTACGTGCGCGCGCACCAGTACTCGGGCTACCGCCAGCTCAGCAAGGCCGCCAAGGGCCAGGACCCGGGCCGCGTGCAGCTCATGAACAAGCTCACGTCGACCAACATCGGGCACGAGGTCGCCAAGCTCGCGCTCGACCTCTTGGGCGACGACGGACTGTACGAGCCGGGTGACCGCGTGCTGGGCGGCCCGCGCACGAACGCGCAGTGGGTCGGTCAGTTCATGTGGTCGCTCGGCAGCGCGGTGGCGGGCGGCACGGCCAACATCCAGCGCAACGTGATCGGCGAGCGCGGCCTCGGCCTGCCGCGCGACGAGGCGGCCCGGGGGAGCGCGCGGTGAACTTCGATCTCTCCGAAGAGCAGGAGCTGCTGCAGGACACGGTGAGACAGTTCGCTGCGAACGAGTGCCCGCCCAACCGCGTGCGCGCACTGTTCGACGGTGCCGATGGTCACGATCCGGCGCTCTGGAGGGGGCTCGTCGAGCTCGGCCTGGGCGCGATCGCCGTGCCCGACGAGTTCGGCGGCGCGGGGCTCGAGCTGCTCGACCTGGCGCTCGTGGCCGAGACACTGGGTGCGGCCGCGCTGCCCGGCCCGTTCCTGGGTCACTCGCTGGCCGGGCTCGCGATCCTTCACGGCGGCAGCGACCTGCAGAAGAAGGCCTGGCTGCCGCGGCTCGCGACCGGCGAGGCGCTCGGCACGATCGCCTTCGACGACGGCGGCGAGCGCTGGCAGCCCGGCGAGTGGTCGCTGCCCGCGGGGGCGACACTTTCCGGTGTCAAGGCGGCGGTGCCGCACGCGTCTTTGGCCGATGTCATCGTGGTGGGCACGGCCGGGGGCGGCCTGGCGCTGGTGGAGCGCGGCGCGCGCGGGCTCGAGGCCAAGGAGCTGCACGGCGTGGACCGCACCCGCCGGCTCGGCGAGCTGCGGCTCGACGCCACGCCCTGTCAGCCGCTGCCGAACGGCGCCGCGGCGGCGGCGCGCGTGCGCGACGCGGGCCTGGTGCTGCTCGCGGCAGACGCCTTCGGCGGCGCGAATCACCTGCTCGAGGACTCGGTCGAGTACGCGAAGACGCGCCAGCAGTTCGGCGTCACGATCGGCAGCTTCCAGGGGCTGAAGCACCAGCTCGCGAACATGGCGGTCGAGATCGAGCCGGCGCGCGGCCTCTACTGGTACGCGGCGCACGCCTTCGATCACGTTCCCGAAGACGCCGAGCGCACCGCGGCGCTGGCCAAGGCGCACCTGACTCAGGTGTACATGCAGACCGCGCGCGATGCGGTCGAGGCGCACGGCGGGATCGGCTTCACCTGGGAGTGCGACGTCCAGATCTATTTCAAGCGGGCGATGTTCGACCGCGCGTTCCTCGGTGCACCGGCCGTGCACCGCGAGCGGGCGGCGGCGCTGGCCGGCTGGTGAGGAGAGGCTCATGAGTGACTCGCTGCACACGCGCTTCGAAGTCAAGGACGGCGTGGCCACCATCACGCTGAACCGACCCGAGAAGATGAACGCCTGGACCGCGCAGATGGGCGCCGAGATCAACGAGCACCTGGTGCGCTGCGACGAGGACGACGCGGTGCGCGCGGTGGTCGTGACCGGCGCGGGCCGGGCGTTCTGCGCCGGCGCCGACCTCGAGCGCGGCGGCGAGACGTTCGCGGGCGGCGCCGACAGCGCCGCCGCGCCGGCCCGGCCGCGGCGCGTGATTCAGCCCTGGGAGGTGCGCAAGCCGATCATCGCCGCGATCAACGGCCCCGCCGTCGGCGTCGGACTCACCCTGCCGCTGCAGTACGACATGCGCGTGGCCGCGCGCGACGCGAAGCTCGGCTTCTTGTTCGTGCGGCGCGGAATCATGACCGAGCTGTCGAGCACCTGGATCCTGCCGCGCCTGGTCGGGATTGCGCGCGCCGCGGATCTCCTGATGTCGGGCCGGATCGTGCTCGGCGAGGAGGCCGCGCTGCTCGGGCTGGTGAACGAAGCCGTCGATGCGCCACAGGTGTTGCCGCGCGCGCTCGAGATGGCGCGCAGCATCGCCGAGAACTGCGCGCCGCTCTCGGTGGCACTCACCAAGCGCTTGATCTGGGAGCATCTGGGTGGTCCGCCACCGCTCGAGGTGGCGAAGCGCGAGGCGAAGGCGTTGTGGGCACTCGGCCGCATGGCCGACGCGCGCGAGGGCGTGCAGAGCTTCCTCGAGAAGCGCAAGCCGCGCTGGTCGCTCTCTCCGACCAAGGACATGCCCGACATCCCGTCGCTCGACTGACTCACGAAAAAAGCGACGCAACGCACACTTTCCCGCGCGAGTTGCGTTACGCTTCGCGGCCGTGGTTGCTGCTGCTGCGGTTCATCCTGTTTCGCTGATGCTCTGGCTCGCACGTCCCTCCGGCGGCCCGCATCGCGTGGGCCGACGAGTCTCTCGCCGGCCGTCCGCAGGCAGGCGGCGCTGAGCTCACTCCTCCGGGGAAGGACGAGAAGAAGTGCGGGGCACGCTGGGAGCGTGGGCGGGAACGAGTGCCTTGATCGCAGGCCTGCTGGGCGCGTGCCTCGCGCCACGCGCGGGCTTGGCGCAGAACGCGGAGGGCGACCAGGCGTATCAGAACCTGGTGCCGCTGGCGGGTGACAGTCACCAGCACGCCGCCACCTTCTACATGATCGCGCGCGCGGCCAAGCAGCCGCCGGTGCCCGGCTTCCCGAACGGCCTGCACGAGAACTCCGCCCCCGGCGACGCCTTCGACGTGCTGCGCAACGGCGGCTACGACTGGATGAGTCTCTCGAGCCACGACACGAACCACCCCGGATACCTCGCGAACATCTGCGTCGACACGATGAGCGAGAAGTACCAGTGGTGGAGCAAGAACATGGTGCCGAGCGGCTTCCCGGACGCCACCCGGCCCGGGCAGGCCGTGAATCCGCCCGCGAACGAGGCGCTGGCGCTGTCGCGGCTCGCGACCTCGAAGACGGTCGAGGGCGTGGGCGGCTTTCTCGCCTTCACCGGTCGCGAGTTCACGACCATGAACTTCGCGCCGAGCGGCGTCGGCTCGCGCCAGAGCGGTCACAAGGTGGTGGTGATTCCCGGGGAGACCCAGGGCATGTGCGCCCCGAGCGGCGTGTTGGTCGGCGACGAGTACTGCACGGACGAAGCGCAGATGTACCTCTGGGCGCTCGCCCAGCCGGACCCCCGGCCGGTGATCATCCAGGCCCACCCCGGGCCCGCGTCGCTGGTGGATTTCCGGCCCTTTCACCCCAAGAACGCGCCGGGCGGACTCACCGATCAGCTGGTCCAGGGCATCGAGATCGGCTCCGAGTTCCAGGATCCGCAGTGGGAAGGCGCGTACGACCTGGCGCTGAGCCTGGGCTACAAAGTGTTTCCCGCCTACGGCTCCGACGATCACTACGCGACCTATCCCGGAGTGGACCGATCGCCGCACGTGGGCGCGACCGTGTGCTGGGCGACGAGCCGCACCAAGCGCGCGCTGGTCGAGGCGATGCAGGCCCGGCGCTGTTACTTCTCGACCTCGTGGAAGCCCGAGCTGCGTTTCTCGGCGCGGGCGCGCGGCACGGCCACCTGGCTGCCGATGGGCTCCGACATCTCGGCGAGCGGGGGCCTCGTCGACCTGCGCATCCACGTGCGCAACGACCCGCGCAACGCCAACGCCAACCCGCGCCTGGGCAACCGCTTCGACTCACTCGACCTGGTGAACGACCAGGGCGCCGCGCTCGCGACCTGCGGCCTGGGCGCAAAACCGCCGTTCGGGGCCAGGGCGTGCAGCTGCACGCGCTCGGCCGACGGGCAGGACGTCTGCGTGCTCGACGCCGACGCGGTGCCGCTGCGCTTCGGCGCTTTCTATGCGCGCGTGCGCATGGACAGCCCCGACCCGGCGGGCTGCCGGTCGCGGACGACCCCCGACCTGTTGCCGCTGTGCGGGGTCGAGGTCGTGAGCGCGCCGATCTTCGTGAACTGGCCGCAGCAGGTCGCGCGCTCGCCCTACCGGCAGTGCCTGCTCGACCCGAGTCACTTGCCGTGCGGCACGCCCGGGTGTCTGCCGGCCGCGGTCGACCACGACCAGGACGGCTGGCCCGACGACTGCGACGTGTGCCCGGCGGTGCCCGATCCCGGCCAGGCCGACTCCAACCTGGATGGCATCGGCGACGCCTGTGGCCGCGACGCCCTCCCCCCGCCGCAGGTGCTCGGCGCAGGCTGAAAACGCCTGGGCAGGGTGCCTGTGCGCTCACCTGTCGTGGCAGAAAGAGAGGGGTCTTTGTCATTGCGGCCAAGGGTCGGGAAGCCGATCCTGGCGCCATGAAGCTGATCCGCGACCCCCACGGCCCCTGCCGCGTGCTGCTCGTCGCCTTCCCCAACGTGCAGATCCTCGACGTCACCGGGCCGCTCGAGGTGTTCGCGGGCGCGAACCGCCGGCTCGACACGCTCCAGGATCGCCACACCCCGCGCTACACGATCGAGATCGCGGCGCGCGAGGCGGGTCCGCTGCGCGCCAGCTCGGGGCTACAGCTCGTGGCCGACCGCGCGTTGCGCGACGTGCGCGGGCCGATCGACACCCTGCTCGTGGCCGGCGGCGAGGGCACCCGCGCGGCGGTCTCGGACCACGAGCTCGTCGACTTCGTGCGCCGCGCCGGGAAGCGCGCGCGCCGCGTCGCCTCGATCTGCACCGGCACGTTCGTCCTGGCCGAGGCCGGGTTGCTCGACGGCCGGCGCGCCACCACTCACTGGGCGAGCTGCAGATCGCTGGCCGAGAGCTACCCGAGCGTCACCGTGGAGAGCGACCCGATCTTCGTGCGCGACGGAAAGACCTGGAGCTCGGCCGGCGTGTGCGCGGGCATGGATCTGGCGCTCGCGCTGGTCGAGGAAGACCACGGGCGCCAGGCCGCGCTCACGATCGCGAAGTGGCTCGTGCTGTTCATGAAGCGCCCGGGTGGCCAGTCACAGTTCAGCATCGGCCTGGCCGCGCAGGCCACCGAGCACGAGCGTATCCGTGAGCTGCAGCTCTGGGCGCAGGCGCACCTGGCCGACGAGCTGGGCATCGCCAAGCTCGCCAAGCGCGTGGCCATGAGCCCGCGCAATTTCGCGCGCGTGTTCACGCGCGAGGTCGGAGAGACTCCGGCGCGCTGGGTCGAGCGCGCGCGCGTCGAAGCGGCGCAGCGTTTGCTCGAGGAGTGCGACGACGGCGTCGACGCGATCGCGACGCGCTGCGGCTTCGGCACCGCCGAGACCTTGCGCCGCGCGTTCCTGCGCCAGATCCGAGTGGCGCCGAGCGCCTACCGCGCGCGCTTCCGCTCCGCCGCAGCCTGACTTCGAAAGGAGACCGAGTATGGGAGTCACGACTGGAATCCTGCTGTTCGACGACTACGAAGAGCTCGACGCGGTGGGTCCGTGGGAGGTGTTCAGCGTCGCGCGGCAGCTCCTGCCCGAGAATCGCGTGCTGACGATCGCCGCCACGCGCGAGCCCGTGCGCGCCGCCAAGGGCCTGCGCACGCTGCCCGACTGCTCGTTCGCCGACGCCCCGCAGCTCGACGTGGTGCTCGTGCCCGGCGGGCAGGGCACGCGGCGCGAGGTGGGGAATCCTGCGCTCGTCGACTGGCTGCGCAAGGCCGGCTCGGCCTGTCGCTGGGTCACGAGCGTGTGCACGGGCGCGCTGCTCCTGCACGAGGCGGGCTTCGCCAGGAAGAAGCGCGTCACGACTCACTGGGCCTTCGTCGAGCAGCTGCGCCAGCGCGGCGACGTCGAGGTGCTCGAGAACATCCGCTACGTGCGCGACGGGAACCTGGTGACTTCGGCGGGGATCTCGGCGGGCATCGACATGTCGCTGTGGCTGGTGGGTCAGCTCCACGGCGTGGATACCGCTCGCAAGGTACAGCGGATCATGGAATACGACCCGGCGCCGCCCTACGCGGCGGAGGTATGAACGTGAAGATCGCGCTCGCGCTCTACGACCGTTTCACCGCGCTCGACATCATCGGGCCCTACCAGGTGCTGGCCGCGCTGCCCGAGACCGAGACCTTCTTCGTGGCCGAGAAGCGCGGCTCGGTGAAGGACGACAGCGGCGTGGTGCGGCTCGAGGCGACGCGCTCCTTCGACCAGGTGCGCGACGCCGACATCGTGGTGGTGGGCGGCTCGCCGTTCACGCACACGCTGATCCCGAACGACCCGATCATCCCCTGGCTGCGCGAGATCCACGCGCGCACGCGCTGGACGACCTCGGTCTGCACCGGGTCACTCCTGCTCGCTGCGGCGGGCCTGCTGAACGGGCTCGAGGCCACGAGTCACTGGCTGATGCTCGACTATCTGGGAACGCTGGGCGCGAAGCCAACGCTGCGGCGCGTGGTGTTCTCGGGCGAGCGCATCGTGACGGCCGCGGGCGTGAGCTCGGGCATCGACATGGCGCTGGCGCTGGTCGAGCGCATGAGCGGGCGCGACCTGGCCGAGACCGTGCAGCTCGCGATCGAGTACGACCCGCAGCCGCCCACCGACGCCGGCTCGCCGGCCAAGGCGCGGCCCGAGATCGTGACCGGCGTCCAGCAGCTCTTCGCCGGGATCCTCGCGACGCCAGGCTAGCTCGGGTACGATGCGCGCGTGAGTGAGTCGCGATCGATCTCCGACGCCGTCGGCGCGCACCTCGCGCGCGTCTTCCCCAAGCGGGAGGTCGCGCGCGCGGCGCTGCCCGCGGGCGGGCTGGTCGTGAACCTGCCCGAGCTCGCGATCTTCGAGATCGCGCCGCCCGTCGCCGAGCCGCACGGGGCCTGGCTGTACGTGACGGCCGGCGCCTCGCGCGACGCCATGGACGACGGCTACGGGCTCGAGTTCCTGCTGTGCGCGCCGGGCCGCGAGCCCGACGCCGCGAAGCTCGTGGCCATGGTCGCGAACCTGCACGCCGACCCGCGCTATCCCATGTCGCTCGGGCAGGTGCTCGAGATCGGCCACCCCTGGCTGCCCGGGTCGCGCGCCGACCACCTGCTGGTGGTGCTGCCGGCGCCGTTCGACCCCGAGCTCGAGTGGCTCTCCGATCGCGCGCGCACGGCGCGTTTCATCTGGCTGCTCCCGATCACGCGCGCCGAGGCCGAGTTCGCGCGCGAGCGCGGCTTCGAGCCGCTGCAGTCGAAGCTCGGCGCGGCGCAGGTCGACGTGGCCGACCCGGCGCGTCCGTCGGTGTGCTGAGTCGTCAGGCGCGATGCAACACCGAGAAGTGTAGGGCCTCGCCGGGCGGTCCGGAGCGCCGGCGCAGCACCTCGACCCGGCTGTCCATGCCCTCGAACAGGCCGGCATCGAACAGCGCGCGGCGGCGCTCGGTGCGCGCGCCCAGCGTGGTGAAGGCGCCGGCCGCGCCGTGCGAGCCGAGCAAGACCGCGCTCGAGCGCGACTCGCGCAGCGCCCGAGTGAGTCGCGACCAGACCGACGCGCCCAGGCGCGCGAGCTCGGAGGCGGACGCGCCCTCGAGATCGAGCACCACCAGCGCGAAGCCCGTCTTGATCAAGAGCTCCGCGGCGCGCAGCGCGGCCTGCAGCCCGGGCGGCCGCACCCAAAGCACGTCGTCGAGCCGCACGCCCGCGCGCTGCAGGTAGCGCGGGTCGAGTGAGTGGGGCAGGTCGACCCAGCCCACCAGCTCGCTGCGCGCCGACGTGAGCGCCGCCAGCCGGTAGGCGAGGGCGGTCTTGCCCGACGACAGCCCGCCGCCCAGCTCGATCAGCCGGCCTTCGGAGTGGGAAGTGGGGCGGAGGAGCTCGTCCGGGGAAAACGTCTCCTCCGCCCCGGGGGTTTGGTCTGTCCTTTCGTTCGTGCGGTGGGTGAAAGCCGGCGCTGCTTCGGGTGGGGGACTCGAAGCCCCGACTCGAACGCGGTCTGCCAGACCTGCCTGGAGCAGCATCTCGCGGAGCGCGTCGACTCGGACCGGACTCTGTCGCACGGTTGGAGTTTCGCTCTTTTTTCGCTCGCCCGTCAAGCCCGGAGTTCTGGCTAGAATCCGGCACTTTCCGTCGGAGGAACGCATGGAAGCCACCGGTCCGAACGCCGAACAGATCGAGTACTGGAACAAGCAGGCCGGCCCGAAGTGGGTCGCCGAAGTCACACGCATGGACGCGCTGATCGCTCCGCTCGGGCAGCTCGCGCAGGAAGCCGCGCGGCCGCGCCCCGGTGAGCGCGTGCTCGACGTCGGCTGCGGCACCGGACAGACCAGCGTCCAGCTCGCGGCGAAGGTCGGACCCACTGGCTCGGTCCTGGGCGTCGACATCTCGACCCCGATGCTCGAGTGGGCGCGCAAACGCGCGCGCGACGCGGGGCTCGCGAACGTGCAGTTCGAGAACGCCGACGCGCAGACTCACGCGCTCCCCGCGAGTCACTTCGACCTGTGTTTCTCGCGCTTCGGGGTGATGTTCTTCATCGACCCGCTGGCGGCGTTCAAGAACCTGGCGCGCGCGCTGAAGCCGGGCGGGCGCGTCGCGTTCGTGTGCTGGCAGCCGTTCCTGCAGAACGCCTGGGTGCGCGAGCCGATGCTGGCGCTCTCGAAGGTCGTGCAGCTGCCGCCGCCGCCCCCGCCGGGTACGCCCGGGCCGTTCGCGTTCGGCGATGGCGAGCGCACGCGCGGCATCCTCGAGCAGGCGGGCTTCAGCGACGTGTCGCTCGCGGGCAAGACCGCCGAGCTCAAGCTGGGCCAGACGGTCGACGAGGCGAGCGCCTTCGCGGTCGAGATCGGCCCGGTCGGCGCGCAGCTGCGCGACGCTCCGGAGAGCACGCGCCGGAACGCCGCGGCTGCGATCCGCGAGGCGCTGGCGCCGCACGCGGGCCCGCAGGGAGTCACTCTGGGCTGCGCCGTCTGGATCGCGACGGGCACCCGCAAGTGAGTCGTGCGCGCGCCTTCGCGCTGGCCGCCGCGCTGTGCGCGACCGGCTGCATGACCATCGACACGCAGTACGACGCGGGCTACGACGGCCCGGCGGTCTACAGCGGCACGCGCAAGGACGCCTCGATCTTCTCGGGGGCGCTGCTCGACTTCTCGATCCCGTGGATCGTGATCTCGCTGGTCGACTTCCCGTTCTCGGCGATCGCCGACACGGTGCTGCTGCCGGTCACGATCCCGCGCGACAAGGAGCGCTCCGCGAAGCAGGTCGAGGAGAACCGGGTCGACGCCGAGCGCGCCAGCACGATCCAGCCCCACCCCGGCGAGCCGCCGGCGGGCACGGCGGCGCGGCTCTTCACGGAGTGCGCGGCGCTCTTGAAGCAGGAGAGCCCCCACTTCGCCGACTGCTACAGCATCGACGCCAAGGTCGAGATCACCGGCAGTGACCCGCTGCGCGGCGCCGACTACAAGCCGGTGCTGCGCCAGGGGCTCGAGCGATGGAGGTCTTCGGGAGACACGATCGAGTGGCGCAACCCGTCGTACGCGACCGACGGCGACCACGTGCGCATCAGCGCGCAGCGCGCGGTCTCGACCAGCGGCACGCGGCTGCCCGTGTCGCTGATCGTGGGCCCCGGGCCCGACGGACAGTGGCGCATCCTGGAAGAGATCAGCCCCGGAGTCACCAACCCGTGACTCCGCTCGAGGAGCTCTGCCGGCTGCTCCGCAAGTACGGTCACTCCGCGCAGGCGGTCACCATGAACTCGCTGGCCGCGCGCGAGGAGGCGCGCGTCGAGGGCGAGCGCTTCTGGGCCGACCTGGCGGGCACGGACATGTTCGGCGAGCAGGGCTCGATCGCGGCAGTCAGTCTGGGCGGCGAGGCGGCGCCCGAGACGGCCGAGCTGGAATGGGACCGGAAGGCGTTTCGCCGCGCGCTCTTCCTGGTCGCGCAGGAGCTGCGGCTGCGCGCGTTCGAGTCGGCCGACTCCGAGCGCTGGCGCCTGCGGCTCCGGGCGGAAGCGAACGCGCGCTAGATTCGGGGACATGGGCGAGGAGCAGCGCTGCGCCGGACGTGCCACCCCGGAGGGGACGCGCCGCTTCGCCGAGCGCTTTCCGTCGCTGCCCGGTCACTTCCGCCGGCCCGACCGACTGACTCTGTCGTCGCTCGGGCTGGGCACCAAGCCCGGCGCGCCCGGTGGCGTGGACGACCTGTGCTACCGCTCGGTCGTGCCGCGCGCGCTCGAAGCGGGCGTGAACGTCTTCGACACCGCCCTCTCGTATCGCCAGCAGACCAGCGAGCGCGCGCTGGGCCGAGCCCTCGCGCGCGCCTTCCGCGAGAAAGTCGCCCGGCGCGACGAGGTGTTCGTGATCAGCAAGTGCGGGTACCTCGCACCCGACGCCGAGAGCGTGATGGACGGCCGCCGCTATCTGGTGCGCACCTATCTCGACAGCGGGCTGGTCGCGCTCGACGAGGTGGTGAACGGCGTGCACGTGCTGTCGCCGCGCTTCATCGCGCACCAGATCGAGCAGAGCCGCCGCAACCTGGGGCTCGAGACGATCGACCTGTATCTGCTCGAGGATCCCGAGCTGCAGCTCGCCGCGCGCGGGCCCACGGGCTTCCGCGACGCGCTGGCCAGCTGGTTCGAGACGCTCGAGGCCGCGGTCGAAGAGGGTGCGATCGCGGCGTACGGTCTGTCGACCTGGCACGGGCTGCTCGTGCCCTACGGCGAGCGCGGTCACGTCTCGATGTTCGAGTTACTCGAGGCCGCGATCGAGGTGGGCGGCGCCGACCACCACCTGCGCGGGATCGCGCTGCCCTACAGCGTGGGCCAGGGCGAGGCGCGCGCGCTGGCCTCGCAGTTCGGCCCGGAGGCGCGCGCCACCAATCTGTTCGACACGCTGCGCGACACCGGCACCGCCGTGTTCACCTCCGGGTCGCTGGTGCAGGGGCGCGCGGCGCGCGGCCTGCCGCTGTTCTTCCGGCAGGCGTTTCCCGGTCTGACCAGCGATGCGCAGCGCTGTCTCCAGTTCGCGCGCAGCACCCCGGGAGTCACCACGGCGCTGGTGGGCATGCGCAGCCCCGAGCACGTGGACGAGAACCTGGCCCTGGCCGAGCACGAGCCCGCGAAGGCGGAATTGATCGACGCCTTGTTCGAACGGGCCCGACGGCGCGCGGAAGGCTAGAGTCCGCCCGCCCATGGAGCCGAGGGACTTCATCGAGCGCATGACGCTCCCCGTCTGGCAGGCGAGCGCCGCCGTGCGCTGGCTCGAGGGGCGCGTGCGCAACCGGCCCAAGGCCGACGAGCAGACGCCCGAGAAGGCGGCCCTCACCGACGGCGACTGTGTCTCGCAAGAGATACTGCTGGTCGCGCTGCGCGCGCACTTCCCGAGCGTCTCGGTGTTCGTCGAGGAAGACACTCCCAGCGCCGAGTTCTTCGCCGCGAACCGCTCGCCCGAGACGGTGGTGATCGACCCGATCGACGGCACCACCCGCTATCTGCGGGGCGACGGTCCGTACGCGATCCTGCTCGGGCTCGAGCGCGAGGGGCGGGTCGAGGCGGCGCTGGTGGCGGTGCCGCAGTTCGGCGTGTTGTTGCGCGCGACGCGCGGCGGCGGCGCGGAGATCGCGCGCGTTGGCGGCGCATTCGAGCCCGCGCGCGTGGCGCGCCGCGGTCCGCAGCTGCTCGTGTCTCACGGCCTGCCGCAGGAGGTGCGCGCGCGCGCCAACGCCGCGCACTGGAAGCCGATCGTGGCCGCCGGCGCGGCGATCGGAGTGTCTCCGCTGCTCGAGGGCGTGAGCGGCGGCGTGCGCATCGCCGCCGAGTCCAAGGGTCTCTCGCGGCGCGCCTGGATCGCGGGTCTGGTCACGACCGAGGCCGGCGGCCGCGTGGAGTCGCTCGAGGGCGCGCTGCCCGCGCGCTACGAGCCCGGCGTGCGCGGCGCGCTGGTGGCGCCCAGCGCGGCCGACGTCGAGAAGCTGCGCGAGCTCGTGGCCTAGCCGATGAGCGGGGCGGGCGAGTCACTGCTGGAGCGCGAGATCTTCGCGCAGCCCACCATGCTCGACCGCTTCTGCCAGCTCGACGGCCCGCGCGTGATCGACCTGGGCGCGCGGCTCGGCGCGCACCGCCCGGCGGGCGTGCTGATCGCCGCGCGCGGCAGCTCCGACCATGCCGCCGCCTACGCCAAGTATCTGTTCGGCGCGCGACTGGGCGTGCCGGTGGCCCTGGCCGCGCCCTCGCTGATCACGCTCTACGAGCGCGCGCTGGCGCTCGACCGCTGGATCGCGATCGGCATCTCGCAATCGGGCGCCTCGCCCGACGTGATTCGCGTGATCGAAGAGGCGCGCTCGCAAGGCTGCGTGACTCTGGCGATCACCGATCGGCTCGACTCACCGCTGGCCGCGGCCGCCGAGCACGTGGTCGGGCTGGGCCTGGGCGGCGAGCGCGCCGTCGCGGCCACGGCGTCGTTCACCACCAGTCTGCTCGCGCTGGCGCACCTGGCCTCGGGCTGGCGCGGCGAAGAGGACCCCGAGCTGGCGCAGGCCGCCGTGCTGGCGGAGCGCGCGCTCACTCTCGCCGGCGACGCGCGCAAGCTGGCCGAGCACCTGGCGCCGCATCCTGCCTGCGCGATCGTGGGCCGCGGCTTCGGCTATCCGGTCGCCCTGGAGTGGGCGCTCAAGCTGAAGGAGCTGGCCGGGGTGTTCGCGGAGCCGTTCTCGGCGGCGGACTACCGGCACGGGCCGATCGCGCTGGCGCAGACGGGGGCGCCGGTGTTCGCGATCGAATTGAGGGGCCCGGCGGCGCCGGACGTGCGAAGGCTGGCGGAGGATCTGCGGGAGCGGGGGGCGCGGATCGTGCGGATCTCGAGTGACTCGGACGCAGATCTGTGCCTCCCGAAGGCCTTGGAGTGGCTGGCGCCGATCCCGGCGGCGATCGCCGGACAGCTCCTGGCGTTCTGGCTGGCTCGGGCGCGGGGGCGGGATCCCGATCACCCGGTCGGGTTGCGGAAGGTCACCAAGACTCTCTGATCGTTGCGCTGGGCGAGCCGGCGACACTCGTCTCGCTCGACGTTCCTCGCGGACGGCGGTGTGCATGTGGGGGCATTCGTCCGCTCGTTCACACTCTCGCTACGCCGAGTGCGCCGGCTCGCCCGCGGACGCGCTTTGCTTCCATCACTCTCTTTGTGGGTGTGCGAGCTTTGCTCGCCTGAACATCGTTCGGGCGGTGCGGGCGCAGCGGTGATTCGGTTCGCGGTGACTCGCGGCGTCTTTTCGGACTGAATCAGCCGAATGCCAGTCGCAGGCCCGGCCGGGGCCACGGCATCGAGACGAGCTTGCCGGTGGCGGAGAGGGTGATGTAGGCGGTCCGGAGGTCTTTTCCGCCGAAGCAGATGTTCGTGGTCAGGGGGTCGGGCATGGGGACGTGCTCGATCTTGCCGCCGTCGGGCGAGATGACGGTGATGCCGCCGTTCACCAGGGTGGCGACGCAGACGTTGCCGTCGGAGTCGACGGCCAGGGAGTCGAGGAGCTGCAGGCCGGGCAGGCCGGCGAGCAGGTGACCTTGGTTGGGGGAGACGTGCGGCCGGACCTGGCCGGGGGCGCTGAGCTCCCAGAAGAAGACGCGGCCGGTGTGTGTCTCGGCCACGTACACGCGCCGGCCGTCGGGTGAGAGGCCGACGCCGTTCGGGCCGTCGAGCGGGTAGATCACCTCGCGCACGTCCGAGAGGTCCGGGCTCACGTAGTACAGGCCGCCTCGGTCGCGATCGCGCGGGCGGGTCTTGCCGTGGTCGGTGAACCAGAAGCCGCCGGTCGCGTCGAACACCAGGTCGTTGGGTCCGCGCAGCGTATTCCCGGCCACGCTGGTGAACAGGGTCTCGACCTTGCCGCTGGGGAGGTCGACGCGCTGGATGCTGCCGCCCAGGTAGTTGGCGGGTTGGTTACCGGGCAGCAGGAACGGCCCCAGCTCGTGCCACTCGAAGCCGCCGTTGTTGCAGATGTAGACCTTGCCGTCGGGGCCGAGCGCGGCGCCGTTCGGTCCCCCGCCGGTCGTGGCCGCCACCGTGGTCTTCCCGTCGGGCGCCACGCGCGTCAGCGTGCCGCGCTGGATCTCCACCAAAAGGACACTGCCGTCGGGCAGCGCGATCGGACCCTCGGGAAACTTCAAACCGCTCGTGATCTCTCGTACTTCCGGCATCCCGCCAGCCTGTCACAGCCGGCAATCCGGCGGCAACAGCGAGCGGGTCTTCCGGCCGAAGAATGTAGAGACAGCGCGCCCCGGATAAGGCATGCTACGCGCGTGGGGAGGGGGCCGGCGAAGCTGCCGCGCCTCGCTCTACGGAGCTCGTATCCCCCGGAAAGCCGGGCCAACCGAGCCCCGACCCTGCTGCACGTGACCGGGTCCGCGCGACCGGTAACGTCGCGACGCGGCGCGACCTGCGCCGCTTCTGAGGGAGCGCAACAGGCGTGAGTGACCAAGACAAGATCGCATCGTCGAACGGATCCGATCGGCCGCATGGCCGCGACGAGCGCAACAAGCGCAATGGAAACGGCGGAGATCACGGACTGACTGCCCGCCAGCAGCGGGCGCGCCACCAGGCGGCGCGCTATCGCCGCAAGGTCGAGGAGCGGCTCTTCGGAAAGAAGGCCGACCGAGGCCGTTTGCGGCTCGAAGAGCGGCTGCGCGAGGCCGACGGGCAGGACAACCTGCTGCGCAGCTTCCGCGAGTACGTGAAGGCCTACGGCATGCCCGCCGACGTGGGGCTGCTGCTGCGGCTGCTCGACCTGGAGACCGAGCGCGACGTGCTGCAAGTGACCGACGAGATCGACCGCGTGGCCGACGGCCTCTCGGCCGACCAGAAGTCGCTCCTGCGCAGCCGCCTGCGCAACCTGGAGATGTCGACCGCCTCGGACTCCGTGGCCAACGCCGCGGCCACGCTGCTCGAACGTCTCTGAGCACATGCCCGCCCGTCCCTGGTGGATGACGGGCCTGCTCGCGTTCTGCGCCTTCATGGCCGTGGCCTACGTGCCGTGGGACCTGTTCTGGAAGCCGGTGGCGACGGACCAAGAGGTCTGGCTCGGCTTCATGCTCACCGGCTGGGCCGCTACGCCGGCTCGATCGCGCTCGGCATGGTGATCTGGGGCACCCGCGACCCGCGCCCCTCGACCGGGTATGTCGGCCTGGCCGGCTCCGTGCCGTTCGCGGCACTGACTGTCGGGCTGTGGCGCGCGCGACCGCTCTTCAACACGCGATAGAATCCCGGGCCTACGGGAGGACCCTCGCCATGGCCATCGACTTCAGCTTGCCGCCGGACATCATCGAGCTGCGGACCAAGATCCGTGAGTTCATCGACAAGGACGTGGAGCCGGTCGCGACGCGGCTCGAGAAGATCGACGACCGCAGCCAGTGGGGTCCGGAGATCATCCGCCTGCGCAAGCTGGCCCACGAGAAGGGCCTGTGGCTGCCGCACATGCCGAAGGAGTACGGCGGCATGGGCCTGGGCGCGCTGGGCATCGCCACCGTGTCGGCGGAGTGCGGCCGCGTGCCGCTGTCGGCGTTCATCATCAACTGTCAGGCGCCCGACGAGGGCAACATGCACACGCTGCTGCACTTCGCCTCGCCGATGCAGCGCGAGAAGTATCTCCGGCCGCTGTGCAACGGCTACGTGCGCTCGTGCTTCGCGATGACCGAGCCCGAGGTCGCGGGCAGTGACCCGACGGGAATCCAGACCTTCGCGGTGAGACACGGCGACAACTGGCACATCAACGGGCACAAGTGGTTCATCTCGGGCGCGCGCGGCGCCAAGTTCGCAATCCTGATCGCCTGCACCGATCCCGACGCCGACCCGCCGCAGGCGCGGAACTCGGCCTTCATCGTCGACCTGCCCAACCCGGCCTTCGAGATCGTGCGCGATGTGCACACCATGGCCGGCGGTCACAATCACTGCGAGATCCGGATCAAGGACCTCGTGGTGCCGCACGAGAACATGCTGGGCCCGCAGGGCCAGGGGCACACGCTGGGTCAGGTGCGGCTCGGGCCGGCGCGGCTCGCGCACTGCATGCGCTGGGTGGGCCAGTTCGAGAAGGCGCTCGACATGATGATCGCCCGCACCGAGGAGCGCATGCTGCACGGCGCGAAGCTCTCCGAGAAGCAGGGCATCCAGTGGAAGATCTCGGAGGCCGCCATGGCGCTGTATCAGTGCAAGCTGATGGTGCTGCACTCGGCTTATCTCATCGAGACGAAGCAGCCGTTCCGGCAAGAGGTGTCGATGACGAAGTTCTTCGTCGCGAACACGCTGTGGAAGGTGCTGGACCAGGCGATCCAGGTGCACGGCGCGCTCGGCTACTCGAGTGACACGCCGCTCGAGCAGATGATGAAGAACGCGCGCTCGGCGCGGCTGGTCGACGGCGCCGACGAGGTGCACCTGACGCAGATCGCGCGCCACGTGCTCGACGCCTACCGCTCGGAAGGCTCGAGCCGCCGCGCCACCGGCCTGGGACTCCTGTTCTGAACGTCCTGTTCCTGTCCGAAGGCGGGCAGGTCGGCGGAGCCGAGGCGGACATCCTGCGGCTGGCCGAGGAGCTGCGCGCGCGCGGTCACTCACCGGTGATCGGCGCGTCGGGCGAGGTGTTCCTGCGCGAGGCGCGGGCGCACGGCCACCCGACGGTGCCGGTGCCGGGAGGCATGCGGGTGTGGGGCGGCATGCGCGCGATCGGCCGCGCCGTGCGCGATCACGCGATCGACGTGGTGAACGCGCAGTCGCTGCGCATGACCGGCCTGGCCGGTGCGGCGCGCAAGCTGCGGCTGCACCGCGCGCCGCTCGTGGCCACCATTCACAACGTGGCCGACCGCGCCAACGACCGCTTCGCCCGGCCGATCCTGTCGCGGCTGCCCGACGCGCTGGTGTTCGTGTCGCGCTTCGAGCAGGCGCGGCTCGCCGAGGCCTGGGGCGGCCCGGAGCTCGGCGAGGTGATCTATTCGGGCGTGGAGCTGCCGCCGCCCGGCAGTCTCGAGCCGCTCGACCTGGCGACACTGCACGGTGTACCCCGCGACGCGCGCGTGATCGGCTTCGTGGGCCGGCTCGCGCCCGAGAAGGCGGTGGGCGACGCGATCGCCGCGCTGCCGCGGCTGCCCGAGGACGTGGTGCTGTGCATCGTGGGCGAGGGGCCGGAAGAGGGCGCCCTGCGCGCCGAGACCCGGCGCCGCAACCTGGAGAAGCGCGTGGTGTTCGCGGGTCACTCGCGCGAGGTGGCTCGCTACATGGCCAGCTTCGTCGGGCTGGTGCTGCCCTCGCGCCGCGAGTCACTGCCGGTGACGCTGCGCGAGGCCGCCGCGATCGGCCTGCCCGTGGTCGCGGCCGACGTGGGCGGCGTGCGCGAGATCGTGGTGCCGCGCGAGACGGGGCTGTTGTACCCGTCGGGCGACGTCGACGGCTTGGTGCGCGCGATCCGCTCGCTGCTCGACGACCCGTCGCGCGCCGCCACCATGGGCGTGACCGCCCGCGAGCGCGTCGCGCGGCAGTTCGATCCGAAGCACTGGGCCGACGAGACCGAGGCGCTGTTCGCGCGAGTCACGAGAGGAAGCTGACGTGGAATACCAGGAGATCCGCTACGAACCGAAGGACCGCGTGCTCGTGCTCACGCTGCACCGTCCCGACAAGCTGAACGCCTTCACCGGCCGGATGCTGTCCGAGATGCTCGACGCGTTCGACAA
>DATJZP010000062.1:0-3203 GCA_035498875.1 Myxococcota bacterium
CAGTCCCCTCCGTTCCCAGCGGCCCCGCCGCGCACCGACGCTATACTGCGCGGCCGGTTCGGGGCGTAGCGCAGCTTGGTAGCGCGTCTGAATGGGGTTCAGAAGGTCCCCGGTTCAAATCCGGGCGCCCCGACCAGGAAAATCAGGCACTTAGCGCGCTGCCCTACACCGCATAGTGTCGTTTGGTGTGCCGATGGTGTGCCAACGGAACCTCTCCACCCGTCGCGCTTCGTCGGCGGTGAGGCCGAGCTCCCGGTACAGCCTCGCGTAGCGAATATCGGTCGCAGCGCACACTGCGACGGTCATGTAGGGCCTAGCGGCGCCGGACCTCGAGGCGCAACCGGCCCGGCTCCGCGCTCGGCACGCGCGCAAAGACGAGCGCGCCGCAGCAGCCCGTCTCGAGCGCCACGAGCCGGTCGAGTGTCTCGGCGAGGCCTGGCGCGGCTGCGAACTCCCACGTGAAGCCACCGGCGAGCGCCTCGCTGCCGAGCGCGTGGGGCAGGATCTCGCGCCGGATCCAGCTCAGCCGTTCCTCGAGCTCACCGGGCGCGAGCGAGCAGCTTCCGACCCGTGCCAGCGTTTCGTCGAGCTCCATGGCGAGAGAAGCTACGGGTTGAAGTGCGCTTCAAGTCAAGGGCGCGCGCGCAGTCCGACAGCGTCGGGCAGGCACAGCGGCCCAGCGCCCGCAGCAAGCGCCGCGCCCGGGCCAGCTCGACGGCGCGCGCCGCCAGCTCCGCGTCTTTGCGCGCGGTGAGCGCCTGCCAGCGCGGTCCGGGCGGCGTGCGGCGGCCCAGGCCCGCGACGAGCGTACGGATCTCCGCGAGCCGGAAGCCCGCCGCCTTCGCCACCTCGATCAGCGTCAGGCGCTCGAGTATCTCGGGCCCGTACACGCGCCTTCCGCCGGCGCGCTCCGCCCGCGGCACGAGGCCCGCGCGCTCGTAGTAGCGCAGCGCCGAAGCCGACAGGCCGGAGCGCCTCGCCACCTCGCCGATCGGGAGCATGGCGGACACGCTAGCATGCGGGGCACGAGCGGCAGACCGAATTGGGGCTTCCTTCCCTCCTCGCTCGGGGCGGAGCGCGGCAGCGGGGCTGAGCTTGTCATAACGTCCGTTCTCGGCCGCCCGAACCCTTCTTGCGCCTGCGCGGTCGACGCGGTCGAGCAGATCGCCGCGCGGATGCGCGCCCGCGCCATCGCGCGCGTTGCACGTTCTACTGAGCGAGCAGGCGCTGCAGCGTCGCGACCGCGGGCCCGGTGTGCTGCAGGAGCAGGCGCTGCGCCTCCTGGATCTCGGACGTCCCGGCGAGCGACGCCATCGCAGCGGCGTGGAAGATGTCGAGGCGCGAGCGGGCGACCCACGCCGTGAGCGCCGGGTCCTGCGCCCAGCGCATCGTGTTCTGGGCGTTCGCCAGCGTGGTGCGCAGGAAGTCGACGTGCGAATCGGGGTGGGGAATCACGCCGCAGAGCGCGTTCTTCTCGGCGTCGTCGGCGTAGCTCGCCTCGACGTGCGCGATGAACGCGGCGCTGAACACCTGCTGGCAGGTGCGTACCGACTGCAGCGCGATCCGCTCGCCGGCGAACACCGGCACCGCGGGCCGGCGCGCCAGCCCGTCGGCAGAGCAGTCGACGAACAGCGTGTCGGGATGGCAGGGCTGCTCGCCGTTCTCGAGCTCGATCCGGTCGCGCTCGAGCCGCTTCACCCGGCCCAGCCGGATCACGTTGCGCACGCGGCGCAGCTGCTCGAGCTCCGCGCGGGTCACCGTCGCGCAGCGGTACATGGTCGGCCGCACGGAATCGTCCAGACGCAGCAGCTGACCCACGGCGTGGACCGCGTCGAGCAGCGCGTCGACCGAGTCGGCGCCCGCGATCGCGGCCATCTGCTTCGCGACGCCCAGCGCGAGGCCGCCCGCGAGCTCGGCGGGCTGGATCGCCGCGCGGTCGAGCAGCCACGAGTCGCGCGGCATGATCCAGGCGATCGCCTCGGGGTCGACCTGGTTCGCGAGCAGCCAGAGCACCGCGTCCATGCCGGTCTTGCCCGCGCCCACCACCACGTAGCGCGACGGCGTGCGCGCCTCCGTCGCGAGGCCGTTGATCGGCACGCAGCGCACGCCGGGCCCCAGCGCGTAGGGCGGCGGCCGCACCGACGGCACGACCACGTTCATGTAGGTGGCGTCGACCGTCCTGCGCCGTGCGCGCGCGCGCTGCTCGCGGCCCGAGGCGAGCGAGAAGAAGCGGCCGTCTCCCTGCCACTCACAGCGCGGGAAGTACTGCACGCGCCCCGAGGGCAGGAACTGCTGCTGCATGACCTGGTCGAAGTACGCGCACACCTCGGCGCCCGAGGCGAGCTCGTACAGGCCCGCGTTCCAGCCGACCCGATCCTTCACGCCGCTGCCCAGCGCGCGCGAGTTGACGCCGTAGAACGCCGACGGCTGGTGCAGCCGCACGAACGGATACGCGTCGTTCCAGTGACCGCCCGGGCGGTGGTGGCGGTCGATCAGGATCACGGTGGCGTCCGTTTCGGCGAGCAGGACGTCCGTGAACGCCATGCCCATCGCGCCGCTCCCGACGACGACGTAGTCGGCCACGAGCTCGGCGGGCGGCATCGCCGCACCTTATCACACGCCGTCCGCGCAGCGCCTTGCGGTGTGGCGCCTGCGCCCGTTACTGAGTCGTGGACCGCGGTGCTGGAGTCTCCGATGGCGGGGTCACCGTCGGCACTCTGCGCGCCTCGATCCCCGAGCGCATGTCGTCGTTGAAGGCGGCCTGCAGGTAGTCGAGCTCGGGGAGACACTGGAACCAGTTGCCGCAGCTCGCGGAGAAGACGAGCTGGCCGGCTCCTTCGTTTCCTTCGGGCGGCGTTATGCGCTCGACGCGGCAGGCGACCGAAGTGCTCGGCGCACCGATCGGGCCTTCCGTCTCGATCAGCGTGTCCGTGTGCGTGCGGATGTCGAACGCGCAGCGCTGCGCGACCCACTGGGCCGCGCCGGCCCAGGCTGCCTCGCACTCCGCGCTCGACGCGCAGGTCGCGCGATTCTCGGCGCGCGAGGCGACGTCGAAGCGGGCCACCAGCGCCAGCGGGAGGCAGCCGGTGAGCACGAGGCACAGGCCGAGCACGCGAGCTCGCATGACGAGAGTTTCGATCAGATCGCGGCGCGAAGGGGCTGAGCCGCGCGTGAAACGGCCCTCAGAGCGCCGCTGTTCCAGT
>DATJZP010000063.1:0-4753 GCA_035498875.1 Myxococcota bacterium
GCCCATGACCAGGCCCTGGTAGGCCTCCGGGTCGCTCTGCGGAATGCTGCCCTGCAGGAACGGCAGGAGTGACAGCGTGAGGAAGCCGTGCGCGATCGTGACCTTGTACGGAGACAGCTTGGCCGCGCGCTCGGGGTCGACATGGATGAACTGGTGGTCGCCGGTGGCGTCCGCGAACAGGTTGATCTGACTCTGCTCGATCTTGTGCGCCTTGCCGGGTCCGTCGACCTTGCCGATCTGCTTCTGGAAGCGCTCGAGCGCGACCTCCGCCTTGCTGGCCATGACCTGCCTCCGTGTGACGGGTTGCGTTGCGCCCGTTATACACGACCCGAGGCATGTCGGACGCACACATCGAGAGCGCGAGCTGCAGCGAGTCGAGCAGCGCCAGCGGCGAGCCACTGGCCGGCTCGGCCTCCGACGCGCCGCTGTTTGCCGCGCTCGCCTGGCCCAAGGCCCGCTGGCACCACGACAAGGCGGCCCTGTCCGAGGGTCTGCCGCCCGCGGTCGGCGCGCTCGAGAAGACCGCCCGGGAGCTGGGCCAGAAGCTGCAGCTCCGGCTGTTCGAGCGGCCGGGCGCGGCCGCTGCCGATGGGGTCGAGCTGCTGTGCGCGGACTTCGCGAACGGGCGGTCGCTGGCCCTGCGCGCGCCGGATGCGGCTGCTGCGGCGCGCGCGATCGAGCGCTTCGTGCAGGGCGAGAGCGCAGGACCCGCCCTCACCTCCCCGCTCGTCCTGGTCTGCACCGACGGCCGCCACGATCGCTGCTGCGGGAAGCTGGGCCGCTCGCTCGTCCAGGCGCTGCGCGGGTCGGTCGACGTGGCCGAGGCCAGTCACCTCGGCGGCCACCGCCTGGCCGCGAACTGTCTCGTGATGCCCTCGGGCCGGCTCTACGGCCGAGTCACCGCGGGCGACGTGCCGGGCCTGCTCGAGGCGATCCGACACGGCGAGGTGTACCTGCCGTGCTACCGCGGCCAGACGGGCCTCGGCGAGCTCGCGCAGGTGGCCGAGGCCGCCGCCCTGGCCCGTTACCCGCGCACGCGCGACTGGCTCGTGACTGCCCCGGAGATCGACGCGCCCGAAGCCAGCGTGGCGGTGAGCGCGAGCGGCGTCGCGCTCGAAGTGACCTGCGCGCGCCGCAGCTACCTGGGCCTCGCCTCCTGCGGCGACGCCGAGCCCGAGGAGCGCCCGCGCTGGATCGCCACTCGAGTGCAGCCCCCACGGGGCGCGCTCTAGCCGTTCAGCCCAGCTCGGCGCGCAGCTTCAGGCGCTGCAGGTACGCGTCGCGCACCAGCTGGCTGTCGCGGATGAAGTGCTCGAGCTCGGCGGGGGTGAGCGCCTGCGGGCCGTCGCAGAGCGCCTCTTCGGGGCGGGGGTGGAAGTCGACCAGCACCATGTTGGCGCCGGCGATCACGCCCTGCGCGGTCACGTGGTGGATGTCGAGCAGGCCGTCGGGCGCGGCCACGCGCTTGCCGACCGAGTGACTCGGGTCGATGCACACGGGCATGCGCGTGAGTCGCTTCACCACCGGCACCATCGCGAAGTCGACGAAGTTGCGGTGCGGGTCGCCCAGGTTCGTCTTCATGCCGCGCAGCCCGAACACGATCCGGTGGTTGCCGCCCGAGGCCACGTACTCGACCGCGTTCAGCGACTCCTCGAGGGTGATGCCCATGCCGCGCTTGAACAGCACCGGGAACTCCTGCTGCGAGCCCACGGACTTCAAGAGCTCGAAGTTCTGCGCGTTGCGCGTGCCGATCTGCAGCATCACGCCGGTCGGGTTGCCGGCGGCGGCGAGCGCGTCGCGGATCTCGTCGATGTGCGCCTCGGAAGTGACTTCCATGGCGATCACGCGGATGCCGTACTTGCCCGCGAGCTCGAAGGTCCAGGGCAGACACTTCGCGCCGTGACCCTGGAAGTCGTAGGGGCTGGTGCGCGGCTTGTAGGCGCCGGCGCGCGTGGTCGAGATGCCCGCGGCGCGCAGCGCCTGGAACGTGGCCTCCAGGTTCTCGCGCGTGTCGACCGCGCACACGCCCGGGAACAGGAAGAAGCTGTCCTGACTGAAGTGGACCCCGTTGTACTCGAAGCCCAGCGCTTCGGCCTGCCCCTCGTGCCTGCCGACGGTTCTGTACCGCTCGCGGATGCGGATGACTTTCTCGACCGCCGGAAATTCCTCGAACGGCTCGGACGAGATCGAGGCGGTGGGGCCGAGCAGGTAGATCTCGGTCAGGGTGCGCATCGAGCCGCGGATCACGTGCAGCTCGGTGCGGATGTCCGGGTGGCGCTCCGCCATGCGGATCACCTGACGCGTCTCCGGCGCGTCGGGCCCGAACTCGGCTTTCATCACGATGATCACGGCGGCGATCCTAACGTGGCGCGCTCGGCGCCCGCTAGCCGAGCGGTTCGGCAGTCGGCGGACGTCGATAGATGAGCTCGCGCACGCGCTCCTGATCGGCCGCCGCGCGCGCGGCGCTAACGAGCTCGTGCCGCGGCGACAGCCGACAGGCCGGATCGGTTGCCGCGGCGTCCCCCGTCAGGTGGAACGCCTGGCAGCGGCAGCCCCCGAAATCGTGGTGGCGGCGCTCGCAGCCGCGACAGGGTTCCGACATCCAGGCCTCGCCCCGGAACGCCTGGAAGCCCTCGGAATCGCGCCAGATTTCGCCTAGCGCGCCTTCGCGCACGTTCTCGAACGCCAGCCCGGGCAGGGTGCGCGCCTGGTGGCAGGGCAGCGCCAGGCCATCCGGCGCGACCAGCACGATGCTGCGCGCCCAGCCGCCCATGCACGGGCGCGGGAAGTCGGTGTGGTAGTCGGGCAGGACGAACAGCACCTCCATCCGGCCCTTCAGCCGGGCCGCCGCTTCGCGCGCGACCTCGCGGGCAGCATCGATCGCCGCCCGGGTGGGCAGGAGAGCCGCGCGGTTCAGGAGCGCCCAGCCCAGATAGGTGGTGTTGGCCAGCTCGAGCCGCTCGGCCGCCAGCTCCTCGGCCAGCGCCACGATCTCGGCTACCCGGCCGATGTTGTCGCGCTGCAGCACCACGTTCACGGTGAGCGGGAGCTCGAGCTCCCGGGTCCAGGCCGCGACCCGGCGCTTCTGGTCGAGCACCTCGACGCCGGCCATGCGGCGCGCCTCGGCCGCCCGCTCGTCCTGGAACGAGAGCTGGAGCGCGTCGAGCCCGCGCGCGACCAGTGTCTCGAGCCGGGCGCGCTCGAGCGGCACACCGCTCGTGATCAGCGTGGTGTAGAGCTCGAGTGAATGGGCCTCGGCGACCAGCGCCTCGAGGTCTTCGCGCAGCAGCGGCTCGCCGCCCGAGAGATTCACCTGCACCACGCCCAGCGCCGCGGCCTCGCGCAGCACGCGCCGCCAGTCGTCGGTCGAGAGCTCCGGCAGCCGCTGCGCGATCCGCACCGGGTTCGAGCAGTAGGCGCAGCGCAGCGGGCAGCGGTAGGTGAGCTCGGCGACCAGCGTGTACGGGCGCGGTGACTCGCTCACGGCTCGAGCCCGCGCAAGAGATTGCGGTCGGCCAGCTCCTGCAGGAACGCGCGCACGTCGTCGGGCAGCGACTCACTCGGCCCGTGGCGCTCTGCGAGCGCGGCGATGATCTCGCGCACGCAGCGCGCGCCGTCGCACAGCTCGACGATCTCGGCGCCGGTCTCGTTCAGCGCGAGCCCGCGCTCGGGGTAGACGACGAGCTTCTTGCCGGTGACCGGGTCGGTGCGCAGGCGGGCCTTGGGAGCGAGCTTCGGCCGCGCCCCGAGGTCGATCACGTCGGCGGGCTCGTCGCCGCCTGCACGCAGTCGAGCAGGTGCCACAGCACCTCGGTCTTGCGCACCAGGGCTGCGAGACAGGCGGCCTGGCGCTCGGCGCTGTCGGCGTACCGGATCACGAACGCGATCGCGTCCTGTGAGTCGCGGCGCGCCAGGGTGACTCGATTCTTGAAGTACTCGAGCCCGGCCGCCGCGACCCACGGGTAGTGCTTCTCCCAGGCCGCGATCCGGGTCGACATCAGGTCGGGCGCGAAGAACTCGGTGAGCGACGAGGCGACGGCCACGACCAGCTCGTTCTCGCGCACGAGCTGCACGTAGGCGTCGCAGGCGAAGCGCACGCCGGGCAGCACGCTGCGACAGGAAGCGACTTCGTCCGCGTCGAGACCCACGGCCTCGGCGAGCCGCAGCCACTGCGCCAGGCCGCCTTCGCCCGCGCGCTCGCCGTCGTGGTCGCGCAGCCGCTGGATCCACATGCGCCGGAACGCGGGGTCCTCGGACTTGGCCAGGATCAGCGCGTCCTTGATCGGGATGCGCGTCTGGTAGTAGTAGCGATTCAGCACCCAGGCCTGGAGCTCCGCGCGCGACAGGGCTCCCTCGTGCATGCGCAAGTGGAACGGGTGGCGGTCGTGGTAGCGGCGCGCACCCTCGCTGCGCATCTGCGCGACGAACTCGTCGGCCGGGAGCACACGAGTCACAGGGACACCTCGAGACCGTCGTGCGCAACCTCCACGCCTGCGGCGCGCGCGGCCGAGTGCTCCGCACCGTCCTCGCGCAAGAGCGGGTTGGTGTTGTTCAAGTGGATGAGGATGCGCCGGCCCGGCAGCTTCGCCAGGTACTCGAGGCTGCCCTCGGCGCCGCCCACCGGCCAGTGCGCCATGTCTTCGGCGCGGCGCGTGCCGAGCCCGGCGGCGATCAGCTCGTCGCTGCTCCAGAACGTGCCGTCGAAGAACACGCAGTCCGCGCCCGCGACCGCGCCAGTCACTTCCGGCGAGGC
>DATJZP010000064.1:0-3412 GCA_035498875.1 Myxococcota bacterium
ACGAGAGGAAGCTGACGTGGAATACCAGGAGATCCGCTACGAACCGAAGGACCGCGTGCTCGTGCTCACGCTGCACCGTCCCGACAAGCTGAACGCCTTCACCGGCCGGATGCTGTCCGAGATGCTCGACGCGTTCGACAAGATCGACGCCGACGACGACATCCGCGCGGTGATCGTGACCGGCAGCGGCCGCGCGTTCTGCGCGGGCGCCGACCTGTCGAGCGGCTCGGGCACCTTCGACGCGCGCTCTGGCGCGCAGAACGTGGGCATCGAGGCGCGCCGCGACGGCGGCGGGCGACTCACGCTGCGCATCTACGACTGCAAGAAGCCGGTGATCGCCGCGATCAACGGCCCCGCGGTGGGCGTGGGCGTCACCATGACCCTGCCCATGGACATCCGCCTGGCCTCGACCGAGGCGCGCTTCGGTTTCGTGTTCGCGCGCCGCGGCATCTGCATGGAGGCCGCCTCGAGCTGGTTCCTGCCGCGCGTGGTGGGTGTCTCGCAGGCGCTCGAGTGGACCTACACCGGCCGCGTGTTCCCGGCCGCCGAAGCGCACGCCGGCCGGCTGGTGCGCAGCCTGCACGCGCCCGCGGAGCTCCTGCCCGCCGCGCACGCGCTGGCGCGCGAGATCGCCGACAACACGTCGGCCATCTCGGTCACCATGACCCGCCAGCTCGTGTGGAAGATGCTCGGCGCCGACCACCCGATGGAGGCGCACAAGCTCGACTCACGCGCGATCACCGCCCTGGGCCAGAGTCCCGACGCCCACGAGGGCGTGGGCGCGTTCCTCGAGAAGCGCAAAGCCGACTTCAAGCAGCGCCCGAGCAAGGACATGCCCGCCTTCTTCCCGTGGTGGCGGGAGCGGCCGTTCGAGTGACCTTGCGCCGGCTCGGCTGGGCCGCGCTCCTTGCCGTTCTCGCCGTGGTCGTGGCCGAGGCGCTCGTGCGCGCGTTCGCGCCGCAGGTGCTGCAGCACGACGTGCCCGAGCTGTGGGTGCGCGACGCGGCGCTCGGCTGGCGCCATCGCCCCGACGTGGACCTCATCGCGAACACGGGCGAGCGCGACGTGGAGATCTGCATCGACGCGCTCGGTGACCGCGTCGACTGTCACAAGCCCGCGCGCACGGACTGCGCTAAGCGGATCCTCTGGCTCGGCGACTTCGAGGCGTTGTCGATCCCGTTCCAGGACACGGTGTGGGCGAAGCTCGAGGCCGACACCGGCGCGTGTACCTACGCGGCGGGCGTGGGCTCGTACTACATGGGTCAGTACGTGGGCATGGCGCGCGAGCGGCTGCGCGACCCGGCGGCGCCGCACTACGACCTGGTGATGCTGGCGGTGTACGTGGGGAACGACTTCACGCCGGACCCGGAGCTGATTCCGCCGGCGCAGGACGTGCAATGGCGGCCGTACCGGTTGTTCCCCGCGAGCCTCTCACAGCAGGGCATCTGGGACTGGTTCTACCCCTACAACGCCTGGCTCGAGTCACACTCGCAGGCCTACGTCGCGGGGCGCGCCGCGATCCGCCGCGCGCTCGACCCTGGCGACGTGGGCGTGTACGGCGTACCCGACCCGCTGCTGCGCTCGCGAGTCACTCCCGCGCTGTTCGACGGCACCGCGAAGGGCATCGCGCTGGTGGCGCAGGAGGCCCACGCGCATGGCGCCCGGTTTCTGGTGGTGATGCACCCGTTCCGCAGCCAGGTGCTCGATCCGAAGGGCGAGAAGCTCGTGCACGCGCTCCCGAAGCTGGCGGGTGACATCGACATGGACCAGCCGTCACGGGAGATCTTCCGCCGGCTCGCCACGTACCCCGAGATCGACCGCGCGATCGACCTGCTGCCGGTGCTGCGCGCACACGCCAGCCCGGACTTGTGGGAGCCCGTCGATGCCCACCTGTCCGCCGCGGCCTACCAGCTCTGGTTCGAGACCGTGCGCCAGCCAGTGAGAGAGCTACTCGCGGAAGGACCTCCGGACAGATAGGGCGCCGTCAGGCCGAGTCGAGCGGGCTGCGCACGCCCCGCCCGCCGCGGCTCAGCACGTGCGTGTAGATCATCGTGGTCCGAACGTCGCTGTGACCCAGGAGCTCCTGGATGGTGCGGATGTCGTAGCCACTCGCGAGCAAGTGAGTCGCGAAGCTGTGGCGGAGCGTATGACAGCTCGCAGGCTTCGCGATCCCCGCGTCGCGAACCGCCCGCTTCATCGCCCGCTGTACCACCGTCTCATGCAGGTGCCAGCGGCGTTCGGTGCGGCCCTCCCTGTCGACGTAGCGGCGCGTCGCTGGGAACATCCACTGCCACGCCCATTCGCGTGCGGCGCTCGGGTACTTGCGCGCGAGCGCGTCGGGCAGTGGCACCTGGCCGAACCCCGCGCCGAGATCACACTCGAAGGTCGCTCGCGCGCGCGCCAGCTGCGCCCGCAGATCCGTCGCCAGCGCCCGAGGCAAAACGGTGACTCGATCCTTGCGGCCCTTGCCGTCTCGCACCACGAGCTCACCGCGCGCCAGGTCGACGTCCTTCACCCGCAAGCGCAGACACTCGAGGAGCCGCAGCCCGGCTCCGTACAGTAGACCCGCGACCAGCCGCGGCTCCCCCGATAGGTGAGCGATGACCGAGTCGATCTCCTCGCGTGTCAGCACGACGGGAAGCCGCAGCGGCGTGCGCGCGCGCACCAGGTCTTCGAGCTCGAGGTCCTCGCGCCTCGTCTGCAGCACGTGCCGGTACAGGAAGAGAAGGGCGGACAGCGCCTGGTTCTGAGTCGACGCCGACACCCGCCCGACCACTGCGAGGTGCGACAGGAACGCCGCGACCTCGGCCCCGCCCATCTCGTCGGGGTGACGCTTCGCGTGAAAGAGCACGAACCTCTTCACCCACTGCGCGTACGCGCGCTCCGTTCGCCGGCTCAGGTGCCGGACGCGACACGCGTCGCGGACCCGATCGAGCAACCGCGGCGCTCCCGGCTCTCCGGGCCCCGCCTCGCGCGAGCCACCGCCCCCCGGACCTCTCACGCCAGTCACTCGACCCACCCTGTGCGAGCCCGGTCATCTCCAGGCTCGGCTCCGTGGGGCGAGGACGCACCGCGAGAGTAGCCTCGCCGAGCATCGACGTCTCCCCGAGACGCCCGGCCGCGGCGCCATCCGTTACCGGCGATTCACCCTGCAGGGAACGCCAAGCAACCACGAGTGCATCCGTTGACCCGAAGGCTGCTGCGGTACACGATATCGCTGCACGGACCCGGTGAGTCCGAGCAAGACACTATCTAGTTAGGCGGCACTGCCAGCTATGCACGAAGTGAGCTCAATCATTCCAGGGGATCGACTCGTGCTCTCCGGTGGCTATGACATGGCACCTCGCTGGCTTTGCGGGCAATCGTCTCACTCTGGAACTGTCGTCGACCTCGTGCCTGGCCAGAACGACCA
>DATJZP010000065.1:0-1312 GCA_035498875.1 Myxococcota bacterium
GCGCACGGCCGAGCTGATGAAGCGCGACCCGAACGAGGACGCGCGCGCGCAGGGCGGCATCGATCTGCCGCTCTTGCAGCGCTTCGTCAACCACTGGTACAGCGAGAGCCTCGACCTGTTCGGCAGCCCCGACTCGTCGAATGCGGCCAGCTACTTCGCGGCGGGCTTGAAGGGCCGCTACCAGGAGTCGAAGGCCGGCCTCTACGACGACCATCGGCTGCTCGAGGGCAGCTGGTCGGTCGAAGCGCCCGGCGCAGGCGGGGCGGTGGAAGCGCGCGCGGTGCCCAAGCGGCGCGCGATCAACGCGATGCTGCAGGACGCCTACACCAGAGAGTGTGAGAAGTCGCTCGCGCACTGGAACGACGCGCTCGCGCGCGCCGGACTCTCGTACCGGCTGTCGTTGCCCAGCGCGCGCTTCAACCGGAAGATCGGCGCGTTCGCGGGCTCCAATTGGGGAACGGACGGCCGGCCGTCGAGCGCGGAGGCCGTCGCGGCGCACCTGCCCGGCGCGGCGGACCTCGCCTGGCTCGAGGCGCTGCAGGACGGGCCGGTGCTCGAACGCGGCCAGTGCGCGAACTGGATCGCCGCGCCGACGCACAAGATCAACGCGCAGCCGCTCGACCTCGAGTACGTGCGGAGCGCCTAGCTCTCCAGCGCGGACTTCGATCGGCCGATCGAAAATGCGCATGGCGGTGCAGGCACTCTTCGAGATCGACGGCACGATCGAGGTCGTGTTCCACCCCGCCGAGCGCGCGCTCGTCGGTCACTGGCAGTCGTTGAACACCCCGGAGTTCCGCACGGCGCTCGAGAAGGCCATGGCGGAAGCGGGCAATCACGGCGCAGTGACGTGGATCGTCGACCTGACCGAGAACCCCGGCGTGCCCACGCAGGCCGACCTGGCGTGGATCGAGGCCAAGGCCGTCGGGCTCGCCAAGCGCAACGGCATTCGCGCCATCGTGAACGTGCTCGGCGCGAGCCAGGTGGCGCGCATGGGCGCGAAGCGCTGGTCGAAGAGCGCCACGGACGGCGGAATCTCGACTTACGACTGCGCCAGCCTCACCGACGCGCTGCGCCTCGCTAGCGACATCTCGGCCGGCCGCGTCGGCTAGTCGCTCAGTCACCCGGCTCGCGCGAGACAGGCTAGACTCGGGCCATGACACCCGAGGGATTTTGCGCCGCTGGGTTCGAGCCCGTACGCGAGGCGTTCCTCGCCAACTTTCGCGACGGCGCGGAGGTCGGCGCGAGCGTCGCCGTGACACGAAACGGTGTTCCCGTCGTCGACTTGTGGGCCGGCCAGGCCAAGCAGGGCGGC
>DATJZP010000066.1:0-1373 GCA_035498875.1 Myxococcota bacterium
GTGAGCGAGCCCGATCTGCGCTCGCCGGCCGAGGCGCGCGCGTACCTCACGGTGCTGAAGCAGCTGCTGGGCCCGGGGTACCTCGCGGTTTCCAACTGCAACATGGAGGAGGGGAGCCTCCGGGTGGACGCGAACCTCTCCGTCCGGCCCGCGGGCTCCACCGGGCTCAGGACGCGCACCGAAGTGAAGAACATGAACTCCTTCTCGGGCGTCGAGCGCGCGCTGAGCTTCGAGCGGGACCGGCAGATCGCCGCGGCGGAGCGGGGCGAAGCAATCGTGCAGGCGACGATGCTCTTCGACGCGGCCTCGGGTGAGGTGCGGCCGATGCGCAGCAAGGAAGAAGCCCACGACTACCGCTACTTCCCCGAGCCGGACATTCCGCCGCTGGTGCTGACGGAGGCGTGGCTCGCGAAGGAGAAGGCGGCGCTGCCCGAGCTGCCGGGGGCCAAGCGCGCGCGGCTCGAAAAGGTCTTCGGCCTCTCGCCGGCCGAGAGCGTCGTCGTGAGCGCGACGGCCGCGCTGGGCGCCTACTTCGAAGCGTTCGCCAAGTCGTCCGGCGAGTCGGGCAAGGCGGCCTGGAACTGGGTCGCCAACGACCTGCTGGGCCTGAGCCCTGACGGCGAGACGATCCCGGTGACCGCCGAGCGCGCGGCCGAAGTCGCGCGGCTGGTGAAGGCGGGGCAGGTGAGCCGCCAGGCCGCCAAGCGCGTGCTCGCCGAGCTGGTTCAGCACCCGACCGAGCCGGCAGCCGCGGTCTCCGAGCGGCTCGGCCTGGTGCAGGTCTCCGACACCGGCGCCATCGAGGGTTGGGTGCGCGAGACCCTTGCGGCGCACGCCGACGAGGTGGCGCGCTACAAGGCCGGCGAAGCCAGGCTGATGGGCTTTCTCGTGGGGCAGGTGATGAAGCGATCGAAAGGAAAGGCCGATCCCAAGGCCGTGAACGCGGCGCTCAGCCAGGCGCTCGAGTAAGACCGTTCCGCCGCCGGCAAAATCCGGACAATCCGACTCTTGAATCGCGCGGCCCCGCGCCCGCGGACCCTCTGGCCCGCGCCGCTCGCGCGTTCTACAGTTGCCCGGAGGAAGCGGTTCGCTTGCAGGGTCACCTCCGACCGGAGGGAACGATGCGATGCGATTGGCGCTTTCTCGCAGCGGGGCTGCTGGTGGCCGGAGCGGCGTGCGCGCACGGGCGCGCGTCCGCGACGGGGGCCGCCGCTCCACAACCTCCCGACACGCTCGTCGTGAACGTCACCAACCACGGGATCTACCAGGTCGAGCTCCACGCCGTCAGCCGCGGGCACGACCTCCGCATCGGGATCGTGGATCCGGGCACCACGGGCCACTTCGTGCTGCGGGAGCACTGGCTGTTCGGGCCG
>DATJZP010000067.1:0-150568 GCA_035498875.1 Myxococcota bacterium
ATGTTGAGGCACGCCGGGAGCACCGGCTGGTTGAAGTTGTACGGCGAGAGGCCGCCCGTGAACGCGATCGTCACTGCGCCGTTGCCGCTGGAAGTGTACGGCACGCCGTTTTTTCCTTCTGGAAGCACGCACGGAGTATTGATTGGCGGACTCGGCGGGTTGCATGCGGTGAGCGTAAAAGTCGGCGGCAAGACCACGTTGATCGCCTGCGTTTTCGTTTGCCCCGTGTCGCTGATAGACGTAGCGGTGATCGTCACGCTGAGCGCCGCGGCGAGATCGCTGGGCGGTGTAAACGTAACCTGAAAGGGATTGGAGTTGGTCAGCGTACCGCACTGTCCCGGCCCCGTCCCGGTCCCCGAGCAATTCGAATTGTTCTTCTTATCTATCGACCATGTAACGCCCTGATTTTTCGTATCGCCGCCGACCGCAGCATTGATAATGAGTGTCGGCTCGGGGTTGACGCCGTTCTCACTTTCATCGACCGAGAACACACCCGTGGGCGTCGTCAGCGTGATCCCTATTTGGCTGGAGCTGCCACCGCCGCATGCCGAGAGCAGCGCAAAACACACCAAACTCAGAATAGCTGTGGCGACGAGTCGAAGACCCTTCATGCGGTCACCAGAGTTCCCACCATCTAGTTCGCTCCGTCGCAGACTCGAAATCTCCGTCCGGGCATACGCATCGTGCGTCGCTCTGTCCTGTGTGGATTCCCGCCGGACACGCCCAAACGAGACCGGGACACCCCACCGTTGTCGTCCCGATGCAAGCAGCGAAACGAGTTGAATAACAAAACGGCAGGGGTGTGTCAACGCACATCTCCAGCGATGATGGTCCCGGGAGTGAGCCCAGCACCACCGGTGGACAGGCATCTAGCCAGTTCCTGCTTCACGGACAGGGGCATAGGTTAGGCATCATGTGGATGCGCCGGACGAGGGCCTCGTTGCCTGTGCGTGATTGGCGCCGGTGAATCGGTTGGTGCCTGGCGGCAACGCGGTCGCGTCGGCGGAGCATCTCATAGAAGGCATTTGGATTGGCCGAGATTGCGATCTTGCTCGGGTTTTTCGTTTTGAGCCAGTTTTTGGTATAACAGAGCGTCCGGCGGGTTTCCGGACGATTTCCGTTTTTCCTTTTTATCCATTTTCATTCGGAGGAACGCATTGATTGAAGTGCAGGATTTGACCAAGGCCTACGGCCCGGTCACGGCCGTGGACCACGTCTCATTCAGCGTCAACGAAGGCGAAATTCTCGGTTTCCTCGGTCCGAACGGTGCCGGCAAAACCACCACCATGCGCATCCTGACCGGCTACCTGCCGGCGTCCGAAGGCAGCGCCTCGGTGGGCGGCTTCTCGCTGGATGGCGACGCGCGCTCGGCCAAGCGAGTCACCGGCTACCTGCCCGAGACACCGCCGCTCTATCCCGAGATGCTGGTGCGCGAGTATCTCTCGTACGTGGCCGCGATCCACGACGTGCCGCGCGCGCAGCGCAGCGAGAAGGTGGCGCGCGCGCTGACCTCGTGCGGGCTCGAGAAGGTGAGCGAGCGCGTGATCCGCACGCTCTCCAAGGGCTTCCGGCAGCGCGTGGGCCTGGCGCAGGCGATCGTGCACGACCCCGCGGTGCTGATCCTGGACGAGCCCACCGCCGGCCTCGACCCGATCCAGATCGACGAGATCCGCAAGCTGATCCGCCGGCTCGCGGCCGAGGAGGGCCGCACCGTGATCCTGTCGACTCACATCATGAGCGAGGTCGAGGCGATCTGTCAGCGCGTGCTCTTGATCGCGTTCGGCAAGCTGCGGGTCGACGCCCGGCTCGAGGACTTGAAGAGCGAGGGCTCGCTCGAGCAGGTGTTCCTGCGCGAGGTCGAGAAGGCCGCCACGGAGCTGCGCGGCGCGCCGGTGACCGAGGTGCTGGCGTGAAGCACATCCTGGCGATCGCCGGACGCGAGCTGCGCTCGATGTTCATCACGCCCGACGCCTACGTGCTGATCGGCGTGTACATGCTGTTCGCGGGCTTCGTGTTCTTCCTGAGCCTGGGCACCTACCTGGATCAGCTGCAGCAGATCCAGGCGCTCGGCATGACCCAGCTGCTCGACCAGTGGAACCTGCAGGACATCGTGGTGGGTCAGTCGTTCGCGACCTTCGCGCTCCTGCTCGCGTTCCTGGTGCCGCTCCTGTCGATGCGCGGCTTCGCGGCCGAGCGCGCGAGCGGCTCGATCGAGCTCCTGCTCACGAGCCCGGTGACGAGCCTCGAGATCGTGATCGGCAAGTTCCTGGCGATGGCGCTGCTGTTGCTCCTGGTGGGCCTGCTCACGAGTCTGTTCGTGGGGCTGCTGTTCATGTACGGCGACCCCGAGCTGTGGCAGACGCTGGCCGGGCTGCAGACGCTGTTCTTCTACTCGCTCGCGCTCGCCGCGCTGTCCTGCTTCATCTCGGCACTCACTCGCAGCCAGATCCTGGCGGGCTTCGTCGGCATCATCGCCGGGCTGTTCCTGCTGATCGTGCCGGTGGCGGCCGACATCTCGCGCAGCGAGTCGCTGAAGGAGATCCTGCGCTGGGCGGGCACCAGCACTCACTTCGAGCCGGGCCTGCGCGGCGACGTGCGCTCCGAAGACCTGGCGTACTTCGGCATCCTGGTGGTGGCCTTCCTGTCGCTCGCGCGCGCCGCGGTCGACTCACTGCGCTGGAGGTAGCCGGTGGAGACCCTGCTCGCGATCGTCGGCGCGATTCTCCTGGTCTTCGGCCTGGTCGGCGTGTTCGCGGCCGCGGCACCGATCGTGGTCGCGGCGCACATCCTGGTCGGGGCGGCGCTCGTCGTCTGGGCCGGCGTGCGCGGCGCGCGCCGCCTCAGCGCGGTGATGGGCAGCTCGAGCGCGCGCGGCGGCGCGAACTCGGTGCTGCAGGCGCTGGTGGTGGTGGTGATCGGGGCCTTGCTCGCGTACCTGTCGATGCGCCATCCGGTGCACTGGGACTGGACCGAGGCCAAGGAGCACACGCTCGCGCAGGGCTCGGTCGACACGATCGCGGCGCTGCCGGCCGACGGCACGATCGAGATGTACGCGTTCTTCACCCACGGCAACGAGGCGCAGGCGAAGACACTGCTCGACGAGTACGAGTACGCGGGCCAGAAGGCGAAGCGCAAAGTGTCGGTGCGCTTCTTCGATCCGACCGAGCGCCCCGAGCTCGCGCAGACCTTCCAGATCACGAGCAAGGACGGCGTGGTCGTGGTCTGTTCGGGCTCCTGCCAGACCGCGAAGGGCACGGTGAAGGTCACCGACCTCACCGAGCAGGCACTCACGCGCGCGGTGCGCCAGGCGATCTCTTCGAAGAAGAAGATCTACTTCCTGAAGGGTCACGGCGAGGCCGATCCGGAGGAGAAGAAGGGCTCGGGCGCCGCCGCCGTGAAGGCCGGCCTCGAGGACGAGAACGCGACCATCGCCGAGCTCCTGCTGGCGAACGAGAAGGAGGTCCCGGCCGACGCCGACCTCGTGATCATCGCCGGCCCCGACCACGCGCTCTCGGACCGCGAGCTCGAGCTGCTCGACGCCTATCTCAAGCGCGGCGGGTCACTCCTGGTGATGATCGATCCCGTGGTCGACTCGAACCTCGAGGGCCAGCTGAAGAGCTGGGGCATCGACGCCGGCCCCGAGATCATCGTCGAGCAGCAGCTCCAGCTGTTCGCGGGGCCGTCGCTGGGCGTGCAGCCGGTGGTGCAGAAGTACGCCTCGCATCCGATCACCGACAAGCTCAACGGCCAGCCGACGGTGTTCCACATCGCGCGTCCGGTGCGGCGCGTCGAGGGCAGCGACGCCAACGTGACCGAGCTGGCGCTGACCAGCCCCCAGAGCTGGGCCGAGTCCGACGTCAAGGATCTGCTCGCCTCCAAGCCCGTGGCACTCGACCCGACCAAGGACCGCGCCGGGCCGCTCGCGGTCGCGGTGGCGCGCGAGTTCCCGGGAGCGGCCGGCAAGCGCGGCGGTCGGCTCGTGGTGGTGGGTGACTCGGACTGGATGCGCAACCGCTACGTGAATCAGTTCTACAACGGCGACCTGTTCCTCAACATGACGAGCTGGCTCACCGGCACCGAGGAGTTCTCGACCATCGACCGCAAGCGGCCGCGCGTCGCGAGCGTGAACCTCACCGTCGAGCAGTTCGCCAATTTCCGTTTCCTGGCGCTGTTCGCGCTGCCCGAGGCGATCCTCCTGCTCGGCGTCGTGAGCTGGTGGCGCCGGAGGGTCTGAGTTGAACGCGCGCTGGACGCTCGCGCTGGTGGTGATCGCCGCGGCGCTGGGCGCGTGGGTGTACTTCGGCGAGATCCAGGGCGACGTGCGCAAGAAGGACGCCGAGGCCGCCCAGAAGCGCGTGTTCGCGCTGGAGGACGACGCGGTGACCGCGCTCGAGTTCGGCGCGCCGAGCGGGCTGGTGGCGCACGTGGCGCGCGACGGCACGAGCGAGTGGAAGATCGACGCGCCAGTGACCTACCCGGCCGAGAAGGACGCCGTCGAGCGCGCGCTGCACGTGCTGTCGAAGGTGCAGTCTCTGGCGACGATCTCGCCCGCACCCGCCGACCTGACCCCGTTCGGGCTGGGCGCGCAGGCGCACTCGGTGAAGGTGTGGAGCGGCGCGGGTGACCCGAAACAGGTCTTCGTCGGCGGCCCGGCACCCGTAGGCGGCGCGCGCTACTTCGCGCTGGCGAGTGACCCGAGCAAGATCTACACGGTGGCCGCGGGCGATCTGTTCGGGCTGACGCCGAGCTTGACGGAGCTCCGCGACAAGCGCGTCCTGCGCGTGCCGTCGAGCGCGGCCGACGAGCTGTTCGTGCGCTCGCAGGGCGAGCTCGTGACTCACGCGAAGCGCGCCGACTCGGGCTGGACGGTGCTCGAGCCGAGCGCGGCGCCCGCCGACACCGAGAAGATCCGCCGCACGCTCGAAGAGCTGTCGCTGGCGCGCGCCACCGAGTTCGCCGACACGCCCGACGCCGCGGCGAAGGACGCGGTGGCGAAGCCCGAGCTCGAGCTCCGGCTGCACACCCCCGAGCGGGAGGAGGTGCTCGCGTTCGGGCGCGCCGGCGACAAGACCTGGCTCGCGCGCGCCGGCGATCCGGTGCTGCTGGCGGTGAGTCCCGCCGTGGTGACCGCGATTCCTGCGCGGCCCTTCGACTACCGAGCCAAGCGCGTGCTGACGCTCGGCAGCGACAAGGTGCACGCGCTCGAGCTCACCTATCCGCGGATCGGCACCACCCATCGCTTCGAGCTCGGCGACAGTGATTGGAAGTCGACCGAGCCCGGGCTCGAGCTCCGGCCACTCAAGGTCGAGGACATGCTGATGGCCGTGGCCTCGCTCGACGCCACGAGCATCGAGCCCCAGAACGCCGACAAGAAGGCGCTCGGGCTCGATCCGCCGGTGGTGCTGCTGCGCGCGCTCGACGACAAGGCCCAGGAGGTCGGCGTGCTGTCACTGGGCGATGCCAGTGCCGACAAGGGCATCCCCGCGACGAGCTCGCAGAACGGCGAGGTCTGGCGCGTGTCGAACCAGCTCGGCAACGAGCTGCCGCTGTCACCGGAAGCCTTCAACAACACCTTCGTGAAGAAGCCGGGCGAGCCCGATGATCGCGCGGCCACACCCACGCTCCCCGCAGAGGAGCCGCCGCCCGAGCTTCCGGAGCCGCGCTAGTCCGCGAGCACTTCGAGCATCGCGGCGTGGATGCGGCCGTTGCTCGACACGATGCGAGCGCCCGAGGCCGGCGCCGGGCCCGCGTCGAAGTCACTGATGCGACCTCCGGCCTCTTCGACCAACAAGAGTCCCGCTGCCACGTCCCACGGCGCGAGGTGGATCTCCCAGTAGCCGTCGAAGCGCCCGCAAGCCACGTAGGCGAAGTCGAGCGCGGCCGAGCCGGCGCGGCGGATCGCCTGCGCGCGGCCGACGAAGCGCTCGAAGTAAGTCAGGTTCGGTGTCCGCTTCTCGTGCACGTCGTAGGCGAAGCCGGTGGCGAGCAGCGCGCGCCGCAGCTCGCTCACCTCGGACACGCGGATCGGCCGGCCGTTCAAGGTCGCGCCCTTGCCGGCCTCGGCGGCGAACAGCTCGTCGCGCATCGGGTCGTAGACCACGCCGCACGCGCGCTGGCCCTCGACCTCGACGCCGATCGAGATCGCGAAGTGCGGGAACGTGTGCGCGTAGTTGGTGGTCCCGTCGAGCGGGTCGACGATCCAGCGCACGTCGCTCGAGCCCGCCTCGGCGCCGCCTTCCTCGGTGAGCAGCGCGTCGTGCGCGCGCACGGCGCGGATGCGCTCGCGGATCAGTCGGTCGAGCGCGTGGTCGACGTCGGTCACGAGGTCGATCTCGCTGGTCTTGGTGCGGATCGTGCGCGGCTCGTGAAAGCGCTCGCGCGCGATCCCGCCGGCCTCGCGGGCGACCCGGATCGCGAGCTCGAGCAGATGACTCACGAGGCGGGACCGAGCCGGAAGCGCTCGCGCGCGCGCGCGTTCGTGAGCTGCGCGATCTCGGCCGGGCTGCGGCCGTGCAGCTCCGCCAGCGTCTCGACCACGCGCGCCACCCAGGCCGGCTCGTTGCGCTTGCCCCGGTGCGGCGTGGGCGCGAGCAGCGGCGTGTCGGTCTCGACCAGGAGCCGTTCGAGCGGCAGCGCGCGCGCCACCTCGCGCAGCTCGCCGGCGTTCTTGAACGTGACGATCCCCGAGAAGCTGATGTCGAAATCGCGCGCCAGACACTCGCGCGCGAACGGCAGGTCGCCGGTGAAGCAGTGGATCACCCCGCCGCAGCGCTCCGCGCCCTCGCGGTCGAAGATCTGGAGCAGCTCGTCGAAGGCGTCGCGCGCGCCCTGCGTGGGCCGCACGTGGATCACGAGCGGCCGCCCAGCGGCGCGCGCGATCGCGATCTGCGCCGCGAGCGCGCTCTGCTGTGCCTCGCGCGGCGAGTGAGCGTAGTAGTAGTCGAGCCCGCACTCACCGACGGCCACCACGCGCTCGTGCGCGAGCCAGCCGTCGAGCGCGGTTGCCGCCAGCTCGCTCCACTCGGCCGCATCGTGCGGGTGCACGCCGACGCTGGCCCAGACCCCGCGGTGCTCTTGGGCCAGCATCACCGCGCCGGCGTTGGCGCCCACGCCGTAGCCGGCGCCGATCGCGATCATGCCCTCGACGCCGGCCTCGCGCGCGCGCGCGATCATGGCCGGCGCGTCGGCGAGCAGCTCGGGCGCGCCCAGGTGCGCGTGACTGTCGAAGAGTCTCACGTACGCAGCTCGAGCAACAGCGACTCGACCAGGAGCTGCGGGTTCAGGTTGCGGCGCTCGAGCTCGAAGCGCGCGTTCGACGCCGACTCGAACGCGCGCAGCCAGCGCTCGAGCCCGCGCGTGTCGCCGGCCTCGGCCGCGGCCTCGGCGCGTGCGCGCGCGAACGCGGACTGCACGTCGAGGAAGTTGCGCGCCAGGTCGCGGCCCTCGTCGCCGGGCCGCCGGAAGCCCTCGGCGAAGTCGAGTACGTCACTCACGCTGGCCGAATCGCTCTGCTCCAGGAACGCGTACATGTCACGCGCCGACTCGAGCGACTCCTCCGCCCAGGCACGTGCCGCCGTGGGGCTCGCGCCGCCGAGCTGGCTCGCCAGCGCCGCGTCGGCCGCGGGCATGCCCTCGGCCTCGAGCGCGGCGGCGATCGCGCGCTCGGACGTGGGCGGAAAGCGCACGCGCACCGCGCGCGAGCGCAGCGTGCGCGGCAAGGCCTCGGCGGCCGAAGTCACGAGCAGGAGCACCGTGTCGGGCGGCGGCTCCTCGAGCGTCTTCAAGAGCGCATTGGCCGCTTCCGCCCGCAGTCTCTCGGCGCCGCGAATCACGCCCACCCGGCGGCCGCGCTCGTTCGCGACCAGGCCCAGCGCGGCCCGGAGATCGCGCACCGCGTCGACCTTGATCCAGGCGCCGTCGGCCTCGACCGGGTGCAGGTCGGGGTGCGCGCCCGTGGCGAACAGCCGGCAGTCGTGACACCGGCCGCAGGGCTCGAGCGCATCTCTGGGCGCGCCTTTGCACAACAGGAGCTGCGCGAACCAGAGCGCCGTGGCCGTCTTGCCCGCGCCTGGCGGCCCTTCGAACAGGTAGGCCCCGTGCACCTTGCCCGAGCCGCGCGCTCGCGCCAGCTCCGCCCGGATCTCGCCGCTTCCGCCTGCCGCCATCAGCGAGCGGCAGCATAGCGCCGCAGGCGATCGAGATCTCAAGGATTGCTGCGCCGCTCCGATATGCGGGAGTGACCGCGGCGCGCAGGGCGCGCCCATCGCATGACGGCCGACGATGAGGAGCACGCGCGCACATGGCGTTCAATGACTTCGGAAAGAAGAAGGACGACCCCAAGATGCCGATGGCAGCCACCCAGACCGGGGTCGGTGCCCTGACCGCGTTCATCGATCAGGGCTCCGAATTCTCGGGCAAGCTGAACTTCAAGGACACGGTCCGGATCGACGGCCGCTTCGAGGGCGAGATCGCCAGCGAGAACACGCTGATCGTGGGCGAGAGCGGCTCGGTGACCGCGACCATCAAGTCACAGGTCGTGATCATCTCGGGCGAGGTGCACGGCGAGATCAACGCGGGCGGTCAGGTGGTGCTGCACAAGACCGCGCGCGTCGACGGCAACATCCACTCGCCGCGGCTCGTGGTCGAGGACGGCGCCGTGTTCACCGGCCGGATCGAGATGGGCGCGGTGAAGCACCAGAAGCCGGCGCCGCCGAAGGAAGGTCCGCAGCCCCCGAAGCCGCCCCACGCAAGCTAGCCCGCAAGTCGAGCCCGTCAGGGCGAGACACGCAGCGAGGCGAAGCCGAGCGGAGTGTGGGTGGCGCGGCTTCGCCGCGCCGGGTCACACTAGAACTGCTGTAACTCCGGGGACGCGCGCCTTGAGTGCGGGCTCGAGCACGAGCCGGCGAGTCATCTCGCGGGCGGGGCAGCGCGCGCAGGCGCCCTGCAGCTCGAGCCGGACCAGGCCGTCCTCGCCGACTGACAAGAGCTCGGCGTTGCCGCCGTCGGCGACCAGGCCGGGGCGCACCACGTCGAGCGCCTTGCGCACGCTCTCGGGCCGCAGACCCTTGGCGGAGGTCGCGTTGATCTCGCGGGACCCATCTCCTAGGCTTGGCGGCATGCGCGTGCGCGTGCTCCTGTTCGCGGCCCTGCGTGAAGCGGTCGGCGAGAAGACACTCGAGCTTGAGCTGCGCGGCCACGCAACGATTGCCGACGCGCTGGCGCAGCTCGAGGCGCAACATGGCGCGCTGGCGGGATATCGCGGGCGGCTGCTGGTCGCGCGCAACGAAGAGCGCGTGGAACTGGCGACGGCGCTCGCCGACGGCGACGAGCTCGCGCTCCTGCCACCGGTCTCCGGGGGCGCCGAGCGCGCCTGGGTCGACTCGGCGCCGCTCTCGCTCGACGCGCTGCTGCGCGAAGTCAGCGGACCCGAGATGGGCGGCGTCGTGACCTTCACCGGCGTGGTGCGCAACCACGCGCGCGGTGAGTCGATCGATCACCTCGAATACGAGGCCTACGCGCCGATGGCCGAGAAGGAGCTGCGCAAGATCGTCGACGCCGTGCGCCAGCGCTGGCCGCACGTCCGGCTCGCGCTCGCGCACCGCGTGGGCCGGCTCGCGATCGGCGACGCGGCGGTGATGGTCGCCGCAGCCGCGCCGCACCGCGCCGAGGCCTTCGAGGCCTGCCGCTTCGCGATCGACAAGCTCAAGGCCAGCGTGCCGATCTGGAAGAAGGAGTTCGCCACGAGCGGCTCCTACTGGGTCGAGGAGAATCCGTGAGCGACGCGCCCTCGGCGCACCGCGCCTACGCGCCCAGCAGCGTGGGCTGCGCGGTGATCACCGTGAGCGACTCGCGCTCGCTCGAGGACGACGGCTCGGGCAAGCTCGTGCGCGAGCTGCTCGAGGCCGCGAGCCACCGCGTGGCCCTGCACGCGATCGTGAAGGACGACCGCGACGAGATCCGCGAGGCGGTGCTGCGCGGGCTCGCCCGGAACGCCGTCGAGGCGGTGATCGTGACCGGCGGCACCGGCGTCTCGCCGCGCGACGTGACTCCCGAGGCGATCGAGCCGCTCTACGAGAAGCCGCTCGCCGGCTTCGGCGAGATCTTCCGCGCGCTCTCGTTCCAGGAGATCGGCGCGGCGGCGCTGTTGTCGCGGGCGAGCGCGGGCACCAGCGGCGGGAAGGTCGTGTTCGTGCTGCCCGGCTCCACGGGCGCGGTGCGCCTGGCTCTCGAGAAGCTCGTGGCGCCCGAGCTCGGCCACCTGGTCGGGCAGCTCCGGCGCAAGGACCATGTGCCTTCAGCGCACGCGGGCCATGCCCGAAAATAGGGCGTGACCGCGCGCCACCTCCGCCACGCCGGACTTGCGCTCCTGTTCCTGTGCGTCGCCATCATCCTCCCGGACGAGGTCTCGATCTGGGTGGACGGGCAGGGGCGCACCTGGCTCAGCGACCAGATGCAGAGCCCCGCCGCGGGCGCCGAGCGAGTCACGCCCGAGGAGCTCTCGATCCGCTGGGACCACAAGGTCACCGGCGAGCCGCTGCCGAAGGGCACGCACTCGGGAGACGACGACGGCCGCTATCTGTCGCAGGTGCGCAGCGCGCGCGCCGACGCGCAGAACGGCAATCTCGAGCTGGCGCTGCGCGCCTTGCGCTCGCTGCAACGCGAGCACCCGAGCCGGCCCGAGGCGGCGCTCTTGCTCGCGCAGATCGAGCGCCACCGCGGCCGCTACGAGCCGGCGCGCGAGGCGCTCGATGCCGTGCTCTCGACCGCGACGCCGATGCCCAAGGCCTGGCGCGACGCGGCGGAGCGCGAGCGCAGCGAGATCAGCGAGGAGCTGGCGCTGGCCAAGGCCAAGGACGGCGAGACCTGGCAGACGCAGAGCGCGGACTCGACTCACTTCAAGGTCAGCTACGACCACCAGTTCGCGGGCCGCGAGTACGGCGAGCAGGTGATCGACGTGCTCGAGCAGGCGCGGCTGGCCATGCTGCGCACGCTGGGCCGCGAGCTGCGCGAGCCGTTGCAGGTGATCTTGTACACGCGCGCGCACTATCTCGAGGCCTACCAGCACCGCTTCGGCTTCGCGACCGTGGGCTTCTACGACGGCGCGATCCACGTGGTGTCGGCGCGCCGGCCGCGCGGCGAGCTGTACGCGCTGGTGGTGCACGAGTACGTGCACGCGCTGTTCAAGGACGCGGTTGGGAGTCACCAGCCGTTCTTCTTGAACGAGGGCATCGCCGACGGCGAGGAGGAACGCGCGCGTGGCCGGCCCCAGCTCTCGCGCGAGGAGTGGCGCCGGCTGCTCGATGCGCTGCGCGACGGCTCGTGGATCCCGCTCGGGTCGCTGGTGCAGGGCTTCTCGAACGTGCAGGGCTCGCGCGCGCTGCTCGCCTATCTCGAGTCGCGCGCCGCGATCGAGCACATCGAGAACGATCACCCGCGCGCGATCGCGGGCTTCCTCGACCGCTGCGCGGCGGGTGAGCCCTGGGAGCAAGCGCTGCGCGACGAGACCGGCTGGAACGGCGACTCACTCGAGCGCTCGCTGCAGGACGACGTGCGCTCGCGCTTCCCCGAGGACCCGCTGGCGAAGGCCGCGCCTCAGCCCTCGGGCGCCCAGTAGTCGAAGTCGACCAGGTTCTCCTTCAGATACTCGCGCAGGTTGTCGACCAGCTTCTTCTCGATCTGGCGCACGCGCTCGCGCGTGAGTCCGAAGTCGTCGCCGATCTCTTGCAGCGTGCGCGGCTCGTCGGCCAGGATGCGCTGGCGCAGGATCGCCGACTCGCGCGGGTCGAGATCCACCGCGAAGCGTTCCACCTGCGCGCGGAAGGCGCGGCGCATGTCCTGGTCGGCCACCGTGTCGGTCTCGCGCGCGTCGTCGCCCGCCACCGTCTCGCCGAAGCTCGAGCCGCCGGGCTCGTCGCGGTGCGCCGGCGCGTCCATCGACAGATCGCCCTGTGCCAGCCGGTGCTGCAGGTCGACGACCTCGGGCTCCCGGACGCCGAGCTTCTCGGCCAGCAGCGCCGGAGTGACCTCCCGGCCTTCCTGAGCCAGCTCGCGGCGCGCGCGCGAGAGCTGGAAGAAGAGCTTGCGCTCGGCGCGGCTCGAGCCCACCCGCACCATCCGGATGTTGTCGATCAGATACTTCAAAATGTAGGCGCGGATCCAGTAGGACGCGTACGAAGACAGCTTCACGCCGCGGCTCGGGTCGAAGCGCTTCACGCCCTGCAGGAGACCGACGTTCCCCTCCTGGATCAGGTCGAGCAGGTTCGTCCACACCCGGCGGTACTCGAGCGCGATCTTCACCACCAGGCGCAGGTTCGAGAGCACGAGCTTCTGCGCCGCTTCGGGGTCGTTTTCGCCGTGCACGCGCTGGGCGAGCTCGAGCTCTTCCTCGCGCGAGAGCAACGGGTACTTGCCGACCTCGGCGAAGTAGCGCGCCAGCGTATCGCGCGGGTAGCGATCGAGGCCGCTCTGCTCCGCGGGCACGGGCAGGCTCGAGACCGGCTCGCCCGGCGGGTCGTCGGGCTCATCGAGCGGCTCGCGGGCAGGGGAGGAGGTCTCGAGCGGCGCGCTCGGCGCGGGCTTGGCGGGGATCTTCGCCGCGCGCTTCCGCCCGCGGGTCCGGGGAGGCTTGCTCACCGTGAAAAAATACCCCGCCGCGACCGGTCTGTCGGTGCGCGGCGGGGCTGGAAGGAATTTCGGAGTGGCAGCGCCTACTTCTTCTTCAGCGACATCACGAACTTGATGACCGACCAGCGATCGGCTTCGGGAATCACCGCGCCCCAGGGCGCCATCAGCGGCGAGCCGCCCTTCGACGCGGCGCCGTTGGTCACGACCTCGAAGTGCGCGCGCGGGGTGTCGCCGTACTTGAACTTGGCTTCCTGGAAGTTGCGCGGCGGCGGGTTCAGCGTCTTGCCGACCGGGCCGTCGCCCAGGCCCTGCGGGCCGTGGCAGCTCGCGCAGTACTGGTTGAAGATCTGCGCGCCCTTGGTGGCGTCGGCGGCCTTCACCTCGGCGGTGCCGTCATCCTCGGCGCGGGCCGCGGTCACGGCTACGAACAGCGCGAACACGAAACAAGCGAAAAGGCGAGTGCGCATAGAGCTGATTCCCCTCTGAAAAAAGCGCGCGGAGCTTAGGGGCCCCTCCTGGCCATGTCAAAGCAGCGTTCCGCTGCGGTCAACCGTCCATGTCACTTCCAGTTGCGCACCAGGTCGACCAGCAGGCGCACGCCGAAGCCGGTCGCGCCCTTCACGTAGTAGGGAGTCTCCTTGGTGGTCCAGGCCGTGCCCGCGATGTCGAGGTGCGCCCAGGGCACGTCGCCCACGAAGTGAGACAGGAAGGCGGCGGCGGTCGACACGCCGGCGTTGCGGCCACCGGTGTTCACGATGTCGCCGAACGTGCCCTTGATCGCGGCCTTGTGCTCGTCCCACAGCGGCAGCGGCCAGGCGCGCTCGTGAGTCGCCTCGCCCGCGTCGCGCACGCGCTCGGACAGTGTCTCGTCGTTGCCGAGCACCGCGCAGCACACGTCGCCCAACGCCACGAGACACGCGCCGGTGAGCGTGGCGAGATCGACGATCGCGTCGGGCTCGAAGCTCGTGGCGTAGTGGAGCGCGTCCGAGAGCACGATCCGGCCCTCGGCATCGGTGTTCAGGACCTCGATCGTCTTGCCGCGCGCGCTGGTGATCACGTCGCCCGGCACGTAGGCGTTCCCGTCCGGCATGTTCTGCGCCGCGGCGACCAGACCCACCGCGTGCACCGGCAGCTCGAGGTCCGCGATCGCGCGCAGCGCGCCGATCACGGCGGCCGCGCCCGACATGTCGTGCTTCATCTCGTCCATGTTCGCGGCCGGCTTGATCGAGATACCGCCCGAGTCGAAGGTGATGCCCTTGCCCACGAACACGAGCGTCGCCTTCTTGCGGCCGCGCGCCGCGCGCGCCGCCTTCTTGCCCTTGGCGGCCTTCGGCGCGGAGCCGTACTCGAGCGCGATCAGGCGCGGCGGGTTGGCGCTGCCGCGGCCGACCGCGAGGATGCCGGCCATCTTCTCGCGCGCGAGCTCCTTCTCGCCGAACACGCTGACCTTGAGGCCGTGCGAGCGCGCGAGCTTGCGCGCCTCGGCCGCGAGATACTCGGGCGTGCAGGCGCCCCCCGGCTCGTTCGAGAGATCGCGCGCCAGGTTCGCCGACTCCGCCACGATCCGGCCGAACGCCGCGCCGCGCTTGAGCGCGGCCAGCTGGCGCGCGTCGGGCGCCAAGAGAGTGACTCGCGCGAGCTCCGTGGGCTTGTCGTTCCCGGTCTTGTACTTGTCGAAGCGGTAGGCTCCGAGCACCAGGCCCTCGGCCAGCGCCTGCGCCGCGGCCTCGGGAGTCACTCGCCGGAGCGCCGGCACCGCCAGCGCCGAATTCGCCGCCTTGGCGCGCGCCAGCGTCTTCGCCGCGCGTCCGCCGGCGGCGCGCAGCGCCTCGGCGTTGGCGTGCCGCTCTTCGCCCAGCCCGAGCAGCACCACGCGCTTGGCCGCGATGCCGGTGACGGGCAGTGAGACGAGCTCGCCCGCCTTCCCGGTGAAGTCACCCGCGGCGTAGACGCGCGCCACGAGCCCGCCGATCGCTTCGTCCAGCGCGTGCAGCGCGCGCGGCGGCTCGTCGGCCTTGGTGAGCGGAATCACGACCGCGTCGCCTTCGGCGGCGACCCAGTCCCTGCGCGATACGTCGATCTCCATGCGTCCCCCCTGTGCGTGCTGCGCGAGCGGCTTGAACTTAGCGCGCGGCCGCGGGAATTCCGTTGACGCCCACGGTCGTTTCACTAGTCTCCGTCGGCCCCGAGAGCTCCGTCCCCGAGCTCCACTCCTTCTCCCCCGGGGTCCGACCGAATGCTCGACTACATCCTGGGCTCCAGTCCGATCGTCTCCGCGGTACTGCTCCTGTTGATCCTCGCGTCGATTTCGTCGTGGGCGATCATGCTGATGAAGTTCCGCGAGCTGCGCGCCGCCGAGCGAGACACCGAAGACTTCGTCGAAGCCTACCTCGAGAGCCCGCTCGAGAACGCGTACGAAGTCGCGCGCCGCCATCCCGCGAGCCCGCTCGCCACGGTGTTCCGCGCGGGCTACACCGAGCTGGCCCGGATCGAGAAGCTGCAGGGCGCCTCGAAAGTCACTCACGAGCAGGTCGAGAGCGTGGTCAGTCGCCTGGGCTGGGTGCGCGGCGAAGAGGTGCACCGGCTCGAGCGCGGTCTCTCGTTCCTGGCCACGATCGCGAGCTCGGGCCCGTTCGTCGGCCTGTTCGGCACGGTCGTGGGCATCATGAATTCCTTCCAGCAGATCGGTGCGTCGGGCTCGGCCAGCCTCGCGGTCGTCGCGCCGGGCATCTCGGAAGCGCTGGTGGCAACGGCCTTCGGGCTCGCCGCCGCGATCCCCGCGGCGGTCGGCTACAACTACACGAGCGCCCGGCTCAACCGCCTGGCCGCCCGCCTCGAGACCTTCGGCGCCGAGTTCTCCGACGTGCTGCGGCGCATCGCGGCCCGCGCGGCATGAACGTCGCCGACGGCCGCGGACCGCGGCGCCAGCTTTCGGAGATCAACGTCACTCCCTTCGTCGACGTGATGCTCGTGCTCTTGATCATCTTCATGGTGACTGCGCCGCTGATGGAGCAGGGCATCGACGTGAACCTGCCCAAGACCCAGGGCAAGGGCCTGCGCTCCGACCAGCAGCCGCTGGTCGTGACCGTGAAGCGCGACGGCCAGGTGTACGTCCAAAGCGCGCAGGTACCGCTCGACCAGCTCGGCGCGAAGCTCGAAGCGATCTTCGAGACACGCGGCGACAAGCTCGTGTACTTCCGCGCCGACGAGAAGGTGTCGTACGGAACCGTGGCGAAGACACTCGCGATCCTGCGCGGCGCTGGCGCGACGGGGATCGGAATGGTGACCGAGCCCGAAGCGTGAGCTCGTTCTACGTCCCGGCCGAAAGTCTGTTGCAGAGCCGCGCCTTCCGCAGGCTCATGGCGTTCTCGCTTGCCGGGCACGTGGGGGTTGCGCTGTTGCTCTTCTTCCATCCGTTCTCGCGCCGCAGCGAGCTGATCTCGGCCTCGCCCGTGATGGTGCAGATGGTCCAGCTGCCGAAGCCCGCCGCGCTGCCCAAGCCGCCGCCGGCCGCGAAGCCGATCCCGCCCAAGCCGGCGCCCAAGCCCCCGGAAGCCGCTCCGCCGCCGCCGAAGCCGGTGGTGAAGGAGATCGTGATCCCCAAGGAGCCGGCGCCGCTCGCCAAGCCCAAGCCGGTGCCCCCGCCCGCGCCGGTCGAGAAGAAGCCCGAGCCGCCGCCACCCAGCGCCGAGGAGCTGCTGCAGAAGATGACCGAGCGGGTCGAGGCCAAGGAGGCGGAGCAGGCCGCGCAGAACCCCGCGCAGGAGGCGCCCGCCACGGCCGAGGCTTCGCCAGGCCGCTTCGATCCCTTGTTCTCGCCCTGGATCGCCGGAGTGAAAGCGCGCGTGCGCGCCAACTGGTCGGGTGCGAGCGTGTGCGAGGGCAAGCCGCTGTTCGACGTGGACGTGGGCGCGGGGGGGCAGGTGAGTGACGTGAAGCTGACTCAATCCTCGGGCAGTCCGGCCTGCGACGCGACCGCCGAGCGCGCGATCCGCAAGTCGAACCCGTTGCCGGCGCCGCCGCAGGCCGGGACCTACGAGATCGAGATGAACCCCAAGGACCTGCAGTGACTCGTCTGCTGGTTGCTCTCTTCGTGCTGTGTCTCGCGCCCGCGGCCTTGGCCCAGAAGATCCGCATCGACGTGAACGCGGCGCAGAAGCCGATTCCCGTGGCGGTGCAGAAGTTCGCCGCCGGGCCGGGCCTGCCCGACGACTTCTACGGCTATCTCGTGGCCGGGCTCGAGTACTCGAGCGTGGTCGTGCACGTGAACCCCGAGGCCTTCGTCGAGCCGCGCGAGACCCACGACTTCGACTCGCCGACCGTGCATTGCGACAACTGGAAGGGCATCGGCGCCGAGGGCCTGGTGCAGGGCGAGGTGCGCGAGCAGCAGGGCCGCGTGCAGGTGCGCTACCGCGTCTGGGACACCACCCGCTGCAAGCTCCTGGGCGACACGGGCTTTCGCGAGCGCGACCGCGCCGAGGTGCCGATGCTCGCGCACCTGGTCGCCGACGACATCGTGCAGCGCTTCACCGGCCGGCGCGGCGTCTCGTCGACGGAGATCGCCTACGTGTCCGACAGCGGGCGGCGCAACAAAGAGGTCTGGGTGATGAGCGCCGACGGCACGAACAAGCGGCGAGTCACCAACAACGGCTCGATCAACTTGTTCCCCTCGTGGTCGCCGGACGCCAAGACGCTGGTCTACACCTCGTTCAAGGGCGGTCTCTCCGAGCTGTATCTCCTGTACCGCGGCACGCGCCCCGGCGCGAAGCTGATCCAGACCCGCGACGAGAAGTTCCGCGGCGTGTGGTCGCCCAACGACGACACGATCGCGGCAGTGGTGAGTCGCCAGGGCAACACCGACATCTACACCGTGTCTTCGAACGGCAAGGACCCCAGGCGCCTCACCGACGACCGCGCGATCGAGTCGTCGCCGAGCTGGTCGCCCGACGGCAAGAAGATGGCCTTCGTCTCCGACCGCACCGGCAGCCCGCAGATCTTCGTGAAGGACCTGGCGAGCGGCGAAGAGAAGCGACTCACTTTCAGCGGCGACTACAACGCGAGCCCCGCCTGGTCGCCCACGGGCGAGTGGATCGCGTATGCGGCGCAGGCCGGGAACGACTTCGACATCTATCTGATCACGCCCGACGGCAGCTTCACCCAGCCGCTGGTCACGAGCGCGCGCAGCGACGAGGACCCCGCGTGGTCGCCGGACGGCCGGAAGCTCGCCTTCAGCTCCAACCGGCGCGGTAAGAAAGAGCTATTCCGGGTCGAGGTGAACGGGGGCGCGACCACGCTCTTGACCGAGGACCCGGGAAACTGCACCAACCCCGCGTGGTCGCCATGGCTCGAATGAGCAGGCGAAACCGGAAAATCTGTTTGCAAATTCGCGGATTACCAGTTAGAGAATGCACCGATTTTTTGCCGCGTGGTGTCCACGCCGATTGTGCGCTGGGTCACTGAAACAGACGGTCGGCGAAAGTTCCCAGAAGGAGGGGCAGGGTGGTCAAGCGATTTGTCGGAGTAGCGATCCTGTGCGCGGCGATCGCCGGATGCGAGTCGTCGTCCAAAGGGCCGACGAACACGTCCAGCAACAACAGCGGGTTCGGCAGCGAGCAGAACCCGACCAACCACGGGATGAGCAGCGGCGGCGACAGCAGCATGTTCCGCACCATCTACTTCGACTTCGACAAGTCGGAGCTCACCGCGGACGCTCGCCAGGGCCTGCAGGCCAACGCGAGCTACCTGAAGAGCAACTCGGGCGTGCAGGTCACGATCGAGGGCAACTGCGACGAGCGCGGGAGCAACGAGTACAACCTCGCGCTCGGCAAGCGCCGCGCCGAGGCTGCCTACAAGTACCTGGTCGATCTCGGCGTCGAATCGTCGCGCATGACCACCGTCAGCTACGGCGAAGAGAAGCCTGCGGTCGAGGGACACAACGAGCTCGCTTGGGCCAAGAACCGGCGCGACGACTTCAAAGTCCGCTGATTTGAGCGCAACGGCGCTGCGCCGCCTGCTGGCGGCGGCCTCGATTTTTGCGCTCTCCGGCTGCGTCACCGTGCCGGAGTTCCAAGCCCTGCGCCGCAAGGTGGACGCGCTCGAGAAGGGCGGCCACGCCTCGGCGCAGGCCTCGGACGAGTGGAGCAAGGCGAGCTCGACCTCCTCGAGCTCGACCCAGAGCTCCGGCAACCGGCTGGCCGACCTCGACGCCGAGGTCAGCTCGCTGCGCGACGAGGTGAGCCGGCTCCAGGGCGAGGTGGACGCGCTGAAGAAGGACCTCGACAAGGTCAAAGGCGGCTCGTCCGCCGCAGCGGGAAACCCAAGCGCCGCTCCGGCACCTACAGAGGGCTCTCCGGCGAGCGGGGGCCCGGCTCCCGTCCCGACGCCCGGGGCCGTCGCGTCTGCGAATCCCGCGATGACCCCTGCGACCGGGACTCCGGCCCCCAGTGTGGCTCCCGCGCCGACGCCGCCGGAAGGGGGCAGTGCGTCCAGTGAAGAGGTCCGAGACTACGAGAATGCCTTCGGCCTGTACCGTGCAGGCAAGTACGCGGACGCCATTGACCGGTTCCAGGCGTTTCTCCAGACTCACCCGTCCTCCGAGTTCGCGGATAACGCCCTGTTTTGGATGGGCGAGTCGTATTTCAAGCTCAACGACTTCGAGCAGGCCGCGGTGGCATTCGATCGAGTGGTGAAACGCTTCCCGAAAGGGAACAAGGTCCCCGATGCCCTCTACCGGCAAGGCGTCTCACTCCAGGAGATCGGAAATCGGACGGGCCAGCAGAGCACTTACGGGCCTGCGGCGTGCCAGATCTTCAAGCGCATCGCCGATGACTACCCGAGCTCGGAACGCGTGGCAGAAGCGCGCCGACAGTTGGAGAAGTGTCCGTCGTGAAGAAGAACGACCAGAAGAAATTCCAGAAGATGCTCATGGAGCAGCGCGACAAGCTGATCGTGAACGCGAAGCGCGCGGTGACCGGCGACATCCATCTGGACCCCGACGATTTCTCGGACGAGATCGACTCCGCGTCGTCGGAGAGCGGGCTCGCGTTCGTGGGCCGCTTGCGCGAGCGCGAGCGCGCGCTGTTGCAGAAGATCGAGGCTTCGCTCGCGAAGATCGAAGCCGGGACGTTCGGCACTTGCGTGCAGTGCGGCGAGGACATCGGCCTGAAGCGCCTCGAGGCGCGGCCGGTCGCCAGTCTCTGCATCGACTGCAAGAGTCAGCAGGAGAAGCTCGAGCACTGAGTCGGGCGACGCCATGTCGCTGATTCTGGCGCTCGAATCTTCCTGCGACGACCTGGCTGCCGCGCTCGTGCGCGACGGCCAGCAGGTGCTGGCGTCCGTGGTCCAGAGCCAGGACCAGGTGCACGCACCCTACGGCGGCGTGGTGCCCGAGCTCGCGAGCCGCGACCACGTACGCCACCTGTACGGCGTGCTTTCGAAGGCACTGACTCGGGCCGAGGTCGCGCTCGAGTCCGTGGATGCGATCGCGTGCACGGCCGGGCCGGGGCTGATCGGGTCACTCCTGGTGGGCGTGTCGTTCGCGAAGGCGCTGGCCTACCGGCTGCAGAAGCCGCTGGTCGCGGTGCACCACATCGAGGGCCACCTGGCCTCGGCGCGGCTGGGCGACCCGCCGCTCGCCTTCCCGTTCCTGGGCTTCGTGGTCTCGGGCGGTCACACGCAGCTCTACCGCGTGACCACGCTCTCGAAGGTGGAGCTGCTCGGCGAGACGCGCGACGACTCCGCCGGCGAGGCGTTCGACAAGGTGGCCAAGCGCCTGGGCCTGGGCTACCCGGGCGGGCGCGAGGTCGACCTGGCGGCGCGCCGCGGCCGCGCGGAGCGCTTCAGCTTCCCGCGCCCGATGCTGCGCGAGCCAGGGCTCGAGCTCTCGTTCTCGGGGCTCAAGACCGCGGTCGCGCTCGAGGCCGAGCGGCTCGAGAGTGACTCGACCAACGGCCTCACGCCGCGCGACGTCGAGGACCTGTGCGCCTCGTTCCAGGAGGCGGCGGTCGACGTGCTGCTCGAGAAGGCGCGGCGGGCGCTCGTGCAGACCGGACTCACTCGGCTGGCGCTGGTGGGCGGGCTCGCGGCCAACGCGCGCCTGCGCGAACGCATGGCGGAGCTCACGCGCGAGCTCGGCATCGCGACTCACTTCCCGCCGATCGCGCTCTGCACCGACAACGCGGCCATGATCGGCGCCGTGGCCGACGGCATGCTGCGCGAGGGGCGCGTCGCGGCGCTCGACCTCGAGGCGTTCTCGCGCATCCCCCTGGGCTCGCCGACCGCGAGCCGCGCATAGCCTCGGCGCGCCGCACGCTGGCCGAGCACGGGCTCGCGCCCTCGCGCGCGCGCGGCCAGAACTTCCTGCGCCGGCCGGAGCTCGCGGCGAAGATCGTCGAGAAGCTCGGGCTGCAGGCCAGCGACGCGGCGCTCGAGATCGGCCCCGGCCTGGGCCAGCTGACGCGCGCGCTGGCCGCGGTGGCGCGACGCACGCTCGCGCTCGAGGTCGACGCGGGCCTGGTGGCGCTGCTCGCGAGCGAGGCCGCGCTGCCGGCGTCGGTCGAGGTGCGGCTCGCCGATGCGCGCGAGGCCGACTTCGGCGCGCTCGTGCGCGAGCTGCGCAAGCCCGTGGTGTTCGCGGGCAACCTGCCGTACTCGATCGCGGGCCGGCTGCTCGGCGAGCTGCTCGTGCCCGACTCACCCTTCCGCAAGATCGGCTGCATGCTGCAGCGCGAGCTGGCCGACCGCGTGCTGGCCGCGCCCGGCAGCGACGACTACGGCACGCTCAGCGTGTACGCGGGGCTCTGGTTCAGCGGCGAGCGGCTGCTCGACCTGTCGCGCGAGGAGTTCTCGCCGCGGCCCAAGGTGCGCTCCACGTTCCTGGCGCTCACGCCGCGGCTGACACCGATCGGTGTCGATGATCCGGGGCTGCTCCGCCAGGTGGTGCGGGCGGCCTTCGGCCAGCGCCGCAAGCAGCTGCGCGGCGCGCTCGAGCACGAGCTCGGCGCCGCCGGCCCTGCGGCGTTGGAAGCGGTCGGCATCGATCCCAAGCGCCGCGGCGAGACGCTCGACCCGGCGGAGTTCGCGGCGCTCGCGAATGCGCTCGCTCTTGCCGGCTCCTGAGCCTCGGTTGACAGGCCGGCCGAAGGCCCCTTAGCCTCTTCCCCGCAGCGAGTCCGCATCGAAAGAGCCCGGAAGCTTGGATCTCGAACGAGACCGAGACCGAAGGCGCGATGTTCGATGCGGGCGGCCCCCCGCCGTCCGCAGAGCTACACGCGAGAGCGCCTTGGATCTCCAAACCGGAATGATCAGGGCGCTCGATTCGCATGGGACTCGCGGGAGGCAGCACATGAGCACCCCGGAGGCTCGAGTCACCGTCCCCGCCTTCGCGCGCAAGAAGGCCCGCGGCGAGAAGATCGCCATGCTCACCGCGTACGACTATCCGTTCGCGCGCATCTTCGACCAGGCGGGCATCGATGCGCTCCTGGTCGGAGACACCATGGGCCACGTGGTGCAGGGTCACGAGACGACCCTGCCCGTGACGCTCGACGAGGTGCTCTACCACTGCCGCATGGTGAGCCGCGCCGCGCGCCGCGCCATGGTCGTGGGCGACATGCCCTTCGGCAGCTACCAGGTGAGCGTCGAGGAAGCGCTGCGCAACGCCGTGCGGCTCTTGAAGGAGGGCGGGGCGCACTGCGTGAAGCTCGAGGGCGGCGAGCGCATGGCGGACCGGATCGCCGCGTTCGCGCGCGCCGAGATCCCGGTCATGGGCCACGTGGGACTCACTCCGCAGTCGGTGCACCAGCTGGGCGGCTACCGCGTCCAGGGCCGCGACGACGCGGGACACCAGAAAGTGTTGCGCGACGCGCTGGCGGTGCAGGAGGCGGGCGCCTTCGCGGTGGTGCTCGAGTGCGTGCCGCGCGAGCTCGCGGTCGAGATCACCGGCGCGCTGCGCATCCCCACGATCGGCATCGGCGCCGGCGTCGGCTGTGACGGCCAGGTGCTGGTGCTGCACGACCTGTTGGGCCTGGGCGAGGTCCAGCCGCCGCGCTTCGTGCGCCAGTACGTGGCGCTGGGCGAGGTGGTGCGCCGGGCCGCCGAGATGTACGCCGAAGACGTCCGCCTGCAGAAGTTCCCGAGCGATGCTGAATCCTATTGATCCGCTGCTGATCAAGAGCGTCGCCGAGCTGCAGCGCTGGTCGGACTCCGTGCGCGGGCTGGAGCGCCGGATCGCGCTCGTGCCCACGATGGGCGCGCTGCACGAAGGTCACCTGTCGCTGGTGCGCGTGGGCTACCGCCACGCCGACCGCGTGATCGTGTCGATCTTCGTGAACCCCACGCAGTTCGGCCCGGCCGAGGACTTCGCGCGCTATCCGCGCGACCTCGCCCGCGACCTGGAGCTGTTGCGCAAGGTGGGCGCCGACGTGGTGTTCGCGCCGCCGGTCGAGGAGATCTATCCCGCCGGTGACTCGACCTGGGTCGACGTCGACCGGCTCACCGCGGGGCTGTGCGGGCGCAGCCGCCCGGGTCACTTCCGCGGAGTCACCACGGTGGTGGCGCGGCTCTTCAACGCCGCGCGCCCGCACATCGCGGTCTTCGGCGAGAAGGACTACCAGCAGCTGGCGGTGGTGCGCCGGATGGCGCGCGACCTGGCGTTCGGCATCGAGGTGATCGGCGGGCCGATCGTGCGCGAGCCGGACGGGCTGGCCATGAGCTCGCGCAACGCCTTCCTGTCGGCGCGCGCGCGCCAGCAGGCGCCGGCGCTCCACGCGGCCCTGCACGAGGTGCGCTCGCTCGTGCGCGGCGGCGCGCGCGATGCCGCGGCGCTGTGCGCGGCCGCGCGTCAGCGGATCGAGAAGGAGCCACTGGCCGAGATCGACTACGTGGAGCTCGTGTGCGCCGACACGCTCGAGCCGCTGCGCGAGGTGCGCTTCCCGGCCGTGATGGCCCTGGCCGTGCGCTTCGAGGGCACGCGACTCATCGACAACACGCTGCTCTCCGAGGAGACCGCCTGATGCTGCGCACGTTCCTGAAGTCGAAGATCCACCGCGCCACGGTCACCGAGGCCAATCTCGACTACGAAGGCTCGATCACGATCGACGGCCTGCTCGCCGACGCGGCCGACCTGTGGCCGAACGAGCGCGTCGAGATCTACGACGTGACCAACGGCTCGCGCCTGGCCACCTACGTGATTCGCGGCGAGGAGGGCAGCGGCGTGATCGCGATCAACGGCGCCGCGGCGCACCTGGTGAAGCCCGGGGACCTGGTCATCATCGCGAGCTACGCCCAGATGGACGACGACGAGGCGCGTGACTGGCAGCCGCGCATCTGTTTCGTCGACTCGGAGAACGCGCTCCGCTAGGCTCGGGCGGCCTTGGCCGAGCCCGCCCGCAAGAGCATCTGCAAGAACCGTAAGGCGCGCTTCCAGTACTCGATCGAAGAGACGATCGAGGCGGGGCTCGTGCTCACCGGCTCCGAGGTGAAGTCGCTGCGCGCGGGCGGCGCCAACCTGGTCGACGCCTACGCCCAGGTGCACGGCACCGAGCTGTTCCTGCACAAGGCGCACATCGCCCCGTACGTCTATGCCGGGCGCGAGAATCACCTGCCGGAGCGCGTGCGAAAGCTGCTCCTGCACCGCCGCGAGATACACCGGTTGGGCGGCCGGCTGCGCGAGCGCGGACTCACGCTGGTGCCGATCGAGCTGTACTGGAAGAACGGCCGCGCCAAGGTCGAGCTCGGGCTCGCGCGCGGCAAGAAGCTGCACGACAAGCGGCAGGCGATCGCCGAGCGCGAGGCCGACATGCGCGTGCGCCAGGCCACCCGGCGGCACGCGAAGCGGGGCGGATGAGGCGCGGCGCGGCACTCTTTCTCGCCACGGCGGCGCTCGGACTCTCGTGTCAGTCGGCGCCGGTCGAATACCGCCACAACCGCTGGGACTACTGGAGCTTCGCGCAGCGCATCGGCAGCCTGCCCGAGCCGAACTATCTGCCCTGGGCGACTCACCTGGAAAAGCTGCCCGACGGCAGCGAGGGGCTGGTGGTCTGCCGCTGGGCCGACGCGGCGCTGCCGCTGCGCTACTTCGTCGAGCGGCCCGCGATTCCCGAGTCTTTGGCGAGCGAGCTCGGCGAGCGCCGGCCCGACGACTACGTGACCGCCGTCGACGAGGCGTTCGCGCTCTGGCAGCGCGCGCTCGGCGGCGCCAATCACTTCGCGCGGGTCGAGGAGCCCAAGCAAGCGCAGGTCACGATCCACCTGGCCACCGAGATCCAGGAGATGGACGAGGGTCAGGTGCTGGGCGTCGTGCACGGCGAGTCCGAGCGCTGCAGGGTGACTCGCGCCGGCCCGACGCCGGACCAGGTCGAGATCCAGTTCGAGCCGCACGAGGCACAGGTGTTCATCGCCGACGCGGTGGGGCTGCTGACTCCGCGCCAGGTGCGCGCGGTGGCGCTGCACGAGATCGGTCACCTGCTCGGGGTGTCGGGGCAGCACAGTCCGCTCGCCGGAGACGTGATGTACGCGGTGGCGGGCGACCGGCGGATCGAGGCGCTCTCCGAGCACGACAAGAACACGCTGCGCGCGCTGTACGCGATCCCCGCAGGCACGGTCTACGCGCGACTCAGCGAGGTGAAGCCGCCGAAGCTCTCCGAGGTGCGGCGCGAGCCGCCCAAGCTCGCGGCCGAGATCCGCGACGAGCGCCACGGCTTCGAGGTGCATTTCCCCAAGAACTGGCAGGCGATCAAGACGCCCAACGGCTGGATCGCCGTGGACGGCGTGAGCTGGGACTACGACGCCTCGATCCAGGTCGTGTCTTCGCGCGGCAGCGTCGGCTCGCACCTGTCACTCCTGGCGGGCGCGGGCCGCGCGCGCGGCGACGACGTGCGGCGCGAGATGTTCGAGCTCGACGGCGCGCCGGTCGCACGCCTGATCGCGCGCGGGGCGGAGCGCGCCGAGCAGAACGACATCGTCGACTGGGGCGACGGTTACGTGCTGGTGGTGATGGCCGACGCGCGCGCGCAGGACTTCGAGTTCTACCGGCCCTGGTTCCAGCGCGTGCTGCTCTCGGTGCAGCACATCGACTCGCCAGTCACTCCGAAGCCGAAGGCTCCCTAGGCAGCGGCTTGGCGCTGAGCCAGCGCCGCGACAGCCAGGTGCCGACGAGCGCCGCGATCCCGAGCGCGACCGCCATGCTCACGTTGCGCACGCTCGGCTCGGCGGCCGCGCGGCCCGCGACCGCGAACAGCGCCGAGCGCGGGACGAAGCCCAGCCCGACCGCGGTCACGAACATCGCGAAGTTCATGCGCGAGAGACCCGCGCACGCGAACACGGGCGTGAGCCACGAGATCGGAATCGCGGTGTAGAGCGCCAGCCAGGGCGCGCCGCGCAGCACCACGAACTCTTCCAGCGAGCGCAGCGTGCCCACGCCGAGATAGCGCTGCACGGACTCACGCCCGAGCGCGCGTGCGACGCCGAAGATCAGTGCCGCGCCGAGCAGGCCGCCGACCGCGCTGCAGGCCGTTCCCTTCACCGGGCCGAACAGCATGCCGGTGGCCATCATCACCAGCCACGAGGGCAGGCCGAGGAATGGCCGGAAGGTCATGATCCCGATCATCGCCAGCGGGCCCCACATGCCGAGCCCGGCCACGTGATCGCGCAGTGACTCGGGCCGCCATTTGATCCCGCTCTCGAACTGCAGGTACCAGAAGCCGCCGATCCCGGCGAGGATGGCAGTCACTGCCAGCACGCGCTGAACGCGGCGCTTGCTCACGCGTCACCGCCGACGCGCAGCAACAGACCCTTCAGATACTCGCCTTGCGGATGCCGGATCGACACGGGGTGGTCGATCGGCGCGCGCAGCTCCCCCAACACCTGCACCTCCCGGCGCGCGTCCAGCGCGGCCGCGAACACGAGCTTGCGAAACAGCTCGGGTTCGACGTGGTGCGAGCATGAAAAAGTCAGCACGTGTGCGCCAGCCGCGGCCCGCGCGAAGACGCGCAGGTTCAGGTCCTTGTAGGCGCGGCTCGCCGCGGGCACGTCGCGCTTCTTCTTGGCGAACGGCGGCGGATCGACCGAAATCAGGTCGAAGCTCGCGCGCTCGCGCCGCAGATACTCGTTCACGTCGGCCGCCACGAGCTCGGCACCCGCAGCGTTTTGCTGCGCCAGCGCCAGCGCCTCGCGCGACGATTCCACCGCGGTCACGTGGCGCGCTCCGCCGGCGAGCGCCGCGCGCGCGAAGCCGCCCGTGTGCGCGAACAGGTCGAGCGCCCGCGCCCCGCGCGCGAGCCGCGCGAACAGGTCGCGCGCGTCGCGCTGGTCGAGATAGAAGCCGGTCTTCTGGCCGTGTTTGAGATCGACAAGGTAGGAACGCTCGGACTCGGATATCCCGATCGGCGCATCGGGCACCGAACCAAACAGCTCGCGACCCGGCGCTCCGTCGCTGCGCAGCCATGCAGCCTGCGCGCCGGTGATGCGGCGCACGAGCTCGCCCGCGAGCGCAGCGCGCCGGGCCATTCCCGGGGTCCCCACGCGCAGCGCGAGGAAGTCGCCGTAGCGGTCGACGACGAGACCCGGCAATCCATCCGCTTCGGCGTGGACCAGCCGAACCGCGTCGGTCCCCGCCAGCAGCGGATGGCCCCGGCGCCGCGCCACGGCGGTCTGCAGCCGCGCCTCGAGCCAGGCCGCCTCGTCCGGCTCGTCCTTGCCGAAGCTCGTGATGCGGACGCGCAGCTGCGCGTCCGGGTCGAAGTCGCCGAAGCCGAGCACGGCCCCGGCCTCGTCGTGGACGGCGACCGTGTCGCCGGGCGCGGGAGCCCCTTCCACGCGCAGCACGCTGCCCGACAGGAGCCAGGGATGCCCCAGCGCGACGGACCGTTCTCGGCCCCGCCGCAATACCACGACGCCTTTCGCCATCAGTTGCGTACTCTAGATACCGGCGGCTTGACGTCCATGGTTCGCCCCTTAGTATGGCCGATTCCCAGGGGGCGATCGGTTTCGACGGATGGTCGAGGTCGTCCGCTGCGTGCCGAGGTGCCGAGTCCTCGCAAAACTCGCGGCGAAGGCAATCTAATTGCCAACGAAAATCTCGCTCTCGCTGCTTAGCTAAACACTAACAACGAGCACGCCCGTGCCCGACGCCTGCTGAGGCACGGGGGTGTCATAAAAGCCGGCTGGTCCAAGTCCCCGTCGGGGGGAGGCGGACGAGAAAAACTCCCGACTCGCGACTGACTCGGCGCGCGCCGAGGCCAGGTCAGTCGCTAAAACCAACACGACGCTACGCACGTAGACGCGGGCGGAGGAAGCCAGACGGACCCGGGTTCGATTCCCGGCGCCTCCACCAGCTCAGCGAGGCAACTCGTGCAGCACACGATCGACGTCGTCGCGGTGTTGGCAACATCGTTCCTCACGGGCAGTGAACTGGCGATTGGCGTCTTCGTGCATCCCGTGCTCTCGAGACTCCGGGACGCCGCTCACGCCGAGGCTGCGAAGCCGCTGGCCCAGCTGCTCGGGAAGGTCATGCCATTCTGGTACGCGGCTGCGCTGCTCTCGGTCGTCGCATCACTACTCACTCGCACGGTCGGCACCGGGTCGTGGTGGGCCTGTCTTTCTTCTTCGGCTCTCCTCGCCGTGACTGTGCCGTTCTCGCTGATCTGGTTGGTCCCGATCAACGACCGGGTGGCAGCTTGGGATTTGAATGCGCTTCCGAGCGATTGGAAGAGGGATCGCAAGAGCTGGGACCAATACCATTCAGTCCGAATCGTGATGCTCGTGCTCGCATCTTTTGCGATTGCCCTGGCTGCCCTCTGATCTTCTCCGCCGGGTCGTGGGACAATCGTCCGTCAACGCTCGAATCGGAGACGACATGCCGCAGCCGACTTGCGAGCTCCTCAGCGGGGGACGGGGCCGCCCGTTCGCCGCGTCGATGCTCGAGACCGCTCGATATGGCTACGCCGAGGCCGAGTACGCGCTCGCAGGCACGGCGACGCGCTACCGACTCGCGACCGGCGCGGAGCTCACGCGCGACGGTCACTGGCGAGCCGAGCCTGCCGGCACGGCGCCGTTCCGCACGCGCCTCTTGATCTACCGGCCGACCGACCCGGCGCACTTCAACGGCACGGTCGTGTTGACCTGGAACAACGTCTCGGCGGGCTACGATCTCTTCAGCGCCGAGAGCCTGGAGCTCCTCGAAGGCGGGTTCGGACTGGCCTGTCTGACGACTCAGAAGGTCGGCATCGTCGGGCTGCCGCCGGAGCCAACGGGTCTCGCAGCGTGGGACCCGGCGCGCTACGGCAAGCTCACGATTCCGAGCGACGACTACTCCTACGACATCTTCACGCAGGGCGCGCGAGCCGTAGGACCGAATCGCTCGAAGCAGCCGGTCGATCCGATGGCCGGGCTCGAGGTGAAGCGAGTCGTAGCGCTCGGCGCCTCGCAGTCCGCGGGACGGCTCGCCACCTACCTGAATGCGGTGCAGCCGCTGGAGCGCGCGCTGGACGGCTTCATCCTCGGCATCTACTTCGGGACGGGGAGCGCGCTCGAGGTCGGTGACGCCGTCGTGAACCTCAATCTGTTGAAGCCGGGCCAACGCCTGCACGGCAGTCACCTGCTTCGCGACGACCTGGGCGTGCCGGTCTTCGTGGTCAACTCCGAGCTCGAGGCGATCGCGTGTTACCCGGTGCGACAGCGCGACACCGACACGTTCCGCTACTGGGAGTCGGCCGGTACCTGCCATGTGTCGGATCAGGTCACTCGCGAACGGCAGAAGAAGCTGCAGCGCGATGGCGTGAAGGCGCCGCCGCTATTCGAGGGCATCAATCGCATCCCGATCGTGCCCCTGTACGAGGCTGCCTTCCACCACATGCAGCGCTGGCTGACCGCCGGCACGCCCCCGCCGATCCAGCCGAAGCTCGAGTTCGCTGGCGATCCTCCGCAGCCGGTTCGAGACACCCACGGGATCGCCCAGGGCGGCATCCGTCTGCCGCAGGTCGAGGTGCCGATCGCGACCAACTCGGCGATCCCGCGCGCACCCGACATCTTCTCGTACTTGCGCGGGTCATGCAGCCCGTTCAGTTCCGACCAGCTGCGTGAGCTGTACGGCGACAAGGTCGCGTTTCTGACCGAGTTCGAGTCAGCGGCCAAGCGCGCCGTCGAGGCGGGCGTGCTCTTGCCGCGCGACGCCGCGGCCCTGGTCGCGGAGGCCGCCGACTCCTGGCCGCGATAGATCCTCGGCTCTCAATCTTCCTTCGCCCATTCCGGCGGGTGGGTGCCCAGGGGAACGGTCGGCAGCGCCCAGCGCGCGGGTGTCTCGGAGAGCTGGACGATCGGCCCCAGGTGCGAGAGCTCTCCGAAGACGGTGCTGCTGTGGGTGAGATGCGGTCGGACTTGCTCCGCACTGAGGCCCGGTCCGACTGATTCCGTGCGGCTCATGCCGTCGAGCCACATCGCGGTGCGAGAGAGCGAGGCGCGCACCCAGTAGCTGCCTCCCTCGTGCGCGCGTCGGGCCAGCGCGATCAGTGTGCCCAGCGCCGCGAGATACCCCGTGTTGTAGTCGGTCGCTGCGGCCGGCAGGAGCTGCGGGCCCGTCGCGCCGCCATGCTCGTGCGCGAGCCCGGTGACCGTCTGCGCGAGCTGCTCCCAGCCAGGCCGCTCCTTCCACGGGCCCTCGTGCCCATAGCAGTTGATCGAGGTGTACACGAGCCCGGGCCGCAGCTCGAGGAGCGCCTCGGGGCCGAAGCCCAGCCGCGCCAGCGCGCCCGTGCGGTAACCCTGCGCGAAGACGTCTGCACCGCGCACGAGCGCGCGCAGCCGGTCCGCATCGCTCGGCGAACGAAGATCGAGGAAGGCCGAACGCTTGCCGTGACTCGTATCCATGACGAAGGGCGGGACGGACGGGAGGTGCGGCGAGCCGATGCGCAGCACGTCGGCTCCGTGCGCGGCGAGCGTCCGGCCGCAGGTCGGCCCCGCGAGCACCCGGGTGAGATCGAGCACGCGCACGCCGGAGAGCGGTCTCGCTGCAGCCGGGAACGGCTCGGGCGGCGAGTCGCCGACGCGAATCACTTCGACGACCGGCGTGCTGGCGAGCGCGCGACCCTGCGGGTGGGTGGCCCACTCCGCGGCGCTGCGCACGCGTGCGCCGCACAGGCCGCGCTCGGCGATCGCGTCCTCGAGTGACTGCGCATCCCAGGCCGCGATCCGGGCAGCGACCGCCTCGCGCTCCCCGTCGCAGCCGAGCAAGGCGAGCGCGCGTCGCTCCGTCTCGGGAAAGCTCTGGTGCAGCAGGAACCACTGGCCGTCCCGAGTCGGGTAGAAGCCGGTGATCCGGTTGCGCGGGTCGAATGCGCCGACTCCCGGACCGCTCTCGACGCGCTGATACAGGAATCCGAGCAGCGACGCCGCCGCCCCCGTCACGTCGACCCGCACCCGCTGGCGCCGGCCGGTGCGCAGCTGCCAGATCTCGGCCGCCGCGACCGCCGTGGCGGCGAGCGCGGCGGCCGCTGCCTCTCCCACGCGGAAGCGCGTCGCCAGGACTGGATCCGCGCCCGCGATCTCGACCCCGGCCGGCCGTGGCAGGCCGAGTGATTCGTGAAGCGCATCGAGCAGCACGCGCGCCGATGCGAGATGCTCAGCAGCCATCCCTGGAACGGTACCACGCTCGAGTGCGGCAGCGCGGTGCACTGCGTCCGCTTCTCGGCGAGCGCGAGTATCAACGGCCTGTGTTGTGACAGATCGCGACGGCGTGCACGGGCACATCTGGAGCCGGGCCCGAGAGCTCGAGAGTCAGGTCGTTGCCGTCCTGCCGCAAGGAAACCGGTAGCTGCGTTGCGACGTCGCGCGCGGTCGCGGCCGAGGAAGCGCGAAGATCCTGGATCGTCCACTTGCCGTCGGCGATCGGGTCCATGAGCAAGGCGTAGATCGTCGTGCCGTCGTCGTCCGCTCGCTGTGTGAACCGGACGCTTCCTCCGCGATTCGTCGTTGCTTCTGCGCGCTGCCAGGGCCGTGTGCCGTAGATCGCTTCGCCGTAGGTCTGGAGCCAACGGCCCAGACCGCGCAACAGCTCGACCTGCACGGCGGGGATCGTGCCGTCGGCCATCGGGCCGACGTTGAGCAGCAGGTTTCCGTTCTTGCTGACGATGTCGACCAACATCCGGACCAGCTCGGGCAGCTGGATGTGGTCGCCCTCCTGCTCCTCGCGGTTGAACCCGAAGCCGTGGCCCATGCCGCGACAGGTCTCCCACTTCTCCGTGCGAATGTCCTTCATCACCGCGAACTCGGGCGTGCGGAAGTCGAAGTGCGGAGGAGTCACATTGCCGGTCGCGCCCTGCCGGAGCAGGCGCGTGGCGTACGCGTTGAGCAGCGCGCGCCCGAGCCGCGTGCGCACGAAGCGATGCAGCCAGATCGGCAGCTGTCCCCAGCGATCGTTCACGACACCATCGGGGATCCGGTTGTAGAAGTAGGCGAAGAGCTCGAACAGGTTCGTGCGCGGAGGGTACGCGATGTCTCCCCAGAGCACGGACGGCTGATAGCGCTCGATCAGCTCGCGCCAGTGCGCGAGCTGATACTCGGCGTAGCGCCGGTCGATCGGTCCGCCTTCGCTGAGCAGCCCGGTGAGGTCCGCCATCGCGGACGTGGTGAATGACTGATCGAGCGCGCTCGAGTAGTACACACCCATCCGCATCCCACGCGCCTTCACGGCGCCGGTCAGCTCGCCGACGACGTCGCGCTCCATCTGGTAGCCCGGCCGCGCGTAGTTCGGGGTCGCGCTCGGCCACATGAGAAAGCCGTCCATGTGCTTCGTGACGAGCACGACGTAGCGGGCGCCCGCCGCCTGGAACAGGTCCGCCCATTCGTCCGGCTGCCAGCGCGCGCTCTCTCGCTTGAACAGCTCTGCGAAGTCGAAGTACGAGACGTCCTTGCCGTAGGTACGACGGTGGTGCTCGCAGGCCGGACTGCCCTCGATCCGAATCGAGTTGATGTACCACTCACTGTACGGAATGTTCCGGAAGAACGAGCGGTAGCCCTCGCGCCGGAGTAGCTCCTGGATGTCGCCGTGGCCGAGCGGTGCATACGCGGGGACGCTGAACGGCCCCCAGTGGATGAAGATCCCGAGCTTCGCGTCGTGATACCACGCGGGGACCGGGTGGCGCCGCAGCGACGCTTTCGTGGGCTGGTACAAGCCGCGCTCAGCCCGCCGTCGGCCGGAACAGGTCGACGAGCTCTTTGCAGTACTGGACGACCGCGCCGACCTTGTGCGGGCTCGTCTGCCCGAGACGAACGACCACGAGGTCGAGCTTCGGGACGATCAGGATCCGCTGACCCCACGCGCCCTGGCACGAGAAGATGCCGAGACTGCCGGGTGTCACCCAGAAGTGTGCGCCGTAGAGGCCCTCGGACTGCGGGCTCGGCGTGCGGCAGTAGTCGACCCAGCCCTCGGGCAGGATGCGCGTGCCGTCCCACAATCCGTCGCGCAGGAAGAGCAGGCCGAAGCGCGCGAAGTCGAGCCCGCTCGCCGGGCAGTAGCTCGCGCCGACGAAGTGACCCGCTGCGTCGAAGTGCGGGTCCGCGGTCTTCATGCCGAGCGGCTCGAACAGCTCGCGCCGCATGAACGCGAGTGTCTCGTCGCGGCCCCCGCCGAGCGTGTCGCTCACCAGCCGCGCGAGCAGGTTGCTGCCGCCGCTGTTGTAGTTCCAGCGCGCCTCGGGCTCGGCGACGCGCGGCAGGCCGGCGGCGAAGCCAGCCACGTCGCTCTTGCCGGCGCCGAAGAGCATGGGAATCACGTCCGACTCGGCCTCCGGGTAGTAGCGGACGGCGCCGCCGCCGAGGTGCTCGGCTTCGCGGAAGCGAAGCCCGTCGACCATGCGCAGCAGCTGGTCGATCGTGATCCGCGCGCGCGGGTCATTGCGCTCCCACTCCTTCACCGGAATCGGCCGCGAGATGTCGAGCCTCCGCTGGCGCACCAGGATGCCGAGCAGTGCGTTCGTGATGCTCTTCGCGATCGACCATGATGGGAACGCGTCGTTCGGGCCCGCGTGCCGGCCATAGCGCTCCGCGACGATCGCGCCGTGCTGCGCGACGACGACGGCGTGGGTTCGTTCGAGATCCAAGGCCTCAGATCCGCCGCACGCGTAGTCGAGGCGCTTCTCGAGCGCCGCGCGATCGACGCGCGGATCGAGCTCCGCCCGCGCCCACTCGCGGGTCGGCCAGGCGACGCCGGCGGGTTGCGCGGAAAGGGGGACAAGACGGGAAGAGAGGGGTGCAGCTTGGCTCATGCTGGGTAGTCTCTCACTCCTGGATCGCGAGGACGAAGGCTCGAGGATGCATGCACGAGCGGATGCGAAGAGGCGATCGATGGCGGCCACTGTCCTCGGGCTGCTGATGGGGATCGCCGGACTGGCGGCCTTCCTGGTTCCTCTCCATCACCCGGGTCGCTATGGAATTCCGGGGACGGGCCTGGTGGGGGGGCTTCTCAGCCTCGGGCTCGCGGGGGTGCTGCTGGCGCGCTCAACACCGGCCCTCGCACGCGGCTTCGCAATCGCCGTCTCCCCGATCGCGCTGTTCTTCGCGCTCTATGGCGCGCTCGCGGAGCTCGAGGAAGTCGTCGTCCTCTACGCCCCCCATTCCGAGCTGCGCCTCTGGATCGTGGATTCCGACGGCGCCGAGTGGGTCTCGATGTCTCGGAGCAAGGCGGAGACGAACGCTCTCGACGGCGCGAGGCTAGAGCTCCTGCGCGCCGGGACGACGCGCTGTGTGATTCCGCGGCTCGTCGACGATCCCGTTGCGAACCGCCGCACGTTCGACCTGCGCGAGCAGAAGTACGCCGTGCAGCGTCTCGGCCAGGTGATCGGGATGTTCGGCGACGGCCCCGCGCCCGATACGGTCAGCCTGCGCCTCGATCCCTGCTAGCTACCTCGCGCGCAGGTTGCGTTCGAGCAGCGCGAACACTCGCTCCCAGTGCCGCTCGGCCGACGGCTTGTGATAGATCCCCTGACGCTGCGGGAACGCAAAGCCGTGCTCAGCGCCCGGGTACCACTCGATCCGATGGCGCACGCCAGCACTCTTCAAGATCCCCTCGAGCCGATCGATTTGCTCTTTCGAAGCCCAGCGGTCGATCTCGGCGCACGCGAAGTAGATCTCGCCCTTGATCCTGGGGAGGCACAGATGCGCGGAGTCGGGCGCGTCGCTGATCAGGCGCGCGCCGTAGATCGACGCCGCCGCGGCGACTCGCTCCGGATACTGCGCGGCGACCGCGCACACGAACGGCCCGCTCATGCAGTAACCCAGCGCGGCGACCTTGCCGCGGCGCACGTGTGACTGGCGATCGACGAACGCGAGCAGCGCCTCGGTGTCCTCGACCACCTTGGTGTTGGTGAGCGAGCTCATCAGCTCGAACATGCGCTTCATGCCCGCTTCGTCGCGATTCAAAAGCGCGAACTCGCGGACCGTGCGGTAGTACAGGTTCGGCAGGACGACGTAGTAGCCGACGGTGGCGATCCGCCGCGCCATGTCGTGCAGCTCCTCGCGCTTCCCGGGCGCGTCCATGTAGAAGAAAACCGCCGGGAAGGGGCCGCCCTCTTCAGGGTGAGTGACGAACGCGTTCATCTCGCCGTCGCGAGTCTTGATCTCGACTTCGGCCTCGATCACCGCATCTCTCCTTCGGAGTCGAACAGATAGGGCGCGAGCGTTTGCTGCGCCTCGAGCCGGTACTTGTGCCAGCGGTTGCCGCCGTAGTAGGCGAGGCTGCCCGGCTCGGCGTTGCCGTGGCCGTTGTAGTACGAGAGGCAGTCACGGAGCGGCGCGGTCGCGGTATCCATCTGCGCGCAGTGCTCGGCGTACTCGAGCTCGGGCTCCGGTCTCACGTCGACGACGCGCGCGCCGCGGTCGCGCATGGTTTCGAGCATCCACACGATGTAGTCCGCGTGCGCGTCGATCGCGTCGGTGAAGTTGAAGCTGCCGCCTCCGCCTTGCGGGCCCGAGACGATGAACAGATTGGGGAAGCCGGCGCTGTGGAGGCCGAGGAACGTCTTGGTGCCGTCCGTCGCCCACTTCTCCTTGAGCGTCCGGCCGTCGCGACCGCGGATCATGTTGAAGGTCGAGGTCGCCATCCACTCGAAGCCGGTGGCGTAGATCAGCACGTCGAGCGGGTACTCGACGCCGTCGTGCACCACGCCTTTCTCGTTGATCCGCTGCACGCCGCGCGGCGCGGTGTCGACCAGGTGGACGTGCGGCAGGTTGAACGTCGGCAGGAACTCGTCGTGGAAGGTCGGCCGCTTGCAGCCCCAGGGGTAGTAAGGCTTCAGCGCGGCCGCCGTCTTTGGATCCTGCACGATCGCGTCCACGCGCGCGCGGATCTGCTCCATGATCCGGAAGTTGGTGTCGAGCTGCTTCTCGAGCAGCTCCTCCATGGTGAGTGGGCGGTCGTACTGCTTGCGCTCCTTGAAGTCGGGCACCTTGCCGGCGAGATAGTCGTCGTTCCCCTGGATCGCCGTGCGTCCATTGGAGATCTTCGCGAAGCGCGCGCGGCGTGCGCGCGCCCAGCCCGGCTCGTTGGGCCAGGTCTCGTACTCCTCTTCCGTCGTCGAGCGCTGGTCGCGCACGTCGATCGACGACGGCGTGCGCTGGAAGACGTAGAGCTCCTTCACGATGCGCGCGATCTCGGGAATCACCTGCACGGCGGTCGCGCCCGTGCCGATGATGCCGACCACCTTGCCGGTGAGATCGATGCGGTAGTCCCAGCGCGAGGTGTGGAACGAGTCACCGCGGTACGTGCTCATGCCTTCGATGCGCGCGAGCTTCGGACTGGTCAGGATGCCGTTGGCGAGGATCACGAAGCGCGCGCGCATGCGGTCGCCGCGGTTCGTGATCACGGTCCAGCGCCCGGCCGCCTCGTCCCAGACAGTCTCCTCGACCGTGGTGTGGAACAGGCAGCGGTCGTAGAAGCCGAACTTCTCGGCCATGCGCTGGCAGTACTCCAGGATCTCGAAGCCCGACGCGAACTTCATGCTCGGGATGTATTCCATCTCCTCGAGCAGCGGCAGGTAGCTGTACGCCTCCACGTCGCAGGCGATGCCCGGGTAGCGGTTCCAGTACCAGGTGCCGCCGACGTCGCCGCCCTTCTCGCAGAAGCGCACGTCGCTGAATCCCGCCGCCTTCAGCTTGTGCCAGAGCAGGAGGCCGGCCAGCCCAGCGCCGACCACGACGATCTCGCACTCGTCCCCAAGCGCTTCGCGCGGGACGGGCGGCGCGGAGTAGACGTCGTCGAGGTAGCGGGCGAACTCGCCCTCCATCGCCATGTAGTCCGCCGCACCGCGCCGCGCCTCTTTGAACGCGCGGTACTTCGCCTGCTCGAAAGGGTTGAACACCGCGCCGGGCGGCGGCTCGGGCAGCGCGGTGAGCGACGCCTCCGTCTGCACCGAGTAGCCCTTGCCGGCGATGCGCTCGCTGGCCTTCGCGGCGCGCGTCGCAAAGCTCTTCCGCCCGGTGGCGGGGTCGATCCGGATCGCATCCGACGCTGGGGTGGTCATGCGGTTGAGTCTAACCCGGCGCTGGATCTCGGATTCGAAGACCCGGCTAGCCCCGCGTCCTGGCCCAAGCCTGCAGCTCTTTGATCTTGGTGTAGCCGCCGCTGCCTTCGACGATGCCCTCGGCGCGCGCGTCGTGGATGCAGGCGACCGGGCAGAGCGGCACGCACAGGCCGCAGTCGATGCACTTCTCCAGCTCGATCGCGACCCGGCCGAGGTAGTCGTCCGCGACCGCGTAGATCGCGTCGACCTTGCCGGGGCAGGCGTGCTCGCACGCGCCGCAGCCGATGCACGTCTCGTCGACGTAGAAGTGTCCGCTGCGGCGACTCACTTCCGCGCCGGGAAGCGCGTCTCGAATTGCGCCGACGCGTTCACGAACTCCTGCAGGCTCTGGTTGAAGCGGAAGTACATGTCGGCGCGCAGCACGTCGTCGGAGCGCAGGAAGAACGGCGCACCCGTGTGGGAGAGTCGGTTCAGTGTGTGCTCGAGGTCGGGTCGGCCCTTCCCCGCGGCGATGTTCTCGATCATCTCGCGCCAGGTGGGCAGGTCGGCCTCGAGCGCGAAGTCGGCGCGCGCGGCTTCGCCGGGACGGGGCTCGCGCACGTCGGCGACGCCGTACTCCTCGAAGCTGACGTCCGCGCTCCAGTCACTGCCGTCGTTCCCGCCCTTCAGCACGGTGAAGCGCGCCACGCAGTCGACGGTGCCGAGCTGGATCTGGCGGGTGCTGTTCGCGCTCATCATCTCCCCGAGCCGCGCGAACCAGGCGACGGAAGGGAAGGGGAGCGCCGCGCTCATGCCGCCTTCCCCCAGGGTGCATCGATCGGGATCGTGCAGCGGCCGCGGCGCTCGAAGCCGGCGCGGGCGCAGCGCTGCAGATACTCCTCGATGAACATGCTCCACAGCTTGGCCAGGCCTTCCATGCCCTGATCGATCTTGTTCAGGCCGCCGCCCAAGAGCACCGCGACGGGCTCGACGAGTGCGGCTTCGGTGAACGCGGTCAGGATCACCTGCTCGCCCACGTCGGCGAAGCGGTGAGTCTCTTCGAGGGCCTTCGCGCGGTCGGAGTGGTGGTCGAGATACCACTTCAACTGCATCACTCCGTAGGAGACGTGGCGCGCCTCGTCCTGCAGGCAGCGCCGGAAGATCTCCTTGTCGACGTGTGTCTTGGCGATCATCTCGCCCGAGCGGAAGATCGACAGCACCAGCCCTTCGCCGAGCAGGTTGAGCAGAAACGTTCCCATCGTGTGACTGGGCGCCTCGAGGATCGCTTTCAGCGCCCACTCGAAGCCGGGCGAGGCGTGCAGCAGCCCGCCCCCCGCAATTGCGCGCTTGCGGAAGACCTCCTGGTGCCGGGCCTCGTCCATCATCTGGGTCGTGAGGAAGCTCTTCACCTCCAGAAAGTCCTGCGGGATGTGAGTCATCCACTTGGCCGGGAAGTCACCGGCCACGAACTCGACCTCGGTGAGGAAGGTGCACAGCTGGCAGGTCGCTTTCTCCAGGTCTTCGGGCAGCTTCGGAAGCTCGCTCCAGGGGATGTCGCGCGTGGCGTTCCATTGGCGGGCCTTCGCCTCCTCGTAGAGCGTGATCACGTTCTCGGCCCACAGCTCGCCCCCGTCGGTCACGGTGTAGTCGGCCACCACCGGCATCTCGGCCGCATAGCGGTCGCGCACTGCGCCGCGCGGGGTGAAGTCTTGGTGAGTCGCCGTCGCAGGCACTTCGCCGTAGCCCGGCACCTGGTTCACGTCGGTGTAGGTGAGCCCGCGCGACGAAGGCCGGGCGCGCCGGCCCCAGTGCGCGCCGTCCGTGTCGAGCCAGTGCAGCGAGTGACGCCCCGAGGCGAGCCGTGCTGCGTTGCGCTGCAGGATCTCCGCCCACTTGGTGTGCTGGCGGCGGAAGCGCTCCTCGTACGCGGCAAGCTCCGTCTCATGAACGGGGGCCTCGCCCGGCAGGGGTTGGATCCGCTCGATCGGCATGGCCATGGCTCGCCCTCGATATTGATAATTCTATCAATTATGCTTGCGCCCGCTTGCGGCTGGTGTCAAGCGCGAACTAGGCTGCGCGCGCATGCCGGAACCGACCCGCAAGGGCAGAGCCCCCCGCCGCAAGCGCGCCCCGCGCCTCGATCCCGCGGAGCGCCGGGCGCGGCTCCTGGCGCACGCGCTGCGGGTGTTCGGCCGGCGCGGCCTCGCCGGCGGCCGCCACGCCGAGATCGCGCGTTCTGCGCGTGTGTCGGTGCCGACGGTGTTCGTGTATTTCCCCACCCGGGAGGCGCTGGTCGCAGCCGTCCTCGACGAGGTCGAGCGCTTCTACGTCGAGATGGTCGAGGCCACGCTGCGGCTCGACCTGCCGGCGCCGGAGCTCCTGCTGGCACTCGCCCGCGCGTTCACCGCTTCGGTCGACACCGAGCCGGAGCGCGCGCGGCTCTGGCTCGAGTGGGGCGCGGCGCTGCGAAGCAAGAGCTGGCCCCGCTACGGCGCATTCCAGGAGCACCTGGTCGAGCACGTGGCCCGGATCGTCCGCCGCGGCGTGGCCGAAGGCACGCTTCCGGCCGACGTGGACCCGGAGGCCGACGCGCGGATCATCGTCGCCGGCGGCCCCGCGGTGGTGCAGATGAAGCTCGGCGGCCGGCCCGCCGAGGAGGTCGAGCGCTTCGTGATGACGCTGGTCCGCGCGACGATCGGGCGGCTGGCGGGCTCCGCCAACTGACTGCCGAGCGACTCAGCTGGGACGCCTCTTCGCCCGGGTTTGCGCCGGATCCGACGCTCGCGCGCCCGTCAAGAACTGGGTCACGAGGCGCGCGCTCTCGTCGATGAGCGCGTCCATCGCTTCGTCCGAAAACAGCTTCGGATAGTGCAGCACCGCGCTGTGTGTCAGCGCCTCGATCGAGGTCACGCAGACGAACGCCGCGAGCTCCAGGTCATCGACACCGAGCTCGTCCCGATGGCGCTCGAGATACGTCCTGAACAGGGCGTAGTTCTCGCGATTGAAGGTCTCGAGCTTCTCCAGCCTGCCCACGCGCGGGACCTGCTCCGAGAGCACCCGGTGCAGCTTCGGCTCGACGCGGTGCGCTTTGACCGCGGTCGCGACGATCTCGCGCATCGCCGTCTCCACGGGCTGGTTCGAGACCTCCGCCAACTCGCCCCGCACGGTGTCCATGATCTCGCGCTGGTGCCGCTCGATGACCGCGGCGACGAGTGCCTCCTTGCTCGGGAAATACTGGTAGAGCGATCCGACGCTGACTCCCGCCACCTTCGCGATGCGGTTGGTGCTGGCCTGGTCGAAGCCCTCCTCGACGAGAATGCGAGCAGTGGCCTCGACCAGTGCGTCGACGGTTGCGCGGGAGCGCTCCTGAGAGGCCATCTTTCGCGGTCTTAGCGCTGGTCGACGCGCCATTGGTTCCCGCCGCTGAATGCGAGTGGAAAATGCGAGCGATCGCTCGTAATTTGCCCCAGCTGAAGAAGTCAGGCAACCAGAAGGAGATCCCGCCCATGCAGGACACACTGGAGCGCTTGTTCCGTTTCAAGGCCTGGGCCAACGACGAGCTCTTGACCGCGTTGGCCGGACTCGGCGACGAGTCCCCAGTCGTGGCCTTGGCCAAGAGAGCGCTGAGCCACAGCTACATCGTCGATCGGATCTTCGCGGCGCACCTCAGACGAGAGACTCACGCATACACGTCGGCGAATGCGAGCGAGATGCCCACGCTCCACGATCTCTCGGGCGACATCCGGGGGAGCGACCGCGAGTACGTCGACTACGTCTCGGCGCTCGATCGCAGCCAACTGGAGGAACGGCTCGACTTCCGGTTCACCGACGGCGCGGGCGGCTGCATGTCCCGCGAGGAGATGCTGATGCACGTGATCACGCACGGCATCGGTCACCGCGGACAAGTCAGTGCCGTCATGCTGCTCAACTCCGCGCCAGCGGCGAAGGACGGGTTCGCGACCTATCTGCACCAGGCGGAGGCGTCGCTCCGAAGGCCGAGCTCGTGAAGCGCTTCGCAAGCTACGGAATCGACGCTCCGGGGGTCGTCCTCGCGCACGTCGTCGGCGGATCCGTCCTCGCGGTGATCGCGTCGATCGGGTTCTCTTGGCCGAGGCCGAGTCCCATTCCCACGTCACTCGTCATCGCCGCCGCCTTCGCCTCCGCTCTGCTCTTGTCCGGCGCGGCAGTCATGCTGGCGTCGAGCCTCGTGATCAAGAAGCGGGTCAGCGAGCGATTGGTCGCGGCACTCACGCTCTCGGGAAGCGAACGCGTGCTCGATGCGGGCTGCGGACTCGGATTGGCGCTCATCGCCTGCGCCAAACGACTGACGACGGGCCAGGCGATCGGGATCGATCTGTGGTCCGCGAAGGACCTCTCCTGGAACGATCCAGAGAACACCCGTGCCAACGCGGAAGCGGAAGGCGTTGCCGATCGGGCCGAGGTGATGAGCGGGGACATCAGGAGACTGCCGTTCCCCGATGGCTGGTTCGATGCGGTCGTGTCGATGACCGTGATTCACAACATTCCCTCGCGAGCGGGCCGCGATCAGGCGCTGCGCGAGCTCGTCCGGGTGCTCAAGCCGGGCGGCCGCATGGCCATCTTCGATGTCCTGCACGCGTCCCGCTACGCGGAGGTGTTGCAGCAGGCAGGTGCGAAGGTGAGGGACCTCGGCTGGGACCTGCTGTGGTTCCTCCCCTGTCACTCACTGCTCGCGGAGAAGCCAGAGCTGCCGGTGGGATCGCTCAGGCCACCCGCCGCGAGCGCCGCCAGCGGCGGACCATGAACGCGAGCACCACGACGGCGAGCACGACCAGGGCTGGAATCACGAACGCAAGCACGACGCCCACCGTGGCAGCGGCATCCTCGAGCACCGACAGCACGGGGTTGCCGGTGCCCAGCGTGAGTGCCGAGCTGCCCAGGCGGGTCGTGGCCGCGATCCCGTGGACCCCGGCCGCGATCGGCGCGCCCGTGATGATGCCGAGGGCCAGCGCGCTGTAGGTAGGCAGGTCGCCAAGGGCACTCACCGCGACCATCGTGCCTGCCGCGGGCGCGAGGAAGGTCTGGGCGACGTCGAGGGCGTGATCGAGCACGGGCAGCTTGTCGGCGAGGATCTCGACCACGCTGGCCACGCCGAACGTCACCAGGGCCGGATCGCTGGCGAGCCAGCGCATGCTCGGAGCGAGTGGCCAGTCGAACCAGCGCGCGGCGATGCCTGCGGCCAGCAGCGGCAGGAACACGCGCAGCCCGGCACAGGCAGCGAGCGCAACTCCGGTGAGTGCCGCGATGGCCAGACTCATGGACGACCCCCCATGTGTGCACCGGATTCTACGCTCTCCCTATGAGCGTGGACGAGACTCACTTCGACGATCGCGGTTGCCTCGTCTTCTTTCCAGCTCAGCCCAGGAAGGTGCCCTACGAGCGGCGGCCGGCGTGTCCCCGTTCACCGATCTCTACCGGTCGTCCGTTCCTGGTGCCACCAACCAGGCTGCCGGATACCATGCGCCCATGAGCGACTCGACTCCGCGATCGCAGGGTCCGCTCCGGATCGGCATCCTCGGTGCCGCGCGCATCGCGCCGATGGCACTGATCCGGCCGGCGAAGCAGGTGGCCGAGGCTCGAGTCACGGCGATCGCTGCGCGCGACCTGGCGAAGGCGCGGGCCTTCGCCGCCAAGCACGGCATCCCGCGCGTGCACGAATCCTACGACGCCCTGCTGGCCGATCCCGAGCTCGACGCCATCTACAACCCGCTGCCCAACGGACTCCATTGTGAGTGGACGATCCGCGCGCTGCGCGCCGGCAAACACGTGCTGTGCGAGAAGCCGATCGCGTCGAATGCGGCCGAGGCGCAGCAGATGGCCGACGTCGCGCGCGAGACCGGTTGGGTGCTCGTCGAGGCGTTCCACTGGCGCTACCACCCGCTGGCGCAGCGCGTGAAGCAGCTCCTCGCCGACGGTGCGATCGGCGCGCCGAGACACTACGAGGCGGTGCTCGCCTTCCCGATCGGCTTCTCGAGAAACGACATCCGCTGGAAGTGGGAGCTCGCGGGCGGCGCGCTCATGGATGCGGGCTGCTACACGGTCTCGATGGTGCGTCACATGTCCGAGGCGGAGCCCGAAGTGGTGAGCGCGCAAGCGCTGCTCTGGTCGCCGCAGGTGGACCGCCGAATGGACGCGAAGCTGCGCTTCGCTGACGGCCGCAGCGCGGCGATCACCGCGTCGATGTGGTCGCGCACGCTGCTCAAGATGGCGCTGCGCATCGTTGGCGAGCGCGGCGAGATTCGCGTGTTCAACCCGGTCGCGCCGCACTTCTACCACCGTCTCAGCGTGCGCACGCCCAGCGGCACGAGCCGCGAGCGCGTACCGGGTGAGTCGACGTACACCTGTCAGCTGCGCGCCTTCGTCGACCACGTGCGCAAGGGCACTCCTGTCCCGACGGGCCCCGATGACGCGGTCGCCAACATGCGCGTGATCGACGCGATCTACCGCGCGGCGGGTTTGAAGCCGCGCGCGACCTGATCGGCGTCACTCACTTCACGGGGATGAGCGCGGGATCGCATGTTCATTTCCTCGCGGGAGGCGCCGAGTGACTGAGCCAGTCCTCGAAGTGCGTCTTGCCGAGCTCCGCGGCGCCGGGAGTCGGAACGAGCGTGAGCCGACTGACCTTGGCCCCGTAGTACAGCGCGTCGGGGTCCGCGATCACCTTGCGCGGATCGCCGAGCGCGCGGAGACGACGTGCGACGACCTCGTCGAAGCGGAAGACGTCGGGTCCGGCGATCTCGACGATGCCGCTCCTGGGTGCGCCCACCGCGACTCTCGCGACCGCACTGGCGACGTCCTCGGCCGCGATGGGCTGGAATTGCACGGGTGGCAGGTGGACCGTATCTCCGCTCGTGGAGGCGTCGGCGATCGTCTTCATGAACTCGAAGAACTGAGTCGCGTGGACGATCGAGTACGGGATCGCGGAGGCCTGGATCAGGTTCTCCTGCGCGAGCTTTGCGCGAATGTAGGCGCCGTCGGGCATCCGCTCCGTTCCCACCACGGACAGTGCCACGTGATGTCTCACGCCGGCGGCCGACTCGGCCTGCAGCAGGTTGCGCGTGGACTTCGTGAAGAATTCCATCACCGCCTGCTCGTCGAAGGACGGAGAGTTCGACACGTCGACCACGACCAACGCTCCCTCGAGGACGCGAGCCAGACCTTCACCCGTGACGGAATTCACACCCGAGTTCGGTGATGCCGCAACGGCTTCGTGACCTTCTGCGCTGAGCTTCGCAACCACGTTCGACCCGATCAGACCCGTGCCGCCGATCACGACGATCCTCACTGTGATTCTCCTTGTCCGGATTACTCTATGACCGGAGCGCTGTCTGCGACAGCGAAGAGAAGTGGAAGATCTCGAGCGTCCGAGAGAGTCAGCCGCCTTGCTTCACGAACGCAGGCTCGACGAGCTTTGCCTCCTCGGCCGAGCGAAGCCTCACTTGCTCGAATCGTCCCTGGCGGCGCTCAGCGCCCTTACCGCCAACGCAGCCAGCAGGGCGGTGAGCAACAGGCCGCACACGCCGATCAGGATTGCGAGCGCGCGCGTGAGTAGCGATTTGGGCGTGTGGTCGCCGTAGCCGATCGTCAGGCCCGTGATGAAGGCGAAGTAGATCGACTCTTGCACAGACCAGCCCTCGCACCAGCCGACGACCAGGCCGAGCGCGACGATGAGTACGAGGAGGGCGGAGAAGACCGGCCATACTACGCGCAGCCCGAGGAGCAGCCCGGCCGCGAAGTTCCTTCTGAGCGTGCGCGGGTCCATCTCGGTTGGCTCCGACGCTACCACGTCAACCCATCCGCGCGTCTGGCCATGGCCCGAAGCCGCGAATACGACTCGGAGACCGTGCTCACGGGAGCGATGCGCGCCTTTCGGCGTCACGGCTACAGAGGCGCATCGATGAGGGACCTCGAGACCGCCACCGGGCTCTCGGCCGGAAGCATCTACAACAGCTTCGGCGACAAGGCGGGGCTGTTCGACGCGGCGTTCGAGCACTACAACGAGGCCGTCCTGCAGGCGCGCCTCGACTCGTTCGCCGAGCCGAAGTCCGGGCTGCGCGGGTTGCGCGAGCTGTTCCTGTCACTGCTGCGGGAGCCCGATGGCGGAACGCTCGGCTGTCTGATCACGAACTCGGCTGTCGAATTCGGGGCGGAGCGCAAGCCACACCCGTGCGTCATGCAGGGCCTCGAGCGGCTCGAGCGCACGTTCCGTGAACGACTCACTGCGGGGCAACGGGATGGTGCCCTGAGAACGGGCATTTCTCCCAAGGACGCTGCCACCAGGCTCCTGGCCCTCTACCAAGGCGTTCTGGTGCTGGTTCGGGCCGGTCACGCCCCGACCGCGCTGCAACGGATGATCAACCGGGAATTCGATGAATTGGAGGACGCGCGATGAAGCCGATGACTCTCTGGGAACGCTACGCCGCGATCTGGTCTCTGCCTGCCGAGGCCCGTGCGAATGAACTCGAGGCTTGCGTCGCGAACGACGTGGTCTACGTCGATCCGAACGGCACGGTCGAGGGCAGCCAGTCACTCTCCGACTACATGGGAGGCTTTCAGAAGAGCGTTCCGGGTGCGCGCTTCCAGATCGCGTCGGTCCTCGATCACAACGGCCGGATGCTCGCACTCTGGAGCCTGGTCGCGGCGAATGGCCAGCGACTTCAAGCCGGCGCGAGCTTCGCGCTCGCCGGGCAGGATGGACGGCTGAAGTCGATCAGCGGCTTCTTCCCGCTGCCCTCGACGGCGTCCTGGTGAGGCTCGGCTCCGAGGCCCGGGCGGCACGACCGCTCGGGCGCTCGTGAATCTCTAGAGCGAGCCCAGGAACGTTTTGAGCTTGCGTTGGTCGGCCGCGCTGAGTGCGCGGTACTTGCTGGCCGCGCCCGATGCCTCGCCCTTGTGACGCACGATCGCGTCGTCGAAGTTGAGCGAGGCCAGGTCGTGCATCAGGCGCCCGCGCACGTGCAGGCCCCAGAGCGGGGGAGTGCGCAACAGGTTCGCCGTCGACTGACCGCCGTTCTGCACGATGCCGTCTCCGGTGCCCACGTCGTGCAGCAGGAGATCACTGAACGGGTGGATGATCTTGTTGCCCACCGCGCTCGACACCTTGAGCGAGCCGGCGTTCAGGATCGAGCCGGCAGGAGCGGTCACGAACGTCGGCGTGTGGCAGGTGTCGCAGCCGATCTGCGAGAAGAGCTTCTCGCCGGCCTGTGAGTCCGCCGTCGCCGCCACCGAGGCGTAGCGCGGCGGGGCCTTGCTCGCGCGCATGAAGCGCGCGAAGCGGTCGACGTCGCCCAGCCCGTCGGACCCGATCTGGTCCTCGGGGTCCTGAATGGCGTCGCACAGCTGCGCGACCTCCTTGGGCTGGAGCGCGCTCGTGATGCCCATCTCGTTGAGATAGGCGTCCGCCGAGAACGACAGCAGGCTCGCGTGCTGGTTCTTCCAGCCGAAGCGGCCCACGCGCAGCGAGCCTCCCGCCTCGAGCACCGGCACGTTGATCACCTTGCCGCAGATGGAGCCGCGCGTCTGCGAGCACTGGCTCGAGGCCAGCGCCTGGAGCGCGCTGGACGGGATGGCTTCGAGGAACCCGTCCCCCAGCGTGTTGAGCGACGCGCGCAGCGCGCGGACGTTCTCTGTGGGGGGGACTCTCTCCTGTCCCGTGAGATCCGGGAACTCGGCGCTGGGACAGATCGAGCGATCGTTCATCAGTGAGCGCGCGTGCACCACCTCGGCGCCATCGCCCATGGGCAGGTCCGGGTTCACGAAGTTCCCCGCGCCGTCCTTGTGACCCACGCGCTGCTCCGTGACCTGACTCGCGGCACCCGACACGGGTGTCTGGTGACACTCGCGGCAGGCCTGCGCGTTGTACAACGGGCCCAGGCCCTCGTCCGGGTCCTCGGCGCTGTCGAAGGCGACCTGGTCGTTCGCGTGCGTGGTCGGATCCGTGAGTCCGTTCGAGACGCCGTCGAAGCCGGTCGGCGCCTCGGTCGGCGCCGAGTGCGCGGTCGCGAGCACATCCGCGACATCCCCTCCCGGCGCAGGCGACGACGATTGTGACGTCGCTCCACGATGTCGAGTCCCTGCGCTGGCGCTCGACGTGTACAAGGTCAACGGAAGCCCCAATCCCACGATGACTGCCACTAGAGTCTTCATCGGCGGATTGTCTGCGGCGATCGCCGCGCGATTCAGTGACTTTTGGACAGAAACACTTACAGAGCCGAGCCGGCGACTCACTGTCTGCGTAACTCTTGCGCTGAGTCGAAGGCGAACCGGCGGTGAACGCGCTGGCGCGGGGCCGTCACGGCGAACCGCTCTGTGCGCAACGAATTCGCGCGGTTGCCGGCGAAAGATTCCGACGCTCCTGGTAGAGTGACTGTGCGGACAGTTTCGCCTGCGAGCTTGCGGGCTCCGGCGGAGACTGACCGCTCGTACTGGCCAAGAGAGGGGAGAGCACACATGGAGGTCACGGGTCGCACCGCGTTCATCACCGGGGCAGCCAACGGCATCGGGCTCGGCATCGCGCGGGCCTTCGCGCGCGCGGGCGCGAAGCTCGCCCTGGCCGACGTCGACGAGGCTGCGCTCTCGAGCGCGCGCGCGGAGCTCGCGAAGGAGACCGCCGTCGAGTCGTTCGTGCTCGACGTGCGCGACCGCGCCGGCTACGCGCGCGCGGCAGACGCGGCAGAGGCGCGACTCGGTCCGGTGTCGCTGCTCTTCAACAATGCCGGCGTTGCCATGGCCGTCCCGGCCGAGCAGATGAGCTACGAGAGCTGGGACTTCGCGCTCGGCGTGAATCTGGGCGGCGTCGTGAACGGGCTGCAGACGTTCGTGCCCCGCATGGTCGCGCGCGGCCGCGAGCTGGGCGGCGGCCACATCGTGAACACGTCGTCGGGCGCGGGTCTGGTCGCGCCCGGCTCGGGCTTCCTGTACCACACCGCCAAGTACGCGGTCGTGGGACTGTCGGAGTCACTCGGGTTCGAGCTCGCGGGCGCAGGCATCGGAGTCTCGGTGCTGTGTCCCGGACCGGTGGCGACGCGCATCATGCACCACACGCTGCGCATGCAACCTGCGTCGGCGCCACGGCCGGCGGAGCAGATGGTCGCCACGGTGGACTCCTTCCTCAACGCGGGTGCGAGCCCCGACGCGGTAGGCGAGATGGTGTTGCGCGGCGTCCGCGACGGTGCGCGTTACATCCACACCGACCGCATCGTGGAGGCGGCACTCAGGGCGCGCACCCAGGCGCTGCTCGACTCATTTCCCCGCGAGGTCCACGACTCGAGATAGCCACAGCGGTACGAGCGTGGCCCAGTAGCCGGCCATCCAGCTGAGGCCCAGAAATCCGCCCCACGACTCGGCGTCGGTCGCAGGTCGGTACTCGAAGAGCGCGCGGCGCGCGCCGCTCGCGAGGCTTCGCGGAGTGACCCGAGCTCCGCGAACCCGCTTCCGCAGGGCCCACAGATTCACGACCTGCCAGGGCAGATACACGGCGGCGAACCCCAGGTTCAGCCACAGCAGCGTGCGTCCGTGACCGAGCCCTTCGACGGTCGCGAGCAGATATGCGCTCGCGATCGAGCTCAGCACGAAGATCACGAGCCAGCCGAGCTCTTCGCAGAAGTAGAGCCAGACCCGGTCGGTGAGGATCGCGCCCCAGACGCACAGCTGCGAAACCACGATCTGAACGATCATGAGCCACGACAAGAGCTCGACCCAGCCGACTCGCTCGAGGTCGAACACGCGGATCACGCGAGAGACCTGGTAGATCCAGGCCAGCTCGGCGAAGGTGGCGAGCGTGCGAGTCACGAACGTCGAGGACAGCGGAGTGGCGTGAAGCACGACGTTGCCCTCGTAGCGGTTCGGGAAGAGGCAGCGCCAGGCCGAGACCACGAAGAAGATCTGGGCGGGTACGACGATGTGCGGATCGAGCTGGCCGGACGGCAGCGCGAGGGTGCGCGCCAGGAAGTACAGGTTGACGAGCGCCCCGAGCTTCAAGAGCCACAAGCAGGGCGCGAGGTCTTTCGGCATGCGCCGCAATGATGGCATGCTATGTGCCAAGAGGTGGGTCGCATGGAGCTCGTACGCACGCCCGATCAACGATTCCAGTCTCTTCCTGGCTGGCCGTATGCCCCGCGCTACCGAGACGTGCCCGACGGCGAGGGTGGGGCGCTGCGCATGCACTACGTCGACGAAGGCCCGCGCTCCGCGCCGCCGATCCTGTGCCTGCACGGGCAACCGACCTGGTCGTATCTGTATCGCAAGATGATCCCGCTCTTCGTGGCGGCGGGCCGGCGCGTCGTGGCGCCGGACCTCGTGGGCTTCGGCCGTTCCGACAAGCCCACGCGAGTCACCGACTACAGCTACGCGCGGCACGTCGCCTGGCTGCGGGCGCTCGTCGAATCACTAGACCTGCGCGAGATCACGTTGATCTGCCAGGACTGGGGCGGCCTGGTGGGTCTGCGCGTCGTGGCCGAGCTGCCCGAGCGCTTCGCGCGGGTCGTGACCTCGAACACGGGGCTCCCGGACGCCAAGGGCATCCCCGAGACTGCCGCGCCGGCGCTGCGCGCCCTGTATGCGAGCCTGCCGATCCCGGAGACGATGCTCGACGTGATGAAGGGCTTCGCGGGAGCAGGCGCGGGCGGAGCGCCGCCGTTCATGTATTGGCAGAAGCACTGCGCCGACTCCCCGCAGTTCACGCCCGAGGCGGTGATGCGCGCGATGTGTCCGAAGCTCGGTGCCGCAGAGATCGCGGCGTATGCCGCGCCATTCCCCGACGAGCGCCACCGCGCCGGCGCGCGGCGTTTTCCGACGCTGGTGCCGATCCTGCCCGACGACGTCGCCATTCCCGACAACCGGCGCGCCTGGGAGTCACTGCACCGCTTCGAAAAGCCGTTCCTGACCGCGTTCACGGACGGGGATCCGGTGACGGCCGGCCTGCACGCGCGCTTCCAGGAAGAGATCCCGGGTGCGAAGGGCCAGCCGCACACGACGATCCACGGCGCCGGTCACTTCGTGCAGGAGGACGCGGGCGAGGAGCTGGCGCGGATCGCCCTCGACTTCATTGCGCGCACGCCGGCCTGAGCTCGTGCGCATCCTGCCGCCGCCCGACGACGACTACCGCGGCTCGAAGCTCGCGATCGCGTTCCTGTGGCTCGAGATCGCGGTCAACGCATTCCGCGGCTGGGTGCACGTGTTCTGGGCGGACTCGGGTGCGGGCCGCATCGCCGGCATCGACCTCTCTCAAAACGGGGCGCCGGTGATCAGCCTGCTGGCCTCGGTCGGGATCGACCAGCTCTGCTGGCTCGTGATCGAGCTCGGCGTGGTGACTCGCTACCGCCGCTGGATTCCGACCGTGCTCGCGTTCGTGCTCGCGAAGCACCTCGCGGCGGCGTGGCTGCTCTGGCTGTGGAAACCACTGGGCGTCGATGCGCCCGCCAAGCTGGGCTCGCTCGTCACTCTGCCGATCGCCGCGGCCGCCTTCTGGCTCTCGCTGCGCGAGCGGAGCTAAGCCCGCCCGAGCTCGGCGAGCAGCGCGTCGTCGGCGGCGAAATCGATCGGATAGAGCTGGCGGCCTTCGCGCTTGTACCACTCGTACGAGTCACGGTAGCCGTCTTCGATCGAGTAACGCGGTGCCCAGTCGACCTCGCGAAGCGCCTTCTCGATCGAGAGCAGCGCGGAGCCGGTGAGCGCCTCGCCCCAGTGGACGAGCGGCGGGCGCTGCTTGCGTGCGAGCTCCATGGGGACCTCAACGATCGTCGGCTTCACGCCCATCGCGCGCGCGACGAGATGCACGACGCCGACGATGCTGGTGACTTCCGCGCCCGACACGTTGTAACACTCGCCGAGAACCTTCTCGTTGCCGGGCAGCGAGGCCATGAATCGCGCGACGTCGCTCGTGTGCACGAGCCCGAGCGCCGCGAAGCCATCGCCCGGAATCAGCACCGGCCGGCCTGCCTCGAGCCGGGCGAACAGGGCAGGGTCGCGCGTGGGCTGTGGACTGCGAGGGCCGAGTGTGTGGCCCACGCGCAGACAGGTGGCCGGGAAGCGGCGTTCCAGCCACTCCGCGAGCAGCAGGTCTTCGCACTGCACCTTGCCCACGCCGTAGGCCTTGCGCGGATCGGCGTCGTCCGCCGCGTGGCGGCGGAAGTCCTCGCGCAGCGGCTGCACGAAGCTGCGCCGGTACACGGCCTGCGAGCTCGTGAACACGTAGTGCGCCACGCGGCCGCGGAACAGCTCGACCATGGGCACGATGTCGGCGGGCACGTACGCGGTGTTGTCGAACACCGCGTCGAACGCGTCGCGGTGGCTGTGGAGCGCGCGCTCGAACTCGCCGGGCACGCGTCGGTCGGCGTGGATGCGCCGAGCGCCGTCGGGCAACGGGGCGACGTGACTGTTGATCACGGTCACGTCGTGGCCGCGCCGCGCCAGCTCGAACACGAGGTCGAGCCCGATGTAGCGGTTACCGCCGGTGACCAGAACTCTCACGCGCCGCCTTTCGGCGGCAGTCTACCCGAGACGGAGAAAGGGCCGCTCGCGCGCTAGCGCATCTCTCCGCTGGCCACTTGCGCGGCCATCTTCAGCGCTTCCTCGAGCGTCGAGCAGTCACCGGTGATCATGCCCTGCTCGCCGGCGCTCTTGGTCCAGCGGCGCGAGCCGAGCTTCGCGATCGCGCTCGTGCCGTGCACGTTGATGCAGGCGATCACGCCCTTGCTGAGCGCGTTCCCCACGTTGAAGGTCTCGACCCAGCGCTGGTCGTCCTGCGACGGCACGCCGGGCCCGAGCGTCAGGTCGACGATCCAGGACATCGCGTGCAGGCGCTGGGCTTCGTCGATCGCGCGGATCAGCGCCTCGCGGAACTGCGGGGTGCAGAGCGACTGCCACTCTCCCACCAGCGCCCGCTGCGTGGGGTAGTGGGTGACCTTGATCGTGCCGTCGATCGTGAACAGGTGAGTGCTCGCTTGCGCCATGCTCGCCAGGGCCTCCTTCGCTGCACCGAATCGTCGTCCATGATCGGAAGCCCGACCGGGCGGCTTGATTTCAGCCAGCGGAGCGGTGAGGTCCCGTAGAATCAGCGCATGCAAAAACCAACACTGGTCCGTGTGGCGGTGATGTTGCTCCTGTCGAGCTCCCTGGCGTCGCGCGCCGGCGCCGCGACGCCGCTTCTCGAAGGCGAGTTTCTCTGGGAGCCGGCCGATGAGGTCGATCACGTCTCGTGCCTGCTGCTCGTCGACGGCGGCTCGTTCGAGGCCCGGCTCGACCTCCAGAATCTCGACGCTTCCAAGCTCGTCGTGGGATTGAGCTTCGACGCCGTTCAGCCAACGAGCGTGAGCCGCGGCGAGGACAAGGTCTCGGTCAAGGAGAGCCGCTTCGTGTCCATGAGCGTCTCGGTCGATCACGTGCCCCTCGTGATGGGGAATCGAGTCGCCAACTGCGCGCTCGGCGCTTCCTTCACGAGCTCGACCTCGAAGGGCACGAGCGCTCTCAGCTGCAAGGGCGACGATCTCTCGCTCCTGCTGAACGACGATCAGATCGCGAGCGTGCAGAGCGCGCTCGCGAGTTTGAAGCACGTGAAGTTCAAGGTCGACTCGGACCATCACAAGTGGTCGATCTCGAGTCAGTGCAGCGGTACCTTCGTGCCCTGAACCGCGGAGGTAGGAATGGCGAATGCGATGCGAGCAGCACAGGTCAAGGGTGCGCACGGCCCGATCGAGCTGGCGGAACGCGAGATCCCGGAGCCCGGGCCGGGACAGGTGCGCGTGCGGGTCGAAGCTTGCGGCGTCTGCCACAGTGACGTCCTGACCAAGGAAGGGCTCTTGCCGGGCATGTCCTACCCGCGCGTGCCCGGCCACGAGATCGCAGGCGTGGTGGATGCGCTCGGCGCGGGCATCGCCGGCTGGGCGCGCGGCGACCGCGTAGGCGTCGGCTGGCACGGCGGTCACTGCGGCTACTGTGACTCGTGCCGGCGCGGTGACTTCGTCACCTGCCAGATCGCGCAGCAGATCCCCGGGATCTCGTACGACGGCGGCTACGCCGACTACGCGGTGGTGCCCGCGGGCGCGCTGGCCCGAATTCCGGAGGGCCTCTCGCCCGTCGAAGCCGGTCCGCTCATGTGCGCGGGAGTCACTACGTTCAATTCGCTGCGCAACAGCGGCGCGCGCGGGGGTGACGCGGTCGCGATTCTGGGCCTGGGCGGGCTCGGTCACCTGGGCGTGCAGTTCGCGGCCAAGCTCGGCTTCCGCACGATCGCGATCGCGCGCGGCAAGGACAAGGAGCCGCTGGCGCGGAAGCTGGGTGCGCACGAGTACGTGGACAGCCAGGTGGGCGATCCCGGACGCGCGCTGGCGAAGCTCGGTGGGGTGAAGGTCGTCCTCGCCACCGTGACCAACGGCGCGGCCATGACCGCGACGCTGGGCGGCTTGGCGGTCGACGGCAAGCTGATCGTGCTGGGCGCGCCGTCCGACCCGTTGCAGATCGACGCCATCCCGATGATCTTCGGCCGCCGCGCCGTCGTCGGCTGGCCGTCGGGCAGCTCGATCGACTCACAGGACACGCTGGCCTTCAGCGCGCTGCACGGCGTGCGGCCGATGACCGAGGTGTTCCCGCTGACTCGCGCCGCGCAGGGCTTCGAGCGCATGATGAGTGGCGCCGCGCGCTTCCGTGTGGTGCTCGAGACGGCGACCTGACTTCGATCAAGCCTCGAAGCGCCGGACCCAGCCGCCCGCGACTCGAGTGATGCGCTCGCTGGCCAGCGCATAGACGCGCTCGCGGCCGCGTCTCTCCGCCGACACCAGCTCCGCCTGCTCGAGCTGTTTCAGGTGGCGGCTGGTCGTCGGCCAGCTGCAGCCGAAGCGCCGCGCGATCTCACCCGCGGTCATGGCACCGTCGTGGTGCAGGAGCGACAGCAGGATCTGTCGCCGCGAGGCATGAGCGAGGCACGCGAAGACGAGATCGAGCTCCGCCAGCTCGCGGCGCGCGTCACGCGTTGCCAAGGACCTCGATCTCGGTCGCGTGTGGAAACTCCATGTTCGGCCGGCCATGCCGTGCTTCGCACAGCTTGTCCATGCGCTCCCAGATCGCCATCAGATCGGGGTGCTGCGACGCGAGCTTGTGTGCATCCTCGTCGACCCACTCGAAGATCTCGAAGAAGATCGGGCCGCGTTCCTGCTCCTCGCCTCGGAAGTGCCGAGGTCGCTTGCGCGTCGCGAGTCCGAGCTCGCGCAGGAGTGGCCAGTGGCGACTCAGCAGCTTCTGGAACTCGCTCTCGTTGCCGTTCGCTACCCGATAGCTGCAGATCACGTAGACGGGCGCAGCCATGACTTCTCCTCGTTTAGCCAATTGGCTAATCATTGACCGGCCCGGCGCTCCGGTCAAGAGCTGAGCGAGGTCTCAGCGTCTTATCACTCCGCTCGGACGATGCACGAGGGTATGCTCGGCGCATGCTCGGGGGAGCATCGTGTGCGCCGCGGACCGCGATGGCGTGTGCCCTCGCGGCATTCGTAGCCGGCCCGCCCTGGTTGACGGCGGCGGCCGATCCGAGCTCCGAGGTCCCCGCCTCGGCAGAGACTGCACCCGAGAGTGAGTTCGAGCTCGGCTTTCGCGGCACGGGCGCGTGGGCGCCGATCGATGGCTACGTCCAGGTGCCACTGGGCGGAAACCCTGGCAGCAGCAGCTCGCGCCGGCCCACGCTGAAGGAGCTCGGCATCAGCGATGCGGGGTTGTACGAGCTCGAGCTCCACTTCCGCTGGGATCACCTGGTCTTCTTCGGCGGCTACTCGGGCCTGGGGCTCGACAGCTCGGGCACGCTGTCACAGCCGCTCGTGAGTCACGGCGTCTCGTTCGACGCAGGAAGCCCGTTCAAGAGCTCGATCGACCTGAACGTCGGCAACTTCGGTGCGGGCTATCGATTCGACTTCGACGGCGGACGGCTGCGACTGATGCCCCGGATCGACGCCGCGGTGCTCGACTTCTCGTATGCGCTCGACTCCGGAGCGTCGCGCGCGGCGCGCGACTACCGAGTGACTGCCATGCGGCTGGGCCTGGACGGCTCGTGGGCGCTGGGGCGCGGATTCTCGCTCGAGCTCGACGGCGTGGCCTCGGTGCCGGTGCCGCATTGGCCGCAGCTCGCGAGCGTGACGGGTCGTGTGGCGTGGACGGCGCCTCTCCAGGGGGCGGTGCGCGTGGGGCTCTTCCTGGGCACGGGCGCGCGCTGGATCGACTTCGAAGACTCACAGACGCTGCCCAATCACATCCACGTGACGGCGGGGCCGCTCGTGTTGGGCGGGATCACGATCGCCTATTGAGTGCCCCGGTCGCGTAGACTGGCGTCGATGCCTGCCTCCGATCCGCGCGCCCTGGTAGACCGGCTCTGGGAGTCCCGGCGCCAGGGCGACGTCTCGCCGCCCTGGCTGGCGGGGCTCTCGCTCGAGGACGCGCTCGAGGTGCAGCTCGGTCTGCTCGAGCGCCGGCTCGCCGAAGGCGACCGGCTGGCGGGCTGGAAGGTGGGGCTCACCTCGAACCGCGCGCGCACGGCGCTCGGCGTCGACGCGCGCCCGTTCGGCTCGATCCTGGCGAGTCACTTGTTCGACAGCGGCGCGCGCGTGCGGGCGGCATCGATCGTCAAGCCGTCGATCGAGCCCGAGATGTGCTTCGAGATCGGCCGGCGGCTCGCCGGGCCGGGCCTGTCGCGCGACCAGGTGCGCGCGGGTCTGGCGCGGGTCTGCGCCGGCTTCGAGCTGAACGAGCGCCGCGCCGGGTCCGCCCGGCCCGACTTCGGCGCGTTCGTGACCGACGGACTCACCCAGTGGGGCGTAGTGCGGGGCGGAGGAGTGAGCCTCGCCGATGTGGCTGACCTGAGCGCGGTGCGCTGCAGCCTGCTGCGCGACGGCGAGAAGGTGTACTCGGGCGTGAGCCGCGACGAGCTCGACGACCACCTCGAGTCACTCTCGCGGCTGGCGGCGGTGCTGGGCGCGCACGGCCGCGCGCTCGAGCCGGGGCAGGTGGTGATCACCGGTGCCTTCGCGCGCTTCGACGCGGCCGCGGGCCAGCGCTGGCGCGCCGAGTACGCCGGCGTGGGCGAGGTGGAGGTGACCTTCACGTGAGCGCGCTCGAGCTGCGCGGACCTACCGAGATCCTGGTGGTGCTGGGACTCACTCTGCCCGAGATTTCCGAGCGCGCGCTCGCCGAGATTCGGGCCGCGGCACCGCCCGGCTCGCGCGTGCGCGTCGCAGCGAAGATGCGCGAGGCGATCGAGGGCGCGGCAGACGTCGAGGTCATTCTCGGCTTCATCCCCGAGCCGTTGTTCAAGGCCGCGCCGAAGCTGCGCTGGGTGCACGCGATCGCCTCGGGCATGGATGCGTTCCTCTACCCCGCGATGCGCGACTCGGTGGTCGTGCTGACCGGCGAGAAGGGGCTGGTGGGAGGTCACCTGGCCGACACCGGCTTCGGGCTCTTGCTCGCGCTGACGCGACAGATCGCGAGCGCGATCCGCATGGGGCCGGATGGCTGGAACCACCGCGAGGAGATGCGCCGAGCCGAGCTCGAGCTCGAGGGGCTCACGATGGGCATCGTGGGCTTCGGCGGCACGGGCCGGGCGTTCGCGCGCCGCGCGCGCGCCTTCGGAATGCACGTGCTCGCCGCCGATGTGGCGGCGATGCCCGGCGCGGACGGCGTGCGCGAGGTCTGGGGCCTCGACCGGCTCGACGAGCTGCTGGCCGCGTCCGACGTGGTGGCGCTCGGTGCGCCGCTCACCGCCGAGACGCGCGGCCTGTTCGGCGACAAGGCCTTCGCGGCGATGAAGCGCGGGGCGCTGCTCGTGAACGTGACCCGCGGCGAGATCGTCGACGGCGACGCGCTGCTGCGCGCGCTGCGCGAAGGCCGGCTCGGCGGCGCCGCGCTCGACGTGGCGCCGCTCGAGCCGCTGCCGGCTTCGCACCCGCTCTGGAGCCTGCCCAACGTGGTGATGACTCCGCACACCGCCGGCGCCAGCCAGCACCGCGGGCCGCGCAACGTGGCGCGCTTCTGCGAGAACCTGCGCCGCGCGCAGCGCGGCGAATCACTGGTAGGACTGGTCGACAAACGCCTGGGTTACTAGGGAGGAGACACGGTGCGCTACTACTCGTGTGACTCTCATCTGGTCGAAGCGCGCGAGGTGTTCGTGGGGCTCGAGGGCCGCTTCGGCACGCGCGCGCCGCAGGTGATCCGCGACTGGAAGGGGAACCGCGGTGACTGGCTGCTGATCCCCGGCGTACCGCCGATCCCGATCGGACGGCTCGGCATCGCCGGTCACCGGCTCGACGATCCCGCCACCGACGAGCTGATCGCGCGCGGCTACGACGGTCTCAACCCCGGCGTGCGCGACCCGGCCAAGCGGCTCGACGAGCAGGCGCGCGACGGCATCTGCGGCGAGGTCATGTACCCCAGCCTCAACATGTTCACCTACGCGTCGCCCGAGCAGGACGTCGCGCGCGCGGTGTTCGAGCGCCACAACGACTGGGTCGTGGACTACTGCTCGGTCGCTCCCGAGCGGCTGATCGGCATCGGCTGTCTGCCGATTCCCGACGTCGACGCGGCGCTCGTCGAGATGGAGCGCGCGGCGCGCCGCGGCGTGCGCGGCTTCATGATTCCTTCGCACGTGCCACCCGAGCGGCCCTACTGCCACCCCGACTACGACCGCTTCTGGGCCGCGGCTCAAGCCATGGACCTGCCGCTCACCATGCACATCTTCGTGGGCACGTCCTGGGATGGCGGCATGCCGAGTCACTGGGGCAGCCCGTCGGGCACGATCAAGGGCTACACGCTGGCCTTCACCACGGTGGTGAACACCATGATCGACCTGATCTGCGGCGGCGTGGTCGAACGCTTCCCTCGGCTGAAGCTCGTGATCTCCGAGTTCGAGACCGGCTGGGTGGCGCACGTGGTACAGCGCCTCGACCACGCCACCTATCGCACGCCGCGCTTCGCCGTCGACTATCTCACGATGAAGCCGAGCGAGTACTTCCACCGCAACTTCCGCGTGACCTTCGAAGACGACGAGATCGGCGTGCGCACGCGGCACGAGATCGGCCTGCGAAACCTCGTCTGGGGGAACGACTACCCCCACCACGACGCGATCTGGCCGAACTCGATGCCGGTGCTGAAGCGGGTGATGGCCGGCGTGCCCGAGCCCGAGGTCGAGCAGATGTGCTTCAAGACCGCGACCGACCTGTACCGGGTCGACCTCTCGAAGCTGCCCGCCTGACTCGCGGCCGACCTGGCTCAGTGCACGCCGTCGTAGAAGAACTGCTCGCGCGTGATCTTGTCGTTCTCGACGGTGTAGACGCCGACCTCTTGGAGCGTGGTCCGGTTCTTCTCGCCCTTGCGGGTGACTTCGAAGGTGTAGTGCACCGCGAACTGCTTCGGGCCGTTGAAGTACGGTCCGAGCACGCGCTCGCCGTGGATCTCGTTCTGGCCCTGCCAGATCTCCGATTTCTTGATCACCGGCCCCTGGCCGGCGGTCTCGCCGCCGTCCCCTTCGACGGAGACGATGTTCGGTGCGTACATCGAGCGCATCACGTCGAAGTTCTTGCCCTGGTTGCACATTTCCACAAATTTCTGAGCCAAGCTCTTGATGCTCATCGCACGCTCCTTCTCATGGGGGGTTGAGTGACACTCTGCAGCAGCGCCGATCCCTTATGCTAGCCGACATGAGCGAAACGACGATGAAGTGGAAGATCGGCGACGCGGTGATCACCAAGCTCACGGAGATCGTGCTCACGCAGGATGCGACCTGGATCGTGCCCGCACTCACCGCCGAGAACTTCGCGCGCCCCGAGCTCGCCTGGTGCAAGCCGCACTTCGCGCGCGACGACGGGAAGGTGCATCTGTCCATCCATGCGCTCGTGATCGAGTCACAGGGGCAGCGCATCATCGTCGACACCTGCGTGGGCAACGACAAGAACATCCGCATCGCGGGCTGGGGCAAGCGCCGGGGGCCGTTCCTGCAGGACCTGTCGGCGGCGGGCTTCCCGCCCGAGTCGATCGACACCGTTCTGTGTACGCACCTGCACGTCGATCACGTGGGCTGGAACACGCGGCTCGAGAACGGCAGGTGGGTGCCCACGTTCTCGAACGCCCGCTATCTCTGGAACCGCGCCGAATACGACTACTGGTCGAAGACCGAAGGCAACACCGGCGGGGACGTCGTGCAGGAGTCGATCCGCCCCGTCTACGAGGCCGGCAAGGTCGAGCTCGTGACTCCCGACCACGCCGTGACCGACGAGGTGAGGCTCGAGCCGACCTATGGACACACTCCGGGGCACGTGGCCGTGCACGTCTGCTCGCGCGGCCAGGAGGCCGTGATCACGGGCGACCTGATGCACCACCCCGCGCAGTGCACGCACCCGGAGTGGAACGCCGGCGTCGATTCGGACGCTGCGATGGCCGAGCAGACGCGCCGCGACTTCCTCGCGCGCTACGCCGACCGGCCCGTGCTGGTGATCGGCACACACTTCGCTGCGCCCACCGCGGGCCGGATCGTGCGCGAGCGAGACTCGTACCGCTTCGCGACCTGAGCGAGCCCGCGCGGTTGCGTCAAGCAACCGCGGCCGGGTAGCCTGTCCGCATGTCCAGCTCGACCGACGCGAAGAGACCGGGGCGGGTGCGCAGCGAGACTCAGGGCAAGATCCTGCGCATCACGATCGACAACGCGCAGCGCCGCAACGCCTTCACGCCGGAGATGATGCGCGAGCTGTCCGACGCGCTCACCGAGCTCGAGCGCGACGACGAGCTCTGGGTGGGCGTGTTGTGCGCGGAGGGCGACCACTTCACCGCCGGCCTCGACATGCCGAAGTTCTTCGGTCCGGGCGCCAACCCGGCTCCGCTGCCGTCCGAGAACGTCGATCCGTTCGGACTCACTCGGCGCTCCAGCAAGCCGATCGTGACCGCGGTCCAGGGCATCACCTACACGGTGGGCATCGAGATCATGCTCGCAGGAGACATCGCAGTCAGCGCCGACAACGCGCGCTTCTGTCAGATGGAGGCCAAGCGCGGGATCGCGCCGCTGGGCGGCGCCCACTTCCGCTTTCTTTCCCGCATGGGCTGGGGTGACGCGATGTATCACCTGCTGCTCTGCGACGAGTTCGGGGCGGCGGAAGCGCTGCGCATCGGCCTGGTGCAAGAGGTCGTTGCACTCGGTCAGCAGGTCGAGCGCGCCATGGCGCTCGCAGAGCGGATCGCAGCCAATGCGCCCATCGGCATTCGAGTCACCAAGCGCGCCGCGCAGGCCTATCTTGCCGCCGCTGAGCGCGCGGCAATCGAGCAGATTCCCGGAATCCGGAGTGCGGTGCTCGGGACCGACGATGCACGCGAGGGGATACAGTCCTTCATCGAGCGCCGCGCCGCGGTGTTTCGCGGCCGCTGATGGAGTTTGTGGACGACACGATCCTGCTCTATCGACCCGTCGGTCCTCGAGAGCTCGAGCTGCTCGCGGCCAGTGGATTCCGGCGCTGGCCGCCCCGACTTCCCGGCCAGCCCATCTTCTATCCGGTCACGAACGAGCGCTACGCCATCGAAGTCACGCGCTGGAACGTGAAGGACGACGGCGTGGGCTTTGTCACGAAGTTCGCGGTGCGGCGCGCGTTCATGGATCGCTACCCGATCCAGACCGTGGGCGGCGCGCACGCCAGCGAGTGGTGGGTGCCGGCCGAAGATCTCGAAGCTCTGAACGACAACATCGTGGGCGTGATCGAAGTGATCGGCGAGTACCGCGGCGCCTAGCGATCAGGATTCGCCGTCTCCCGCCAAGAAGCGCTCGAAGGCGGCCTTCCACTCGGGGTGCCAGCGCGAGAGCGCGGGGCGGTTCTCGACCATGTCGAGCGCGTTCCAGAGCACGCGCTTCTCGTCGATCGCGCGCGGGGTCTCGTTGTCCTCGCACCAGAGATAGAAGTCTCCCTTGGCGATACCTTCGAGCATGCGCTCGACCACTTGCTCGGGCGTCCATGCGGCGGGAGGCTTCTCGGGGGCGCGGCGGGCGGTCATGCCCGTGAAGGTGAAGCCGGGGACGAGCAGGTGCGCACTCACCCGGCAGCCGGGCTTGCTGCGGAGTGAGTGCGCGAGCCCTTCGGTGAGCGCCTTCACGCCGGCTTTCGAGACGTTGTAGGCGGTGTCGCCCGGCGGGCAGGTGATGCCCTGCTTCGAGCCGGTGTTCACTACCAGGCCCGGCGCACCGCGCTCGACCATGGCGGGCACGAACGCCTGCACGCCGTGCAGCACGCCGAGCAGATTCACCGACAGCACGCGCGTCCAGCCCTCGGGGCTCGAGAGCGCGTCGCCGCCGCCGCCCGTTCCCGCGTTGTTCATGAGCACCGACACGGAGCCGAGCCGGTCGGCGACCGTGGCCGCCAGAGACTCGACCGAACCGCGATCCGAGACGTCGGTCGGAACGGGGAGGGCGGAGTCGCCGATCGAGCGCGCGGCGTCGACGAGCCGCGACTCGTCGCGGTCGGCCAGACACACCCGCAGGCCGAGCGCGGCGAAGCGGCGCGCCGCCGCGAGTCCGATGCCGCTCGCGGCGCCGGTGACGACCGCGACGTTGCCCCGGGCCAGGGCGGGATGGACGTCAGTCATGGAGATCAGGATACCCCACAGCTTGACTGCGCTCGCGGCTCGCCCGTAATACGATGGCGGGATGCACAAACCACTCATTGCGACCTGTGTGACTTGGGTTCTCCTGGCTTCTGCGGCGCCTGCTGCCCCTCCCCAGCCGCCGGCGGACGGGCTGTTCCAAATCATGGGACCGACTGCCGACCTGAGCTGCCTCGTCCAGGCACAGGGCACACAGATGACCGCTTTGGGCACGGCATCCGGCGGAGCGGCCACGCTTGCGGGCCTGGCACACGTGGAGGTATTCGCCGCAACGCCCACGAACGTGACGCGGACGGCAGGGAAGGTGACCGTGAAGCAGGGTCAGTGGGCGGAGCTCATCGTCGCGGCGACGCCGTTCGGCGGCGGCGCGACGACGGTGTACTTCGACCAGCAGCTTCCCAGCTGCTCGCTCGGCGCACAGGCGAACGTCGCCACCAGCACCGGCTCGGGCAAGTTCACCTGCAAGGGCGACGACTTCGCGGGCACGTTCTCGGCCGACGCCATCGCGAACCTCGAAGCGGTGCTGCCGGCTCACTTCAAATTCGCGCAGCTCCACGTCGATTCGAAACAGAAGAAGTGGTCGTTCTCCTTCGACTGCTCGGGCCCGATCGAGTGATGGCTGCGCGCTTCGCGACCCTGCGCCTGCCGCGCGAGCCGACCGCGCTCGCGCCCGACGGCTCGGACGTGCGCGTGCTGCTCGGCCTCGCGGGCGGCGGGATGGCGCACTTCGAGCTCGCGGCCGGCCGGACCTCGCGCGCCGTGACTCACACCACGGTCGAGGAGATCTGGTGCTTCGTGTCCGGGCGCGGCGAGCTCTGGCGCAGGCAAGGCGAGCGCGAGGAGGTCGTCGCGGTCGAGGCCGGGGTCTGCATCACGATCCCGCTGGGCACGCACTTCCAGTTTCGCGCGCTCGGCGACGAGTCACTCGAGGCCGTCGCCGTCACCATGCCGCCCTGGCCGGGGGAAGGCGAAGCCCTGCCCGTGGCAGGCCCCTGGAGCCTATTGTGAGTGCGGCCGGTGCGAAAAAGCTCGTCCGCTTCGAGAAGCTGTGTCTCGCGCTGCCCGAAGTCACGGTCGAGCGCAAGGGCGACTACGCCGCGTTTCGCGTGCGGAAGAAGACCTTCGCCTACTTCCTCGACGACCATCACGGCGACGGCGTGGTGTCGATGTGCTGGAAGGCCGCGCTCGGCGAGAACGAGGAGCTGGCGCAAGCCGATCCCAAGCGTTTCTTCCTGCCGGCATACATCGGCCATCGCGGCTGGGCCGGTCTGCGTCTGGACGTAGGCAAGGTCGACTGGGACGAGGTCGGCTCGCTGGTGCTGGCGAGCTACTGTGCGGTCGCGCCGGCCAGGCTCGCCGCGGAGGTGGAGTCGTGAGAGCGCTCAGGATCCTGGGGATCGTGGTCGTGGCCTACGTGCTCTTGGTGGCCGGCTTCGAGTCTCTGCTCGGCTGGGTCCAGCCCACCCGGGGTGAGACGATGGTGATCACGACCTTCGAAGCGAACGGGCAGGCGCACGATCGCGTGGTCCAGCGGCTCGAGAGCGACGGCAAGCTCTACGTAGCGGCGAATCACTGGCCGCGCGCCTGGTATCACCGCGCGATCGCCAATCCCGACGTGCAGATCACGATCGCTGGCAAGAAGGGTGACTACCGCGCCGTCCCCATCGATGGCGAGGAATACGCAAGAGTGAATGCCGAGCACGCGCTCCCCGTCTTCTTCCGCATCTTGACCGGGTTCCCGCCGCGGCTGCTGATGCGCCTGGATCCGCGCGCGGCGTGAGGAGACGGCTCGGCATTGGGGCCCTCCGGTGCTGCAGCCCGCTATCGCGAGCCGTGCCGGAGCCCGCGTTCCGGGAAGGGCGGGCGCGCGTGCTGCAGAGCTGCAAGCGCTCGCGCGCGCCGGCTGAAACCTGCGCGCATCCAAGCAGCATGAAAAAGCTCCGCTCCGTTCTTCCTCAGCCACCGCGGCATTGGGTCGGCGACGGCTTCCCGGTGCGCACGCTGTTCTCGTACCACGACGGCCGAGCCCCGAGTCCGTTCCTGCTCCTGGACCACGCCGGGCCGCTGAAGTTCGAGCCGGCGATGCAGCGCCGCGGCGTCGATTTCCACCCGCACCGCGGCTTCGAGACGGTGACGATCGCCTACCAGGGCGAGGTCGAACACCGTGACTCCGCGGGCAACTCCGGCAAGATCGCCCCTGGCGACGTGCAGTGGATGACCGCGGGCGCGGGTGTCCTGCACGAAGAGAAGCACTCGGACGAGTTCACCTATCACGGCGGCAGCTTCGAGATGGTGCAGCTCTGGGTGAACCTGCCGGCGCGCTTCAAGATGACACCGCCGCGCTACCAGACGCTGCTCTCGCGGCAGATCCCGCGCGTCCGGCTCGCGAGTGACTCGGGAGACCTGCGCGTGATTGCCGGCGAGTTCGACGGCGCGCGCGGACCGGCGCGCACGTTCACGCCGGTGACGCTCTGGGATCTCGAGCTTTCCGCGGGCAAGTCCGTCGACCTGCCGCTCGCCGACGGTCACTCCGCGGCGCTGCTTCCGCTCGACGGCACGGCCGTGCTCGAGGGCGGCGCGAAGGCGGGCCCCGGCCGCATCGCGGTCTTCGACACCGCCGGCGCGGGCATCCAGGTACGGGCAGAAGGCGAGCTCCACGCGCTGGTGCTGGGCGGGGAGCCGATCGACGAGCCGATCGCCGGCTACGGACCGTTCGTGATGAACACCGAAGCCGAGATCGAGCAGGCGATCCGGGACTACCAGGAAGGCCGCTTCGGCCGGTGATCCCGGTTACACGCCGCGCCGGGCGGGCACCGATCCTCCTCTCGGATGTTCCGCCCGGCGCCATGCCTCGCGCTCGCGATCCTCTTGCTCACGGCCTGCGTGGAGACGCTCGACGTGAGTCACTCGATTGCGCCCAGCCGTCCTGCGTCCGAGAAATCGGCCGAGCGAGTGGGTGTGCTGTGCAGCGAGGATCTGCTCGCGGGCTCCGTGCAGGCGGCGATCTTCAAAGTGGAGTTCGGTGAGCCGCTGTGTGCGGCCAGCGTGCGCAGCGTGGAGGCGAGCTTCCGCGCCGCCGAGCGCTCGCCCGCGATGCCGTTCGTGGGCCAGTACGGCCGCGTGATCGGCTTCGATCTGCAGAGCAGCGCGCTCACGATCGAGCACGGCGAGGCGGGCGCGATCCGCGCAACCTGCGCGCTCACGGTCACCGTACAGCGCTACGGGAAGGACCTGCGGCGCGTGGGCGCCCGGGCAGTGAGTGGCTACGCGCAGGTCGAGCACAAGGGCGAGCCCGAAGCGCTGGTGCGCGAAGCCGTGGAGGCCGCGATCCAGCAGATCGCGGACGACGCCCAGACACTGCTGCTGGCCGGCATCGATGGCCCGAGGCAGCGCGAGGCCGCGCCCGAGCCCTGAGTCTTGGGGGCTGGACAGCCCGGGGGTGGGCGCTCACGATGTGTCGTGGCATGACCCCGCTCGACGCTCGACTGGCTTCGATCCTGGCGCGCGGCTGGTGGCTCCTGCTCCTGCGGGGGCTGGCAGCCGTGGCGTTCGGCGTGTTCGCGCTGGCCGAGCCCGGCGCGTCGCTCGCCGTGCTGGTGCTCTTGTTCGGGAGCTACGCGCTCGTAGACGGGGTGCTCTGCACCTGGACGGCGGTCAGCGGACGCGCGCACCACGAGTCGTGGTGGGTGCTCCTGATCGAGGGGCTGCTCGGGATCGGCGTCGGCGTGCTGACCTTCGTCGAGCCGGGGATCACGGCGCTCGTGATCCTGTTCTACATCGCGGTCTGGGCGATCGCGACCGGCGTGCTCGAGATCGTGGCGGCGGTGCGGCTGCGCAAGGAGATCCAGGGTGAGTGGCTGCTCGCTCTGGCCGGCGTGGTCTCGATCTCGTTCGGAGTCATGCTGATGGCGCGGCCCGGCGCAGGCGCGCTCGCGCTGCTCTGGCTGATTGCCTCGTACGCGATCTTCTTCGGCACCGTGCTGGTGGTGCTGGCGTTCCGCGCCCGCCGCTTCGCTCACGCGGCTGCGCCGAGATAGCGCGAGTCACTCGGGGCGCGCGAGCTCGGGCCTGCGGCGCGCGATCTTCACCGGCTCTGCCGCGCTGGCCGGCGGCGCGTAGTAGTAGTGCCACTGCGGCTCGGGGATCGACTCCCAGGCCAGGTCGGGCGCCGGCAGCACGTAGCTCTGGTATTCGTTCCAGGGCAGCCGCTTCAGCCACTCGAGTACCGACTGCCCCAAGCCAGGGACCTTGGGGCTGACGATCTGGAAGAAGAAGGGCCGCACCACCACCCACTCGGGAGGCCCCCAGCCGTCGAGTGGCTCGCCGGAGAGGCCGCCGCGGATCTCGAGCTCCGGGAGATAGAAGCGGGCGACGAGGTCTCCATAGGAGACGTAGACGCGATCGCCCCGTCGCGCGTTCGCGGCGAGATACTCCGTGATCTGCCCTGCTGAAGGCTCGTACGGGTGCGCGAGCTCAGCCAGGAAGTTGCCGAGTGGGAACGCCCAGTCGAGCACCTTGTTCGTGCGGCCCGGCAGATAGTCCTTGTAATACACGGTAGGCAGCACGGCGAGCTCGCCGAAGAGACCGGTGACCAGGAGCAGCGCCGTCAGGACTCGTCCGCCGAGCGCATGCAGCGACCAGGCGCGGACCGAAAGCCACGCCAACATCACCGCGCAGACCGGCAAGAGATTCGCCACGTATCGGAAGTAGCGAAAAGGCGCGAACGAGATCACGGGAATGTAGAAGACCGGAAGCAGCGCCAGAAACGCGATCAGTCGCCATTCGGGAAGCAGCTCCCGGAAGGCCGTTCGGCTCTGCGGTGTCGCGGCGGCGAGTGCGCCGAACACGGCGAGCGCGGGAACGGGAAATCCGTAGCGAGCGAGGAGCGCGACGTAGTCCGCCAGGAAGTCCGGGTGGAACCCGCCGAAGGTCATCGACTTGTCGGCGACGTTGAAGTACACGAGCCACGGCCCGTTCAGCGCCGCGATGACCGCCCCCGCCAGCACCAGTCGTAGCCAGCCCGCACGGTCGATGCCCAGGACCCAGAGCGTAGCGGCGAGCGCGACGCCGAGCGCCGCGAAGCCGAGATAGTTCGCGTGAAACACGAGTGTGAGTGAGGCAACCAGCCCGAGCGGCGCGCGCAGTCCCGGCCGCCGCACACACGCCACGGCGAAGTGCAACGCCCAGAGCGTGCCCAGGATCGCGAGCACATAGTAACGACACTGGCGGGCGTGTAAGAGGAACGGGACCGAGGTCCCGAGAAACAGCATCGACAAGAGGGCGACGCGGCGGTCACCGAACAGCCCCATGCCCAGCGCGTACATCGACGCGACCGCGCCCAAGGACAGCAGCGCAAACGGCAGCCGTGCCGACCAAGTGCTCTCACCCAACAGCGCGAACGAGCCGGCGGCCACGTACTTGTCGAGCCAGGGCGTCCAGCGCCACAGATAGTCCGGCCCGAACTCCCTGCTTCCCTCCTGCGAGATCAGATCCTTCCCCAGCCGCGCCTTGGGCACCCCGTACACCAGGATGCTGCGGCCGAGCAGGGCGGTCTCCGCCTCGTCGACCCAGAGCTTGGGTCGATCGAGCCCGTAGAGCAGAAGACAGGCGGAGAGCACCAGCACCGCCGCCGGCGCAATCATGCTGCGCAGCTCTGACACCCGACCCCCGAGCGATGACCCTCAGGCCATCGGGCCGAGATAGTCGCCCTTGCCGATTTCCACGCCAGCCTGGCGTAAGAGCGCGTAGGTCATGGTCACGTGGAAGAAGAAGTTGGGCAGTGAGAAGCCGCGCAGCATGGTCTCGCCGTTCACCTTCATGGTGCGGCCTGGGCCGACCGGCAGCTCGATCTCGCGCGACTCCGAGCCCTCGAGCTTGGCGGCGGGAATGGACTTCACGTAGTCGATCGCCTTCTGGATGCGCGCGCGCAGCTCTGGCAGCGTCTTCTCTTCGTCGGCCCACTTCGGCGCTTCGACGCCGGCCAACCGCGCCAGCGCCAGCTTGGCCGTGTCACTCGCGATCTGGATCTGGCGCGGGAAGGGCAGCATGTCCACGGTGAGTCTCTGTCCGAGATAGTTCGCGGCGTCGAACTTCTTGGCGGCGGCGTGGGCCTCGACCTTGTCGAGCCAGGCGAGCATGTTCTGGAGCATGCGGACGAAGATCGGAGCGCTGGCGGCGTGCATCGAGACGGGCATGGAATCCTCCTGGTGTGGGGCAGCGTAGGCCAGAGCGTGGGTAGGGTGCCCACGCGACCATCTGTCTAGGCCTCGACGTGCGATGATCCGTTCCAGGAGGACGTTCCATGAAGGTGCGCCGCGTGGTCACGGGTCACGATCGTTCCGGCAAGTCGATCTTCGTCTCCGACAGCCAGGTCGAGCCGATCACCGCCGAGCTCCTGCCCGGCTCCGAATTCCACAAGCTCTGGGGCGGCGACCGCACGCCGTCGTTCCCGGACGACGGCGCCGCGCCGGCGCAGCCCACCTACTTCCCGCCGATCGGCGGCTTCCGCTTCGGCATGTTCTCACTGCCGCCCTCCAGCACGTCGGTGGGCCCGGCCGCCGCACCCACGGAGGCCGCGGCGCACGAGCTCGAGGCCAAGCTGCCCGGGCTCGCCAGCTATATGGAGCCCGATGCACCGGGGATGCACACCACCGACACGATCGACTTCGAGGTCGTGCTCGACGGCGAGGTCTGGCTCGAGCTCGACGGCGGGAAGGAAGTCCACCTGCGCCCCGGAGACACGGTGGTGCAGAACGGCACGCGCCACGCCTGGCACAACCGCGGCACCAAGCCGGCGCGCCTGGCGGTGTTCATCGTGGGAGCCAGACACGCGAAGTTTCCGAAGAGCTGAGACTCTCGCGCGATGACGCCCAGCGAGAAGGCGGTCCTCGCGATCGCGCTCGGGCCGGTCCCCTGGGGCGCGTGGACGCGATGACCTTATTCGTGCTCGCCGTGGCGGCCGCCGTGCTCTTCTACGTTTTCGTCCAACCCCGAGCTCAGGCCGCGCCCACGTTCATGGTGACTTCGGACGACCTCCCGAAGATCATCGAGCTGTTGCGGGCGGCTCCGGAGGAGTCGTTCGCGGACTTGCTGTTCCGGCCGCCGGAGGCCGATCCGAAGGAAGACCCGGCGTTCATCCAGTACTCGATCGAGCAGGGCCAGCTCGGCTTCGACTGGGTGCTGACCAGCAGCCGCAACGAGGGCGATTGCGACGCGATCCGCGCGTTCATCGCGCGTCAGCATCTCTCGGTCTCGGACCGCGAGCTGAATCAGGTGCGCTACCTGCGCGTCGAGGGCCCGGGCTGTGAGTCGCTGGGCCGGAAGATCCTCAACGAGTTCTATCGGATCCCGCGCGACGCGCCGCTCGAGATGATCACTGAGGGCTTCGACTGGAAGCCGTGACTCAAGGCCACGCCGGGCCGTGGTGCTCGCGCCACCAGGCGAGCCCGTGAAGCTGCTGGTAGCGCTGCGCGAGAGCGGCCGAGATGTCGGGGCGGATGCCGACGCGCGCGCCGTCGAGGTCTTCCACGTGATCGGGATCGCGCACCCGGAACAGGAACATGGGCGCGCTCACGGTCAGGTCGCCGAAGCCCACCTGCGGCGCCGCGAGATCGAGCATGTCGCGACCGAACGCGGGGTAGCTGAAGCCGGCGGGCGCCACCAGGTCGACGAGCGTCGGCACGATGTCGATGTGTGACCCGCCGCGCGCGCCGGGCAGGTCGCGGGTCGGCAGAACGCCCGGGCCGTAGAGCACGAACGGCACGGCGGTGGACTCGAACAGATCGGGCCGGGGATTCACCGACTCCTCGCGCGAGTAGTGGTCGCCGGTGAGCGCGAAGAGTGACTCGGGCAGCCGGGACAGCGCGGCCTGCACGAAGTCGCCCAAGCTCTGATCGGAGTACCACAGGTGTCCGAGCGTCAGGAGCTGGCGCTCGGTGAGTCCGCGACACAGCGGGTTCGCGCGCAGCCCGGCCAGGTCGAAGCCCTTCGCCACCACGTCGACGCTGAAGGGCGGGTGGTACGACGTGCTCATCACCACGTCGAAGGTGGGCGCGTCGCCGGTGTGGTCGAGGATGAAGCGGAACAGCACGTCGTCGTCCACGCCCCACTCGTTGCCCGTGGCTTGCGCGCCCATCTGATCGCCGCCGTACACCTCGTCGAAGCCCTGCTCGCGCGCGAACTCGCCCACGCGCTCCCAGCTCAAGTAGCCGCCGTAGAAGAAGCGGGTGCGGTAGCCGAGCCGGTGGAAGATGCGCGCGGCGGCGGTGGGCACGCCGTCGCGCAGGCTGGGCTCGTGACTCACGAACACGCCGGTCGCCGGGATCCCGCTGATGATCGCGCCCAGGCTCTTGATCGTGCCGCTGCCGGCGGGCAGGAACGAGCGCACCGCGAAGCCGTCGCGGCCGAGCGCGGCAAGCCGGTCCGTGAGGTGCAGTGACTGGAACTTCGGCTCCATGGCCCAGGCGTCGTAGCTCTCCATGACCACCAGGAACAGGTGTCGGGCGTGCCGCTCGGGGGCGCCGGGGGCGCGGCGTTCGAGGGCGGCGTCGAGGTCCGCCGCGCCGCTCCGGTCGGGGAACAGCGCGCGCGCGGCGGCCCGCACGTCGCCGTCGGGCAGGAAGCTGCGGATGCCGGCAGCGGTGCGCAGGCGCAGCTCGTCGCGGGTGGCGAGATAGAGCGCGAGGAAGGGGTTCGGCACCAGCCGATTCAGTGTCTCGTTGCCGGTCGCGGCCAGGTCCTTCTCTTGCAGCGGCCGGCGGCCGATCGAGCCGCGCAGGCCGAGGATCGCGAGCACGAGAACCGCGAGCGCCCCGACCAGCCGCACGGACCCCGTCGTCCGAGTCCGCGTTCGAGTCACTCGGCGCATGGCGGCGCGGAGGCCGAGCCAGGTGACCCCCGCGGCCGCGAAGGTCGCCAGGAGCAGCCAGACCACGGGATAGCTCTTCCAGACCGTGCCCAGGATCGCGCCGCGGTCGTCGTAGACCAGGCCGAAGATCCAGTCGTCGAACTGATTCCCGTACTCGGCGAAGTAGGTTGCGTCGGTCACGAACACGAGCGCGAACACGATCACCGCCAAGAGGGCCGTCGCGTTCCGGACCCGGGCGGGCCAGCGCGATCCCGGCCAGGGCAGCGCGGCGAGCGCGGCCGCGAGCGCGGGCAGAGTCCAGTAGCTCGCCACCAGGACGTCCGAGCAGAAACCCGTGCGGAAGGCGTAGAAGACGGAGTCCGGTTCGAGATCGGGCGGGAGCTTGGCATGGAAGAACAGCACCAGGAAGGCGCGGAACGCGAGCGACAGCAGCACGAGCGCGAGCCAGAGCACTCCGGTTGCGGTCAGCTCAGCCATGTCCAGAGCGTACGTCAGTCGCGCGCGCCGAGCAGGCTCTCCGCGCACTCCACCACGGTGGTGGCCGCGGGCCGGGGTGCGAAGCCCAGCACGCGGCGCGCCTTCTCGGAAGTGACTGGGTTCGTGCGGCCGAGGAACGGAGTCAGCGAGCGGACCTGCGCGCTGAACAGCCCGAGCAGGCGCAGCGCGAGTTCGGGCAGGGGGCGCGTGGGCACCTTCGCGGCGCGCGCTCCCAGGCGCCACCAGCAACGGCGGCTCGAGCGCGCGCTGCGCGGGCCGCACGCGCCCGATCGCGCTGGCGCTGGCCGCGGGCTTCCAGACCATGCGGCAGGTGATCGGTCTCTCGCCGCTCGCCGAGGCCGATCCGAAGCTCTTGGCGCGGCTGCTGGGGCCGCTCTTCGAGCAGCTCGTCGGGAAGCCCCGGTAGCATGTCGAAATCGGGTGGCGCCGAGCGACTACCGGCATCACCCACCACCCGAGGAGTCGGAACATGCGCTACGCCTGCCTGGTCTACTTCGATCCCAAGGTCGTCTTCGGACAGAGCGCCGAGGCCAACGCCGCGCTGTCGGAGGTGGCGGCCTTCGACGCCAAGCTGCGCGAGAGCGGCCAGCTCGTGATGGGCGTGCCACTCACGCTGCCCGGCGAGGCCATGACCGTGCGCGTGCGCGACGGGAAGATGTCGGCGACGGACGGCCCGTTCATCGAGACCAAGGAGGTGCTCGGCGGGCTCACGCTGATCGAGGCGCGCGACCTGAACGAGGCCGTGCAGATCGCCGCGGGGATCCCGCTCGCGAGGCTCGGCGCGGTCGAGGTGCGCCCGCTCGTCGACTTCAGCAAGCCGCGACCGCGGCTGTGACTCGCCTGGCCGCGCGCCTGGCTCTGGAGGAGAGCTATCGCTCCGAGTCAGGGCGCGTGCGGGCGACACTGGTGCGCGTGCTGGGAAGCTTCGAGGTCGCCGAGGAGGCATTGCACGAGGCCTTCGCGGCGGCGGCCGAGCAGTGGCCGCGCGACGGGGTTCCCGCGAATCCCGTCGCGTGGCTGGTCTCGGCGGGCCGCTTCAAGACGATCGATCGCTGGCGGCGCGAGGCGCGGCTCGAGAGTGTCTTGTCGGAGCTGGCGGAGCAGAGGGGACTCGTGCCCGAGCCGGATCTGCCCGAGCCGATCGCCGACGACGAGCTGCGCCTGATCTTCACCTGCTGCCATCCCGCGCTCGCGCCCGACGCGCGCATCGCGATGACCCTGCGCGAGCTCGGCGGACTCACCACCGAGGAGATCGCGCGCGCCTATCTCGTGCCCGCACCGACGATCGCGCAGCGCATCGTGCGCGCCAAGGCCAGGATCCGCGAGGATTCGATTCCCTACGAGGTGCCGTCGCCTGCCGCGCTGCCGGCGCGGCTCGAGAGCGTGCTGCAGGTGATCTACCTGATCTTCAACGAGGGCTACGCGGCCACGGCCGGGCCCACGCTGACCCGCGGCGACCTGTGCGCCGAGGCGATCCGGCTGGCGCGGCTCGTGGTCGAGCTCGTCCACGAGCCCGAGGCCGAGGGCTTGCTCGCGCTGCTCCTGTTGCACGAGGCCCGGCGAGTGACTCGCGTGGATGCCGCCGGCGACCTGGTCCTGCTCGAGGACCAGGACCGCGCGCGTTGGGATCGCGCCGCGATCGCGGAAGCGCGCGGCGGGATCGAGCGTGCGCTCACCGCCAAGCGCGTCGGCCCGTTCTTGCTGCAGGCCGCGATCGCGGAGCTGCACACCCAGGCCCCGAGCGTGGCAGACACCGACTGGACGCAGATCGTCGCGCTCTACGATGTGCTGTTGCGCATCGACCGCTCGCCGATCGTGGCGCTGAACCGCGCCGTGGCGCTCGGCATGCGCGACGGCCCCGAGGCGGGTCTCGAGGCGGTCGACTCCGTGCTCGGAGGCGGCGCGCTCGAGCGCTACTCCTTCGCCCACGCTGCGCGCGCCGACATGCAGCGCCGGCTCGGCCGGCTCGAGGAGGCGCGTGTCTCGTACCGATCTGCGCTCGAGCTCACACGCCAGCCCGCGGAGCGGCGGTTTCTGGAGACCCGGCTTGCGCAAGTGGGCCACTCCGGGTAGCGTGCGCTCCGTTCACTTCGCGTAGAGGGTCCATTGAAGGTCTGAGCTCTCGGTCTTGGCTCGTCACGCCGGTCGCGCGCGATCGGCTTCGAACCACCGCCGCCCTGCGGCCACCGAGGCTTCCTTCATGCACGTCTCCTTCGACCGCGTCTCGTTTGCGTTTCTCGACTCCGCGCCGCTCCTCGCCGAGGTGTCCGTGCGCTTCGGCGCCGGCTGGACCGGCGTGGTAGGCGCCAACGGCAGCGGCAAGACCACCTTGTTGCGGCTCGTGCGCGGCGAGCTCGAGCCTTCGGCGGGCCGGGTCGTGCGCGAGCCGCGCGAGCTGGCGCCGCGGCTCGTGCCGCAGCGGGTGGAGTCGCTCGAGCGCGAAATCACTGACTTCGCGCTGCGCCAGGACGGGGCGGCGTACCGCGTGCGCGCCGAGCTCCGGCTCGAGCCGGACGAGCTCGCGCGCTGGGACACGCTCTCGCCGGGCGAGCGCAAGCGCTGGCAGGTCGGAGCCGCGCTGGCGGATGCGCCCGAATGTCTCGTGCTCGACGAGCCGACGAATCACCTGGACGCCTCGGCGCGCGAGCTCTTGATCGCGGCGCTGCGTCGCTTCCGCGGGATCGGCATTGTGGTATCTCACGACCGCGAGCTGCTCGACGCGCTCTGTCGGGAGACGGTGCGCGTCGCCCGCGGCTCGGCATGGGCCTATCGCGGCGCGTACTCGCACGCGCGCGAGACCTGGCAGCTCGAGGAGTCCGAGCTGCGCGCGCGGCACGCGGAGGCGCGCGACGCTGCGCGCGCCCTGGAGCGGCGCATCTCGGAGCGCCGCGAGCAGCGCGACCAGGCCCAGTCGCGCATGCGCACGAGCAAGCGCATGAAGAACGCGCGCGACAGCGACGCGCGCTTCCGCTTCAAGCAGACGCGCAGGCGCTCGGCGATGACTCAGCTCGGGCACGAGATCGCGCGCACGCACAGCGCGCTCGAGCGCGCGCACACGCGGCTGGCAGAGCTCGAGGTGACCAAGGAGCTGGGCGGAGCGATCTACCTGGACTGGGAGCCGCCGCGCGTGCCCGTGCTGGCGGTGCTGAAAGAGCGCGAGCTCCGGGCGGGGGATCGCGCGCTGCTCGGCGCGCTCGATCGGAAGCTCGATCGCGACGCGCGCATCTGGCTCGCCGGCGACAACGGTACGGGCAAGACGACGCTCTTGCGGGCGCTGGTGGCGGCCGTGCACGTCCCGCCCGAGAGACTCCTGGTCTTGCCGCAGGAGCTGTCACTGGCCGAAGAGCTCGAGCTGCTCGACGCCGCGCGCGGGCTCGGCAGCGAGGCGCGCGGACGGCTGTTCGGGGTGGTGGCGGCGCTCGGCGTGGAGCCGCGCCGACTGCTCGACTCACGGCGGCCGTCGCCCGGCGAAGCGCGCAAGCTCGCGCTCGCGCTTGGGCTCGCGCGGCGCGCCTGGCTCCTGGTGCTGGACGAGCCGACCAATCACCTCGACCTGCCGTCGATCGAACGGCTCGAAGAAGCGCTCGCCGGCTATCCGGGCGCGCTCGTGCTCGCGACTCACGATGCGCGGCTCGCCGCGCGCTGCACCACCCGCACCTGGCGGATCGAGGACGGCCGGCTAGGGGACGGACCGTAGCTTCGGCGTGGGCTGCAGCGCGCCGCCGCTCCAGACCAGCACGGCCGTGCGCACGGCCTCGCGGCGAGACACCCCGAGTCTCTCGGCGTATCTCGTGTCGGCGGCTTCCATCACCAGGTGGTCGAGCATGAGCAGCGCCACGTTGGGATTCAGCTCGGGGCGCAGGAACGGAGTGAGCAGCGGAGCGGCGGCGTCCTTGCGCTCCTGGATATCGGCGTTGAAGCGCGACCAGGCCTCGGGATGGTCGCGGTGCAGGTCCTGGAAGAAGGCCGGTGACACGTGCGAGAGGTTCGAGGTCCAGGCGTCGGCCCAGGACAGCAGCCGGTCGAGCGCGACCTCGCAGTCGTCGACGTGACCGAGGTCGAGCGCGTCGATCGCGGCGAGCTCGAGCGCCCAGGCATCGACCATGGCCGAGACGAGATCGTTCTTCGAGCCGAAGTGCTTGTACAGAGTCATCGCGCTCATGCGCAGCTCGCTGGCCAGCTCGCCCATCACAACCGCGCGGATTCCCGAGCGTTTCGCCTTGGCCGAAAACGCCGACAGGATGCGCTCGCGCACCCGCGCCGCGTCTTCGGGGGGAATGGGGAGCTTTCGCGCCGATCTGCGGGGGGCTCTGCGTGCCATGCCTGCCATCCTATCTCTCTCGCGCATAGTAATGAAAAAATTGTTGCGTTACTACGAGTACCGGCGCAAGAATGCGCCTGTCCGACCACACGGGCTCGGACTAGAGGGAGGCATTCACCGTGAAGAAACACGTTCTCCGCTGTGTCGGTGCTGGAATCCTCACGCTGCTCTGTTCCTCGGTCGCGAGTGCCGCGACCGACCTCATCTACAGCAGCCGCGGCGGCTCCGCGCAATGGAGCTACTGCGTCGGCAAGGCCGACGCCACGCCGCTGCCGGTCGATCCGCGCACCCTGGTGCAGCCCGGAGTGAGTGACGGCCGCGCGGTCTCGTTCAACGCCTTCTGGAAGGACTGTCACGTCGACCCGAACGCGGTGCAGGAGGTCGGTCACCCGACGACCTGCGGCGACCTGCGCGCGCGCTTCGCGCGCGGCGGCGGGATCCTGGACACCGGTGGCAGCACCGTGGGTGCGCTGTTCGTGGGACAGGACCCGACCACCCCGGAGTCACTCTTCGGCGCCTCGTCGATCACCGCGGCGCAGTACAACCTGTTGTGGACGATCTGGGGCGGCTTCCTGCTTCGCCCCGACAACTTCGACGACCTGGTCGCAGAGCGCTACGGCTCGGGCTTCGGCGGCGGCGCGAATCCGTATCCGAAGCCGGGCGAGGATCCGAACCGCACCAACGGCGGCACCGGCCGGCTGCCCGAGATGTTCACCCAGCTGCGCAATCCCGACGGCTCGTGGAGCGGGCGCATCGGAGTCACTTGCCACGCCTGTCACAGCGGCGTGGTGAACGGCGCCATGGCCTACGGCAACGGCAGCAGCCTGGCCGACCTGCATCTCTACCTGCGCGACACGCTGCCGCTCGGCTACACCGCCTCGCTCGCGAGCTTCGCGAACCTGAACCGCACCCGCGGCGCGAATAACGCCAGTGACATCAATCTCGCCTTCCTGTTCCCCGATCAGGGCACGCTGCCGCTCAGCACCGTGCTCGGCGTGCTGGCGTCGGGCTCGACCGCCGACATGGACACGCCGGCCTGGTGGAACATGGGTCACCGGCCGGTGAAGTTCGTCGACGGCGTGTTCCCGATGGACGCGCCGCGCGTCGACATGGTGTTCTACACGCCGTTCCTCGGCCTGTTCGGGTCACTCGGCGGCCAGATCTCGGAGAAGGGCCAGGACTGGATGCGCGCGCATGGTCCCGACCTGAACACCTGGATCGAGGCGCTCCGGGCGCCCGTGTACCCCGGTCCGATCAACAGCGCGCTGGCGGAGCAGGGCGCCGTCCTGTTCCACACGCTGAATCTGTGGGACCCCGGCCGCAAGAATCCGATCGCCCAGCCCGCGACGGGCAACGGCTCGTGCGCGAGCTGTCACGGTGCCTACGCGCCGAGATACACGAACGACCCGAACTTCCTGGCCACGCCCGCGCTCGAGGGCATGGCCGCGTACATCACTCCGCAGCGCATCATCCAGACCGACGCCGTGCGCCAGCAGACCAACAACCAGGCGGTGCAGGTCGCGGGCGCGGACAACTTCTTCGGCTATCCCACGACGGCGGGTACGCCCAACGACTGCGGTCCGCAGAACCGCGCCGACCTGCGCGGCAACCGCGAGCTCGGCTATCTGGCGCAGCCGCTCTACGGGGTGTGGGCGTCCGCGCCGTACATGCACAACGGCTCGATCCCGAACGTGTGGGAGGTGCTGAAGCCCTCGGACCGCCAGCCGCTGTGGAAGCGGCGCTCGAAGTCACCGCGCATCGACGAGACCGGACGCGTGATCATGGGCTTCGACACCGCGCTCTCGGCCTACGACACGACCAAGCTCGGCTGGAAGTACGACACGGTGACCTGTCAGAAGCCGACCTTGCTGAATCCGTTCCCGTCCCAGTACGTGGCGTGCAGCCCGGCCGACGACCCGATCCAGGGCTGGTACGACTCGGTGCTCACGTCGCTGTACAGCAACTTCATCCTGGCCTGGAACGTGCTCTTCCCGCCCACGATCACCAACGCTCAGATCGAGGAGCGGAAGATCTTCAACGTGTACATGTACGGCCAGAGCAACTCGGGCCACGCCTTCACGTCGGTGCTGACCGACCAGGAGCGGCTGGCGATCATCGAGTATCTGAAGACGCTGTAGCGCTCGGGTCCGCGTTCACGGCACCTGCTCGAAGTCCCCCGGCTTCCAGGTGCCGTCGAACGCGGGCTGCTCGGGCCCGTAGATCCGGAAGTACACGAACCAGCCCTTCCTCGGCAGTGTCTGGATCCAGTGACCCTGCTGGCCGGAGGGCGCGCTGGGACCGAAGTACAGCTCGGCCGTCGAGCCCGAGACGTCCTTCAGCTCGAACATCGAGCGCAGCGCGGCCTTGCCTTGCTTGGTGGCGATCTGGCTGCGTGTGTCGTTGTCGTAGACGGTGACCGACCAGAACAGCTTGCCGGGGACGGGCAGGGGGACGGTCAGCTTGTAGTTCTTCCCGCCGTCGAGATACTCGCCCTTGGCGTCGCGCAGACCGAGCCAGTAGAGCGATCCGCCGCCCGGCTTGCGCCGGAACATGGCCGGCGAGGCGCCGATCGCCTGGTAGAACCAGAGCTCGCGGGCGTCGAGATCGAGATGGCTCGGGGTCTCGAAGTCGCCGTTCTCGGGACGCAGGCCGACCCACTCCCACTTGCGATCGGGCCAGACCACGCGATCGGGCCGGCGATCGGCGAACGACTGCACGCGCATCTGGCCGTTCGCGATCTTCGCGGCGTGCTCCAGGATTTCGCGCATGCGCGGATCGGGCTGGAACGGCTGGCCCTTCGCGATGCCCAGCGCGGCCAGCTCGCCGTAGTAGGCGCGATACGGCTCGAACGGCGGCTCGGTCTCGATCACCTCCTTGAGCCGGAACCAGTACTCGAGCCGCTCCTCCCAGGCGTTCGGCGTCGAGTCCTGTGGCTTCTCGGTGAGATCGATCCAGGTGGGCGGCTTCCAGCTCTTGGCGGGAGTGAGTGGCTGAACCTTCACCGTCTTGATGCGCTCGATCGCGGCCTTCACGTCACCGTTCAGCGGCAGGGATCGCACCCCGACCAGCACGTGATTCGCAGTGGATTTCCAAACGTGGTAACCGCTCGGCGCCTTTCCCGCGTATTCGGGCGGCAGCAGGAGGTGCTTGCCGCCCTTGCCGGCGTCGGGGCCCGGCACGCCCATGTCCGCGATCCAGCGTTGGTTCACGTCTATGGCGACGACGATGAGTGGCCCGGGCGGCAGCTCGATCACCATCGGGCCATCCGAGAGGTCCAGCAGGATCGGACCGTAGGGAGTGTCGGAGTTGAGCGTGAACCCCAAGTGTCTCGGCTGGCTGTCTTGGGTGCCGAACACCCGGTTGTCGATCAGGCCGACCTCGCGGTTGCCGTGGAAGATCGCCGCGCCCGACACCGTGGGATAGAAGAACTTGTAGGCTTGGATCGCCCGGTTCAGGTCGGCGTCGTCGTACGCTTTCTGGGTCGTCTCGGGAGTCGGCCACCCCTCCTTGAACACGTAGTCACTGCCGGGCGGTGACTTCGCGGCCGGCGGCTCCGCCTGCTTTGCGGACATGTCGGCACAGCCGAGAACCAGGGCGAGCGCGGGGACGAGCACGGCACGCATCGGATCTCCTTCCGGTGACCGACCGCGAGTCTAGTCGGTCTGGAGCCGATCGTACGGGCCGGAGGGGCCGCTACGGGTTGCGCGTCATCCGGAACACGATCCGGTCGGGCGCCACGCGCTCCCACTTCCAGAAGTCGCGCTGGTTCTGCACGCGCGCGAGCTCGTTCGAGAAGCCGCAGGAAGCCCAGGCGAGTGAGTCGGGGTAGTCCTTCGCGCCGGTGACCTCCATGATCCAGCGCTTGGGGTGGTCGGGGTCAGGCTTGGCCTCCCAGCGGCTGAAGTTCAGGATGTTCGCGGACAGCGTCGTGACTCGCGCCAGGTCGCGTCCGAGCGCCGCGTAGCGCTCCTCGGCGCCGCCCTTGCGGCCGAAGCTCGCCTGCTGCAGATACTCGAGCTGGCTGTACAGCCCGCCGTCGAGCAGGCGGCGGGCGGTGCGCTCGCCGCGCTTCTGCAGATAGGAGTCGCGGCCGTTGCCTTCCACGTCGCGGAGAAGCTCCGCCATGCGCGCGTAGATGCGCACGTCGTACCACTCGTGCGCGTGGATCGCGCCGTCGAGCACCACCACGTCCTTGGGCTCGAGCCAGCGCGTCAGCTCGTCGCGCTCTACCTTGTGCGCGGCGAGGAGCTTCTGCACGTCCTCGACGATGGCGGCAAAGACCGACCCTTTCACCGATGGAATCGTGGCCACGCTGCTCCATCGACCAAGTCCCATACTGTCTGAACTATCATGGGTCCATGAGCGCCCGCGACGAGATCCTGTCCAGGGCCACGAGCTGCCCTCGGTCCATGAGGGCTATACGTGGGGACATCCAATTGGCTTCGACGCGACGCAGACTGCGTTCGTAGTCGAGCTCGAAGACGGGCTACGCAGGAATCTCACAATCCCTTGAAGGCCGCCTTCGCGCTGACGGCGTCGTGCAGCGCAGTCACAGCAGGGGTCGCTGTGGCGGCTTACTGTGCTTTCTCCTCGATGCCCGCGCGCATGATGGACGAAGGCCACGTGGTCCACACGTGGTGAATCATCCTTTGTGTCCGCGGACTTGACCTACAGTCCGACGCTGCGGCGTAGCTCGTTCAGATAGGCCTCGGCCTTGGGCAGGCCGATCGAGAGCACGAGCCGGCGGAACAGAAGTTGATCGTTTCCGCCCGAAGCCGCCGCTGGAGGACGGCCCCTGCGTACACCGCCGGGCGCACGCTTGCCGGCCTTCTTCGCGGACGAGCGGGTCGTGTAGACCTGAGCGATCGAGAGCTTGATGCCCTCGGCCTTTGCCTTGTCTACGACTTCTTTGGCGGGCATGGAGTGGGGCAGGGCTCGGATCCAGGCGGATTTGTTCACCCTGCCTGACTTCGCTCGGCGTGTGGTCGTCGCCATGAAACGTTTTCTCCCTTCAAGACATGAGCTGAATCGGAAGACCGTCAGGTGTAAGACTTCCTTAGCCTGACGGTCAGGCACCTGCGAGTGCCGAACTCTCATGTAGCGCGGATGTGGAGCTACAGCTATTCGCTCGCGGGGCCAGCCTAGGAGGACGCCGAGACCAGCACCCCTTTCGCCGACAGGTCGGCGATCTCGGCCGGGTCCATGCCCAGCCGTTCGCGCAGCACCTGGGCATTGTGCTGCCCGAGCAGCGGCGCGCGCAGGTCGGGCAGCTCGGGCATCGCGCCGAACTTGAACGGGAAGCCCGGGATCGTGACTTCTCCGAGCACGGGATCGGGCACGCGCCGCACCATCTCGCGCGCGATGAAGTAGGGGTGAGTCACGGTGTCCTTCACCGACAGCACCGGCGCCGCCGCGACCCGGTGTTTCTCGAACACTCCGAGCGCGGCGTCGTCGCTCTTCTGCCTGGCGAGCCAGCCCTCGATGATCGCGGTCAGCTCGACCTTGTTCTGCCCGCGCGCCGCGCCCGTCGCGAAGCGCGGATCGTTCACGAGCTCGGGCATGCCGAGCGCGCGGCAGAAGCTCTCCCACTGGCGCTCCAGCACCAGCAGCACGATCCAGCCCTGCGGCGCCTTGTACACGCCCATCGGCCCGACCCAGGCGTGCTGCGCCCCGTGGCGGTGCGGCTCGACCGCGCCGCCGCTGTTCGCGTAGGCCTGCACGTTGCCCTCGTGACAGTGATAGAGCGCGTCGATCATCGACACGTCGATGTGTTGGCCCCTGCCCGTGCGCTCGCGGTGGAAGAGCGCGTAGCCGATCGCCGCGAAGGCGTGCACGCCGCTCTGCACGTCGCCGATGCCCGCGCCCACCCACATCGGCGGCCCGTCGGGCGCGCCCGTCATCGACATCAGCCCCGAGAACGCCTGCGCGATCAGATCGAATCCTACCTTGTGAGAGAGCGGGCCGGTGCGGCCGAACGCCGAGATCGAGGCCATCACCAGCTTCGGGTTGCGCTTCGAGAGTGACTCGTAGGAGATGCCGCGCTTCTCCAGCACCCCGGGTCCGTAGTTCTCGACCACCACGTCCGCCTTCGCCGCCAGCTCGACCAGCAGCCCCGCGGCCTCGGGCTTCTGGAAGTCGACGCACAGACTCTTCTTCCCGCGGTTCTGCTGGATGTAGTAGACGCTGCGCTCGCCGACCCGCAGCGGCAACAGCCGCGCGGGATCGCCGCCCGGCGCCTGCTCGACCTTCACCACGTCGGCGCCCATCTCGGCCATCAGGCGAGTCACCGTGGGGCCCGCGAGATATTGCGTGAAGTCCACGACTCGGATTCCGGACAAGATCGACATCGTCGGCTCCTCAGCGCCCGTTCCGTCGCGCGCTCGCGTAGCATGCACCTTGGGCGGGCGAAAAACCCAAGGAGTGGACATGGCCAAGGAACCGGAGCTCCCGACCTGGATCGCGGAGCACATGAAGAAGTACCTCGCGACCAACGGCGCCGACGGTCACATCTGGAACGGCGTGCCGACGCTGCTGTTGACGACGACCGGCTCGAAGTCCGGCGCCCGGCGCACGCTGCCGCTGATCTACGGCCGCGACGGCGACCGCTACGTGATCGTCGCCTCGCGCGGCGGCGCGCCCGACCATCCCGCCTGGTACAAGAACCTGGTGAAGCATCCCAACGTCGAGCTGCAGGTCGCGGCCGACAAGCTCAAGGCGCGCGCCAGCACCGCAAAGGGCGCGGACCGCAAGCGCCTGTGGCAGACGATGACCAAGATCTGGCCGGCCTACGACGAGTATCAGACCAAGACCCAGCGCGAGATCCCGGTCGTGGTGCTGGAGCGCGTCTGAAGCGACCGATCCTCGGCGCGGGTGACTGGCGGCCGCTGTTCACGCCCGCGAAGACCGGCTGCTACGTGAACGATCACTGCGTGGTGCGCGTCGGCGAGCGCTGGCACGTGTTCGGCATCACCAAGCTCACGCCCGAGGTCGATCCGCACCAGGAGCGCTGGTTCTGTCACGGCTCGGGCGAGTCACTCGGCGAGGGCGGCTTCCGCGAGCACGCGCGGGTGTGTGACTTCGGCGCGCGCGCCTGGGCGCCCACGCTGGCATTCGACGGCGAGCGCTGGGTGATGATCTACGGGCCGGATCGGCTGCGCGCGGCGATCTGCGACGATCCGCGGCTCGAGAGCTGGCACGAGGCCCCGTGCACGCTCGGCGGCGGCCCGCTCGGCGCGGTGCTGCGCGACGGCATGATCTTCCGCCTGGACGACGACTCGTGGCTTCTGTACGCGACCGGGAAGCGCGGCCCCGAGGGCGTGGTCAGCGTGTGCGTGTCCGAGAACCTGCTCGACTGGCGCTTCGTGCGCTTCGCGCTGCGCACCGAAGGCTCTGCGAAGCAGCCAGCCTGGGGCGCCTGCGAGTCACCGTTCGTGTTCCGGCACGAGGGCGCCTACTGGCTCTCGATCACGCACACGACCAGCGGGCAGGGGCCCGCCGAGTATCACGAGACGGTGCTGTTCCGCTCGCAGAACCCCTTCGACTTCGGCAGCTACGACGGCAGCGAGCGGAACGTGGCGGCGCGGCTCGCGGCGCACGCGCCCGAGTATCTCGTCGAGCCCGAGAGCGGCCGCTGGTACGTGACCAGCGCGGGCTGGATCGGCGAGCGCTTCGGCACGGTGATTCCCGGCAGCGTCGCGATCCGCGCGCTGGAGTGGCGCTAGGGGAAGGCGAGCTCGAGCTGCGGCGGGTCGCGCTCGTCTTTGGCGAGCGCCAGCCCGCGCAGGCGCGTGACGTATTCCGCGGGCAGGCCGTGGTGCCGCGCGCCGGCCAGGATCAGCCCCAGATAGCGCCGCGACGGCTTGCGGCCCGCGACGCCGCGCCCGGACTGGTACGTGAACGCCGCGATCGCCTCGCCGCGCGCATCCGAGACCGAGACCGCGAGCCGCGCATAGGCGCCGTGCGGCACGCCCTCCGTGTGGTCGAGTCGCTCGGCGTCGGCGTGCGTGAGTTGGTAGAGCACGCCCCAGACCTGCTCGCCGTCGAGCGCCGTCACGTTGGCCACGCCGCGCTCGCCCGGTCCGACCGGCAGGTCGAAGCGCAGCTCGAAGTTCTCGAGCCGCCCGATCCGGGTGTCGGTCGGCACCATCCTTCTTCGTCCTAGGAAGGTACCGGGATCCAGGTTGCTCCCGTACGCGAAGTACCACAGCGTCGTGGCGTCCATGGGCGCCCGCGATTCTGGCTTTGGCGAGCGCCGCCCACAAGTCGGCGAAGGAGACCCACGAGATGAGCCCCAGCTTCTCGAAGGCGCGTCTGGCGCGCATGCACGAGGCGATGTCGAGTCACGTTGCGAGCGGCGCGATCCCGGGCCTGGTCACTCTGTTGAGTCGCCGCGGAGAGACTCACGTGGACGCGATCGGCACGCGAGCCGCGGGCTCGAGCGCGCCGATGACGCGCGACACGCTGTTCCGGATCGCATCGATGACGAAGCCGGTGACCGCGGCCGCGGTCATGATCCTGGTCGAAGAGTGCGTGCTGCGGCTCGACGAGCCCGTGGACCACTGGCTGCCCGAGCTGGCCGGCCGGCGCGTGCTGCGCTCGCTCGACGCCGCGATCGACGACACGGTCCCGTCGCCGCGCCCGATCACGGTGCGCGATCTCCTGACGTTCCGCCTGGGACACGGCTTCGTGCTGGCGCCGCCCGGTCGCTTCCCGATCCAGAAGGCGATCGAGGCCGCGGGGCTGGCGCCGGGTCCTCGCCCCAGCTCGTTTTCACCCGACGAGTGGATGAAGCGGCTCGGGTCACTGCCGCTCGTGTACGCGCCGGGCGAGCGCTGGATGTATCACACCGGCTCCGACGTGCTGGGCGTGCTGGTGGCGCGCGCGTCGGGGAAGTCGTTCGGCGCGTTCCTGAAGGAGCGCATCTTCGAGCCGCTCGGCATGCGCGACAGCGGCTTCCACGTTCCCGCCGGCGAGCTCGAGCGGCTGCCCGGCGCCTATGCCGGCAAGGAGCCGTTCGACGCGGCCGGGCGAGACAGCCGCTTCGCAAAGCCGCCCGCGTTCGAGTCGGGCGGGGGAGGGCTGATCTCGACCGCCGACGACTATCTCGCCTTCTGCCTGATGCTGCTGGGGAAGGGCAGTCACCGCGGCACTCGCGTGCTGTCCCGACCCGCCGTCGAGCTGATGACGACCAACCAGCTCAGTGACGCGCAGCGCGCGGAAGCCAGGCTCTTCTTCGGCGATCACTCCGGCTGGGGCTTCGGCATGGCGGTCGCGATCCGGCGCACCGAGCTCTGGAACACGCCCGGGCGCTTCGGCTGGGACGGCGGCTACGGAACGTCCGGCTACACCGACCCGGCCGAAGAGCTGGTGGGGATCCTGCTCACGCAGCGCATGATGGAGTCACCCGAGCCACCGCGCGTGTTCAGCGACTTCTGGACCTCGACCTACCAGGCGCTCGAGGGCTGAGGCGGGAGTCAGCCGGCCTTGCCGGCTGACTCCGCCTCGGTCAGGGTCTTCATGGAAGACAGTCCCTGCTCGAACTGGCCGCCGACCATCTTGTCCGTGTTCATGAGCAGGCCGAAGGCCTTGCCCATGAAGCCGTTCTGGCCCTCCATCCGCCAGGTGACTCGCGTGGCCTGGCCCTGGGGCTCGAGGATGAAGCGCGCGGTGTTCGTGGCCTGGAACGGCTTCACGAAGTCGAGCCGCAGCGTGACCTGCTCGTCCGGCTTGGTCTCGGTCACCGTCATGCTGCCGGAGCCCATCTTCTGACTCTCCCAGGCGGACCTCGCGCCCACGCCGGAATCCGGGCCGCTGTACTCGATCTTCATGTTCGGGTCACCCAGCGCGAAGGGCGACCAGCCGTTCATCGCGCGCGGACTCACGATGTGCGGGTAGATGACTGCGGCCGGGGCCTGGATCGACGCGCTGCGCTCGATCACGAACGCGGTGGGCTGCAGGGCCACGATGATCGCCAGCACTCCCACGATCGCCAGCAGCCCGAGCACGATGAACTTCACCATGGCGCTCCTCCTCTCGTTGCCTGATACGCCCTAGGACGAACCGCGAAGCTCCATTCCGACACTACCGCTTCGAGCGCGCACGCAGCTCCTTTTCTTTCGCGACGAGCTCGGGGGTGACGTCGGAAAAGTCTTCCACTTCGAAGAGTTGGCGCACTTCGATCTCGGCGTCCTCGCCGGGGTGGGGGTGCGGCGAGCGCAGCGCCCAGTCGATCGCCTCCTGGCGCGACTTCACGTCGAGGATCCAGAAGCCCGCGATCAGCTCCTTGGTCTCGGTGAACGGACCGTCGGTGACGGTGCGCGAGCCCGCCGTGATGCGCACGCGCGCGCCCTTCGAGCTGGGCTGCAGGCCGTCGCCCGAGACCAGCACGCCCGCGTTCACGAGCTTCTCGTTGAACTCCATCATCTCCTGCATCAGCTCGTTCGGGGGCTCGACTCCGGCCTCGGAGTTGGGGGTCGCCTTCAACAGCAGCACGAACCGCATGACGTCTCTCCTTCGTTGTCGGGTTCGACCCGAGGACGAACGAGCGGCGCCCGTTCCGACATCAGTCACTCGGGGTAGTGGACGTCCGTGATCTCGAGCCGCTCGCGGCCGCGCGGCGTGGTCCAGGTCACTTCGTCGCCGAGGGCGTGCCCCAGCAGCGCCCGCGCGAGCGGGGAGGTGAAGGCGATCTTGCCCTGCGCGGGATCGGCCTCGTCGACGCCCACGATGCGACAGCGCCGCTCGCCGTCTTGCCCCGCTACGGTGACCCGGGCGCCGAAGCGCACCACCTCGACCGACTCGGGCGGGGGCGCCAGCTCGGCCGTGGCGATGCGCGCCTCGAGCGCCGCGCGGCGCTCGGCCAGTGCGCCCAGCCGGCGCGCGCGCTCCTTCTCGTTCGCAAGCGCAGTGACTCGCGCGCGCTCGGCCGCGAGCCCGCCGAGCTCTTCCTGCAAGAGCGCCAGGCCCGCGCGAGTCACATAGTTCGGCACGCCCGGCGGCAGCGGCGCACGCGGCCGGACGATCGGCGCGTCCTCGCCCGCCTCTTCGTCGGTGAACGCCTTGCTCATCCGATTCAGGATAGACTCGGCGCACCGATGCCGGGGGACGACTCGAGGGAGGGCTCGCTGCGCTGGCTCGTGCTCGCCAGCGTGGTGGGCATGAACTTCGTGGCGACCGGAATGGCCTGGACCTACGTGGTGGTCCTGGTCGCTCCCATCCTCGAGGACCTGCATCTCCAGCTGCTCGATTGGGGGAAGCTCTGGTCGGGTCTCTCGATGGGCGCGCTGCTCGGCGCGGTGCCCGCGGGCGTGCTCGGCGACCGCTTCGGTGTGCGCGGCGTGGTGACCGCGGGCGCGCTGGCCATGGCCGCCACCCTGGGCCTGCGCGCGCTGGGCGGGAGCTTCGGCGTGGTGCTGGTCGCGATGGTGCTCTACGGAGTCACGCTGTCGCTGGTGAGCGCGAACCTGCCCAAGGCGCTGGGCATGTGGTTCCCGCCGCAGCAGCTCGGGCTCGTGAACGGGATCGCGCTGGCCGGAAACGGCGGCGGACAGGGCCTCGCCACCTTCGCGGCGCCGCTCGCGCTCGGCTGGGCGGGCGGCTGGCGCGGACTCACCGCCTGGCTGGCCCTGGGAGTCACTGCCCTGGCCGTGATCTGGGGCGTCTGCGTGCGCGAGCGCGGCCCGCGCCCCGAGCCCGGTGACACCCCGGCGGGCGCCGGCATCGGCAGTGCGCTGGGCGTGCCGGCCGTCTGGCTCGTGGCCGGCAGCTACTTCTTCTTCCTGGCCGGCTATCTCGGCGTGGTGTCGTATCTGCCTTCCTATCTGGTGAGCGCGCGCGGGCTCGCGCCGCAGGCCGCCGGCGGCATGCTCAGCATCGTGCTCGCGTCCTACGTGCTGGGGAGCTTGATCTTCCCCGGTCTCTCCGACCGGATCGGCCTGCGCAAGGCGGTGTACGTGCCGGGGATCCTGCTCTCGGGCGCGATGGTCTACTGCTCGAGCGCGTTCACCGGCAGCACGCTGGTGGCCGTGATGGTGGTGTGGGGGCTCGCGGCCGGCGCGATCGCGCTCGTGTTCACGGTGCCGCTCGAGCTGCCCGAAATCGGCCCCGAGCTCGCGGGCTCGGCGATCGGCGCGACGCTCATGGCGGGCTTCGCGGGCGGGTTCATCTCGCCCATCGTCGGGCTGGCGCTCGCGGAGCGCAGCCCGAGCGCCGCCTTCCTGTTCTGGGCCGGCTGCTACGCGCTGTCGGCGTTGGCGTTCGCGTTCCTGCCCGAGACCGGGAGCGCGCGCAGATACGGAGGAGCGAGATGACGCTGTGGAAGGCGGAGCGGGATCAAAGTGGCGTGGTCGTCGCGACCTACACCAACCCGCCCATGAACTACTTCTGCGCGCAGGGCACCCAGGAGCTCGGCGCACTGATTCCCACTTGGTCCGATCCGGCCGTGCGCGCGGTCGTGCTGACCGGCGGCATGACCGGGAAGTTCATCACTCACTACAGCGTCGAGGAGCTCGCGGCGCTCTCGGCCGACCACGGCACGATGCGCGCGCTCGGGCTGGGCTTGAACCACGGCTACCACGAGCTGCTGCGCTCGCTGCGCGACCTGCCCAAGCCCGTGATCGTGGCGATGAACGGCGACACCATGGGCGGCGGCTTCGAGCTCTCGCTCTCGTGCGACATCCGGATCGCCGCGTCGGGTGACCACCGGATCGGGCTGCCGGAGGCCACGCTCGGCATCCTGCCGGGCGGCAGCGGCACGCAGCGGCTGTCGCGCCTGCTCGGCGCCAGTCGCGCGATCGATTTCATCTTGCGCGGGCGCATCTGCCGGCCGGAAGAGGCGCTGCAGCTCGGGCTCGTGCACGAGGTGGCGCCCGACGCGCTGGCGCGCGCGCGGTCGCTGGCCGGCGGCCTGGCGGAGCTCTCGCCGATCGCGCTGGCCGAGATCAAGCGCTGCGTCTATCGCGGCAGCGACGTGTCACTCGACGCGGGCCTCACGATCGAGAGTGAGTCGTTCATGAACACCATGTTCTCGGACCAGGGCTTGCGCACGATGCGCGAGTACGTGGCGCTGCCGCTCGAGAAGCGGCGCGACTGGCTCGAGCGCCGCACCCAGCTGGCGCATCCGAAGCGCTAGTCAGGCGCGGAGAGCTTCCGGCGCCCAGTCATGGCGCCACGGCAGCACCTCTTCGAGCTGCCGAGACACCTGCAGGACGAGCGCGTCCTCGCCCGGGCGCCCGATCAGGTGCGCGCCCATCGGCCAGCGCCCGGCCATGCGGCCCATCGGCAGGCTGGCCGACGGCGCGCCGCTGATGTTGCTGGTGGCGGTATACACGCCGAGCAGCGCGGCGCGCGCGAAGGCTTCGGGCGCGGGCAGGCCGTCGTAAGCCCCGACCTGCGGTGTCTCGATCGGCACGGTCGGAGTGAGACACAGGTCGAACTGCGCGGTCGAATCGAGCACGCGCTTCGCCAGGCCGCGCTGGATCGAGCGCGCGCTCTCGGCACTGACCTGCTTTCCGGCCTCGCGCAGCCAGCGCGGCACGGACTGCAGCCGCCAGGGCAGCATGGCCGGGGCGAGCCGGAGCTGGCGCTGGTACACGGGCAGGAACTCGTCGACCGTGCCCTCGGGCGCGCGCAGCTCGTCGAGCGCGTGCCCCAGCGACTCGAGCTGCTTTGCGATCCGGCGCACGCCCTCGGCGATCTCGGGGTGGGTGGGCGCCAGGTGCGAATGAGTCAAGACGCCGATGCGCAGCCGGCGCGGGCTCTCGCGCAGCGCGCGGCGGAACTCGTCGGTGCGCGCCAGCACGTCCAGCATCGCGGCCGCGTCCTCCACGCTGCGCGCGAGCGGCCCGCAGCTGTAGAGGATGTCGGGATCCTTCAACCCGTAGGCGTTCGCGACCCGGCCGCGGCTCGCCTTGAAGCCGTAGAGCTGACACAGCGAAGCCGGGATGCGCACCGAGCCCGCGCCGTCCGAGCCGTGCGCGATCGGCAGCATGGCCGCGGCCACGGCCGCGCCAGCGCCGCCGCTCGAGCCGCCCGAGCTGCGCGTGAGATCCCAGGGGTTGCGCGTGGGCGGGTGGATGTCGGGCTCGGTGACCGGCATCGCGCCCAGCTCCGAGGTCGCGGTCTTGCCCAAGATCACGAAGCCGCCCGCGCGGATCGAGGCGGTGGAGTGACAGTCGAACGGCGCCGGGATCCACACCCCGCGCGAGCCGAAGCGAGACACCGAGCCGCGCACGAAGTTCAGGTCCTTGATCGCGGTCGGCACGCCGTGGAACGGGGGCAGCGTGCCCGCGCCCCGCGCCGCCTCGGCGTCCTTGCGCCGCGCCTGGGCCAGCGCGCGGCGCCGGTGCACGCGCACGAAGGCGTGCAGCCGCGGATTCAGTGTCTCGATCCGCTCGAGATAGAGCCGCGTGAGCTCGAGCGACGAGATCGCGCGCGCGCGGATCTGCGCCGCCAGCTCGAGCGCGCTCTGCTCCAGGAGCGGACTCCACCCCATGGGTGGAGTCTAGCCGCTCAGCGCGTCGCCATGGCGCGCGCCATCGTGCGCACCTCGCCGCGGATCCACTCCGAAGCCGTTCGCTGCAGCTCGTCGGCCGGCCGGCGCCGGAGCGTGGGCCCGAACGCGAGCTGCAGCCGGATCTGCGGCCGGCGGAAGGTCTGCAGGAAGTGACCCACGAATGGGTCGTCGTCGATCCAGGCGTCGCGCCGATCCTCGTACTCGATCGCGAACGGCACGACCGGGAAGTCGTACTGCTCGGCGAGCTGGAACAGTCCCGGGAAGAACGGCAGGATGCCGGGCCCGCGGCAGGTGGTGCCCTCGGGGAAGGCCGCGAACGCGAGCCCCTTCTGCAAGAGCGCGAGCGCGCCCTCGCGCGCCTTCTTGCGGCTGTCGCGGTCCTCGCGCGTGACGAACACCGTCGGGTGTAGGGAGGCCGCGCTGCCGAACACCGGCCAGCTCGCGATCTCCATCTTGGCCAGGAAGCCACAGGGCCGTACGCCCAGCACGGCGAGAATGTCGATGTACGACCGGTGATTCCCGAGCAACAGGTGCGGACCCGGGGGCGGTGCGCCGCGCACGCTGATCTCGAGCCCCAGTGACCCGCAGAGGCGCCGCGCCCAGGCGTGGCCGTGGCGCGCGGCCTCGTGCGGGCAGCCGCCGCTGCGGGCGTGGGCGAGCTTCAGCTCGGCGAGCGCGCGGGTCGTGATCGCGGCCATGCGCGCCAGGCGCAGATAGGAGCGGACATCCGAGTTCTTCTTCATCGTCGAGTCTCTCCCTTCGCAATACAGGCTCGGTTTCGCGTGTTACGGGAGAGTGACGAACGAGATACGAACCGGATGCTCGCCGTTTCTTCGCATGGGCGACCGCGCTTCGTCACGGACGTTGCCGAACGTCTCACACGATGAGAAACGACGCATTTCGGTGTGACGCAAGTTCGTGTAGGACGAGGCAGCTCACCGCCGAGGTCGAGAATCTCCCGCCCAGCGCGCTGTTGGTAGAGACCTCGAAGCTGCGCGTGTATCTGGCCGAGGCCCGCCAGATACCGGCGCTGCTGGACGAGATCGGGCGGCTGCGCGAGCGCACGTTCCGCGCGATCGGCGAGGGCACGGGCTCGGAGCTCGATCTCGACCGCTTCGACGGTCACTACCTGCACCTGTTCGTGTGGGACGCCGCGCGCGGCCAGGTGGCGGGCGCGTACCGGATCGCGGCGCCGCACCGGCTGCCGCAGCGCGACCTGCCGCGCAGCCTGTACACGAACACGCTGTTCGACTACGAGCGCGAGTTCCTGGACCAGCTCGGCCCGAGCCTGGAGCTGGGCCGCGCGTTCGTGACTCCCGAATTCCAGCGGTGCTCGCGCGTGCTCGCCCTGCTCTGGCAGGGGATCGCGCGGGCACTGCACCTTCAAGGCGCGCGCTGCCTGTTCGGCGCCGTCAGTGTGTCGGCGAGCTATTCGCGGCGCTCGCGGGGTCTGATCGCGGCCGCGCTGCTCGCGCACCACCGGCACGAGGAGACCTCGGGGCTGGTGAGGGCGCGCGAGCCATTTGCGCTCGAGCCCGGCGACTACGCCGAGGCCGCGGCGCTCGCCGACCCACGTGCTCTGTCCGCCCGAGTCAGCGAGCTCGAGCCGGACGGGTCGCCCCTGCCCATGCTGGTGAAGCGCTACCTCGAGCTCGGCGGCAAGTTCGCCGCCTGGCACGTCGACCGCGCCTTCGGCGACTCACTCGACGGGCTCTTGGTGCTCGACCTCGAGCGCGCGAACGCCGCGCGCGTCGCGCTCTACAGCGACAAGCGCTCGACCGCGCTGCGCACGTCGTCCGCGGTCTCGTAGAAGATCGGGAAGTCGGTCTTCCGCCAGGCGATCTTGCCGTCGCGCCCCACCAGCACGAGCGCGCGTTTGGTCATGCCGAGCAGGCCGCGCGCGCCGTACGCGCGAGTCACCGTGCCGCCGGCGTCCGCCGCCACCGGGAAGGGCAGGCGGTGCTTGTCGGCGAACTTGCCGTGCGACTCCTCGCTCTGCGGATTCAGCGCCACCACCTGGATCCCGAGCTTGTCGAACACGCCCAGGTTGTCGCGGTAGTTACAGAGCTGCTTGGTGCACACCGGCGTGTCGTCGCCCGGGTAGAACACCAGCAGCACGGGTCCCTTCCGCAACAGCGCGGAGAGCTGGAGCGGGCCGCGGTTCGAGGCAAGCGAGAAATCCGGTGCGCGATCGCCGACTTCGGGTGTGCTCATGGCCGGAACCCTATCACACGGCCGGCGCGCGTTTCCAGGTTCCGCAGCAAGGGCGCGGACTTGCGCCGAAGATGAGAAATCTCGAATAACTCGTGCGAGTCACGAGTCGGATTCGCGACTCACCGCATTCCGGTGAGAGGAGGGTTGTGACTCGTGACACAGCTTCGCCGCTTCGCCTGCGCAACTGCCTTCGCACTGTCGTGTCTCGCCGCCGCGCCCGCGGCGCGCGCCGACGTCGATCTCTGGCCGCTCTACGAGCACGACCGGGACACCACCACGGTGCTGTATCCGTTCTACGTGCACGAGGGCGATTTCCTGATGGTGTTTCCCGCGTACTACCGCACCGACCAGGGGCACGAGCAGCACGTGCTGTGGCCGCTGCTCAAGATGCGCGACGGCCGGCTCACGCGGCTGGCACCGTTCTGGTATTCGAGTGACCCCGGCAAGTACTGGATCTTCCCGCTCGCGTACCACGACGACGACGAGACCTGGCTGCTCGTGCCGCCGGCCGTGTTCAAGGCGCACCAGTTCCAGATCGTACCGCCGCTGTTCGTGCACACCCACACGCCGGACGACGACTGGCTGGTGACCGGCGTGCGCGCTTTCGGCTGGCACAAGACCGCCGCTGAGTCGCACTACTTCGCCGGCTTCCTCGGCGACTACACCAGGCGCGCGAACGGCGAGTGGAGCGGATCGCTGACTCCGCTGCTCTACACCTGGGGCGGCTCCGAGAACCGGGGCGTGGTCGTGCCGCCGCTGTTCTGGGACACGCACACCAAGGACTCGTCCACGTTCTGGCTGGCCGGCTATCTGCGCGACCGCTCGCCGACGAGAGACTCCTGGGCGATGGTTCCGTTCATCGGAAGCTCGCGCGAGACCGCGAGCAACGGCGACCTGACGCGCCGGCTCTCGATCCTGTGGCCGGTGTACAAGCGCAAGGAGACCAGCAACGCGGCGGGCGAGATGACCTACCGCCACCGCCGCTTCCTGGCGTTCGCCGACGACACCACGCCCGACCGCCGCCAGCTCTCGCTCTTCGGCTTCGTCGTGCGCGAGGCTTCGAAGACGCTCTAGATGCGCTCGAGGATCGTCGAGATGCCCATCCCGGCGCCGATGCACTGAGTGGCCAGGCCGTAGCGGCCGCCGCTCTTGCGCAACTCGCGCGCGACCGTCGTGACCAGCCGGGCGCCGGTCGCGCCGAGCGGATGACCGATCGCGATCGAGCCGCCGTTCACGTTGGCGCGCTCGGCGGGGATGCCGAGATCGCGCAGCGACGGGATCACCTGCGCGGCGAAGGCCTCGTTGAACTCGACCCGGTCGATCCGGTCGGCGCCGATGCCCGCGTGGCGCAGCGCCTTCCGGGTCGAAGGGATCGGGCCCAGCCCCATCACCTGCGGCTTCACGCCGCCGACGCCCAGACCCACGATCCGCGCCAACGGCTCGAGCCGCAGCTCGCGCGCCCTTTCCTCGCTCATCAGCAGCGCCACCGAGATCCCGTCGTTGGTGGGACACGAGTTGCCGGCGGTGATCACGATCTCCTGCTTGCCGTAGCTCACGATCCCCTTCACCGGCTGGAGCCCGGCGAGCTTGTCGGCCGTGGTGTCGGCGCGCAGACACTCGTCCTTGTCGAAGAGCACGGTCTTGCCGGTCTCGGCCTCGACCCAGTTGCCCTCGGCGTCGAACACCGGCTCCTCGACCTCGAGCGGCACCAGCTCGTCCTTGTAGAAGCCCGCCTCGTAGGCGCGCGCGCACTTGCGATGACTTTCGGCCGAGAACGCGTCGAGCTCGGCGCGCGACAGTCCGTAGCACTCGGCCACGTTCTGCGCGGTCTGAGTCATCGACATGAGCGGCGGCGCGTCGAGGATGTAGTCGGGGAACTTCACCGAGAAGGTCTGGTCGTGATCGGGCGCCATGTTGCGCTGCTCGGGCGTGAGCTTGAACAGGCGCGGGTTCAGCTTGGTGATGCGGGTCGGCGTGGCGCGCGGCCCGCCGCCCATGAGCTGGCGGCCCATGCGCTCGATCCCGAGCGCGAGCCCGCAGTCGGTGGCGCCGACCATGATCGAGGTGGCCACCCGGTGCAGTGTCTCCATGCTGGAGCCGCACTGGCGGTTGGTCACGAAGTTGCATGCCTCCATCGGCAGGCCCGCCAGCCGCGCGACCATGCCCAGGCCGACGAACTCACCCGAGCCCGCCACGTTCCCGAGCCCGACGTCTTCGACCATCGCCGGCTTCACCTTGGGGTTGCGCGCGAGCAGCGCGCGCACCACCTGGGCTCCGGCTTCGTCCAGGCGCGTGGCGACGAGCTTCCCGCGACCTCCGCGCGCGAAGGGCGAACGCACACCATCCACCAGGACGACTTTCCGCAGCTCCATGAAAATTCTCCTCGGCTCTTCAGTAAACGTTTGCGAGCGCGCGCGCCTTTGTACCACGGCGGCGTAGATTGTGGGTCGTGAGCTTGGTGGCGGCGGCGTTCCTGCGCGGTCTCGGAGTGGTGTACGCCTGCGCGTTCCTGTCACTCTGGGTGCAGGTCGACGCGCTGTACGGGCCGGCGGGCATCTCGCCGGTCGGCCGCTGGCTGGTCGCGGCGCAGGAGCAGCTCGGGGCAGAGGCGCCGCTCGGCTTCCCCAGCCTGTTCTGGCTCACCGGCGCGAGTGAGTGGGCGCTCCACGGCCTGTGCGCGCTGGGGCTCGGGGCGGCGGTCGCGCTGATCGCGGGGCGGCTGTCGCTGTGGGCCGCGCTCACGGCCTGGGCCAGCTATCTGTCGTTCGTCTCCGTCGGCAGCGTGTTTCTCGCCTTTCAGTGGGACTTGCTGCTGCTCGAGGCGGGGATGGTCGGCCTGTTCGCCGCGTCGGCCGAGCCGCGGCTCGGGGTCTGGCTGGCGCGCGCGCTGCTGCTCAAGCTGATGTTCCTGTCGGGCGCGGTGAAGCTCGCCTCGGGTGACTCGACCTGGCGCGATCTCACGGCGCTCACCTATCACTACTGGAGTCAGCCGCTGCCCTCGCCGACGAGCGTGGCCGCGGCGGCGCTGCCGGTCCCGGTCCAGAAGCTCTCGACCTTCCTGACGCTGGCGATCGAGCTCGGGGCCCCCTGGGGCATGCTCGGGCCGCGCCGGCTCCGGCTCGCGAGCGCGGCGCTCCTGGCCGGGCTGCAGGGACTGATCGCCGCGACCGGCAACTACGGCTTCTTCAATCTGCTGACGCTGGTGCTGTGCGCCTGCCTGCTGGACGACTCCGACCTGGCTCGGCTCCGGTTCCTGGCGCGCCCCGAGCCTGTGACTCGCGACCGCCTGCGCGTGCCGCGCCGGGTCGCCGCGGGGCTCGTGGCGGCCTCGAGCCTGTTGGTGGCGTGCCAGCGACTCACTCCGCCCGCGCGCTTCCCCGGCGCGCTGCGGAGCTTTTGCGACCTGCTCTCGACGCTGCGCAGCGTGAACTCCTACGGGCTGTTCGCGGTCATGACGACGGAGCGGCCCGAGATCGTGATCGAGGGCAGCGCCGACGGCGCCGATTGGCGCCCTTACCAGTTTCGCTGGAAGCCCGGCGACCTCGAGCGCGCGCCGCGCTTTGCCGGGCCGCACATGCCGCGCGTCGACTGGCAGATGTGGTTCGCGGCGCTCGGCAGCTGCCAGGACGAGCTCTGGTTCCAGCGCTTCCTGCAGCGCGTTCTCGAGGGCAGCCGGCCCGTGACGGCGCTGTTCGCGCGGAACCCGTTTCCAGGCGACCCGCCGCGCTATCTCCGCACCACCCTCTGGCAGTACCGCTTCGCCGGCGGCGAGGAGCGGCGCGCGGGCGCCTGCTGGGTGCGGTCGGACCCCCAGAGCTACTGCCCGATCGTGACTCTGCGCGACGGCCACCTGGCTGCGGCAAACGATCTCTCGCGGTAACTCCTGCGTCCGTTCCCGCCAGGCGCTCGCGGGCTCACGAGCCGGCAACTCCATGGCGCGCCGGCTTCAGAGCATCTTTCCGCCAACCGATCGGAAAGCTGGAAGGAATCACCCCCGATGCCGGCCCTCCCAGCCCTGGCTTTCGACAAGTAGGAGCCTCGCTCGCGGCATGACTCGACGCGAGCCGATGGAGTCACCCGTGGCCAGGCTGGCCGCACTCTGGCTGCGCCTGGCGCACGTGTTCATCCCGCCCCGGCAGCGGCTCGACCCCGATACCTACCGGCGCGCGCGCACCACGGTCTACTCCTGCCTGGTGCCCGCGCCGATGTCGCTGGTGTTCGCCTGGAACTACTGGGAGACGCTCGGCGGCCAGGTCGGGCTGCTCGCCACCGCGATCGTGCTGGGCACGAACCTCGCCGCGCTCGCGGCGCTGCTGACGCTGCGCCAGACCGGCAAGGTGTCTCTCGCCGCGAACGTGTTGCTCGGCTACGCCTTCCTCGAGTTCGCGGCGCTCGCGGTGCTGTTCGGGGGCCCGCTCTCGTCGTCGATCTACTGGAGCGTGATGCTGCCGCTGGTCGCGATGCTGACCGGCGGCACCCGGCTGGCACTGCCCTGGCTCGGGCTCTGTCTCGCCGAGTACGCGGCGGTGTACTGGCTGCAGCTGCAGGGTGTGGAGTTCGTGAACCGCCTGCCGCCAGACCGGCGCATGCCGCTCTGGGTCAGCAGCATCTCGAGCATCAGCGTGTTGTGTCTGGTGTTCGTGCTGATCTACGAGCGCGCCAAGCACGAGACGCTGCGCACGTTGCTCGGCGCGAACGCGGCGCTGGAGCGCGCGCGCGACGCGGCCGAGGCGGCGAACCGCAGCAAGAGCGACTTCCTGGCGAACGTGAGTCACGAGATCCGCACGCCGCTGACCGCGATCCTGGGCTACGCCGAGCTGCTGCTGCGCGAGAGCGACTCGGGGGCGATCGCCAAGAGCTACGCCGCCACGCTGCTCACGATCCGCCGCAACGGCGAGCACCTGCTCGACATCATCAACGACATCCTCGACTTCTCGAAGATCGCCGCGGGCACTTTCGACGTGGAGCGGGTGCCGGTCGCGCCGGTGGCGCTGGTCTCCGAGGTGGTCTCGCTGATGAGCATCCGCGCCGAGGCCAAGCGCCTGTCGCTCGCGGTCGAGTGCGAGCCGCCGTTGCCCACGAAGTTCGAGACCGACCCGCGGCGCCTGCGCCAGGTGCTGGTCAATCTGATCGGGAACGCACTGAAGTTCACCGACCGGGGCCGGGTCGTGCTGCGAGTCACCGGCGGCGCCGACGCGCCCGGGCCGCGCGTCCGCTTCGAGGTCGTCGACAGCGGGATCGGCATCACCGAGGAGCAGATGGCGCGACTGTTCCAGCCGTTCGCCCAGGCCGACGCCTCGACCGCGCGCCGCTACGGCGGCACCGGGCTCGGGCTCTCGATCTGCAAGCACCTGGTCGAGCTGCTCGGGGGCGAGATCGGCGCGCACAGCCGGCCGGGCGCCGGCAGCACCTTCTGGGTCGAGCTGCCGGGCGCGCCGGTCGAGGGGAGTCACTCCGGTGAGGCATGACTCGGGCAGTCTGTCCCGCTGGCTTGCGCGCGCCGAGGCCGCGTTCGTCTCGCCGCACCTGCGCGGCGATCCGGTCGCGCTGCGCACGGCCTTCGTGGTGGCGGGCTTCTCGCTCGCGCCGGCGCTGTTCGTGCCATTCCTGGCCTGGATGGGCTGGGAGTCGTTTCCGCGCGAGGTGGCGGTGCGGATCCTGCCGCTGGTGCTGCTCGCCGCGCCGGTCTGCGTGCTGGTCTCGGTCACCCAGCGCTTCGCCGGCCCGACCGCGCTGGCCGGCAACTTCATGCTCGCCTACGCGTTCGCGCTGTTCGGAATCGTGACTTACTACGCGGGCGGCGCGGTCTCGCCGCCCAGCTTCTGGAACGTGCTGATCCCGATGACGGCGATCGCGCTGGTGGGCCGGCGCTGGGCCGCCTTCTGGGCGGTGATGGTGCTGGCCGAAGCGGTGGCCACGGTCTGGCTCGACCGCCACGGACTGCACTTCGAGAACCGCATCCTGCCGCAGTGGCGGCCCCTGTACTGGTTCGCGAGCATCGGCTCCCTCACCACGCTGATCATGCTGGCGGGGCTCGTCTACGAGCGCACCAAGGACGCCGCCCTGCACACGCTCGAGGCCGCCAACGCCGAGCTCGAGCGCGCGCGCGACGACGCCGACCGCGCGAGCGCCGCCAAGAGTGACTTCCTCGCGATCCTGACTCACGAGATCCGCACGCCCATGACCGCGATCCTGGGCTTCGCCGACGTATTGCGCGACGAGTGGGCAGAGCGCGGCTTCCCGGCCCGACAGATCGATGCGCTGGCCACGATCCAGCGCAGCGGGCGCGAGCTGCTCGAGACGATCAACGATCTGCTCGACCTGTCGAAGATCGAGGCGGGCAAGCTCGAGCTCGAGCAGATCGCGTTCTCGCCGGGCGAGCTGATCTCGTCGGTGCTCGAGCCACTGCGGCCGCGCGCGCTGGAGCTCGGGCTCGAGCTGTCGTTCGAGCTGGAGGCGGCCGTCCCCGGTGTGGTGCAGAGTGACCCGGCGCGGCTGCGCCAGATCGCGGTGCACCTGCTCGAGAACGCGCTCGCGTTCACGGCGCAGGGTGGGGTGCAGGTGTCGCTCGGCGTCAGCGACGAGGGCCAGGGCCCGCAGCTCGACCTGCGCGTGCGAGACACCGGCTTCGGGATTCCGCCCGAGAAGCTGGCCTCGCTGTTCCAGCCCGGACTGCGGCGCGCGGCGTGCGCCGACGCGTCGGAGCGCATCGGCCTGGGCCTGGCGATGTGCAAGCGACTCACCGAGCTGCTCGGGGGCCGGATCGAGGTCGAGAGCGAGCTCGGCCACGGCAGCCTGTTCCGGGTGCTGGTGCCGATCCGCCCCGCGAGCGCGCCGGCCTGGTCGCCCGCGCGCTTCGAGACACCCGCCCATTCGCGGCCCACGTTGCGCGCGCACGTGCTGGTGGTGGACGACGGGCCGGACAATCTGCGGCTGATCTCGCACGTGCTGGGGCGCGCGGGCGCCGACGTGGTGACGGCCAGCGATGGCCGCCGCGCGCTGGCCTGCGTGCGCGAGGCCGAGCGCGCCGGCCGGCCGTTCGACGTGGTGCTGATGGACATGCAGATGCCCGAAATGGACGGCTACGCCGCCACCGCCGAGCTGCGGCGCAGCGGCTTCACGCGCCCGATCCTCGCGCTCACCGCCCATGCGGTGCCGGGGACACGCGAGAGCTGCCTGGCGGCGGGCTGTGACGATTTCGCGACCAAGCCCGTGGACCGGCACGAGCTGATCGAGCGCATCAACCGGCTGTGTCCGGATATACTACCTTCGGGGAGTGACTCTTGAAGACGTTGAAGGACGTTCCGCGGCTCGGCTTCCTGAACGGCATGCGCCAGCTGCTGGCGAGCGGCGGCGGGCGCGTCGACATGCTCTCGGGCCTGCGCGACCAGTACGACTCACACGGCTCGGTGGTGCTGCAGCTCTCGGGCCCGTTCAAGCTGATCAACCTGTTCGGCCCCGACGCCAACCGGCTGGTGCTGATGGATCGCGACCAGATCTTCAGCGCCAAGCGTCCCTGGGATCAGATCATGGGCCGGATCTTCACCAACGGTCTGCTGCTGCGCGACGGCGCGGACCACAAGCACCACCGCAAGATCATGCACGAGGCCTTCACGCGGCCGGCGCTGCGCGAGTACGTGGAGCGCATGCACCCGATCGTGGCGCGCGGGCTCGAGTCACTGCCGAGCTCGGGCGAGCCGGTGCTCGCGTTCCGCGCCTACAAGGAGCTCACGCTGGCGCTCGCCGCCAGCATCTTCGTGGGCATGGACCTGGGGCCCGCCACCCGACCCATGAACACGGCGTTCGAAAACATGGTGGCGGCCTCGATGTCGCGCATCCGCCTGCCGTGGATCGGGCGCGAGTTCCAGCGCGGGCTGCGCGGGCGCCAGTACATGCTCGACCTGCTCGGCGGCATGCTCGAGAAGAAGCACGGCGATGCTGGCCCCGACATGTTCGGCCGGCTGTGCCGCGCGCGCACCCCGGAGGGCGAGGCGCTCGCCGACGCCGAGGTGCTCGACCACATGGTGTTCCTGATGATGGCGGCGCACGACACCACCACCAGCACGCTCACGTCGCTGACCTACGAGCTGGCCAAGCATCCCGAGTGGCAGGAGCGGCTGCGCGACGAGTCACACGCGCTCGGCAAGGACGAGCCGGGCCTCGAAGAGCTGGGCCAGCTCGAGTCGCTGGGCTGGGCGCTGCACGAGACGCTGCGGCGCTATCCGCCGCTGCCGGTGATCCCGCGCGTCAACACGCAGGACTTCGCGTTCGAGGACTTCCAGATCCCGGCCGGCTGCATGGTGGTGGTCTCGCCGATCCATACCCATCACATGAGCGAGTGGTGGAGCGAGCCGTTCCGCTGGGATCCCGCGCGCTTCGCGCCGGGCCGGGCCGAGCAGGAGCGCCACACTCACTCCTGGGTCCCGTTCGGCGGCGGCCCGCACATGTGTCTGGGGCTGCGCTTCGCCGAGTCGCAGGTGCGGCTGGTCATGCACCAGCTGCTCTTGCGCTACCGCTGGAGCGTGCCCGAGGGCTACCAGATGCCGGTCCAGCAGGCGCCGATCTCGAAGCCGCGCGACGGTCTGCCGACCACCTTCCACAGACTGGCTTGACAGCCCTCGGCGCTCGGCCGGAGCATGGGCGCCCATGGAACAGAAACCCCTCGGTCGCTCCGGTCTCCGCGTCTCGGTCGTCGGTCTAGGCTGCAACAACTTCGGCATGCGCTGCGATCTCGCGCAGACACGCTCGGTGGTCGGCAAGGCGCTCGACCTGGGAGTCACTCTGTTCGACACCGCCGACGTCTACGGCGGGCAGGGTGTCTCGGAGGAGTATCTGGGCAAGGCGCTCGAGGGCCGGCGCAACGAGGTGATCGTCGCGACCAAGTTCGGCATGCCCATGGGCGAGGGCTACCGCCGCGGCGGCTCGCGCCGCTGGATCATGCAAGCCTGCGAGAACAGCCTGCGCCGGCTCGCGACCGACTACATCGACCTGTACCAGATCCACTTCCCCGACGCGTCGACGCCGATCGAGGAGACACTGCGCGCGCTCGACGATCTCGTGCGCCAGGGCAAGGTCCGCTATCTCGGCTGCTCGAACTTCGCCGGCTGGCAGGTGGTCGAGGCGGCCTTCACCGCGCGCAACGCCCACCTGACGGCCTTCGTCTCGGCGCAGAACTTCTACAACCTGCTGGAGCGCGGCGTCGAGAAGGAGCTGGTGCCGGCGTGCAGCGCCTACGGGCTGGGCATCCTGCCGTACTTCCCGCTGGCGAGCGGGCTGCTCACCGGGAAATACCGGCGCGGCGAGGCGCCGCCCGAGGGCACGCGGCTCTCGGTGCCGCGCTTCAAGGGCGCGCTCACCGACAAGAACTTCGACAAGGTCGAGAAGCTCGCGAGCTTCGCCGCGGACGCGGGTCACTCGCTGCTCGATCTGGCGATCGGCTGGCTCGCCAGTCAGGCGCACGTGCCCAGCGTGATCGCCGGCGCGACCCGGCCCGAGCAGGTCGAGCAGAACGTGCGCGCGGGCGAATGGAAGCTCACGCCCGCCGAGCTCGCGAAGGCGAGCGAGCTCAGCGCATGAGCGGGCGCGCGATCGAGACCGGGACCGAGACGCTGCTGGCCCGGGTCGAGGACGGCGTCGCGACTCTGGTCATGAATCGGCCCGAGCGCCGAAACGCCTTGTCCGACGAGATGTTCCGGGGCATGGCGCAAGCGTTGCGCGAGGCCGAGACCGCGTCCGACGTACGCTGCCTGGTGCTCACCGGCGCCGGCGGCGCCTTCTGCTCGGGCGGCGACGTGAAGGGCATGGCCGAGGGCTCGAGCCGCGGCGGGCCGGGAGTCACGCTGGACGAGCGCATCCACCGGCAGCGCCTCTCGCAGCGCGAGACGGCGGGACGGCTGTACCGCATGCCCAAGCCCGTGATCGCCTCGCTGCCGGGCCCGGCCGCCGGCGCGGGTCTCTCGCTCGCGCTCGCCTGCGACCTGCGGATCGCGGCCGAGAGCGCGCTGCTCACCACCGCGTTCGCCAAGGTCGGCTTCAGCGGCGACTATGGTGGAAGCTACTTCCTGACTCATATGGTCGGCTCGGGCAAGGCGCGCGAGCTGTATTACCTGTCCGACCGCCTCGACGCGAAGGAAGCCGAGCGGCTCGGGCTCGTGAACCGCGTGGTGCCCGATGCCGCGCTCGAAGCCGAGACCCGGGCGCTGGCGCAGCGCCTCGCCTCGGGCGCCACCGTGGCCTACCGCTACATGAAGGAGAACTTGAACCGCGCCGCCCAGGGCGCGAGCGTGGAGGAGTGTCTCGACCTCGAGGCCACGCACCACGTTCACGCGGGACTCACCGAGGATCACCGCGAGGCCGCCAAGGCGTTCGTCGAGAAACGCATGCCGGTGTTCAAGGGTCGGTAGGGCATCGCCCTCGAGCCCGAAGCACTGCTGGCCGCGCTGCGAAAGGCGCTCGACCGGCCGGCGCTCGAGCTGCGCGAGCCGCCACAGGCGATCGCCGGCGGCTACGACACCGCGATCTTCGCCTTCCGCCTGGCCGGGGCGCCGGACGGCTGGAGTGACTCGCTGATCCTGCGCCTGTTCCGGGTCGAGACGCCGGGCACGCTGGCGCGCTTCGAGACCACGGTGCAGCGCTGCGTCGCGGAGCTGGGCCTGCCCGCGCCGCGCGTCTTCCTGGTCGAGGAGGACCCGGGTCTCCTGGGCGGCGCCTTCATGGTGATGGAGCGACTGCCCGGCGAGCCGTTGCTGCGCGCCGTCTTCGGCACGGCGGCGCTGCGCGTGCCCGGGTTGCTGGCGGGAATCCAGGCGCGGCTCCACACGCTGGACTCGGCGGCGCTTTCGCGCGCGCTCGCCCGCGCGGGCTTCGATCCGGCCGCGCGCAGTGCGGAAGCGTCGCTCTGCGACTGCGCCCGGACGGTCGAGTCACTCGGGCTCGACGGCCTGCGGGGCGCGGCCGACTGGCTCGGCCGCAAGCTCCCCGAGCCGTCGCCGGCTTCGATCTGCCACGGCGACTTCCACCCGCTGAACGTGCTCTGGGACGGAGCGCGAGTGACTGGCCTGATCGACTGGCCGCGAGTGCACCTGTCGCCCGCCGAGCACGACGTGGGGTCGTCGATTGCACTCATGAGTCACGGACCGATTCGCGTGCCAGCCTGGCTCAGGCCGGTCGCGCGCGCCGCGCGCGCGCTGCTGGTCCGCCGCTACGTCGCGGCCTACCGCGCGCTGCGACCCCTCGATCCGGCGCGGCTGCGCTATTTCGAGGCGCTGCGCATGCTGGAGTTCCTGGTCGAGGAGGGCGCGGAGCAGGCGGCCGAGCTCGCCGGCCGCGGCCGTTCCTCGAAGCCGAGCCCGTGGGCCGATCCCGGCGTGCAGCGCGGCATCCTGGCCCGCTTCGAGTCACTCACGGGCGTTCGCGCCACGCTGCCGCGTCCGCTCGCGTAAACCGCTTTCGCCGGTCCGGGGTCCGACGAGATGGGGCGCCGATGAATGTGATACCTCTCCAGGTCGAGCCTCGGTCAGAAGCTCGCCCAGGCGGTGAAACTTGCCCGTAAACCCAGCGTCCGAGCCGTGAAATGTGGATCGTCCGTCTAGCGCTCCGCCGCACCTACACCTTCGTCGTCATGGCGATGCTGATCGGGGTGCTGGGCGCGTTGTCGATCCTGACCATGCCGACGGACATCTTTCCCAACATCGACATCCCGGTCGTGTCGTCGGTCTGGTTCTACGGCGGCCTCTCTCCCGACGAGATGCAGAACCGCATCACCACGATCGTCGAGCGCGCCACCACGACCACGGTCAACGACATCCAGCACATCGAGTCGCTGACCCTGCGCGGGGTCACCGTGATCAAGGTGTTCTTCCAGCCGGGCGCGAAGGTCGAGTCGGGAGTGGCGCAGATCAACGCGATCTCGAACACGCTGATCCGGCCGCTCCCGCCGGGCATTACGCCGCCGCTGATCCTGCAATACAACGCGGCCAGCGTGCCGGTGCTGCAGCTGAGTCTCTCGAGTGACACGCTGTCGGACCAGGAGATCAACGACCTCGGCTCGAACTTCATCCGCACCCAGCTCGTGACCGTGAACGGCGCGTCGATCCCCCCGGCCTACGGCGGCAAGTCGCGTGTGATCATGGCCGACCTCGATCCCGACGCGCTGTACGCGCGCGGCATCTCCCCGCAGGACGTCTCCGACGCGCTGAACTCGGGCAACGTGATCCTGCCCGCGGGCTCGGCGAAGATGGGCGTGCGCGAGTACGACGTGGCGCTGAACGGCAGCCCGCGGGTGCTGACCGACCTGGACGACTTGCCGGTGAAGGCGGTGAACGGCGCCGTGGTGAAGATGCGCGACGTGGCCCACGTGCACGACGGCTTCACGCCGCAGACCAGCATGATCCGACGCGACGGTCACCACGCGGTGATGATCTCGGTGCTGAAGAGCGGCCGGGCCTCGACGCTGGCCGTGGTGAAGGGCGTGAAGGAGCTCTTGCCGCGGATCATGGCCGGCATGCCGCCCGAGCTCTCCGTGGACGCGCTGTTCGATCAGTCGCTGTTCGTGCGCGCGGCGGTGGGCGACGTGCTGCGCGAGGGCGCGATCGCGGCAGGACTCACTGCGGTCATGATCCTCTTGTTCCTGGGCAGCCCGCGCAGCACGATCATCGTGGCCACCTCGATCCCGCTCTCGGTGCTCACGTCGATCATCGTGCTCAAGGTCCTGAACCAGACGCTGAACGTGATGACGCTCGGCGGGATGGCGCTGGCGGTCGGCATCCTGGTCGACGACGCGACCGTCGAGATCGAGAACATCCACCGCAACCTGGCCCAGCACAAGCCGATCCGGCAGGCGATCCTCGACGGCGCGCAGCAGATCGCGGTCGCGGCCTTCGTCTCCACGCTCGCGATCTGCATCGTGTTCGTGCCCGTCTTCGCGCTCGGCGGCGTGGTGGGCTCGCTGTTCTCGCCGCTCGCCATGTCGGTCGTGTTCGCGATGCTGGCCTCGTATCTCCTGTCGCGCACCCTGATCCCCACCATGGTCCTGTATCTCCTGCCGGCCGAGCTCGAGCGCGAGCACGCGCGCAAGGAGGGCGAGGAGCATGGACTCACCGCGCGCCTGCACCGGCGCGTGGGCGACGCTTTCGAGAGACTCGGCCGCTCGTACGAGCGGGGGCTCTCGGCGGCGCTGGCGAACCGACGCTTCTGGGCGCTCGGCTTCGGCGCCTTCGCGCTGGCCTCGCTCGTGCTCGTGCCGTTCGTGGGCCGCGACTTCTTCCCGACCATCGACGCGGGCAGCCTGCGCATCCACGTGCGCGGACCCACCGGCACCCGGCTCGAGGAGACCGAGCACTACTTCCAACGCGTCGAGGACCGCATCCGCCAGCTGATCCCCCCGGACGAGATGGGCGTGATCCTCGACAACCTGGGCGTGCCCAATGGCATCAATCTCGCGCTCACCGACAACGCCTCCGTGTCCGCGGCCGAGGGCGAGATCCAGGTGTCGCTCCGGCCCGGTCACGCGCCGACCGCGAAGTATCTGAAGGAGCTGCGCCGGGTGCTGCCGAGCGAGTTCCCCGAGCTGATCTTCTTCGCGCAGCCGGCTGACATGGTCGGGCAGATCCTGAACTTCGGTCTGCCGGCGCCGATCGACGTGCAGATCAGCGGCCCGAACGCCGAGCAGGCGCACAACTACGCCTTCGCGCAGGAGATCGCCGAGCGGGTCCGGACGGTGCCGGGCGCCGCCGACGTGCACGTGCACCAGGTGCTCGATGGCCCGCGCCTGGCCTTCGACGTCGACCGCTCGCTCGCCGCCGAGAGCGGGCTGTCCGTGCGCGACGTGGCGCAGAGCCTGTTGATCTCACTCACCGGCTCGGGCACCACCGGCACCAACTACTGGCTGAACCCGAAGAACGGCGTCAGCTACCAGGTGGTGATCCAGAGCCCGCAGCACCGCATGAGCAACATCGGCGCGCTGCAGGCCACGCCGGTGACTTCGGTCAGCACCGGCAGCGACCAGACACCGCTCCTGCTCAGCAACGTCGCCACGGTCTCGCGCACCATCACGCCCGTCGCCCTGAATCACTACAACGTGCAGCCCGTGTACGACGTGTTCGCGAACGTGCAGGGCACCGATCTGGGCAGCGTCGCCGATGGGGTGAGCCGGATCGTCGACGAGTACCGCGCCAAGATCCCCAAGGCCAGCATCATCACCATGCGCGGGCAGGTGCAGAGCATGAACGAGGCCTTCTCCGGCCTGGCCTTCGGGATCGCGTTCGCGATCGTGCTCGTGTATTTCCTGATGGTCGTGAACTTCCAGTCCTGGATCGATCCGGCCATCATCCTGATGGCGCTGCCCGGCGCGCTGGCGGGGATCCTGTGGTTCCTGTTCGCCACCAACACCACGCTGTCGGTGCCGTCGCTGATGGGTTCGATCATGGCGATCGGCGTGGCGACCTCGAACAGCATCCTGTTGATCACCTTCGCCAACGAGGAGCGACAGCGCGGGCTCGACGCGCGCGCCGCGGCGCTGTCTGCGGGCCGCACGCGGCTGCGCCCGGTGCTGATGACGGCGCTGGCCATGATCATCGGCATGCTGCCCATGTCACTCGGGCTGGGCGAGGGCGGTGAGCAGAACGCGCCGCTCGGTCGCGCCGTGATCGGCGGTCTCACGCTGGCCACCGCGTACACGCTGTTCTTCGTTCCGCTGGCCTACAGCCTGCTGCGGCGCGCCGCGCCGAAGCCGGTGGAGGGCCATTGAGCGACGCGCTGAACCGCGAGAACGAGTCGTTCTTCCGGCGGACGGCGACTCAGGCGCGCGCCAATCCGGCTGCGCTGGGCATCGCTGCGGTCTTTCTCCTGCTGCTGCTGGCGGGGATCGTGCCGCGCGTGCTGGCGCGGATCGAGCTGGCGCGCGATGCGCGACTCGCGGAGGGCGCGCTGCCGCGCGTGGCGGTCACGCCGCCCAAGGCCGCACCCAGCTCGCAGCTCAGCCTGCCGGGCTCGGCGCAGCCGTTCCAGCAGGCCGTGCTCTATGCGCGAGTGAGTGGCTATCTCGACAAGCGGCTGGTCGACATCGGCGACGTGGTGAAGGCGGGCGCGCTGCTCGCCCAGATCAGCGCGCCCGAGCTCGACCAGCAGCTCGCACAGGCGAAGGCCGACCAGGGCAAGGCCGAGGCCGACCTCGAGTTCGCGCGCTCGAGCCTGCGCCGCTTCGAAGAGGCCGACAAAGACGGAGCGATCGCCAAGGAAGACCTCGACCAGCGCCGCAACGCCGTGCGCACCGCGGAAGCCACGGTGAAGGCCGAGAAGGCCACCGTGGCCGGGCTGGCCGAGCAGCAGGGGTTCGAGCGCGTGGTCGCGCCGTTCGACGGCATCGTGACCGAGCGCCACGTCGATACGGGCGCGCTCATCACCGCCGGCGGCGGCTCGAACACGCCCCTGTTCGCGCTGGCGCAGACCTCGACGCTGCGCGTGTACGTCAATGTTCCGCAGGCGTTCGTCGACGATCTGGTGGTGGGCAAGCCGGTGAAGATTCACACGCGCACGCTGCCCGGCCGCGAGTTCACGGGCACGGTCGCGCGCACCGCCGGCTCACTCGATATCGCTACGCGCACCATGCTGACGGAAGTCGACATCCCCAACGCCGAGGGCGCGCTCAAGGCGGGCATGTATCTCCAGGTCGATTTCCAGGCCGACCTGGTTGGGCCGCGCTGGCGCGTGCCGGCGAGCGCGGTGATCTTCGACGGCGCGGGCACGCAGCTCGCGATCGTCGACGCCGACAACACGCTGCGCCTGCGCAAGGTGCTGTTGGGTCGTGACTTCGGCGACGAGATCGAGATCTCGTCGGGAATCAATGGCGACGAGAAGATCGTGACCACGCCCTCGGCGGCGCTCACGGACGGCACCAAGGTCGAGCCGGTCCAGCCCAAGGCCCCCGACCAGCCGATTCCGCACGGGATCCCGCCGCGCATATGACCCGCCGCCGGCGAGTCACCCGGGCGCTCGCGGCCGGCGCGGCGTGGCTCGCGGGCTGCGCCGTCGGTCCGAACTACCAGCGGCCCGAGGTCGAGGTGCCCGCCGGCTATCACGGCCCCAATGCCGCGAGCGGCGCGGCGGTCGACACGGAATGGTGGAAGCTGTTCGGCGATCCCACGCTGACCGCGCTCGAGGAGCAGGCCCGGGACGCGAACCAGGCGCTGCAGCTCGCGATCGGGCGCGTCGACGAGGCGCGGGCGACCGCGCGCATCGCGCGCGCGGACTTCTTCCCGACCCTGACGCTCGATCCGCAGTACACGGTCGGGCGTCAGTCGCCCAACCGGCCCTTCGCAGGCGTGGCCAAGACGGGGGCGTACTTTCAGGACGTCCAGGTGCCGTTCGACCTGTCGTACGAGATCGATTTCTGGGGCCGCGTGCGCCGCAGCTTCGAGTCGTCGACCGCCGCCGCAGTGGCCACGGTGCACGACTACCAGTTCGTGTCGCTCACGGTCGCCGTGAGCGTGGCGACCACCTACTTCGCGATCCGCTCGCTCGACGCGCAGGCCGCGATCCTGGACGAGAGCCGCGGCATCTTCGAGGAGCAGGTGCGCGTGGTCGACTCACGCCACCGCGCAGGTCTGGTGAGTGACCTCGACCTGGCCCAGGCGCAGACGCAGCTCGCCAGCACGATCGCGCAGCAGGCCGACGTCTCTCGCGCGCGCGCCGAAGCCGAGCACGCGCTCGCCGTGCTGTGCGGGCGCGCCGCGTCGGACTTCAGCGTGCCGGTGCAGCCGCTCGACCTGCAGCCGCCCGTGGTTCCCGCGGGCGTGCCCTCGGAGCTGCTCCAGAATCGGCCCGACGTCGCCTCGGCCGAGCAGAGCCTGGTGGCGGCGAACGCCGAGATCGGCGTCGCCAAGGCCTTGTTCTTCCCGCAGGTGCGACTCACCGGTGCGGCCGGGCTCGAGAGCGCGAGCTTCGGCGACCTGGTGAAGTGGGAGAGCCGGCTGTGGGAGATCGGTCCGAGCGTCTCGGCGCCGATCTTCGAGGGCGGCCGGCTGCGCGCGAATCTGTCCGCCGCCGAGGCGCGCTATGCCGAGCAGGTGGCGAGCTACCGCCAATCGGTGCTCGCGGCCTTCCAGGACGTGGAGGACGCGCTGATCGGAATCCAGCTCCGCGACCGGCAGGCCAACGCGCTCGCCGATGCGGTCGAGTCGTCGGGGCGGGCGGCCGCGGTGTCGCGTGCGCAGTACGACCGCGGCATCGCCGACTACCTGCAGGTGGTGATCGCCGAGACGAGTCACTTGAACCTGAAGCTGCAGGCCGCGCAGATCGACGAGCAGAAGCTCGATGCCGCGGTGCTGCTCGTGCGCGCGATCGGCGGCGGCTGGCAGTGAGTCAGGCGCCCGCGCCGGAGCGGCCCTTCCAGCTGGCGCCCTCGTTGCGCCAGGTGCGGCGCGCGGAGTCGAAGGTCATCGCGCCGTACAGCACCCCGGCGGCGGGCAGCGCCAGCGCGAGCCACAGTCGGCGGCGGTAGAGCGCGAGCGTCGGCACGAACGAGACCGACTGCAGCATCCAGGCCGCGCCGCCGAAGACGGCCGCCGCGCCCGCGTGACCGCCGAGCAGCCAGCGCAGCACGGCCAGCGCCGGCACGAGATACAGGATCGAGAGGCCCGCGAGCGTGCCCGCGAGCTGGAGCGGGGAGTGACTGAGCTGGGTGTAGGCGCTGCGCGCGACCATGTTCCAGACGTCGGCCACGTCGCGGTAGGGCCGCACCGACTCCTCGCGCTCGGCCAGGCCGAGCCAGATCCGGCCCCCGCGCTTGATCGCGCGGCCCAGCGCGCAGTCGTCGATCACCTCGCCGCGCAATGACTCGATACCGCCCGCGCGCCCGAGCGCGCCGCGCCGCACCAGCACGCAGCCGCCCGCGGCCGCGGCCACCGACGAGCGCGGGTCGTTCACGAGCGGAAACGGGTAGAGCTGCTGGAAGAAGTAGACGAACGCGGGCACGAGCAGCGCGTTCCAGCCCGAGCCCGCGTGGAGCTTCACCATCAGCGACACCAGGTCGAGTGACTCGGCCTCGCCCTTGGCGACGAGCCGCGCCAGCGTGTCGGGCGCGTGGGCGACGTCGGCGTCGCTGAGCCACCACCAGGCCGGCCCGTCCGCGCGCTCGCCGATCTTCACGCCGGTCTCGAGCGCCCACATCTTCCCGACCCAGCCGGGTGGTCGCTCGGGCGTGCGCACGACCTCGAGCCGGGCGCCGTTCGGGTGACTCGCCGCCAGGTCCGCCGCGACCTTGCTCGTGCCGTCCGAGCTCTCGTCGTCGACCAGCACCACGCGCAGCCGGCCGGGATAGTCCTGGCCGAGCAGTCCGGGCAGCGAGAGCGGCAACAGCTCGGCCTCGTCGCGCGCCGGCACCACGGCCACGACCTCGGGCCACTGGGCCGGCGCCGCGGCGCGCCCGTCGAGCCGCTGGTCGGCGAGCCAGAACCGCCCGCGCGCGAACACCAGGTAGAGCCACGCGCCGGCCGAGAGCAGGCTCAGCAGAGTGAACATGTTCTAAATCCTAGCGTTAGAATCCGCATCGACGGAGGTTTCATGCGTACCGAGCTCTGCGATCGACTGGGCATCGAGTTTCCGATCTTCGCATTCAGCCACTGCCGCGACGTGGTCGCCGCCGTGTCGCAGGCCGGCGGCTTCGGCGTGCTGGGCGCGGTGGGCTTCTCGCCCGAGCAGCTCGAGCTCGAGTGCAAGTGGATCGACGAGCACGTGGGCTCGAAGCCCTACGGCGTGGATCTGGTGATTCCCCAGAAGTACGAGGGCATGGGCGAGATCGATCCAGCGAAGCTGGAAGACATGCTGCGCGCGCAGATCCCGCTCATGCACCGCGAGTTCGCGGCCAAGCTCTTGGCCGACCACGGCGTGCCCGAGCTTCCGCCCGAGAACCGGGCGCGCGAGCTCCTGGGTTGGACCGAGGCCACCGCGGCGCCGCAGATCGAGGTCGCCCTCGCGCACGACAAGGTGCGACTCATCGCCAACGCGCTCGGCACGCCGCCCAAGGACGTGATCGCGCAGGTGCAACAGAGCGGTCGGCTGGTCGCCGCGCTGTGCGGGCGCGTGCACCAGGCGCGCCGCCATCGCGACGCCGGCGTCGACATCGTGATCGCGCAGGGCACCGAGGGCGGGGGTCACACCGGCGAGATCGGGAGCCTCGTGCTCTGGCCGCAAGTGATCGAAGCCGTCGCTCCGCTGCCGGTGCTGGCGGCGGGCGGGATCGGCACGGGCGCGCAGATCGCGGCGGCGCTGGCGCTCGGCGCGCAGGGCGTCTGGACCGGCTCGCTCTGGCTCACGGTCGAGGAGGCCGAGGCCGAGCCCGCGCAGGTCGACTCACTCCTGCGCGCGTCGAGCGAGGACACGGTGCGCTCGCGCTCGTTCACGGGCAAGCCGTGCCGCATGCTGCGCAACGACTGGACCGAGGCCTGGGAGAAGCCCGAGTCACCGAAGCCGCTCGGGATGCCGCTCCAGGGCATGGTCACCATGGACGCGATCGCGCGCACTTCGCGCTACGCCGGCGCCGGGCAGACCCAGCGCGTGGCGTTCAATCCGGTCGGCCAGACCGTCGGGCTGATGCGCGAAGTACGCTCCTGTCGCGAGGTGATCTACGACCTGGTCGAGGGCTACGTCACCGCCAGCGAGAGACTGGCGGCACTTGCACCCCGCTGAGACGAGTCACTTCTTCTTGGAGCTCTTCGCCGCCTTCGCGGGCGCGATGTCGGTGGCCGTCATCTTGTAGTGGATCACCACCTTGTCGCCGGGCTTCACGTCGGCGCTCTTGGTCGAGGCGTCCTTGGCGATCGTCCAGTTGTCCTTGCCCTTGGTGACCACGATCGAGTCATCGGTCACCGAGACCACCGGTCCGGTCACCTGGTAGGTCTTCATGTCGTCGGTGTGGCCCAGCTGGGCGAACAAGAGAGCACCGGTCAGGGCGCCGAGCGCCAGTCGCATCGCGGACTTCATCGCAGCTCCTTCGTTGCGCGGATCGCGCGCGACCATCGTACCTTGCGCGGTACACTCCGGCGCATGAAAGCGATCGTGGTCTCGAACACCGGTGGACCCGAGGTCCTGCAGTACCAGGACCACGACCCGGGCCCGCCGGGACCGGGTCAGGCGCGGATTCGCGTGCGCGCCGCGGGGGTGAACTACATCGACATCTACTTCCGCAGCGGTCTGTATCCGCGGCCGCTGCCGTTCGTGGCCGGACTCGAGGGCGCGGGCGAGATCGAGTCAGTCGGTTCCGGAGTCAGCGACTTCGCTGCCGGCGACCGCGTGGCCTGGGCCTCCGCGCCGGGCTCCTATGCCCAGGTGGTGAACGCGCCCGCCGACCGGCTGGTACGCGTGCCCAAGGGCGTGGGCGACGACGTCGCGGCCGCCGCCATGCTGCAGGGCATGACCGCGCACTATCTGTGCCGCTCGACCTTCCCGGCGAAGAAGGGAGACACGGCGCTCGTGCACGCGGCGGCCGGTGGGGTGGGGCTGCTGCTGGTGCAGATGCTCCACTCACTGGGTGCGGTCGTGATCGGCACCTGCTCGACGCCCGAGAAGGAGAAGCTCGCGCGCGAGGCCGGCGCCGACCACGTGATCCGCTACACCGAGGCCGAGTTCAGCCCGCTCGCGCGCAAGCTCACCAACGGCCGCGGCGTCGACGTGGTGTACGACGGCGTGGGCCGCACCACCTTCGAGGGCAGCCTGCGCGCGCTGCGCCCGCGGGGCATGCTGGTGCTGTTCGGCCAGTCGAGCGGGCCGGTGCCGCCGTTCGAGCTGCGGTCGCTGAACGACCTTGGGTCACTCTTCATCACCCGGCCTTCGCTGGCGCACTACACGGCCGAGCGCGCCGAGCTCGAGCTGCGCGGCAACGAGGTGCTGGCGCAGATCGCGGCCGGCAAGCTCGACGTGCGGATCGGCGCGCGCTTCCCGCTGGCGGAGACCGCCGCCGCGCACCGCGCGCTCGAGGGCCGCGCCACCACGGGGAAGGTGATCCTGCTGCCGTGAGTCGCTGGGCCGCGCTGCTCTGGCTGCTCGCGGCCACGGCGCGCGCCGACCCGTACGCGGTCGACTCGAACGTGCCGGCGCTGGCACTGCCGGACCAGAACGGCGCCGTGCAGACGCTCGACCCGGCGCTGCGCGCGATCGTCTTCTCGCGCGACATGGCGGCCGGTCAGGTGGTGAAGGACGCGATCGAGAAGGCCGGTCCGAAGCTGTTCGAGCGCGACGGCGCGGCCTACGTGGTCGACCTCGCGGGCATGTCGCCGTTCGTGCGGCGCTGGTTCGCGCTGCCCGGCTTGCGCCGCAAGTCCTACCGGATCCTGGTCGACGAAGAGGGCACGCGCACGCGCGAGATTCCCAGCGTCCCCGGCCGACCCACCGTGCTGTCGCTCGACGGGCTGCGGGTCACTCGCATCGACAACCCCGCGAACGCCGACGCGCTCATCCAGGCGCTCGAGCCCGCCGCGCCAGCCACGCCAGATACTCGTCCATCGAGCGGCGCACCGCCGTGATCAGCGCCGCGATCTCCGGATGCGCCGGCCGCAGCTTCTCGATCGCCGCCGTCGAGCAGTAGCGGTCGCGGTACTCGAGCGGGTCGACCCAGCGCGCCGCCGAGTGCTCGTGACTCAAGCTCGGCTCACCCTCGAGACATGCGCAGGCGAATGCCACCACGAAGCCCTCGGCGCCGTAGAAGGTCATCGGCACCAGCCCCACCAGCTCGAGCGGCCCCGAGGGCACGAGCCCGGTCTCCTCGTAGAGCTCGCGGCGCGCGCACTCGGCCGGCTCTTCGCCCGGGTCGAGCCCGCCTCCGGGCGTGTACCAGGCGCCGCTGGCCTCGCCGGTCGCGCGTTTCAGGATCAGGATCTTCCCGTCGCGCTCGGCGTAGACGGCGGTGCCCAGGCCGAACCGCTTGCGCTCGGGACTCATTCTGTCCCGGTTCCGATGCGGTCGACGTCGTCGAGCGCCTTCTGCAGGTCCTTCAGCTGCTGTGAGTTCCGCTCGTCGGGGAACTTCTGCAGGAACGAGTCCATCGCCGCCTGCGCTCCGGGCACGTCGCGGCTCATCAGCCGCAGCTTCACGTACTCGAACTCCACGGCGCGATCGGGCTCGGGACCGAGCACCCTGCGCAGCGTATCCAGGCTCGCCTCGGCGAGCATGAGTCGGTCGCTGGTCGGCTCGATCGACAGGTAGAACTGCGCGCGCGTCCAGTGACAGCCGACCGAGAAGGCGTCGCGCGCGAGACACTCCTTCAGGCAGTCGTCCGTGCGCTCGGCGGAGCCGTCCACGTCCAGGTTGTGACCCATGCGATACAGGTCGGCCAGCACCGCGAGCCGGGCGGTCTGGCTTCGCGCCTGGCTCCAGTCGCGCGTCTTGGTGTCGCGCAGCATGTCGGTCCACTCGGCGTAGAGCTTGTCGCGCTCGGCCTCGCTCGCGACGCGGGGCGGGTAGTCGCCGAGCTTGTCGAGCAGGCGGTCGCCGGTCGCCTTGAACTCGTCCGGCGAGCGCCGGGTCACCGGCGGGCCGTCCGACGGCATCGGATACACCTTGCTCGGAAGCTGGCCGGGCAGGAGCGCTGGCTGTTTCGAGGCGCAGGCCGCGAGCCCCGTTGCCAGGGCCAGCAGCGCGAGCGCGCGCGCGCTCACGTGGGCCGCAGCTCGTTCAGCTCGGCGGTGTTCGCGTGCAGGATGCGGCGCCGGCTCGCGGCGTCGAACTTGGCGATCTCGGCCAGATAGTCGAGCGGCTGGGGCATGCCCTCGATGTGCGGCCAGTCACTGCCGAAGATCACGCGCTCGGGACCCATCAGCGCGCCGATCTCGTACACGTCGTCCTCCCAGAACGGGTTGATCCAGACGTGGCGGCGGAAGCTCTCGACCGGGTCCTCCTTGAAGTAGCCGGGCGTCTTCTTCGCGGTCTGGCGCAGCTTCTTGAACAGGTCGGCGAGATAGTCGGAGCCGTTCTCGACCGAGGCGATGCGCAGATTCGGGAAGCGGTCGAACAGCTTCTCGAACACCAGCGTGATCAGGAAATCGTGCGCGGCGCGCTCGATGTTGAAGGACTTGATCGAGGGCTTCCAGCCGCCGCCGCTGAAGCTGGCGCCGAAGCCGTCGCGCGCGTAGCCGTTCGAGCTGTAGCCGCTGTCGCCCGCGTGCACGACCACGGTGATTCCCGCCTCGTTCACGCGCGCCCAGAAGCCGTCGAACAGCGCATCGCTGGGAGACACCGGCCCGTTCGCCGTCCACGCCGGCGCCGGCCGCATGCACACCACGTGCGCGCCACGCGCGAGGGACCACTCGAGCTCGCGGATCGCGACCTCGGGGCTACACATTGGAATGTAGGGCGCGGCGAAGATCCGGCCGCGGTAGGCGACGCCCCAGTCCTCGTCGAGCCACTGGTTGAACGCGCGGAAGGTCCAGGCCACCGCCTCGGGGTCGCGCTTCAGCAGCTCCTCGTACAGCACGCCCAGCGTCGGGAACAGCCAGACCGCCTGGACGCCCTGGCGATCCATCACCCCGAGCCGCGCGTCGCGCTCGCGGTACGCGGCCGGGATCGGCTCGCGCTCGCGCAGGAACTCGATCGGTGACTTGCCGTTCGGATTGCCGCGGAAGTACTCGTGCATCGCCCCCGGCTTGGCGATCGGGTTGAACGTGGGGTTCGTGACTGCATGCGAGACCACCCCGCCCACCACGTGATACTTCCGGCCGCCGATCTCCGCCCACTGCACGCAGCGCGGCCCCAGCCGCGGGTCGAGGTGCCGGGTGAAGGCGTCGAGCGCCTCGTAGTAGTGGTTGTCGCAGTCGAAGACCGGGTGATCGAGAGCATCCATGGACCCAGCATACCGCGGCGGGTGTACGATGCTCGACATGGCCATCCTCGCGGGGGAGCTGCGCCGGGCGCGCAACGGCGCGATCGATCAGAAGGGCAGCATTCACGACGACGCGACCGCGTCCAAGCTCGGCTTCCGGGGCGGCACGGTCGCGGGCAGCGTGCACATGGATCAGTTCCCGCCGCTGCTGCTGCGCGTGTTCGGGCCGGCTTTCTTCGAGACCGGCGCGCTCTCGCTGTATTTCCAGAACGCGACCGTCGATCGCGAGGCCGTGCGCGCCTACGCCGAGGAGCCGGCGCCGGGCGAGTCACAGATGCGCGTGTTCATGACGCGCGACGACGGGCTCGAGGTGTGCGAGGGCACGGCTTCGCTCGGCGACGCCACGCGCTCGGCGCTGCGCACGCGCGACCTGCGCGGGAGTGACCCGGCCGAGCTGCGCATCCTGGCCGAGCTCGAGCCGGGCATGGACCTGGGTAGCGAGAAGGTGAGCCTCGACGTCGAGCGCCAGCGCCGGCGCGTGGCGCGCGACCTGTGCAGCGGGCCGCTCGACTGGTACACGGGTCCCTCCCCCTGGGGCGGGCCGATCGCGGCGCCGTCCGCGGCGGTCGAGCTGTTGTGGGCGGCGCCCACCCGCGCGCTCCGCGAGCACACCGGCCGCGCGGTCGGGCTGTTCGGCGCGATCGAGATCGCCCACCTGGCCGGGCCGATCCGCATGGACGCGACCTACAGCGTGAGCGCGCGGGTCGTGGCCGTGGGTCAGAGCCCGAAGACCGAGTATCTCTGGTTCGACTCGCTGGCCGCCGACGAGCGCGGACGCGAGGTCGCGGCGATGCGGATGTTGCTGCGCTTCATGAAGGCGTCGTCGCCGCGCTGGGCGGCGCACTGACCGACTAGAGCGGCGCGTCCGCGAACGTGTCGCAGTCGTCGATGTTCCCGCTCGACAGACCCTTCTTGAGCCAGCGCACGCGCATCGCCGACGAGCCGTGAGTCCAGCTCTCGGGCGCTACGGCGCGACCCGCCTGGCGCTGCAGCGTGTCGTCGCCGATCGCCGCGGCGGCCGCGAGCCCGGCTTCGACGTCGCCCGGCTCGAGCCACTTGTGCTCCTGGTTGGCGCGCTGACCCCAGACGCCGGCGAGACAGTCGGCCTGCAGCTCCATGCGCACCGAGATCTCGTTGGCGTCGCTGCGCGAGCCGCGGCGCTGCGCGGCGCTCACCTTGTCGGCGATGCCGAGCAGGTTCTGCACGTGATGGCCGACCTCGTGCGCGATCACGTAGGCGCGCGCGAAGTCACCGGGCGCCCCGAAGCGCTGCTCGAGCTCGTGGAAGAACGAAAGGTCGAGATAGACCTGTGAGTCGGGCGGGCAGTAGAACGGGCCGACCGCGGCCTCGGCAGTGCCGCAGGCCGATTGCACGGCATCCGAGAACAGCACCAGCTTGGGGCGCTGGTAGGTCCGGCCGCGCTCGGAGAACACCTCGCTCCAGACGTCCTCGGTCGAGGCCAGCACCACCGCCGCGAACTTGCCCTGCGCATCCGAGGGTGTGCCCATCTTGCCCGGCTCGCCGGGCGAGTCACTCTGGCCGGACGACACGTCGGAGACACCCTGCACCACCTGGATCACCTGGCGCGGGTCGGTGCCGGTGAGCGCCGAGAACAACAGGATCAGGAGCAGGCTGCCGCCGCCCAGCGCCACCCCGCCGCGGCCGATGCGGATGCCGCGGCGATCCTCGATCTGGTCGCTCTCGCGCTCGTCTTCCCACTTCATCGGCGACCCTCCGCGCCAAAGGGTACGCCAGAAGCGAAGCGAGCTCCCACCCGACAGCGACACGGAGGGCCAGCTCTATGCGCCGTCGGGCGGGAGCTCCCGGAGACGTCCTGGAATCGGCCGCGGCGGCATCGACCTGCCGCCGGCGACTCGCCATCCCGCGGCGCGGAAGCCTCGATTCCCGCGCCACTCGTCCGGACCGTATCCGGCCCCAGCCTAACCCGGTGGAGTCATGAGAGCGCCTGGTCGCCGTGCTCACCGGTGCGGATGCGCACGGACTCGACGATGGGAGTCACGAAGATCTTGCCGTCGCCGAACTTGCCCGTCCGGCAGGCGTCGACGATCGCGTCGGTGACCTTCACCAGCGCGTCGTCGCGAATCACCAGCTCGACCTTGAGCTTGGGGAGAAAGTCGACCACGTATTCCGAGCCGCGGTAGAGCTCGGTGTGTCCCTTCTGCTGACCGAAGCCGCGCACCTCGGTCACGGTCATGCCTTCGATGCCGACCTGGTTCAGCGACGCCTTCAGCTCGTCGATCTTGAAGGGCTTGATGATCGCCGCGACCCGAACCACGCTTCTTCTCCCTTTCGCTCGCGTGTCTCGCAAGCAGCGTGCCCAGGGCCCGGCGCCGGGGCGCGAACGCCGCGCTGACTCGCGCTCGACTTGCATGCAGCCGCTGCCTACTGTCTGCGCCCTCGCGTCCGGGGGGTTGGTTTGGCTGCGGCCCTGATCGTGGTCCCGTGCTTCAACGAGGCGAAGCGCCTGCGCGCCGACGCCTTTCGCGCCTACTGCGCCGCCGTGCCCGACGTCGACTTCCTGTTCGTGGACGACGGCAGCCGGGACGAGACGCTGGCGCGCCTGCGCGATCTGGAGCGCGAGCTGGCCGGTCGGGCGGGCGTCCTGGCGCTCGAGCGCAATCAGGGCAAGGCCGGCGCGGTGCGCGAGGGCATGCGCGCCGCCTTCAAGACCGGCGCGCCACTGGTCGGCTACTGGGACGCCGACCTCGCCACGCCGCTCGACGAGATCGCGCGCTTCCGGGCCGTGTTCGCGACGCATTCCGGTGTCGCCTGGGTGATGGGCGCGCGTGTGCAGCTGCTGGGGCGGATGGTACGGCGCAGCCCGATCCGGCACTATCTCGGGCGGGTGTTCGCCACGGGAGTGTCTCTGCTGCTCGAGCTGCCGATCTACGACACACAGTGCGGCGCGAAGCTGTTTCGCAACGACGCCGCGATGGCCTCGCTGTTCGAGGCGCCGTTCAACGTCAACTGGACCTTCGACGTCGAGCTCTTGGCGCGCTTCCTCAAACTGCGCGGCCGCGACGCCGCTCGAGACTCGCTCTACGAGCTGCCGCTCGAGCACTGGGAGGACGTGGCGGGCTCGAAGGTCAAGGCCAGCGACTTCCTGGTGGCCTTCGGCGAGATCGCCCGGCTCTGGGCCCGCTACGGCCGAGGCGCGCGATGAGGCCGCCGCCGCCGGAGTTCCAGGAGCCGACGCCCGCGCGCGTGCGCGAGCTGCTGGGCGCCATGGTCGGCCGGCGCGTGCTGGTCGTGGGTGACTCGGCGCTCGACGCCTACGTGGCAGGCGAGGTCGAGCGCATCTCCCCCGAGGCGCCGGTGCCGGTGCTGGCGGTCGAGCGCGAAGAGTATCTGCTCGGCGGCGCCGCGAACGTGGCCAAGTGTCTGGTGGCGCTGGGCGCGAAGCCCATGCTGTGCACGGTGGTGGGCGCCGACGCCGACGGCGAGCTGTTCCGCAACGAGGCCGAGAGCCTGGGCATTCCCAAGAGCGGCATCGCCGTCGACCGCGGCCGCCGCACCACCCGCAAGACGCGCATCGTGGCGCGCCAGCAGCAGGTGATCCGGCTCGACCGGGAGACGGTGGCCCCGCTCGCGCCCGCGCTCGAGAAGCGGCTGTGCGCGGCAGTCACACGTGCGGTGAAGCGCGCCGATGCCGTCGTGCTCTCGGACTACTCGAAGGGCGTGCTGTCGGCGGCGGTGTGTCGCGCGGTGTTCGCGGCCGCGGGGCCGCGGCCCGTGCTGGTCGATCCCAAGAACCTGCCGTGGAAGGCGTTCGGCGGCGCGACCGTGCTGAAGCCGAACCTGCGCGCGGCGGAAGTCTTCGCCAACGCCGCGATCGAGGACGAAGCGGGCGCGCTGCGCATCGCGGGGCGGATCGCAGAGGAGCTGGGCGTCGCGCACGTGCTCTTGACGCGCGGGCCCGACGGCATGGTGCTCGCGAGCCGTGACTCGCAGGGCGCGCTCGCGCTGGCGGCGCGCACGCAGGAGCTGGTCGACGAGACCGGCGCGGGTGACGTGGTCGCGGCTACCGTCTCACTCGCGCTCGCCGCGGGCGCCGAGCTTCTCGAGTCGGCCTGGCTCGCGAACGTGGCGGCCGGCGTGAAGGTGGGGAAGTTCGGCGCGGCCACCGTCACCGGGCAGGAGATCCTGACCGCGATCGGCGGAGTGACTCCGGCCAGCGCCGGCCGGGTGATGACGCGCGAACGCGCGGCCGAGCTCACCAGGGATCTGCGCGCGCAGGGTCGTTCGGTGGTGTTCACGAACGGCTGCTTCGACATCCTGCACCTGGGTCACGTGCGCTATCTCGAGGCCTCGCGCCGGTTGGGCGATGCGCTGGTGGTCGGCGTCAACACCGACGCGTCGGTGCGCAAGCTGAAGGGGGCGGGGAGGCCGCTGCAGACCGAGCACGACCGCGCGCAGATCCTGGCGTCGCTCTCGTGCGTCGATGCGGTGGTGATCTTCGACGAGGACACGCCGCGCGAGCTGATCCGGGCGCTCCGGCCCGACGTGCTGACCAAGGGCGCCGACTACAAGACCAAGCGCGCCGTCGTGGGCTGGGACCTGGTGCGCAAGTGGGGCGGCCGGGTCGAGCTGGTGCCGCTGGTCGAGGGCCGCTCGACCACCGGTCTGGTGAAGCGCGCCCAGAGCTGAGCCGATCGAGCGCTGCTCCGCCCCGATTTCGCGCCTCTTGTATTTAATCAATCGATTGATTAATTTTGCGGCCATGGCGAACCGAAGAACCGAACGAGCGGGGGCAGCCCGGGAGGGCGGGCGTCGCCCGGGCCGGCCCCGGCGTGGCCCCGTACTTGAAGATCCCAAGCGCGAGCTCGTGGCGGCGGCGCGCGATCTGTTCGCGCGCCGCGGCTTCAGCGAGGTCGGCATTCGCGAGCTGTCGCGCGCCGCGGGAGTCACTCCCGGAATGATCTCCTACTACTTTGGCGGCAAGCAGGGCTTGTACGAAGCCATGCTTTCGAGCGTCTTCGAGGACCTGCTCGCGCGCGTGCGCGAGCTGGCCGCGCAGCCGGCCGAGTCGACGGCGCCGCTCGCGGCGCTGGTGCGGCTCTATACCGCCACGCTCGCGAGTCAGCCCTGGCTGCCGGCGCTCCTGCTGCGCGAGGTGATCTACGGCGACGCCGAGACCCGCGCGCGCTTCATCGAGCGCTTCGCGCAGCGCGCTTCGGCGCTTCTGCCGGCGCTGGTCGCGAGTGAGATCGAGAGCGGCGCGTTGCGCGCGGATCTCGACCCGGCACTGACCGTGCTGGCGCTGATCGGCGCGTCGGTCTTTCCGTTCCTGGCGCACCCCGTGCTCGGCAAGGTGCTCGGCTACGAGCTCGACGACGCGTTCGCGGCGCGCCTGGCGAGTCACACGACGAGGCTCTTGTTCGACGGAGGGCGGCCCCGGCCCGAGGTCGAGCCATGAGACGCTGGCTCGTCGCGGCGTGTCTCGGGCTGGCCGCAGGGGCTTGCCGGCGCGACGTCGCCTCGATCCCCGCCGTCGGCACGCTCGAGCGCGATCGCATCGAGCTCACCGCTGAAGAGAACGAGCCCATCGTCTCGGTCCCGGTCAAGGAAGGCGACGTGGTGGCGGCGGGCGAGGTGCTGATGGCCCTCGACGACCGCCGGCTGGCTGCGCAGCTCGCGCGCGCGCGGGCGTCGCGCGACGAGCTGGCGGCGCGGCTCGCCGAGCTCGAGAAGGGGCCGCGCGCGGAGCGCATCCGCGAGGCGCGGGCGCGCCTGGCCGGCGCGGAGAGCGAGGCCAGCAACGCGCAGAGTGAGTTCGACCGCAGCCGCGCGCTCGAGCGCCAGGCGGTCGAGTCGGCGGCGCGGCGCGACCAGATGCGCATGCAGCGCGACGCCGCGGTGGCGCGGCGCGACCAGGCGCGCGCCACGCTCGAAGAGCTGGAGCGCGGCACCCGCTTGGAGCAGATCGACCAGGCGCGCGGCGCGCTCGCGGCGGCGGCGGCGACCGTGGACGAGATCCAGGTGCGCTTCGAGCGACTCACCGTGCGCGCACCGCGCCTGGGCCGCGTCGACTCGCTGCCGTTCAAGCTGGGCGAGCGCCCGCCCGCGGGCGCGGTGGTGGTGGTCATGCTGGCCGCCGACCCGACCTACGCCCGGGTGTACGTGCCGGAGGCCGTGCGCGTGCGGATCGCCGAGGGCACGCGCGCCAGCGTCACGATCAGCGGGCGCGACGGCGCGCTCGACGGCCGCGTGCGCGACCTCTCGCACGAGGCCGCCTTCACGCCGTATTTCGCGCTGACCCAACACGACCGCGGGCGGCTCTCGTATCTGGCCGAGGTCGACGTGTCGGGTCCCGACGTGGCAACGCTTCCGACCGGCGTGCCGGTCGAGGTGCGCTTCGAGCTCGAGACGCGCGCGGTGAGCGCGAAGTGAGCGAGCTCGCGATCCAGGCGCGCGGACTCACGCGCCGCTTCGGCAAGAGCGTCGCGGTCGACCACGTGGATCTCGAGATCCCGCGCCGCGCGATCTACGGCTTCCTCGGCCCGAACGGCTCGGGCAAGTCGACCACCATCCGCATGCTGTGCGGCCTGCTCACGCCGTCCGAGGGCGGCGCGACCGTGCTCGGGCTCTCGGTGCCGCGCGACGCCGAGAAGCTGCGCCGCAAGATCGGCTACATGACTCAGCGCTTCTCGCTCTACGAGGACCTGACGGTGGCCGAGAACCTCGAGTTCCTGGCCGAGATCTACTCCGTGCGCGGCGCCGCGGCGCGCGCCCGGATCGACGAGCTCTGCGGCGAGTTCCACCTGCGCGAGATCGCGCGTCAGCGCGCGGGCACGCTGTCGGGCGGACAGAGGCAGCGGCTCGCGCTGGCCGGCGCCACGCTGCACCAGCCGCAGCTGCTGTTCCTGGACGAGCCGACCAGCGCCGTCGATCCGCAGAGCCGCCGTGACTTCTGGGAGACGCTCTACGCCCTGGTCGAGCGCGGCACCACGATCCTGGTCTCGACTCACTTCATGGACGAGGCCGAGCGCTGTCACGAGCTGGCGATCCTGGACCGCGGGCGCGTGGTGGCCAGTGGCGCGCCCGAGAAACTGATGCGCGAGATCGACGCCGCCGTGGTCGAGATCGAGGCCCCCGAGCCGCACGCCGCGCGCGTGGCGCTCGAGCAGAACCGCGCGGTGCACAGCGTGGCCCAGCTCGGCACGCGCCTGCACGCGCTGGTCGACCGGGCGCTGCCCGATCCGGCGCGCGCGCTCTCCGAGGCGCTGCGCAACGCACACGTCGAAGCGCGCGTGGGTCTGGCGCGCGCGAGCCTCGAAGACGTGTTCGTCGCCGCGACGCAGAGTCACAGGCCGTGATCGGCTGGCGCAGCTCACTGGGGCGCATCGCGGCGATCGCGCGCAAGGAGCTGCGACACCTGCGCCGCGATCCACTCACTGGCGGCATGGTGCTGGGCGTGCCGCTGATGATGACGCTGCTCTTCGGCTACGCCATCAACCAGGACGTGCGCCACCTGCGCGCCGGCGTGGCCGATCTCTCGGGCTCGCAGAGCGCGCGCTTCCTGGTGGCCGACGCCCAGGCCTCGCAAGTGATCGACGTGGTGCGGGTCGCGCACTCGGTGCGCGAGCTCGAGAAGTGGCTGGTCGCGGGCGACGTCTCGGTGGGGATCGTGATCCCCGAGGACTACGAGCGGCGCCGGCTGGGCGGGGAGCGCGCCAGCGCGCAGCTCCTGGTCGACGGTGGCGATCCAGTCGTGCTGGCGGCAGTGCGCGGCCTGACCGGGCTGCCCGTCGAGCGCCGGCTCGCGCCGCCCTTGCGCCCAATGGTGTCACCCCCGCCCGCCTTCGAGCTGCGCGCCTACTACAACCCGGAGCGCCGCTCCGCGGTGCACATCGTGCCGGCGCTGTGCGGAGTCATCCTGACGCTCACGCTGGTGCTCTTCACGGCGGTGGCGATCGTGCGCGAGCGCGAGCGCGGAAACCTGGAGCTCTTGATCACGACGCCGGTGCAGACGCCGGAGCTGATGATCGGGAAGATCTTGCCGTACGTGGCGATCGGCTACGGACAGATGACGCTGATCCTCTCGCTCGGCCACTTCTTGTTCGACGTGCCGATCGCCGGTCACCTGGGCGCGCTGTATCTCGGCGCGGGCGCGTTCGTGGCGGCGGCGCTCACGCTCGGCCTGTTGATCTCGACCCTCGCGCAGACTCAGTTCCAGGCCTTCCAGATGGCCTTCGTGTCGTTCCTGCCGCAGATCCTGCTCTCGGGCTTCATGTTCCCGTTCGACGGCATGCCGCGGCCGGCGCAGCTGCTGGCGCAGCTCCTGCCGTTGACTCACTTCCTGCGCATCGTGCGCGGGATCGTGCTGCGCGGCGCGACCCTGGTGGACGTCTCCAGCGAGATTAAGGCGCTTCTCATCTTCTTCTCGATCGCTTTCGCGCTGTCGCTGCTGCGATTCCGCAAGCGCCTGGACTGAAAGCGGGATAGTCTCCGCGCCCCGCGGGGGGAGTGGACATGCTTCTGGCCTGGCAGGCCGTGGTGCTCGGCCTGGTCGAGGGGATCACCGAGTATCTGCCGATCAGCTCGACCGGCCACCTGATCCTGGTCGAGTCGCTGCTCGGTCTGGGCGGCGAGGACACCAAGCCGGCGCTCGACGCGTTCTCGATCGTGATCCAGGGCGGAGCCATCCTGGCCGTGCTCGGCCTGTATTTCCAGCGCGTGCTCTCGATGTTGCGCGGCGTGCTGGGCAGTGACCCGACCGGGCTGCGGCTCTTGCTGAACCTGCTCGTGGCGTTCGTGCCCTCGGTCGTGGTCGGGCTGCCGCTCGACAAGTGGATCGAACGGCATCTCTTTCACCCGCTGCCGGTGCTGCTCACGCTCGCCGCCGGGGGCCTGTTCATGATCGTGTACGATCGCCGGCTGCGTTCGGGCACGCGCACGATCGACGAGCTCGACTGGCGCCACGCGCTCGGCATCGGCGCGCTGCAGTGTCTCGCGCTCTGGCCAGGCACGTCGCGCTCGATGGTGGTGATCGTGGGCGGGCTCCTGTTCGGCCTGCGCCCGCGCGACGCGGCCGAGTTCTCGTTCCTGCTCGGGCTGCCCACCCTGGGCGGCGCGTGCGCCTACAAGGCGCTGAAGGAGCACCACGCGATCGCGCAGCTCGGCGTCACGCCAGTTGCGATCGGCATCGCGGTGGCGGCAATCTCGGCGGCGCTCGCGGTGCGCTGGCTGGTCTCGTTCCTCAACCGGCGCGGGCTGGCGCCGTTCGGCTGGTATCGCCTGGCGCTGTCGGCGGCGCTGTTGGTTTGCCTGGGGCTCGGGTGGGTCCAGTTCGGTGGTCTATCCTGAGCGTGGGGAGAATGCTGGATGACCGAGATGCTTGAGACGTTCTTCCGCTGGCTGATGCAAACGCTCAGCAATCCCTGGACCGCGATCGGAATCGCCGGTCAGGTGGTCTTTTCGCTGCGGTTTCTGGTGCAGTGGATCGCGTCCGAGCGGGCAGGGCGGAGCGTCGTGCCCGACGTCTTCTGGTATCTCTCGATCCTGGGATCGCTCGTGCTGCTGACTTATGCGCTCCACTTGAGGGACCTGGTCTTCACGCTGGGTCAGTCGTTCGGGTTCGTCGTCTACGCGCGCAACCTCGCGCTTCGAAAGAGGGAGACGGCGTGAGCCGCCCACTCTCGGGAGTGTCGGTGGTCGTGCCGGTGTTCGACGAAGAGGACAACATCGGTCCGCTCGCCGACGAGCTGGGCGCGGCGCTCGCGGGGCTCGAGATCCCGTGGGAGGTGATCTTCGTCGACGACGGCAGCCGCGACGGGACGCGCAAGCGCGTGCTCGAGACACTCGAGCACAAGACCGGCTTCCGGCTGGTGCCGCTCGACCGCAACCAGGGTCAATCGGCCGCGCTGGTGGCCGGCGTGCGCGCGGCGCGACACAGTCATGTGGCCACGCTCGACGGCGACCTGCAGAACGATCCGCGCGACGTACCGCGCGTGGTGGCGCTGGCGCGCGAGGACGACGTGGTGATCGGCCGGCGCGCGCAGCGCCGCGACACCGTCTGGCGTCGGCTCGCCGGCAAGCTCGCGAACTCGGTGCGCCGCTCGGTGCTGGGCGACGGCGCGTCGGACACCGGCTGCTCGCTGAAGCTCTTCCCCACGCAGGCCTTCCTGGCGCTGCCGCGCTTCGACGGCATGCACCGCTTCCTGCCGGCGCTGTTCCGCTACCAGGGACTCAGCGTGCGCGAGATCGACGTGAATCACCGCGCGCGCGTGGCGGGCCGCTCGAAGTACACCAACTTCGCGCGCCTGCGCCGCACGGTCTTCGACCTCGCCGGGGTCTACTGGCTGTCGAAGCGGACGATTCGGGTGGGCGCGCGCGACGAGAGCTAGTCATCGTCCTGAATCTCGAGTGCCTTCAAGACCGAGATCGCGAACCACTCGTGATCGCGGCGCACGGCAGCGAGCCGCTCGCGGTCGTCGATCGAGAGCACCATGTAGGTCCGCGACAGCATGATCAGCTGCAGCTCGACCTCGCCGCGACCGATGCCCGCGAGCACGAGCAACCCCAGCAGCCACGACAGCCCGAAGCCCGGGCGGCGGTCGAAAAGCGCCGCCAGCCCGGCCACGGCGAAGAGGGCGATCGGTAGTCCCACGCGCAGCGCCACGCCCAGCGGCTCGAGTGACTCGACCCAGAGGTAGAAGAGCGCGATCCAGATCGCGACGGCAAGCCCGGCGGCCGCGAGCAGCGGACCGATGCCCCGCACCAGCCAGCCGAAGCGACTGCCGAGCTCGCGCGCAGCGGCGCGCAGCGCATCGGCGCTGCACAGCGCGAGCCCCGGAATCATCGACAGCGTGTAGTGCTTCTGCTTCTGCGGCAGGAACGAGAACGCGAGGAAGGGCACGACGAACGCCAGCGCGGCAAACCGGCGGCCCGGCTCGCCGCGATACAGCCGCGTGCGCCAGAGCTGCCACACCACGAACGGCAAGAGCAGACTGGCGGGCGCCGCGCGCACCGGCAGGACGCTGAGATACCACCAGGGCGCCTTGAAGTGAGCCGAGCCGCTGTGACTGTCGGAATCACCCAGCGGCAGGAGCAGGGCGTCGCGGAAGGCCTCGAACGCGCCTGGCACGAACACCAGCACCGCCACGTACCACGAGAGACCGATCGCGGCGACCACCGCGAACACCTTCCACGCGCGCGGCCGGCGCAGCGCGCCGAGCTCGCCCTGGAGCGCCAGATAGGCGAGGATCGGCAGCGCGATCGTGAACACGATCGCGGTCGCCTTGGTCAGGAAGGCGAGTCCGGCGCACAGCGCGAACGGCCAGAGCGAGCGCTCGCGCCGTGACTCGAAGCGGTAGAACGCGAACAGCGCCGCGGTCGAGAGCAGCGCGAGCAGCATCTCGGCGTCGCCGCGCCGACCGGACGAGGTGAACTGCTGCATCGCCGCGAGTGACCCGAGCGCGAGCAGCCCCTCGGCGGCGCCGCCCAGCGACCGGCCCCAGGCGAAGATCAACAGCGCCAGTCCGAGCGCCGCGCTCGCCGACACCGCGCGCACCGGCCAGGCTGCCGTGTTACCGCTGAGCTTCGCGACCACGGCGCCCGCCCAGTAGAAGAGCGGTGGCTTCTGCAGCCGAAGCGTGTCCCCGAGACGTGGCACCAGCCAATCGCCGCTCTCGAGCATGCCCCGCACCACGTTGACGCAGCGCGCCTCACTGATCCGTCCCACGATCGTTGTGTCCAGACCGATCCAGAGCGCGAAGGTCAGCGCAGCCAGGATCGACACCAGCGCCACAAACTCGAAACGCTCCCTCATGGCGCGCGATGCATAGCACACCGCTGCTTGACAAGAATGAGGGCGCGCGAGATTCTGCGACGCGATGTCTTCCCGGCCCGCCGCGAATCTTTGCGCCTACCCGATGTCGATCGCGCTTGCGGTCGTCATTGCGACGGAGCTCGTCCACACGTAGCCGGAAGGGACAGTGAGTACATCCAGCGCCCTTCCGGGAACCCCCGGAAGGGCGCTTCGGTTTAAGGGGCGTGACATGACCGCAGGCATCGAAGTCGAGGAGCTCCGCAAGGTCTTCCGCGTGCGCGAGCGAGCGCGCGGCTTCGGGGGCGCATTGCGCGCGCTGGTGGCGCCGCGCTCGCGCGAGCTGGTCGCGGTCGACGGTATCTCGTTCCGGATCGCGCCGGGCGAGCGCGTGGCCTTCGTCGGGCCGAACGGCGCCGGGAAGTCGACCACGTTGAAGATGCTGTCCGGCATCCTGCGCCCGAGCTCGGGCCGCGTGCGCGTCGCGGGCTTCGAGCCCGGCCGCGACCGCGGCCGGCTCGGCTACAAGATCGGCGCGGTCTTCGGTCAGCGCTCGCAGCTCTGGCTGCACCTGCCGGCCGCGGACACCTTCGACCTCTTGGCGCGGATCTACGAGATCCCGCCCGACGACTATCGCGCGCGGCGCGACGAGCTGGTGCGCGCGTTCGAGATCGACGAAGTGAGTCGCAAGCCGGTGAGTCAGCTGTCGCTGGGCGAACGGATGCGCTGCGAGCTGGTGGCGAGCCTGCTGCACCGGCCGGAGATCCTGTTCCTGGACGAGCCGACGATCGGCCTCGACGTGGTGGCCAAGGCCACCATCCGCGACCTGGTGCGCGAGCGCGGCCGGCGCGACGGCTGCACGGTGCTGCTCACCTCGCACGACACCGGCGACATGGAGCGCGTGTGCGAGCGCGTGCTGGTGATCCACCGCGGGCGCATGCTGCTCGACCGCTCGGTGGACGCGCTGCGCAAGAGCTTCATTCCGCGCAAGCGCATCTCGGTGGTGAGCGAGGAGGTCGAGCTCGCGCTCGACCTGCCGGGCGTACGCCGGCTGCCGAGCGCGCCGCACCGCACCGAGCTCGAGGTCGATCTGCGCGCGATCGGCGTGGACCGCGTGGTGGCGGCGATCGTGGCGCGCGCGCGCGTGCTCGACCTGTCGGTGGAGGATCCGCCGATGGAGGAGATCGTGACCGCGATCTACGCCGGAGCGAAGGAGGCCGTGGCGTGAGCGCGGCGGACGCTTCGGCGAAGTATCTCGCGCTCGCGGGCTCGGGGCTGCGGCGGGGGCTGTCCGAGCGCTCGATTCTCGTGGGCCGGGCCGTGTTCCTGGGCGTGATCCTGTTCACGTTCTCGCGCATCTGGTCGCTGATCGGCGCGCGCGACTCGCTGCCCGGCGTGGGCACGCGCGAGCTGATCTGGTATCTCGCGCTGACCGAGTGGGTGGTGCTGGGCACGCCGCCGATGTTCCTGGCGATCGAGCGCGACGTGCGCTCGGGCGACTTCGCCTGCCGGCTGGTGCGCCCGGTGAGCTACGTGGGCGCGCAGGTCGCCGAAGCCATCGGTGAGTCGGCGCTGCGCATGGCGGCGCTGGCGCCGGCCGGTGTGGCCGGCGCGCTGCTCCTGGGCGGCGGCCTGCCGGCCGACCCGCGCGGGCTGTGGCTCGCCGTGCCGCTGGCGCTGCTGGGCTCGCTCATCGCCACGCTGTCGATGACCGTGGTGGGTCTCTCGGCGTTCTGGGTGGTCGACACCAACCCGTGTTTCCTGGTCTGGCAGAAGCTCGTGTTCATCCTGGGCGGACTGTTGTTTCCGCTCGAGATCTATCCCGAGTGGCTGCAGCGCATCGCGCACGCGACGCCGTTCCCGCTGATCTGCTGGGCGCCGGGCCGCATGGCGCTGGGCTGGGATCCCGCGCTCGCGCTGGAGTCGGGGCTCGAGGGGCTGGTCTGGCTGGCTCTCTTGTCGGGGCTGATCGTGCTCGTGTCGCGCCGCGCGCGCGCGCGGCTCACCGTGGCGGGAGGCTAGCGATGCGGATTCGAGCGCTGTTGCGCTTCGCCGGATCACTCACCGCCACGAACCTGCGCGCCAGCCTGGCGCTGCGCGGCGCGTTCTGGCTGCAGGCGGTCCTGATGGTCGTGAACAACGTCGCGTTCTTCACGATGTGGTGGATCTTGTTCGCGCGCTTCCACGAGATCGGGGGCTGGCGGCTCGCCGACCTGATGACGCTGTACGGTGTCGTGGCATCGGGCTACGGCTTCGCGGTGGTGTTCGGCGGCGGCGCGCGCCGCCTCGCGCGCGCGATCGTCGACGGCGAGCTCGACCCGCGGCTCACCCAGCCCAAGCCGGTGCTGCTGCACGCCGTGGCTTCGAGCAGCATCGCCTCTGGCTGGGGAGACGTCGCCACCGGCGTGGGCATGCTCTATCTCGCGGGCCGGCTCGATCTGGCGAACGCGCCGCTGCTGGGGCTGGCGATCGCCGTCAGCGCGCTGAGCTTCGTGGCGGTCACGGTGACCTTCCAGTGCCTGGCGTTCTGGATGGGCGACGTGGAGCAGCTTGCGCGCCAGCTCTGGGAGCTCACGCTGAACTTCGCGCTCTATCCGCAGCCGCTGTTCGCGGGGAGTCTCTCGTTCGTGCTCTACACGCTGATCCCGGCCGGCTTCGTGGGCTTCCTGCCGGTCGAAGTCGTGCGCAACCCCAGCCTGCACGCGTGTCTCTACGCGCTGGGGGGCGCCGTGCTGTCCTGGGCGATCGCGGTCTCGGTGTTCGCGGCCGGGCTGCGCCGCTACGAGTCGGGCAACCGCTTCGGCGCGATCGGCAGCTGAGTCACGCGCCGGAAACCTGCCGGTACACGGCGCGCAGCTTGCGCGCCGACGCGGTCCACGACATGGCCTGCGCCCGCGCCAGGCCGCGCGCGCGCAGCTCGGCGGCGAGCGCCGAGTCATGGGTGACTCGCAGGAGCGCGTGCGCGAGCTCCTCGGGCTGGCGCGCGTCGACCAAGAGCGCCGCGTCGCCCGCGGCCTCGGGCAGCGAGGCGGCGCGCGAGCACACCAGTGGCGTGCCGCAGGCCATCGCCTCGAGCACGGTCAGCCCGAAGCCCTCGTACAGGCTCGGCACGGCGCAGGCGCGCGCGGCGCCCAGCAGCGCCACGAGCTCGTCCTCGGGCAGGCCGGCGAGCCGCGTGGTGCGCGCGCGCAGGCCGTGCCGGTCGAGCGACTCCTCGAGCTCGCGCTCGCCGTCGCTGCCGCGCCCGACCAGCACCAGCCGCAGCTCGGGCAGGCGCTCGAGCGCGGCCACCAGCGCGGGGAAGTTCTTGCGCCGCGAGAGCAGGCCGATCGAGATCACGTAGTCGCCGTAGCGCTCGCGCAGCTTGGCCACGGTCTCCGGCGCGGCGGGCTGGAAGCGCGCGGTGTCCACGCCCAGGTGCACCGGGTGCACGCGTTCGCGCGGCAGGCCGTACTCCTCGCACACCTCGCCGGCGGTAAACTCACTGTAAGTCACCACGTGGTCGGCGCGCGCCACCGCGTCGGCGATCTTGCCGCCGCGGCGCTCGTGCCAGTGCTCGCTCACCCACTCGGTGTTTCGCACCGCGTTCAGGTCGTGGATCGTGACGAGCTTCGGTACGCGCGGGGTCGTCGGCACGAACACGTTCATGGCGTGGAACAGCTTCGCGCCCGCGAGCAAGAGGCCGTTCCAGGGATCGGCGATCAGCCGCAGGCGCGCGTTCGGAGCCTCGGGCCGCCAGCGCTCGCCCTTGCGCGCACGGGAGAGCCGCGTGCACAGGAGATACTCGGTGCCCGGGTCGTCGGCGAGCAGCGCGCCGACCACGCCGCGGATCGTACCGCCCACGCCGCCCAGCGGCCCCCGCCCGGCCGCGGAGCTGACCTCGAGCGCGAGCCGAGTCATCGCGCCCCGGCGCCGCTCATTCGGCGCCGACGAGCCGCGGCAGGATCTCGCCGATCGGGCCGCGGATCACGGCGTCGGCCAGCTCGTCCATCTCGGTCGGATCGCCGTTCACGATCACGATGCGCGCGCCGGCGCGCTTGGCGATCGGCACGACCGCCGCGATCGGATACACCGACAAGGTGCTGCCCACCGCCAGCAGCAGGTCGCAGCGGTTCGCCTCGCGATCGGCGCGCTCGAGGTCGTGGGCAACCAGGTTCTGGCCGAACGAGATCGTGGCCGACTTCAAGATCCCCCCGCAGCTCCGGCAGGGCGGGTCCGACTCACCGGCGCGCACGCGAGCCAGCGCGCGCTCCATCGGCGCGCGCTCGCCGCAGTCCAGACAGGTCACCTCGCGCACGTTGCCGTGGATCTCGACCAGCTTCCCGGCCGACGTGCCCGCGGCCAGGTGCAGGCCGTCGACGTTCTGGGTGATCACGAGCGACACGCTTCCCGCTCGCTCGAGCCGTGCGAGCGCGAGGTGGCCGGCGTTCGGCTTCGCGTCCCACATCGGCGACTCGAGCCGGTGCCGCCAGGCGCGCTCGCGCACCTCTTTGTCGCTCACGTAGTGCGACAGGGTCGCCATCTTCTCGGCGCCGGGGTTCTTGGTCCACAGACCCTGCGGCCCGCGGAAGTCGGGGATGCCTGACTCGGTCGAGATACCGGCGCCGGTCAACACCACGATGCGTCGGGCCTCGCGCAGCCAGGACGCGACCTCGCGCAGCGCTTCTCGGGTCTGGGACATGCGCGAATTCTCGCACGACTGGCGCGAGCGGTCGTCCGTCTCCTAGGATGCCTGCGTGCCCGCACAACCGACCTCGTACCACTCACCGAAGCTCGAAGGACGTCGCATCGAGGGCAAAGGCGGCCGGACGCTGGTCGCCCGCGAGGCAGTCGAGCCCGACGAGCTGGTGGTCGTGTTCGGAGGCGAGGTGGTCCAGGCCGGCCAGCTCGCAAATTTGTCACCGGCGAAGCGCCTGCTGACGCTCCAGGTCGAGGAAGGTCTGTATCTCGTCTCGGGTCACGACGGTCCGGCCGACTGGGTGAACCACTCCTGCGCGCCCAACTGCGGCCTGCGCGGCCAGATCGCGCTGGTGGCGATGCGCCGGCTCGAGCCGGGCGAGGAGATCTGCTTCGACTACGCCATGAGCGACGGCACGCCCTACGACGAGTTCCCGTGCGGCTGCGGCGCCCCGACCTGCCGCGGCAAGGTCAGCGGCGACGACTGGACCCGTCCCGAGCTCTGGAAGCGCTACCGCGGCTACTTCTCGCCGTACCTGCAGCGGCGCATCGACCAGCTGGCGGGCGGTCGGGACTTGCGATCTCATAAGAGCCGGGGGCGAGCGCGGCAAGGGCAAGGGAGAACACGGTGAGCGATGCAGTGCAAGAGTACGAAGGCGCCCTGGACCGAGGGCTCGAGGGCGTAGTCACGTGCACCACCTCGATCAGCACGATCGAGGGTACGACGCTCCTCTACCGCGGGTACACGATCGAGGACCTGGCCAAGAACGCCACCTTCGAAGAGGTGGTCTATCTGTTGTGGTACGGCTGGCTGCCGACCCGACGCGAGCTCGACGAGTTCTCGACCGACCTGCACCACAGCATGGCGCTGCCGCCCGAGGCCTTCGGCTGGTTCCACGGCCTGCCGACGCGCGTGCACCCGATGGACTTCCTGCACGCGGTGATCGCGGGACTCACGCTGCACGACCCCGACGCCAACCTGGTGAACGCCGCCGCCACGCTGCGCAAGTCGACGCGGCTCGCGGCGCGCGTCGGCACGATCGTGGCCGCCTACCAGCGCGTGCGCTCGGGTCAGTGGCCGCTGCAGCCGCTGCCCGAGAAGTCGATCGCCTGGAACTTCCTCTACATGCTGAAGGGCGAGGAGCCGGACGAGCAGACCGTGCGCCGCTTCGACACGTGTCTCATCCTGCACGCCGACCACGAGCTGAACGCGTCGGCGTTCTCGGCGCGAGTCACCTCGAGCACGCTCTCGGGCCTCTACTCGAGCGTGATGGCCGCGATCGGCACGCTGAAGGGCCCGCTGCACGGCGGCGCGAACGAGCAGGTGGCGCGCATGCTGCTCGAGATCAAGTCGCTCGACCGGCTCGAGGGCTGGCTCGACAACACGCTGCGGTCGGGCGAGAAGGTGATGGGCTTCGGTCACCGCGTCTACAAGGAAGGCGACCCGCGCGCCAAGATCCTGAAGCGCATGAGTCAGGAGATCACGCGCGAGAACGGTCACCCGGAGCTGTACGAGATGAGCGCCCGGCTCGAAGAGCTGATGCAGGCCAAGAAGGGACTCATTCCCAACGTCGACTTCTACTCGGCGTCGGTCTACTACAGCATGGGCATCCCGATCGATCTGTTCACGCCGGTGTTCGCGACCAGCCGCATCTCGGGCTGGTGCGCGCACGTGCTCGAGCAGTACCAGAACAACCGGATCTACCGCCCGCGCGGCAAGTATGTCGGGCCCACCGGCGAGGTCTACGTCCCGATCGACGAGCGCTAGGGCGCGCTCGCGCTGAATCGGATCGATGGCGAGCCTGCTCCTCGCGGTCGCATGCGTGCTCGCGGCGACTCGAATCTGCGGCGCGCGGGTGCGCCGGGTCGGACAGCCGCCGCTGCTGGGCGAGCTGACGCTGGTGCGCGAAGAGATCATGGCCACGGGCGTCGGAGTGGGTGTGGCCATCCCGCACGCGCAAGTGCCGGGTCTGGCTGCGCCCGTGGCCGCGCTCGGGCTGGCCGAGCCGGCGGTCGATTTCGGCGCGCCGGACGGGAGCCGGCGCGCGTGGTGGTGCTGGTCGTGACTCCCGCGGGGGACGACCGGGTGCAGCTCGAGCTCCTGGCCGAAGTGTCCCGGCTCTTTGCAAGCCCGGCCACGCGCCGGCGGGTTGCGCGTGCGCGGAGCTTCGAGGAGCTTACGGGGGCGCTGCGCGAGGCGCCGATCCGCGGCGAGGAGCATCGATAACCGGATGGCAGTGCTGATCTGGGCTGGATTCCTGGCGCTGGTCCTCGTGTTCCTGGCGATGGACCTCGGCGTCTTCAACAAGACGCCGCGCGTGATCAGCACCCGCGAGGCGCTCGCCTGGACGCTGTTCTACGTCTCGCTGTCGCTCGCCTTCAGCGGCGTGGTGTACGCGCTCTTCCAGCACGACTGGGGCGGCATCGCCAGCAACGCGCCGGGTCATCTGGACGGCAAGCACGCGGTGGTGCAGTACCTGACCGGCTACGTGGTCGAGTACTCGCTGTCACTCGACAACGTGGTCGTGATCGCGCTGATCTTCAGCTACTTCCGCGTGCCGCTCGCCTATCAGCACCGGGTCCTGTACTGGGGCGTGCTGGGCGCGCTGGTCTTTCGCGGCATCATGATCGGCGCGGGCGCCGCGCTGCTCGCGCACTTCAGCTGGATCTCGTACGTGTTCGGCGTGTTCTTGATCGTCTCGGCCGCGCGCATGCTGGTGGCCAGCGGCGAGAGCATGTGCCCCGAGGAGAACAAGCTCTACCGGGCGGTGCGCAAGCTGTATCCGATCCACGACGACTTCGTCGAGCACAAGTTCTTCATCCAGCGCGACGGCCAGAGACTCGCCACCCGGCTGTTCGTGGTGTTGCTCTTCGTGGAGACCTCGGACGTGATGTTCGCGGTCGACTCGATCCCCGCGATCTTCGCGGTCACGAGTCACCCGTTCCTGGTGTTCAGCTCGAACGTGTTCGCAGTTCTGGGGCTGCGCAGCCTGTACTTCGCGCTGGCGCCCATGATCGAGCACTTCCGCTACATGAAGGCGAGCCTCGTGCTCTTGCTCGCGTTCGTGGGCGTGAAGATGATCCTGGCGCACCACATCGAGATTCCGAACAGCGCTTCGCTGGGCGTGATCCTGGGGATCCTGGGCGTGGGCGCGCTGGCGTCGGTGATCGGCTCGCGCCGTGAGTCGGCCCGGCTCGGCTCGCCGGTCGGCCCGGCCGAGCTCGAGGCGCTGGCGCGACTCACGCTGCGCGCCGCGCGCCGCATGGTGGTGCTGGTGATCGGGGGGACGGTCCTGCTGGTCGGCGTGGCGATGCTCGTGCTGCCTGGCCCCGGGCTGGTGGTCGCGCCCGCGGGCCTCGCGATCCTGGCCACCGAGTTCCTGTGGGCGAAGCGCCTGTTGGCGCGCGTGCGCGATTCGGCGGCGACCGCGGCCTCGACCGTCTCGGGCACGCTGCGCCGCGGGTCGCATGGGAGATAGCCCCGAGAGCGCTCCCGGGTCGCCCCGCTGGCAGATCGGCCTGCTCGCGGCGATGGTGCTCTTGCTCGAGCTCTCGTTCATCCGCCAGGTGCCGGCGGAAGTGCGCGCGATCTCGTACTTCACCAACCTGATGTTCACCGCCGGCTTCTCCGGCATGGGCATCGGCTGCATCCTGGCGCGCCAGAAGTCACTGGCGTTCGCGCTGCCGCTGGGTCTGTGGCTGGTGTTTGCGTTCATGGTCTTTGGCCGCGGCATCGTGATCCAGCCCGGCGCCACCGCAGTGCACTACTTCCTGCAGTACCCCGACCTGGCGGAGAGCGCGCCCGAGCTGCCGCTGTTTCCCGCCGCGGCTGCGATCTTCCTGTTCGCGGCGGTGCCGTTCGTGGCGTTGGGCCAGGCGCTGGCGGGGGCCATGGCGGGCCACCCGCGGCTCTCTGCGTACGGCTGGGACATCGCCGGGAGTCTCTCGGGCACGATCGCGTTCTCGCTGTCGTCGTGGGCGGGGATTCCGCCGTGGATCTGGCCGATTGCGATCGGGGTGGCCTGGGCCGCCGCGCTCGAGCGCGTGGTCTGGCGCCGCGCGCTGTTCGCGCTGGCCGGCGTGCCGTTCCTGTGGCTCGCGACCTCGGCGCGTGACTCGGCCTGGAGCCCCTACTACTACGTGCAGAGCGAGACTGTGCCGGAGGGGCTGCGGGTGTTCGTGAATTCGAGCTTCCACCAGCTGGCGCTCGACTTCCGCGCCCAGACGCCCGAGGGCAGGGCGCTCTCCAAGTTCATGCTCGGCCGCTTCGGCCGTCCGTATCAGCTCTACCGCGACATGCACGGCGGCCAGAACCCGAAGAAGGTGCTGATCCTCGGCGCGGGCACGGGCAACGACGTGTACGTGGCCCGTTCGAACGACGCGGCCGAGATCGTGGCGGTCGAGATCGACCCCGTGATCCTGCGGCTCGGCCACGAGCGCAACCTGGCGCGGCCCTACGACGACCCGCGCGTCCGCGCGGTGGTCGACGATGCGCGGCACTTCCTGCGCACCACCGACGAGCGCTTCGACCTGATCGTGTTCGGCACGCTCGACTCACAGGCGCTGCTCTCGGGCTCGGCCAATCTGCGGCTCGAGAACTACGTCTACACCCGTGAATCACTCGAGGACGCGCGCCGCATCCTCGCCGACCACGGCGTGGTCACGCTGTACTACTCGATCTTCGAGCCCTGGCTGTACGAGCGTATCTTCTCGACCGTGCGCGGCGCATTCGGCGACCAGGCGATGCTGATCAGCGACGGCGAAGTGTTCCTGTTCAACACGGTGATCGTGGCAACGAAGGGCGAGGGCACGTGGAGCGGCTCGCCGCAGATCCTCGAGCAGTACGGGCACGGCCTGCCCTCGAGCGACGACTGGCCCTTCATCTACCTGGAGCGGCCCACGATCGCGCCGGTGTATCTCGAGCTGCTGGCCGTCGTCGCGGTGGTGATGGTCGCGGCGTTCGCTCTGTTGCGGCGGCTCCAGCCGGTGCGCGGCTGGTATCTCAACTTCTGGCTGTTGGGCCTGGGCTTCACGCTGATGGAGTCGAGCGCGATCGTGCGGCTCGCGCTCTTGTTCGGCAGCACCTGGTCGGTGAACGCGCTGGTGTTCACGGCCTTCCTGCTCACGGTGTTCATTGCGAATTACACCGTTCTGCGTCGCTGGGCGCCGCCGCTCCGCGCCGCGTGGGCGGGGCTGTTCCTCGCGATCGCCGTGAACTACGCGTTTCCACTGCCGGCGCTGTTCGCGCTGGCAGCGCCGCTGCGCGCGCTGGCGTGCGCGGCGCTGGTGGGGCTTCCCGTGTACTGCGCCTCGGTGTGTTTCAGCCGACTGTTCGCGGCCGAGCCGAGCGTCGGCTATCCGCTCGGCATCAACCTGATCGGCGCAATGGCGGGCGGGCTGGTCGAGTACGCGTCGATGGCGCTCGGCATGCGCGCGGTGTGGCTGGTGGCGCTGGGCGTGTACGTGTCGGCGTTCCTCGCCACGCGCTTCCTCGCTCCCGCCGGCGCGCGGAGCGGCTGACGCATGGTACGTGAGCTCGAGATCGCGCCCGCCAAGGCCGGCCTGCACGAAGTCACGGCCGAGATCGAGTCACTCGTGGCCGACTGGGTGCGCGTGACCGGCAAGCGCGAGGGGCTGTGCACGGTGTTCGTGCGCCACACCTCGGCGAGCCTCCTGATCCAGGAGAACGCCGACCCCGACGTGCGCCGCGATCTGGACGCGTTCTTCGCGCGGCTGGTTCCCGAAGGCGATCCGCTCTACCGGCACACCACCGAGGGGCCCGACGACATGCCCTCGCACGTGCGCTCGGCGCTCACCTCGACCTCGCTCTCGATCCCGATCCTCGCCGGACGGCTCACGCTCGGCACCTGGCAGGGCGTGTATCTCTGGGAGCACCGCCGGAAGCCCAGCCGGCGCGAGCTCGTGGTGCATCTGGCGGAGTGACTCTAGTTGCGGGCGATCGCCACGCGCTGGCCTTCGGACAGGCCGGAGGCCTCGCCCACGACCAGCGCCTCGCCGCCCGACAGACCTTCCTCGACGGCGACCTGGTCACCGCGCTCCGCGCCCGGGCGCACCAGCTGGCGGCGCAGCTTGCCCTCGGTGACCACCCAGGCGTAGCTGCCGCTCGAGTCGCTGCGGATCGCGCCGCGCGGCGCCAGCACGAGCGGCGGACCGCCCTTCTCGGCGGGCGTGTCGCCGGCCAGGAACGAAAGGCGCACGCTCATGTCGGGCAAGAGATACGGATCGGGGTTCAGGATCCCGACTTCGACCTTGAGCGTGCCCTTCGAGCGGTTCACCTGCGGGTACATCTTCACGACCTTGGCCTCGTAGCGCTTGTCGGGGTAGGCGTCGGGGGTGACGAACGCCTTCTGGCCGAGGCGCACGCGGTTCAGGTCGGCCTCGGCGATGTCGACCTCGGCGCGCAGGTCGGAGAGGTTGGCCATGCGGATCAGGTCACCCGAGCCGGCGAAGCCGCCGGGCGTGGCCATCTCGCCCACCTCTTTCAGCTTGGCCAGCACCACGCCGTCGGCGGGCGCGCGCAGCACGGTGTAGTCGAGGTTCACCTGTGATTGCGCGATCTCGGCCTCGAGCTGGGCGATCTGCGCCTTGTCGACGCGCAGCTGGGTCTCGGCCGTGTCGAGCTCGGCCTGCGAGGCGTAGTTCTGCACGCGCAGCTTGCGCTGCCGGTCGGCCTGGATCTGGTGCAGGTCGAGATTCGCGCGCGCCACCGCCAGGCGCGCCTTCTGGCTCTCGAGCGCCGCGCGGTAGTCGCGGTCGTCGAGCTGGACCAGCGGCTCGCCCTGCTTCACGTGGTCGCTCTCGTCCACGAAGAATTTCTCGATCCGCCCGGGGATGCGCACGCCGATCGAGATGTACTTGTCGGCAGTCACCACGTAGCCCGAGCCCGAGAGCACCGCGACCGAAGGCGCCGCGCCGCCCGGCTCGATGCGCGAGGCGTACGCGACCTGCACGATCTTCGGGCCGCCGAGTGACAGCCACACGACGAGCGCCACGAGCACCAAGACCACGGCGGTGCCGATCGCGATCCAGCGCGTGGGCACGCGCGGGGGCGGCTTGCGCGTCGCGGTCGTCCCGCGGTCGATCCGCAGGGCCTGGAGGTCGTCGCGCAGGTTGCGTGGGGCTTCGGCCGCCATGGGTCTCGTGGAGTCTACGCTTTCCGGAGCGCCTCGACCGGCCGCAGCTTGGCCGCGGCCCACGCCGGGAAGAAGCCGCCGATCAGCCCGATCGCGATCGAGAGCGCGAAGGGGAACACGAGGTCCTGCGGCGCGACGGTCAGCTCGACAACGCTGGTGCTGAAGGTCTTCGAGTTCATGCCGATCCCGCCCAACGCGTGCGAGATCACGTAGCCGCCGACCGCGGACGCCGCGCCGCCGATCACGAAGCCAGCCATGGAAGTCATGACTGACTCGGCGAGGAAGGCCGAGAGGATCGCGCCGCGCGAGAAGCCGAGCGCGCGCAGCGTGCCGATCTCGGAGGTGCGGGACTGTACCGCCGCGTACAGCGTGTTCGCCGCGCCGAAGATCGCGCCGATGCCCGCGAACACCGCTACCGCCACGACCACGATCAGAAGCGTGTTGCCGGTCGAGGCGAGCTCCTGGTAGTAGTCGGTCTCGCGCGAGGCGGAGAGCGCCCAGCGCGAGTCATCGGCGATGCGTCGCGCCAGCGCGTCCATGTCTGCGCCCGGCGCGACCCGGATGCGCAAGCCGGAGTAGGGCAGCGTGCGCTTCGCGTCGTTGGCGAGCTCGCGCGCGTCGACCCACACCTCGCTCTCGAACGACGATCCGCCGGACTCGAGCACCCCGACGACCTTCCAGACGCCGTGGCCGAAGTGGAGATCGGAGCCGATCTGCGCACCCTGATAGCGCCCGGCCACGCTGCGGCCGACCACCGCCTCGCTGCTCGAGGGGTGGAACATGCGGCCTTCCTTGATGTGCACCTCGTCGTGCACCTGGAGCGCCATCGGCTCCACGCCGCGCACCAGCACGTTCTCGCGCACGCCCTCGAGTGTCTTGAAGAACGGCTGCACCACGAGCTCCGGCGAAGCGATCGGGTTGCCTTCCGAGTCTTTGGCCACGCCGTCGAAGAGTCGGACGGCCTGCACGGCCTCGAGCGCCAGCTGACTCGAGCCGTCGTTGTTGGCGCCCTTGCGCATGACGATCAGGTTGTCGGGCGAGCCCGACGCCACCATGCTGCGCTTCAAGCTGCCGACCAGGCTCCACAGCAGCGTGATGGCCACCACGACGAGCGCGATCACCGCCACGGTGAAGGCCGTGCGCGTGCCGCGTGCCAGCAGGCTGCGCCAGCTGTAGGACAGCGGCAGCGCCACTCAGAACACCTCGCGCAGGGTCGCCGCGACGCTGCGCCGCGATGCGCCCAGCGCGGGCAGCCAGCCGGAGATGATGCCGATGAAGAACGCCACGAAGAGTGACTGGATCAGGATCGCGTCGGTGATCACGAAGCCGGTGAGCGGCCCGAGCTGCGGCCCGGTCCCGCCGCTGGTCGAGGTCATCTTGCGCAGGAACAGGGTGAGTCCGAGCGAAGACAGCGCGCCCACCACGCCGGCCGCCGTCGACAGCATCACCGCTTCGGCGAGCAGGGTCGAGAACACCGTGCGCTTGCGGAAGCCGATCGCCTTCAGGACCGCGATCTCGCCCGTGCGCTCGCGCACCGACATGCTCGCGGTGTTCGCCGCCACGAACACGATGCAAAGAGTCACTACGCCGGTCACGATCTCGATCACATAGATCAGCTGCTTCAGGCTGCCGAAGAAGCCGCGAATGAAGTCCTTCTCGGTCTCGGACGCGGTCTCGGCGTCGCTGTTCTTGAACATCTCGTCGATCTCGCGCATGACGCCGTTCACGCGCTCGGGATCGTCGACGCGCGTCCAGATCATGCCCGTCTGATCGCCGTTGCCGCCGATCGCGGCCAGCGCCTGCACGAGATACTCGCGCTGGAAGTAAAAGCTGTTCGAGCTGTCTATCGGGATCTCGCCGACGATGCGGAAGGAGAGGTTCACCGGGAACACGGTGCTCTGCAGCGTGACCACGTCGCCGACCTTCCACTTCTGCTCGTTGAGCACGCGCCGGCCCACCAGCGCGGAGTCACGGTATTTGCGGAAGTCGTCGAGGGCCTTCGGGTCGACCTTCCAGTCGGCATAGACCTTGCCGAACTCCTCGGGGTCGACGGCGAAGTTCGGAAACGAAACGCCCTTGGTCGGATCGATCGCGCCGCCGAACCACTGCCAGCTGAGCGCGGCGACGACGCCGGGGATGCCGCGCACCTTGTTGAGATAGGCGTAGGGCAGGGAGTAGACGATACCGGCCTGGTTGTGAGTCGAGATGCGCGTGTTCGCGGCGATCGAGTTCACCACGCCGTCGAGCCCCGCCGGCATGGTGCGCAGTGCGCAAACCAGCGCGATGGCCAGGGCGATCGTGGCGCCGGTCAGGATCGAGCGCAGCTTGTTGCGGCCCAGGTTGCGGATCACGAGCGGCAGATATTTCATCCCGCGGGCCCCCGCGCGGCCCCGCCGGGCCGTTTCTCGAGCAACACGCCCTTGTCGAGGTGGATCACCTCGTCGACCCACTTCTCGGCGCGCGGGTCGTGAGTCACGATCACGACCGTCTTGCCGAAGTCGCGGCGCAGCGTCTGCAGCAGCGACAGGATCTCCTCGGCGTTCTTCGCGTCCAGGTCGCCGGTGGGCTCGTCGGCCACGATCAGCTCGGCGTCGGTGACGATCGAGCGCGCGATCGCCACGCGCTGCTGCTCGCCGCCCGAAAGCTGGCGCGGCAGGTGGTCGGCGCGGTCGGCCAGCCCGACCACGCGCAGCGCGGTCTCGGCGCGCTGCCGGCGCTCGGCCTTCGACAGGTGCGTGAGCAGGAGCGGCAGCTCCACGTTCTCGACCGCGTTCAGCACCGGAATGAGATTGAAGAACTGGAACACGAAGCCGACGGTGTGCGCGCGGAACTCGGCGAGCTCGTCTTCCGACATCTCGTTCAGCCGCTTGCCGAACACGGTCACGTCGCCGGAGTTCGGCCGGTCGAGGCCGGCCAGCACGTTGAGGAGCGTCGACTTGCCCGAGCCGGACGGCCCCATCAGCGCCACGAAGCGCTGCTTGTCGACGTGGAGACTGACGCGCTCGAGCGCGTGGATCTCGTCCGCGCCGCGCCGATACAGCCGAGACACGTTGACAAGATCGATCAAGCTCGACTCCTCGTGGGAGCCGATGATATCGGAACCACCGCCGGTGCGCGCTGCCGCGCGCACCCTGCACGCAGTCAGCTACAGGCCGTGGCGCATCTCCGCGATCGCATCGATCAGGCGATCGAGCACGCGCCGCACGTCGTGCGCGGGCGGGCGCTCCGCGGGCGCGCGGTCACCCGCGGGCTCGGGCGGGTTCAGATCCTGGTGGTCGACGAACTCTGCGATCACCCGGTGCAGCTTGCCGCTCGAGAGCCGGCGCCGATAGTGGATCAAGCGGTCAGTCGCGTAGTCGACGCCGTCGCCCGTGATCCGATCACGGCGGTTGATCACGGCGCTGCGACGCGCGACTTCGCGCAAGAGCTCGGCCAGCGGGCGCCGCTCGTGCAGAGCCGCGGCGCGCATCAGCGCGAGGTGCGAGCGCTGCAGCCGGCGGGCCATGCGCCGCCGCGTGGGAGTCGAGCGGCGATCGCCGCGCGCGGCGTAGCTGGAGAGCGCGATCTCGAGAAACTCGTCGCCGCAGAGCGGCACGGGCGCGCCGGCGTAGCGCAGCGGTAGCTCGCGCAACAGGTCGCGCATGCTGAACACCGCGTTCCAGGTGAGTCCGTCCGGCACGCGTTGCCGTCCGCGCGCGGAGCGCGCGCGCTCGAAGTAGGCGAACGCGCGCCGGAAGCGCTCGAGCTCGCGGCGCCGCGCGCGAGTCACGAAGGCCGCGGTCTCGGGCCGCAGGCCGAGCTTGCGCACCAGCAGGCGCTCCTTGGTAGCGGCGAACTCGCGGTCGAAGCTGCGCAGACACGGGTCGTGCGCGAACTCCTCGAGCGGGCGCTTCCTGCCCTCGAGCAGGCAGGCGCGGATCTGCGCGAAGCACTGCGCGATGTAGCGCGCCTTCACGCGTTGCTCGGGGATCGTGGTCGACCAGCGCGTGTCGTCGTCGAAGCGGTACTCGCGGTGGTAGAGCCCGAACTGGCGCACCGAGCCGTAGTCCACGATCCCGCCGTCGGCCAGCACGTTGTCGCCGTCCCAGTCGAGCCAGCAGAACACGTACTCACTCTCGAAGATCGCGGCCGTGCGCGCGAACGCGCGCGCGCAGGCGTCCGCCAGGTGGCGGTAGCGCGCCGCGCCGGGGGCGAGCTGGGGCCAGTCGCCGTTCGCGATCTGGCGCTCGCAGAACACGTCGATCGCGGCGCGCAGGCGCGGCAGGTCGCCTTGCTTCAGCGGCGCGAAGAAGTGAGACGGGCGCAGCAGGTTCCGGCCGGCGCGCACGTTGATCGCGTGACCGTTCGGCAGCGCGATCACCGCCAGCACGCGCTCGGTCGGGATGCCGTTGCGGTGGAAGGTCTCGGAGAGCAGCGCGGCCGAGATGCCCTCGCCCAGCGCCGCGGTGCCGCAGCCGTAGCTCGCGCTGCGCGAGCCGGTGCGGAAGAAGCGGCCCTCGAGCGCGGTCGCCGGGCACAGCCGAGTCACTCCCACGCCGCAGCTCGACAGGTCCCAGGTGACTCCGGCGTGGCGGATCGTGCCGTTCCAGACGCTGCGGCCGTCGCCCGAGGTGGTGCCGCGCCGGCCGGGATGCTGCAGCTGGAGATAGCGCGTGGCCATGTAGGTGTGCGGCAGGCGGTCGCGCGCGGGCACGCGCGTGCGGTGGAGATAGTCCCACTCGTTCAGGATCTGCAGCCCGAAGGTGCGCAGGATCGCGCGCGACAGCTCCGGGTTCAGTCTCTCGGGGTGGGACTGCGGGACGAGCCCCATCTCCTTCGCCAGCGCGAAGTTGAAGAACGCGACCTGGCCGTCGCGGCGGCGGCGCGCGCTGTAGTCGACGAAGCCGCCCGCGACGCGACGCTTCCACGGGTGATTCCCGTCGATGCGCTGGAAGCGGGGGTATCGGGCTCGCGGGGCCACGGTGGTCTCGAAAGCCCATCGGAGACGGAGCAGGGGGCCTTTAGGCTAGGATGTCGCGCATGGCGAAGATCGTCGGCAACGTGCGTCCCGAAGACGACTACACGCATCCGCTCGGCCCGGAGCCCAACTTCAACGAGTCGGTGTATTTCAACTTCTTCGACCGCGAGCAGAACCGCGGCGGCTTCCTGCGCATCGGAAACCGCGCGAACGAGGGCTACGCGGAGCTGACCGTGATCGTCTACAACCCGGATGGCTCGGCGCTGTTCAACTACAAGCGGCCGGCGATCACTTCGAACGACGGCTGGAACGCGGGCGGTCTCTCGGTCGAGGTGCTCGCGCCCGGCGAGAAGCTGCGCACCAAGTACGACGGCTCGGTCGTGTATCTCGCCGACCCGCGCGCGATGCACGACCCGGGCAAGGCGTTCAAGGAGAACCCGCACCGCCGGCTGGCGCTCGACCTGGTGCACGAAGGGGTCGGGCCGCTGTACGGCCACGTGGGCAAGCCCGGCGACGGAAACGACTTCGCGCGCGCACACTTCGAGCAACACATGAAAGTGTCGGGTACGCTGTCGGTGGACGGCGAGCCGCCGGTCCGGCTGCGCGGCCACGGGCTCCGGGACCACTCGTGGGGACCGCGCTACTGGCAGTCGACGCCGTCCTACCGTTGGATCACCGGCAACTTCGGCGACGACCTGGGCATGGTGATCTCGATCGTAGGCGATCGCGTCGGCGGCGTGTTCCACAAGGGCGAGGAGCTCCTGCGCATCACCGGCGTCGAGCTCGACACCGACTACGAGCCGGGCACCCGCTATCACTCCGCGCTGCGCGCGAACGTGACCCTGTCGGACGGCTCGAAGCACCGGATCGAGGGCCGCGTGCGCGGCTTCATCCCGCTGCGCAACCGCCGCGCCGGCCAGAACACGCACATCGGCGAGGGCATGACCGAGTACAAGATCGACGGCCAGCGCACCGGCTTCGGACTGTCCGAGTATCTCGATCAGAACGCCTGAGCGGACTCAGGGCCAGTAGAGCTTCTTGGCCTGGAAGCGGAGCTCGTCGCGGAACTCCGGCGCCGCGCACTCGATCATGGCCAGCGCGCGTTCGCGCACCGACCGGCCGAGCAGCTTCGCGATGCCGTGATCGGTCACGACCGTGTCGGCGATCTCGCGCGGGATCGAGATGATCTGACCCTTCTCGAAGCTCGGCACGATCGTCGAGACCTTGCCGCCGCGCGCGCTCGCCGGCAGGATCGTGATGTAGCGCCCGCGCTTCGCGAGATAGGCGCCCATCGCAAAGCCGAGGTGACCGCCGAGGCCCGTGTAGACGTTCGGCCCGAGCGCGTACACGCCCACCTGGCCGGTGAGATCGACCATCAGCGCGCCGTTCATCGCCACCACGTCGTCGTGCGCGGCGACCGAGCGCGGGTCGTTCGTGTGCTCGTAAGAGTGGAGCTCGAACGCCGGGTTGCGCTCGATGTAGTCGAGGTCCTCGAGTGAGTTGCCGATGTGCGAGGCCACGAACTTGTTCGGATGCAGCGCGCCGTACTTGCCGTTGATGACTCCGCGCCGCGCCAGATCGACCAGGCCCGGCACCGTGAGCTCGCCGAAGTAGGTCAGGTCGTTGCGCTCGTCGAAGGCGCCGAGCAGCGGCAGTGACCCGGTGTGCGAGCCCAGCCCGATCTGAATCGTGGCGCCGTCGCGGATCAAGGTCTTCACGTTGGCGGCGATCGCGCGGTCGCAGGCCTCGAACTCCGCCGGCAGCGGCGCGAGCAGCGCGCGCGGGCGGTCGACCCGCACCAGCGCGTCGATCTGTGAGATGTGGAGCCAGCTATCGCCGCAGGTGCGCACCACCGACTCGCTCATCTCGGCCACGACCATGCTCGCGCGCTTCGCGCTCGACACCGCGTCCCAGCAGGCGTTGCCCACGCAGCACCAGCCATGCTCGTCCGGCGGGGACACGATGATGAACAGCTTGTCGAGCGGGCGCGACTCCTCGCGGCCGATGTCGGCCGCCTTGTGCTGCATGATCATCGAGTAGGGGTGGAAGTCGATCACCCGGTCGGCGAGCGCCTGGCGGGCGTCGGGCTGCACGGCGTACTGGATCTGGACGTCGAATGACTCCATCGCCTCGCGCTTGAACCAGCCGAAGTCCGGCAGGATCGTGCTCCGGAGGGTCACGTTCCGCACCTGGGATCCGCGCGCCGCGAGCGCCGCCAGGATCGTGACCGGCGCATGGGAGCTGGGAATCCAGACCTGCTCGCCCGACTTCACCAGACTGGCGGCCTGGTCCGCGGACATCAGCTTCCGGTCGAGCTCGAGCTTCGGGTCGACGTCCAGTCGCAGCTTCCCCATGGCGCATCCTACCGCGCCGCGCCCGGCGCTTGCGGAGAGTGGCCCGGGGGTGCACCCTCCGCCGCTCGCGTTGCACGGGAGGCCCACCGTGACCGCCTTCGGCGTCGACTTCGGGACGACGAACTCCGCTCTGGCGCGCGCTGACTCGGAGGGAGCGGTGCGCCTGGCGCACTACTCGCGCGGCGGCGGGAAGCGCACCCGCACCTTCCGCTCGGTGGTGTATTTCGAGCAGGGACCCGACGGCCGCGGGCCGTCGCGCGAGCTCGCTGGCCCGCGCGCGATCCAGCACTATCTCGCGGCCGAGGAGCCGGGACGGCTGATCCAGTCGCTGAAGTCGTTCCTGGCCGCGCGCGACTTCTCGGCCACGCGCATCTTCGAGCGCGAGTACCGGCTCGAGGCGCTGATCGCGGTGCTGTTGCGCCGGTTGTTCCGCGAGGCCGCGGAGATCGTGGGCGAGGTCTGCGGCACCGTGGTCGTGGGCCGGCCGGTGCGCTTCGTCTCGGCGCGCGCGCCCGAAGACGAGGAGCTCGCGCTGGCGCGTCTGCGCGCCGCGTTCGCGACCGCGGGCGTGGAAGACATCGTGTTCGAGTACGAGCCCGTCGCCGCGGCGTATCACTACGAGCGCGCGCTCGACCACGACGAGCTGATCCTGATCGGCGACTTCGGCGGCGGCACGAGTGACTTCTCGCTGATCCGGGTCGGTCCGCGGGCGCGCAAGGAGCGCGCCGCGGGCGGCGCGCTGCCGGTGCTGGGCAACGCCGGCGTGCCGGTCGCGGGCGACGTGTTCGACGGGCGCCTGGTGCGAGCGCTGGTGGCGCCCGAGCTCGGCCTCGGCGCCGAGTACCGCTCGATCTTCGGGCGCGTGCTGCCGGTGCCGCGCTGGATCTACGGTCACCTGGAGCGCTGGCACCACCTGTCGTTCCTGCGCACCCCGCGCACGCTGGCGCTCTTGTTCGACTTGCAGCGCGAGGCGCTCGAGCCCGAGCGCTTCGAGGCGCTGGTGCACATCGTCCGGGAGGATCTCGGCTTCCCCCTGCACCGCTCGGTGGAGGCGGCGAAGGTGGCGCTGACGCGCGGCCCCGAGGCGGTGCTGCGCTTCGAGCACGGACCGGTGAAGATCGCGGCGCCGGTGACTCGCCCGGAGCTCGAGCGCTGGATCGCGCCCGAGCTCGAGGCGATCTCGAGCTGCGTCGACGGCCTGCTGCGCGATTGCGCGATCGACGGCCGCGACGTCGACCGCGTCTTCCTCACCGGCGGCTCGTCGCTCGTGCCCGCGGTGCGCGCGCTGTTCGCGTCGCGCTTCGGGGAAGAGCGGATCCGCTCGGGCGACGAGCTGGTGTCGGTGGCGAGCGGCCTGGCGCTGCGCGCGCGCGAGCTCGCGGCTTAGGGCGCGGGCGTAGGCAAAGGCTCGAGCCGCACCGGCACGGACCCGTTCGGGTCGCGAATCGCGCTCACGAGCTTGTCGGCCCAGGCGTACTTCTCGCGCATCAGCGCGTGGATCCGGTCGCGAGTCACCGGGTCGTGGATCGGCACGGCGTGATAGTGCGCCGACTGGCCCTTGCGCTCGACGGTCACGTCGGGGTCGGCCTCGATCCGCTTCAGCCAGCCCGAGCTCGGCACGCCCGCGCGCAGCCACTGGAAGCCCACGTCGTCCACCACCCAGAGATGGGTGGTGCGGTCCGCCGCGCCGTCGTGCGTGTGCAGAGTCACGAGCTCGCCGCCGAACTCCGATGCCCCGAAGATCACGCAGACGAAGAGAATGCCGGCCAAGAGAATCAGGCCGGCGATCGTTGCGAACGTGCGCATGCTGGGTCCTCCACAGAGAAGTGTACAGGCACGGTGCAAGCCCGCTGCCAGTGATCCACGGCTGGGGTCGATCGACCTCGCCCTGGCGCAGCTATCTTCTGCAGTCTGCGCGCTGCATCGCCATCAAGCACGTGCCAGCGACCGCCGATCCCTTAGCACCATGGGAAAGACCAAAGGCACGGTCGTGCTCGCGGCGGTCAAGGTGCTGCGCAGCCGCAAGGCGGAGGCGACCAAGCTCCTGCCCCAGTCACTCCACCACTACCTGAAGGACCGCGTGGTCATCTCCTCCTGGTACCCGGAGGAGGACCTGTACGGGCTGGTGCTGGCCATCTCGCAGCTGCTGCAGGTGCACAACGCCTTCGAGATGATGGGCGCCTCGGTGGCGCGCGAGCACGCCGAGGGCATGTACTCCGACTTCCTGCAGCGCGACGGGGCCTCGCGCGCGCGCATCATGTGGAAGACCCAGCACGACAGCGGTGAGTTCACGCTGATCGAAGAGACTCCGAAGTCCGCCACCTACGAGCTGCGCGAGTGGCCGCACGCCTCGGCGAATTACTGCCGCGTCGTCGGCGGCTACTTCACGGAAGTGCACCGGCTGGCCGGCGCCGCCGCTCCGAGCTACTCGCACAAGGTGTGTCGCGCCAACGGCGCCGACCGCTGCGTGTACCAGATCCGCTGGGACTGACGAAAGGCCGCAAGTCCGCTTGCAGTCCCCGCGCCTTCGTGAGTGATAGAGTGCATCCGCGTTCGCGCGGAGGGATCTATGCGGAAGCTGGCGCTCATGCTACTGGCCCTCTCGGTTTCGTTCTGGCTCGCGGGGCAGGGCAGCGCAGGGTCGCTCACCATGACGGGTACGGATGACCGTCTTGTCGACATCCGATGCTTCAGCTGTGGCTATTCGGATCTGGAGGACACACCAGCTAGTCCGTTCGGGAGCTTCGAGGGCTCGGTCTCTTTGGGCGAGAGCTTCGCGAAGCAGACATCGGACATCTCATCTCACGAGATCAGCGCTTCGGGATCCTCCTACTACTTTCCCATTGCCGAGGTCCAAATCCAGGACCCGCTTTCGATCGGAGACCTGCATTTCACGCTGGACCAAGCGAGCTGGGTCTCGCTCACCGCCGACGTTGCCACGAGCAGTCCCGCTCCGGTCGCGACCTTGTATTTCTGTTCGCCTGACTGCTCCGCGCCCGCATTCGCTTCGGTGACCGCGGGAAATTTGCTCAATGGGTTGCCCTACCAACTGGAGCAGCACCTCGACTTCGCTCAGATTCTTGCCCCGGGGTCTTACGAGCTGGCGTGGGGAGCGTCACAGACTCTGGGAGCGGGCATGGCCGCCTACTCCTTCGATCTGACCGTGCCCGAGCCCGCGCCGAACCTCTTCCTGGCGTTGTCCTCGGTCGCACTGCTGGTACGCCGCAGGCGCTACTTCTCCTTGGTCCGGTAGTCGCCGAACTGGGAGTCGCGTGCGCTGAGCGCCTGAGTCACTCCTTGCGCGAAGGTGGCCATGTACTCGCGAGCGGCGCGGGTGTGGAAGCCCAGCGCCTGGATCTCGGTGCCGGCGCGCAACGCGGCGCGCATGCCCATGATCTCCATCGCGCGGTGCACGCTGCGCTTGTTGAGCTGCTGCAAGTCGGGCGGGATCTTCGACACGCGCTCGGCCATCTCGAGCACGCGCGCCTCGAGCTCGGCGGCGGGGTAGGCGCGGTTCGCGAAGCCCGTGCGCGCGGCCTCGCTGCCGCTGATCGAGTCGCCCGTCAGCATCAGCTCCATCGCGTTGCGCATGCCGACGAGCCAGGGGTGG
>DATJZP010000068.1:0-24508 GCA_035498875.1 Myxococcota bacterium
CAAGCTCGGCCGCACCGACCCCGCGCTGGTGCGCCGCACCTGTCGCTCGGACGGCGTGCTGGTGAAGCCCGACGTGCCGCTCACCGCGCTCGAGCGCTGCTATCTCGGTCACGCGTATCGCGACCCGATCCCGCTGCTCGCTGAGTGCTGGTCCGATCATCCGCTCGGCCGGATCAGCTATCTCGTGGCGCTGCACGCCTGGCGGCGCGACGAGCCACTCGACGTACGAGTGAGCCTGGCGGAGCTCGGCGATGCCGCGCCGCGCGGGCGGGTGGCGGCGCTCGACGGACGCACCGGCGCGGTCGAGCTGCTGGAGCCGGACGCCACGCTTGCATTCACGCTGGCGCCGCGCGACTACGCCTTCCGCGTGCTGGCGCCCGTGGCTCACGACGAGCTCGCCGTATTCGGAGACACGGTGCTCTTCGCCTGCGCCGGCGATCGCCGCATCCGCGGCCTGCGCGCGAGCGGGCGCGGCATCGAGCTCGAAGTGCTCGGCGCGCCGGGTGAGCGAGTCACCATCTCCGGCTGGTCCGCGCGCAACGTCTCTGCGAGCGGCGGCGAGCCGCTGCGTCGTGACCCGTCGACGGGCTGCTTCAGCGTCTCGGTCGAGATCCCCGACCGCGGCTGGACCCCGCTCGCGATCGAGTGAAGCGTTGCAGCTCCGCGCCGAACCCGCCCAGATCGACGTTTTCGAGCCGTTCCACCTGCAGGCCGGCGGCGGCGGCGGCGCGCGCCGTGGCTTCGGGGAAGGGTGAGAGCCAGACCATGCGACCGCCGGCAGCGAGCTGCCCGGCCACGTTGCGCACGACCGCGCACAGGACGCTCGAGAGTCCGCGCGCCCGGTGTGCGCGCCGGCCCATCGGCGGATTGGTCAGCACCAGCGTGAGTCCCGGCACGCGGTGACTCCGAGCGTCCGCCTGCACGAGCTGCACCTCAGCGAGCTCGGCGCGAGTCAGGTTCTCGCGGGCGGCGTCGAGCGCGCGCGTTTCGAGATCCGTGCCGTGCAGCTCGCGAAACGGACCGAGCCGGGCGCGCTCGACGAGCTCGAGCCCGCTGCCGACGAACGGGTCCCAGACCACGTCGTCGGCGCGCACGCCGCCGGCGCGTGCGAGCGCGGCGGCGATCGTGGGATGCGAGGCCGCGGGCACGTCCCGCGCGCGGTATGCGAAGCGCAGCTCGGGCGCGCCCACCGGCACGAGCCGCAGGTGAGGCGTGGGAGTGTCTCGTACCTCGATCGCCCAGGGCGCGCGCACGGGATCACTCTGGAGTCGGGCGCGGGCCTCGCGCAGTCCCTGCGCGATCTTCCAGGTATCGGTCCGGCGGTGTCCATGCCCGACCCACTCCAGACGGAAACGCGGGGAGCCCAGCGTCCAGGCGCAGACCAGGTCTTGCAGCTCCGGCTCGAGGAGGACCCGCAACACGGCGTCGGCGGTGGCTTCGCCGAGCGGGCGCTCGAGTCCCACGCGGAGCGCGATGCGCAGAGAGAGCAGGGGCCGGAGCGGTCCACTCCAGTCGAGTGACACCTCGGAGTCACTCGTGCGCCGCGCGCCGAACGAGCGCGCCTCCTCCGCCAAGAGCCCGGCCAGGCCAGCGCGGCAGGACAGCACGACCCGGCTCGGCCTTGGCAACCGGACGTCGAGCGCGATTCCGCTCGCGGGACCGGCGGCCCGCTCGGCGTTGCGCTCCAGGATCAGCAACGCGCGCGCGGCGATCGGCTGGAGCTTCTCGGCCAGCGTGATTTCGCGAAGCGTTGCGAGTGAACGTTCGCCGCCGACCTTGCCGAGCGCCTCGATGGCCGAGCGCAGGAGCTTGCCATCGGCCGTTGCGAGACACTCGAGCAGCGCGGGCTCGGCGGCGCCGCGGCCCGACTTGCCGAGCGCCATGGCGGCCTGGCGGCGCGTCTCCGGATCCGTGCTCCGGAGCGCGCGCGCGAGCGCCTGCAACAGCTCGGGTGAGTCGTGCGTACGGAGTGCCCGGCCTGCCAGCCTGATCAGAGCCGGCGCGCGCGCGGGCTCACTCGTCGCCAGTGCTTCGGCGGCGAACAGGGCCGCGGGGAGCCCGGCCGTGCGCAGCGCCCGCTCGGCTTCCTCCGCGGAGCTCGGCTCGCCGAGCAAGAGCACCAGCTCGGGGAAGTCGCGTCGCGCGGGCGTGTAGCCTGGGGTGCCGAAGCCGCGAGTCACTCGCGCGCGAACGCCTTCGCGGTCTCGCGCGCCATCTCGTCCATCGACTCGTCGGCGCGACCGGTGAGACGCGAGAACATCAGGAAGCCGTGCGGCATCTCGTCGTAGTGGGTGTGCAGCGTGGGCACGCCCGCGGCTTTCAGTGCTTCGGCGAGCCAGATGCCGTCCGAGCGCAGCGGATCGTGACCGCAGGTGATGACCGTCGACGGCGGCAGGCCCGCGAGCTTGGCGTGCAGCACGCTCACCAGCGGGTTGTGTGCGTCCTTCGGCGCGTAGACCCGCACCATGAACTCGGCCTGGGGCCGGCCGACGCCGGGCATGTCACTCGTGTCCCAGTCACTGGACTTCAAGGTCGAGTCGGTGAACGGGTAGTAGATCGACAGGTGCGAGATCGCGGGTCCGCCCGCGTCCCGGGACGACAAAGCCAGAGCCACGGTGAGGTTGCCGCCGGCGCTCTCGCCGCCGACCGCGATCCGAGTCGCGTCCAGATTCGCGGGCCGGGACTCCGCCATCCAGCGCAGCACGTCCTCGCAATCCTCGAGACCCGCGGGGAAGGGATGCTCCGGCGCGAGGCGGTAGGACAGTCCGACGACCACATACCCCGTGCGAGCCGCCAGCTCGCGCTGCACGTTGTCACAGAAGTCGACGCCACCATCGACGAAGCCGCCGCCGTGGATGAACAGGATCGCGGGCGCCCCCGGCCGCTGGTCCGGTCGCGTGTAGACGCGCGCATGAATCGACCCGCCGCGCCCGGGGACCGAGACGTCCTGGGTCCGGATCGATGGATCACCCGCGGCGCACGCGACCGCCAGTGACTTGCGCCGGAGCCGCTGGTCGTGCGGGATCTCGAGCACCGAAGCGGGCTTCGGGAGCCAGCCGCGCCGGACCGCGAGCGTCGCCAGCGAATAGAAGGTGCGCAGTCGGAACGGCAGCGGTGTCGGCATGCCCGATCATACCGCGAGCGGCGCCGGGCGAATCAGCGGCGGCGCAGCAGCGCGAGCGAGAGCCCGCTCAGGGCCAGGAGTGCCACAGAGCCCGGCTCGGGCAGATAGGTGAGCGTGTAGAAGTCCGTCGAGATCGGGCCGGTGCTGAAGGTCACGCCATTGACCGTGGCGACGTTCATCGCCGGCAGAGTGACTCCGAACGTCGCCTGGAGACCCGGCCCGCCGCCGAAGCCGACGACGACGTCGTACGGGTTCAAGAAGCCGAAGACGTTCAGATCGAGCTGGTTCGGGGGAGCGGCGTCCCGAGATGCACAACATCCGGTGGCGGTCTGGGTGAACGGCGTCGTGACTCCGCCCACGGTCAGGCTTCCGCGCATGGTCGCGGTAGTCGACAGATTGAACATGATGAACTGCGAGGATCCGGTCAGATCCACCACCGTGGCCGGGTCGCCGGTCGCCGGGCTGTCGTAGCGGAGCTCGTTGATTTGGAGGGTCACGGGCGTCGCGCCGGGTCCCCAGGTTCCCGTCTGCACGAAGGGATCCGCATCGCTGAACAGCGTCACGTCGAACCGCGCCTCGACCTGACTCCCGCCGTTGATGTAGTCGATCGTCATGCTGCCGCCGCTGGCGGGGATGGACGGCACCGAGGCCGAGTAGGGGCTTCCCGGTACCGGGGTCGAGCCGTCGCTCGCGGTGACGCCGCCGCCGACGAAGCCGAAGAGGTTCGGGAAGAAGGTGTGGGAGTCCGTGCCGAGCGGGAGCGTCGCGGCGCGCGAGTGGAGCGGCGCGGCAGACAGCGCGATGGCCAGCCCCAGGACGGCGAAAGAACGGCGAACAAGGCAAGTACTCATGGACTCACTCTCCCTGTCTACGAGTGACAGCATATCATAGTGACTCGACAGACCGGAAGAGTGACGCGAGTTACAGTCCGACTTGCTTCGCCAGCTCCTCGCGATGGTGCGCGGCGTCGCCGAACAAGAGCTCACTCGACTTGGCGCGCTTGAAATACAGGTGCGGCGCCGCCTCCCAGGTGAAGCCCATGCCGCCGTGGATCTGGATGTTGTCGGCGGCGGCGTGGAAGTAGGCGTCGGAGCAGTAGGCTTTGGCGAGCGCGGCCGCTTCGACGAAGTCCGGCTCCTTCGCCGCCGCGATGAACAGGGCGTTGCTGGCGGCCGACTTCGCCATTTCGACGGAAACCAGCATTTCCGCGCACTTGTGCTTGATGCCCTGGTAGCTCCCGATCGGCCGTCCGAACTGGAGCCGGTTCTTCGCGTAGTCGGTGGACATCTCGAGACACTTCTGTGCGCCGCCGACCTGCTCGGCCGCGAGCGCGGCGTGCACGAACGCGAGCACGCGCTGGAAGCTCGCGGTCTGGTCGCCGCTCGAGATGCGCGTCGCGGGCGTGTTCGAGAAACGGACGCAAGCCAGCTTGCGGGTGAGATCGAGCGGCGGGATCGCCGTGCGCGAGAGACCCGGCGCGTTCGCGTCGACGCGCAGCAACTCGAGCCCGGCGTCGGTGCGCGCCACGACGAGCAGCACGTCCGCGCTCCGCCCGTCGAGCACGACCCGCTTCTCGCCATCGAGCGTGACGTTCGCGCCCGAGCCCTTCGCCCGCAGCGTGATGCCGCCCGTGTCCCAGCGCCCGTTCGGCTCGGCGTGCGCCACGCTCACGATCGCCTTGCCCGAAGCGATCTTCGGCAGGAGCTCCTTCTGAGTCACCGCGTCGGCGCAGCTGAGCAGCGCCTGCGCCGCGAACACGGAGGTGCCGAGGAACGGCGCGCACAAGAGCGCGCGCCCCATCTCCTCCATCGCGATCAGGAGCTCGACCGGACCGTAGCCGGCGCCGCCGTGCTCCTCCGGAATCACCAGACCCACCAGCCCGAGCTCTTCTGCGAGCTGCTTCCAGACCTCGGGGTCCCAGCCGCGCTCGCTGACCATGGCCGCGCGCACGGCTTTCTCGTCGGAGCGCTTCTCCAGGAAGGAGCGCAGGTTCTGGCGCAGCGCCTCGTGCTCTTCGGTGAAGACGAAATCAGCAGGCATGATGAGTCACTCCAGTCGCGCGCTCACGAGCGCGGCACGTCCTTCCACGGCACGTCCTTGTCGACGCGCGGGTCACCCGGCAGGCCGAGCACGCGCTCGCCCAGGATGTTCTTCATGATCTCCGAGGTGCCGCCCTCGATCGAGTTCGCGCGCGAGCGCAGGAACTGATACTTCGCGAGCCCCTCGAGGGAGCGGCTCTCGAAGCCGCTCTGGCGCAGCTCGTAGCCCGCTTCGAAGGCGAGCCCGTCGCTGCCGAGCAGATCGACGGCGAGCTCCCAGGTGCGCTTGTTGATCTCGGCCTGCGCGAGCTTCCCGACCGACCCCTCGGGTCCGGGGTTGCCCGAGCGCTGCGCGGCGCGCGCGCGCTGGTTGGTGATGCGCAAGAGCTCGTTGTCCATCCAGCAGCGAGTCACCCGATCGCGCATCAGCGCTTCCTGCGCCGCCGACAGCGCGCCCGGCTTGCGCTGCTGCCAGAGCTTCACGATCTGCGAGATCGCGCCCCCGCCCTTGGTCTTCGCGCCCATGCCGCCGATCGCGACGCGCTCGTTCATGAGCGTGGTGATCGCGACGCGCCAGCCCTGGCCTTCCTTGCCCAGCATGTTGCCGTGCGGGATGCGCACGTTGTCGAAGAACACCTCGTTGAACTCGGCCTCGCCGGTGATCTGATACAGGGGTCGCACGCTGACTCCCGGCGACTTCATGTCGACGATGAAGTACGAGAGACCGTCGTGCTTGGGCACGTCGGGGTTGGTGCGCACGATCAGCATGCCCCAGCTCGCGAGGTGCGCGACCGAGGTCCACACCTTCTGGCCGTTCACCACCCAGTCATTGCCATCGCGCACCGCCCGCGAGGAGAGACCCGCGACGTCGGAGCCGGCGCTCGGCTCGCTGAACATCTGACACCAGATGTCCTCGCCCGAGAAGATGCGCGGCAGGTGGTACTTCTTCTGCTCCTCGCTCGCGTAGGTGAGCACCGTCGGCATGCCCATGCCGATGCCGATCGTCGCGACCGGCGGATCGTGATGGATCACCTTCGAGTGCTTCGAGATCTCGTCCAGCACCGTGAGCTGCTGCTTGGGGCTGATCCCCAGCCCGCCGTGGCCCACCGGGAAGTGCACCAGGGCGAGGCCGTGCTCGAACTGCTTGCGGCGAAAGGTGATCGAGTCGGTCTTCTCCGGATGCGCCTCCGCGAGCAGCTTTCGCACGCGCTCGCGCAGCTCGGCCTCGGGCATCTCGCGCAGATCGGCCATGGGGTCTCCTCGCAGTGGACCCGCATTGTAGACAGTCGGGGGCAGTCTCTGCAGCGAGGCGCGCGCTAGCCGCCGTTGCCGGTGCGCAGCGTGATTCCGCCGTCGACCTTGATCTCCTGGCCGGTGATGTTCGCCGCGTCGTCGCTGGCGAGGAAGCAGACGAGCTTGCCGATGTCCTCCGGCGTCTGCTCGCGGCCGAGCGGCGTCGCGCGCTCGACGGCCCGGAGGAAGATCTCGCGCGGCGAGAGCTCGCGGAAGTCGGGGTTCGTGAGCTTCATGACCATCGCCATGCCTTCCCAGGCACGCGTCCACAGGAAGCCCGGGCAGATCGCATTCACGCGGATGTTCGACGGGCCGAGCTCGAGCGCGAGCGAGCGAGTCAGGTGGACCACGCCCGCTTTCGCCGCGCCGTAGGCGGCGAGCTGCGGCGAGGGCACGAGCGCCGCGATCGAGGCGATGTTCACGATCGCGCCGCCGCCGCGCGCGCGCAGCCGCGGGATCGCGGCCTTGCAGCCAGCGAAGGTGGTGCGCAGGTTGTTCGCGAGCTGCGCGTCCCAGGACGCCTGCGGCAGATTCTCGAGCCCGGGGCCCGTGGGGATCTCCTCGGGCCGGATCGTGCCCGTGCCCGCGCCGGCGTTGTTCACGTACACGTCGAGCCCGCCGAACTCACGGCAGATGCGCTCGGTCGCCGCGTCGAGCGCCTTGTCGTCGGATGCGTCCGCGCCCACGCCCAGCGCGCGCCCGCCCAGCGCTTTCGCAGTCTTCTCCGCCTCGGGTCCGTCGATGTCCACGATCCCGACCGCGGCGCCGTCCGCCGCGAGACAGCGCGCGATGCCTGCGCCGATGCCGCGCGCCCCGCCCGTGACGATGGCCACTTTGCCCTGAAGCCGCATCTGCCGTCCTCCTGACTCGTTGCGACATGGCGACGCTCTCATGCGGGCCGTCTCTTGCGCAACTTCCCGGTGACTGGAGTGACTGGCATCCGGGTTGGCCGCTCGTGTAGGTTGCGAACGTGTGGACGGCGTGGGCACCCTCCCACGCCTCCGACCCACGCAAGGAGAGCCGCACATGATGACCGGACAGCAGTACCGGGCGTCGCTCCTGGACGGCCGGCGCAACTATCTGGACGGGGAACGGATCGAGGATCCCTCGAAACACCCGCTGTTCCAGCATGCGGTGGACTGGGTCGCCTCGACCTACGACCGCTTCTACTCACCCGAGCCGGAAGCGTTCCACCCGATGTTCATGATCCCGCGCACGCCCGACGACCTGCGCGCGCGCAGCGAGGCGCTGCGCCAGAGTGACATCACGGCGGGCACCACCGCGGGCTGCATGGCGCTGATCACCGCCGCGCCGCAGCTCGGCGAGCTGCGGCCCGAGTACAAGGCGCGCATCTACGACTACGTCGACCTGTGTCGCTCGAAAGACCTGCGCTGCTCGGAGTCGATCACCGACGCCAAGGGTCACCGCAAGCGCCGGCCCAACGAGCAGGACGACGCCGACTTCTACGTGCGCATCGTCGAGCGGCGCAGCGACGGGATCGTGATCAACGGCTGCAAGATGCACATCACGGGCGCGGCGCTGGTGCACGAGCAGGTGGTGCTGCCGACCAAACGCATGCGCCGAGGCGAGGAAGACTACGCCGTCGCGTGCGCGGTGCCGAGCAGCGCCGAGGGTCTGTCGGTCATCAACACCACCAACGCGCCGCGCAATCCCGACGGGCGGAACTATCCGGTCTCGAGCCGGCGCAACATGCCCGATGGCTTTCTCGTGTTCGACCACGTGTTCGTGCCGAACGAGCGCGTGTTCCTCGCGGGCGAGGTGTCTCACTCCGCGATCCTCGCGCACGCGCTCGGTGTCTGGGAGCGCTCCGCCGGTGTGGCGGGGGCGGCGAACGCCGCCGACTTGCTCGCGGGCCAGGCCTCGCTCCTGGCCGAGATGACCGGCCAGCTCGACGATCCCGAGATCAAGCAGAAGCTCGCCAAGATCGCGATCTACGCCACGATGTGTCGCGCGGGCTGGGAGGCGGCGATGGCCACCGCGACCACCACCGCCGACGGCACCGCGGTGCCGAACTCGCGCTACGTGAGCGCGACCAAGCACTACACCATGGACCTGCACGGCCAGATGGTCGACATGGTCCAGGACATCGCGGGCCGCCTGATCGTGGGCTGCCCGAGCTTCGCGGACCTCGACAATCCCGAGCTCGCGCCGCAGCTCGCCGAGGCGTTCGCCGCCGAGGGTGACTACACGCCCGAGCAGGTGCTGCGCGTGTTCCACTACCTGCACGACACCACGGCGGACCTGTTCGGCGGCTGGATCTCGGTGACCGAGCAGATCGCGGGCGCCGGCGCCTACGCGCAGCGGCTGGTCACGCTGCGCAACTACGACCTCGAGGACGCCAAGAACCGGGCGAAGCGCGCGCTCGGGATCCTCGACGGCGACACCCCTGGAGAGACGCGATGAAGGGCGCCGACTACCGCAAGTCACTCGAGGACGGGCGGCGCGTGTTCCTCGACGGTCAGCGCGTGCTGCACCTGACGGAGCACCCGCTCCTGCGGGTCGGGGTCGACTGGGTCTCTGAGAGCTACGAGCAGGCGGCCGCCACGAGGGGCACGCTCGGACTGCCGCGCAACCGCGACGAGCTGCGCGCATTCAGTGAGCGCTTGCTCGGGTCGGACACGACGCTGGCCAGCACCGCGGGCTGTCTCGCGCTCGAGGCGCTCTTGCCCGAGCTGCGCGCCGCGCACGCGGACTCCGCGCGCGCGATCGAGTCATTCCTCTCGCGCTGCCGGGAAGGCGACCTGCGCGCGACCGTCGCGCGCGACGTCTTCGCCCGCGACCTGCGCGTGGTGGAGCGGCGCGCCGACGGGATCGTGGTGCGCGGCAGCAAGCTGGGGGTCGCGGGCGCCGCACTCGTGCACGAGCTGCTCGTGCTGCCCGCCGGCCGCGCCGGCGAGGCGAGCCTGGCCTTCACGGTGCCGGTCGCGGCGCCGGGCATCCGCCTGGTCTGCACCTCGACGGCGCCGCGCGAGAAAGACACGCGCCACTACCCGCTGGCGCGGCGCTTCAGCGTGCCCGAGTCGGTGGTGCTGTTCGAGGACGTGTTCGTGCCCAAGGAGCGCATCCTGCTCGACGGCGACGACGCGCTCGCCGCGCGCTTCCGCGAGGCCGTCGGCGTGTGGGAGCGCGCGCGCAGCGCAGCGCAACTCGCAGATCGCGCGGACCTGCTCATGGGCCTGGCCCAGACCGTGACCGAGATGAACGGCGTGCCGGACGAGGCCAACATCGTCGAGAAGCTGTCCGCGATCGCCGTCTACGCGACCATGTGTCGGGCCGGCTGGGAAGCCGCGATCTCGAGCGCCCGCACGGGCGCCGCCGGCGTGTGTCTGCCCGACGAGTCATTCGTATACGCCACGCTCCACCACGCGACCCACCTGTATCACGAGATGGTCGCCTATCTGCACGACGCGGCGGGCGGCCTCGTGATCACCTGTCCCTCGGTCGCAGACTACGAGAACGCCGAGGTGGGCAGCTACGTCGAGAAGTACGTGCGCACCATGGACGGCGTGTCGGGAAACGACCGCATGCGCGTCTTCCACCTGATCCGCGATCTCACCGCCGACGCCTACGGCGGCTGGCTCAAGGTCTCGAGTCAGTCCGTCGCGGGCGGCATGCACGCGCAGCGGCTCGCCGCGCACGCTCACTACGACCTCGACCGCGCGCGCGCCCGCGTGCGCCAGGTGGCGCAGCTGGGCTGAAGACCGACATCTGGGACTACGGCCGCAACTACCTGCTCCGCCACGACGCCTCCGACTTCAAGATCCTGCGCGTGCCGGATTGACGAAGCCGAAAGGACTCAGTTCGGTGCGGGCGCCTTGTAGGGCAGCTCGCGCGCGATCTTCACGGTCTCGCCGCCCTGGAAGCGCTGGTCCGGTGACAGGCCGTTGAAGATCGCGGTCTGGTAGGAGCCCCAGGCGTTCTGCGTGCGCCGAGTGAGTGCCGTCAGGTCTTCGCCCGGTTGCGCCTGCGCGATCGCCAGGCGTGTCTCGCGGATGGCGGCGCGGTCCTCGTCGGTCACGGCGCGAAAGCTGCGCGTCGTGACCAGGGTCGTGTCGAGGTCCTTGTCCTCGACCGCGGCGCCGGTCATCCGGAACACGGATTTCGCGAACGGGATGAAGGTGATGATCGAGCGCACCGAGGCTCCGTTCATGCTGCCGTTCACGTCGAGCCGCCAGCACGGCAGCCCGCCCACCGGGAACGGGGACTGGTTCTCGATCTCGGCCTTGCCGGTCACGTTCTTCGCGGCCCAGGTCTCGGCCACCTGGCGCGGCTCGCCCGGCGGGACGTCACTCGACAGATACACCACGGCGTTGCCGCGCGGAGATGCCGCGCCCACGGCTTCCGGGGTGTTCGACTTCGCCCAGCCGCGAGGGAAGCGCAGCTTGAAGCCGAGGCCGGGGTGCAGGAACACGTCACCCAGGAACATCCCGGCGTCGGCGCGCTGACCGAGCGGCAGGCCGTCGATGTGGGCGAGCAGGGCCGCGCGCGTGTCGCCGAGCTTGGGATCGCGCTTCCAGCGCAGCTCGCTCGCCTCGACGCGGGCCTCGCTGGCGCGTTCGGACGAGAGCGGATGGGTGTCGAAGAAGCTGGCTTCGCGAACGCTCCCGCTCGCCACCTTCTCCCAGTTCATGAGTGACTCGAGGAAGCGCGCCATCGCGCTCGGGTCGTAGCCGGCGGCCGCGCACAGGATCTGGCCGTCGTGGTCGGCGCTGCGCTCGAGGTCGCGCGAGAAGGCCGCCATCTGTCCCGCGCGCAGCATCCCGTTCAGCAGCGGGAACTGACTCGCGCTGGCTTGCTGCTGCGCGGCGGCATGGCGTTTCAGCACGTGACCGATCTCGTGGCCGATCACGCAGGCCAGCTCGTCCTCGTCGTTGGCCAGGGCCAGCAGCCCGCGCGACACGAAGATGTGCCCGCCCGGCAGCGCGAAGGCGTTCGGCGCCACCTGGTCGACGACGTGGAACTGATACTCGAACGGCCGATTCGGAATCGCCCGCAGCAGCTTGTCGCCGATGCCCTGGATGTACGCGTCGAGCGCCTTGTCGCCGAGCAGGCCGATCTGCGCCTCGACGCCCTTCGCCGACGCGTTGCCCACGTCGCGGTCGTCGTAAGTGGAGTCGAGCAGCACGGTGCGATCGGCACGCGCGGCGGTCGAGAGCGCCAGCGCGAGCAGCGCGATCGCGAGCGCGGCGAAGCGCGATCCGCTCACGGCAGGCGCTCGATCCAGGCCGAGTCACCGAGCCACTTGGCCTTGAGCTGCGCGAGCTCGCCGGTCTCTTCGAGCGTCTTCAGGTAGTTGGTCACCAGGTTCAGGAACAGCCCCGAGTCCGGGGGCAGGGCGAGGCCCAGCGGCTCGGTCGTGAGTGGTGGAAGGTGGACGTGGAGCTCGGCATCGGGATGGCGCATGCGCGCGAGCACGCACACGTTGAGATCCGAGACCGTCGCGTCGACCTCGCCCGCGAGCAGCGCCTTCACGGCCGCCTCGTTGTCGGGCACGGTGACCAGCTTGGCCTTGGGCAGGTGTGCGCGCACGAAAGCCGCGCTGGTGGAGCCGTCGCGAGCCGCAAAGGACAGCTTGGCATCGTCGAGCTGCGCGGGGTCCTCGATGTCGGCCAGCTCGCCCTTGCGCGTCAGCAGCGTGTTCCCGGAGACGAAATACGGGCCCACGAAGGCGACCCGCGCGTTGCGCTCGGGCGTGATCGTCATGCCTGCGGCAGCGATGTCGATCTCACCGCGCTCGAGCGCCGGAATCAACTCGGCGAAGGGCAGCTCGACGAAGCGGACCTTCACCTTCATGGTGTCTGCCAGCGCCTGCACCAGGTCGATGTCGAGCCCCATGAGCTTTCCCTCGCGGTCGTGCACGGACATGGGAGGAGAGTCCCCGCTCGTGCCGACCCGCAGCTCTCCCGCCTGCAGGATGCGCTGGATGGGCAAGAGCTTCGCGGTCGGCCGATCACAGCCGGCGAGCGCGAGCAGCAGTACGCACCCCAGCGCGGTCAGGCTGCGAGTCAGTGCGGATTCGGATCGCGGGTTGCGCAAACTAGAGGCTCCTCCGGGTGATGGGGGCCCTATCCTAGGCGATGCACCGCCCGGCCGCGCGAGCGTATGATCCCGGTTCGAGGAGGACCGACGTGAGCAAGCTGCAGGACGACCGGCGCATCGACCCCCGCATCAAGGCCGCGATGGCGGCGTTCCCCACCATGACCCAGAGCGACGTGCGCAGCCGCGACGAGCTGCTCGCCGAGGTCAACAAGCCCGAGGCGATCGCCCAGCGCGAGCAGATGACTCGCGTGTTCGACATGATGGACAACGAGCAGGTCGCACCCTCGAAGGGCCTTTTGGTGGCCACTCACGAGTTCCGCTCCGCGCCGGACGGCAACACGATCAAGGTCCAGCTGATCCGGCCCGAGGCACGCGAGCCACAGCCGTGCGTCTACTACATCCACGGCGGCGGCATGCAGATGATGTCGTGCTTCGACGGCATGTACCGCGCCTGGGGCAAGATCATCGCGGCGCAGGGCGTCGCGGTGGCGATGGTCGACTTCCGCAACGCACTCACTCCGTCGTCCGCGCCCGAGGTGCTGCCGTTTCCGGCCGGTCTCAACGACTGTGTCTCGGGCGTGAAGTGGCTGCACGCGAACGCCGCGCGCCTGGGCCTCGATGCCGCGCACATCGTGATCGCGGGCGAGAGCGGCGGCGGCAATCTCACGCTCGCCACGGGGCTCAAGCTCAAGCAGGACGGCAATCTGGGGCTGATTCGCGGTCTCTACGCGCTGTGTCCGTACATCGCGGGTCAGTGGCCGCAGGAGCGTCTGCCCTCGTCGGTCGAGAACAACGGCATCCTGCTCGACCTGCACAACAACCGCGGCGCCATGGCGTACGGAATCCAGGAGCTCGAGCGCAAGAATCCGCTGGCGTGGCCCGGCTTCTCGTCCGAGCAGGACGTGAAGGGCCTCGTGCCCACGATCATCAGCGTGAACGAGTGTGACCCGCTGCGCGACGAGGGCATCGAGTTCTATCGCCTGTTGCTGCGGGCCGGAGTCCCGGCGCAGTGCCGCCAGGTGATGGGCACGATCCACGGCACCGAGATCTTCGCGATGGCCTGCCCCGACGTGAGTCGCGAGACCGCAGCCAGCATCGCGCGCTTCTGCCGGGAGATCTGAGTCTGCGGCCGGAGCTCGCGCTCGACTCTCGCCTCAGTCACACGCATCCGATCGACATCGGCCTCGTTCTGGTCGGACCGACCGGCATCGCGCTCGTGCTGCAGGGGGTGCCGGAGGAAGCTCGAGCCTGTCGAACGTCAATCTGAGCTTCAGCGACGCTGCGACCGTGCTGGATTCAACAACCCGAACGGCAGCTGGTCGCTCTATGCGTTCGACCCGGTCTCGGGCGACGCCGGACAGATCGCGGGTGGCTGGACCTTGCAGATCACCGGCCCCGCGGAGCCCATTCCCGTGCTGCCGGAAGGCGGTATCTGGGATACTCGGGGCGGTGCTGGGGCTAACCGCGCTTCAGCGACACTCCTGGCGCACGAGCTCCACGGCGCGGCCGAGCGCGTCGAGCCGCTCCGTCGGAGTGGCGCCGAGCGGGTCGAGGCGGAGCATGTCGACTCCGGCGTCGCGGTACTTGCGAATCCGCTCGCGTACCGTCTTCTCGGGCCCGAGCAATGCGGCTTGCATCACCATCTCGGCGGGCACGCGCCGCGCGGCCTCTTCGCGCTTGCCCTCGACCCAGAGTCTCTGCACCTCGATCGCGGCGTCTTCGAAGCCGCCGCGGCGATAGGCCTCGTTGTAGAAGTTCGTCTTCGGTGAGCCCATCGCGCCGAGCGTGAACGCGAGCTGCGGCTTCAGCCGTTCGACCATGCGCTCGACGTCGTCGCCGAAGCCGACCGCGCCGCCCACGCAGATCGCAATGTCACTAAGCTTGCGCCCGGCCTGCTCGGCGCCCTTCGCGATGTAGCGCAGGTGCGCATCGGCATGATCGGGCGTGAACGACGTGCCGAGCCAGCCGTCGGCCAGCTCTCCGGTCAGCTCGAGCGCCTTCGGCGTGAGCGTCGCGAGATAGATCGGGATGTCGGGATTCGCGGGCTGCGAGAGCCGCAGCGCCTTGCCCTCGCCGCCGGGCAGCGGCAGCTCGTGGTACCGCCCGTGATACTCGAGCTTCTCGCCGCGCAAGGCGAGCCGCACGATCTCGATCGTCTCGCGCATGCGGCCGAGTGGATGCGCGAACGGGCGCCCCTGCAAGCCCTCGACCACCTGTGGGCCGCTCGCGCCCAGCCCCAGGATGAAGCGATCGCGCGAGATACTGGCCATGGTGAGCGCGGTCATCGCGGTCATCGACGGGGCGCGCGCGCTGATCTGCATGATGCCGGTGCCCAAGAGGATCCGCGTCGTGCGCGCCGCCACGAAGGCGAGCGGTGCGATCGCGTCCTGGCCCCAGGCTTCGGCCGACCACACGGCGTCCACGCCCAGCCGCTCCGCCTCGACGGCGAACTGCGCCGAGGGCTCGAAATCGCGCTCGCGGCCGGAGGCCGCACTGCCGATGCCGATCGCCGTCTTCATCGCGCCGAGTCTACACCGCTCGGCGTATGCTCACGGCATGAAAGCCGGCTTCATCTGCGCGAACACCTACAGCGACCCGCGCGCCTGGACGAGCTTCGCGCCGCCTCGCGGCCTGTACGACGCAGAGGTCGGCCGGCGCACCTTGGCCACCGCGCTCGAGCAGGCGCGCACCGCCGACGCGCTCGGCTTCGACTATGTCTCGGTGTCGGAGCATCACGCGACGCCGCTCATGTGCTCGCCGAACGGCTCGCTGCTGGCCGGCGCGCTGACGCAGATCGTGCGGCAGGCCCGGATCGCCTGGCTCGGGCCGATCGTGTCGATCAACAACCCGCTCCGCGTGGCCGAGGAGATCGCGATGCTCGACCAGCTGAGCGGCGGTCGGCTGACGGTGTTCCTGCTGCGCGGCACTCCCAGCGAGCTCTTGATCTACAACAACATCGACCCGGCGGAGAGCCGAGCGATCACGCAAGAGGCGTCACTCCTGATCCGCAAGGCGCTCGGAGAGTCGGAGCCGTTCGCCTGGAAGGGCGATCACTTCGATTTCGCGCGCGTCTCGGTCTGGCCGGGCTCCACGCAGAAGCCACACCCGCCGCTCTTCGCGTCCGGCATGAGTCACGACTCCGTGCGCTTCGCGGCGCGCAATCGCTTTCCGCTCGCGATCTCGTTCTATCCCACGCCGATGGTCGCCGAGCTCACCAAGCTCTACCGCGACGAGTGTGACGCCGCGGGCTGGGCGCCGGGCGCCGACGACATCCTCTACCGCGGGTTCATCGCCGTCGGCGAGACTGACGCGCAGGCCGCCGAGCTGGCGCCGCGTTTCGCGCCCCAGGCCTTCGGGAACGCGAAGGAAGACGTGGGCAAGGGCTTCGGCTCGCTGCAGTTCTGCGGCAGGCCAGAGACCGTGATCGCTCAGATCGAGGCCTTCCAGAAGGCGACCGGCGCCGGCATCCTCGATCTCGGCTTCGGCGGCGGCATGACTCACGAAGGTCGTACCCTCGAGTCGATCCGCCGCTTCGGGACTCAGGTGCTGCCGCGGATTCGCGGCTTCTAGTCGCTCGCAGAGCCGCGCGTGGAGCCGTCGCCCGCCTGATACGACGCGAACAGGTGCTTGCGCACGTCGTCGGTGACCGGCACCGCGCCGATGACCACCGGGCGGACCTTGTCCAGGTCGACGCGCATGCCGCGCTGCACCGCGGGGCGCGCGAACACGCGGTCGACCCACGCGTCCAGGTGCGGATACGGCGCCTCGTTCGGGTAGCCGAGCCCGAACATCTTCACCCACGGCACGCAGGCGATGTCGGCGATCGAGTACTCGTCGGCCAGATACTCCCGCTCCGCCAGCGTGCGATCCAACAGCCGCCGCAGCCGCTCCACCTCGCTGCGATAGCGCGCGATCGGATAATCGAGGCGCTCCGGGGCGTAGCGCACGAAGTGGTGCAGCTGGCCCATCATCGGCCCCACGTAGCTCATCTGCCAGAACAGCCATTGCATGCAGTGGGCGCGCCGCACCGGGTCGCGGGGCAGGAGCGCCCCGGTCTTCTCGGCCAGGTAGTGCAGGATGGCGCCCGACTCCCAGAGCGTGAGCGGTTTACCCCCCGGTCCGTCCGGATCGACGATCGCCGGAACCTTCCGGTTCGGGCAGATCGCAGCGAAAACGGGCTCGTTCTGATCGCCCGCCACGATGTCGATCGGGTGCACGCGATAGGGAAGGCCCAGCTCCTCGAGCGCGATCGAGACCTTCTGGCAGTTGGGCGTGGGGCAGTAGTAGAGCTCGATCATGGGCCCAGTCTACGAGATGTGGCATCCAGCCCGGGCGCGCCGTCGATTCGCTCGCTAGGGTTCCCGCCACTCGGCATCCGCTTTCGTTCGGACGTCCCGATCTCGAGCCGGGCCAGATCGTACCCACAATAGGGTTTTTGACGAGGATTCATTCGGAATGGGCAAGAAACTGTATGTCGGCAATCTCTCCTTCAATTCGACCGAGGACGAGATCCGTGAGCTGTTCGAGCAGCACGGCGGCGTGGACTCGGTCAAGGTGATCACGGATCGCGAGACGGGCCGCCCGCGCGGCTTCGCGTTCGTCGAGATGTCGGAGGCGAGCGCTGCGTCCGACGCGATTCGCGCACTCGACGGCACCCAGTTCGGGGGCCGCGCGCTGAAGGTGAACGAGGCTCAGGACAAGCCGCGCCCGGGTGGTGGTGGTGGCGGCGGCGGCGGTGGCCGCGGTCCGGGCCGCGGTCCGCGCTACTAGCAACGACTCGCAGGGGGCGGGAGAGCGCGCGAGCGTTCTCTCGCCCTCGACCACGCGCGGCTTCGGGTCACGTACCATCGCCGTATGAAGCAGTTTCGCGAGCGGGTGGCGGTGGTCACGGGCGGCGCGAGTGGCATCGGCTTCGCCACGGCGGAGCGGCTCGCGGCCGAGGGCATGAAGCTCGTGCTGGGCGACATCGAGCCCGGCGCGCTCGACGCAGCGGTGAAGAAGCTCGAGGCGGGCGGCGCCCAGGTGCTGGGCGTGCGCACCGATGTGTCTCTGTCCGCCGACGTCGAGCGGCTCGCGCAGCGTGCGCTCGAGCGCTTCGGCGGCGTGCACGTGGTGTTCAACAACGCCGGCGTGGCAGTCACCGGCGAAGCCTGGGAGAACTCGCTCGCCGACTGGGAGTGGGTGCTCGGCGTGAATCTCTGGGGAGTGATTCACGGGATCCGCACGTTCGTACCCATCCTGTTGCGGCAGAACGAGCCGGGTCACGTGGTGAACACCGCCTCGATGGCCGGACTCACCTCGAATCCCGGGATGGCCGTCTACAACGTGACCAAGCACGCGGTGGTGACGCTGACCGAGACCCTGCACGGCGGTCTGGCGCTGCGCGGCTCTCCGGTGAAGGCCTCGGTCCTGTGCCCCGGCTTCATCAATACGCGGATCATGGACTCCGCGCGCAATCGCCAGAGCGACGCCGCGCACGACCCGCCGACCCCGGAGGCGAGCGCGCTCGGCGCCTCGATCGAGCTGGCGCTGCGCGAAGGCGTCAAGCAGGGCTTCGCGCCCAGCGTGGTGGCGCAGCGCGTGTTCGAGGCGATCCGCGACGAGCGCTTCTACATCTTCGCCGCGCAGCCCGAGATCTTCGCCGCCGTGGAGCAACGGCTCGACGAGGTGCGCGCGCAGAAGAACCCGGTGACGCCGACGGTCCTGACCGAGTGAGTCAGGCCTTGACCGCGCTCGCGATCAGGTAGCCGACCAGCCCGCGCTGGTAGAGCGCGAACATCAGCCGGTCGATCGCCGTCGACGCGCGGCCGATCACGGGTCCGCGGATCCGGCGCAGCTCGCGCCGGATCTCCGGGCGCGACTGCTCGGCGTAGTAGCCCGGGATGACGCGTTCGCTCACCGCCTGGATCGCCACGTCCTTGAAGCCGCTGCGCTCCAGCGCGCGGGCGTACTGCTCGATTCCGCACACGTTCGCTTCCGGGATGTGCCAGGCGCGCCGGCAGGCGCGGAGCAACGCACGCTCGAGCGGGCCACGGGCGGGGCGGGGCAGGAAGAAGTCGGTCACGCCCAGGCGGCCCCGCGCGCGCAGCATGCGCCGCGCCTCGGCGAAGAAGGCTTCGCGGGTATCGAAGTGGACGATGCCCTCCACGGCGACCACGTGGCTGAAGGCCTGGTCCGGAAATGGCAGCCGGCAGGCGTTTCCGACGCCGAATTGAATCTGCGGCAGCGCGTGTCTCGCCTGCGCGACCGCGATGTGCGCGGGCGAGAGATCGATCGCGCAGACGCGCTCGCAGCCGAACTCCTCGACGAAGAAGCGGTCCTGCGTGCCCATGCCGCAGGCCACGTCGAGCAGCACCGAGGAACCATCCAGGCCGACACGCCGGCCCAGCTCGCGCAGCAGCGCTTCGGCGGCGCCGCGGAAGTCGGCGACCCCGGGATCCCACAGCCCGAAGTTCAGGTAGTTGTCGTGAAACGTCCCGTAGCGCTCCACGCCGTGGGAGTAGAAGCGCGCGACTCTGTCCTCGTGACTCACTCGGGCGACAGCCGGAGCGCCCGGCGCTCGAGCGCCGTGAGCCCCAGGTGCCGCGCGCTCGAGCGCGCGGCTTCGATGAGTGAGCGCGCCTCCTCGTCACCCGACGGCGCCCCGCGCTCGAGCCGGGTGGCGGCCAGGTCGAGCTGCGTGCGGGCGAGGAGTGCCGGGGCCTCTAGCTGTGAGTGGAGCTCGATCGCAGCCTGCAGGTGAGTCTGGGCGCGATCGAGATCGCCGAGCGCGTGCGCGAGCAGCCCGAGCGAGCGTTCGACCGCGCCGAACACGAACAGCCCGTTGAACACGACCAGCCGCGCGAACGGTGCGAGGCGCTCGTACAGCTGCCGGGCGGGCTCGCGTTGTCCGAGCCGATGAGACACTTCCGCGTAGAACGCCATGCCGGTCGTCCAGGAGAGATCGAGCGGCTGCTCCGCGAAGCGGCCGGCCGCGGCCTTCTCGAGCAGCGGGAGCGCCTCGGGCTTCCGGTCGGCCTCGCAGTAGGCGAGCGCCAGCGCCGACTGGAACGCGGGCAGGAGCGGATTGTCGGCGACGGCGCCCTCGAGCAGGACGATCATCTCGTCGACGCGGCCCTGCTCGAAGCGGATCGCGAACAGCTGGCCGGCGTAGTAGGTGAGGGCGTCCTGCTGTCCGTTCGCGACGCCGAGCTCGTACGCTTCGCTGGCCAGCTTCTCGGCGTCGCCGAGGCGCGCCGCGAGCAGCGCCCGCCATGCGAAGTCGATGCTGGCGGCCCAACGCAGGTGAGTCTGTCGGCCGAGCTCGGGAGTGAGCGTGCGCAGTACGTCGAGGTGGCGGTCGACCTCGGCGAGATCCCCGGCCTCCAAACAGAACTGGAGCCGCGTGGCGGACGCGTACCAGCGCGCCAGGGGATCGGGAACCCGGGCGGCGACGGCGACGTGCTCGGCCGAGTTGGCGAGCCGCTCCGCGTGCGTGTGAGGCGCCCAGATCGTGTGTCCGCGAAGGTTCAGCACGTGCGCGAGCGTCTCGTCGTCGCCGACGCGCCGCGCCATCTCGAGCGCTTCGTCGCTGAGCGCGAGCCGCACGGCCGCGTCGCCGGCGTACTGCAGCTCTGCGCCCAGACTCGCGAGCAGCGAGGCGCGGGCCGCACCGTCGCTGGCCTCGAGAGCGGCGAGCGCGGCTCTCAATACGGTGACTCGCTCTTCGTCCACGCGGCCGGAGCCGCTCACCCAGCCGCGACTGTTGGCCCGCGCGGCTCGAACCAGGCGGGCGGTGTCGCCGAGGTCGATCGCGAGGCGTCCGGCGGCGAGCAACGTCTCGCGGTAGGCCGGGCTGCCGGCGCTCTTCTGCACCTCTCCGAGCCGGATCCCGAGCTCGCAACGCTGCCCGGGATCGGCGTCCGCCGTCCCGTTCAGCAGCCGGATCGCGCGCTCGTACCACTCGGCGGCCTGGTCGTGGGCGAGACGCGTGGCTGCGTGGTCGCCCGCGCGCGTCGCGTACGCCACGGCCTTCGCGCGGTGGGCGGGCCCGGCTCTTCCGAACTGGTGCGCGAGCGCGGCCGCGTCGTCGGGTCGGAGTGACTCGATGACTTCGGCCACGGCGTGATGCATCCGGGCCTGCCGGCTGGCGGACACGGCTTCGTAGAGCGCGGAGCGAACGAGCGCGTGAGTGAAGCGATAGCTGTCGACGCCGGTCTCCTCGACCAGGCGCGCCGCGATCGCCTCGTCGAGCGCGGCCAGGATCGGGAGCTCGTCGAGCGGGCTCGCGCCCACGAGCGTCGCCAGCTCGAAGTCGCGCCCGACGACGGCGGCGAGCGTGAGACACTCGGAGGCCGCGCGCGACAGGCGAGCCACCCGGCGCAGCACCACGTCGCGCACGGCTTCCGGGATGCCGAGACCCGCGACGTCGACGCTGCGCTGCCAGCGCCCTTCGCGCCGCGCGATCGCGCCCGACTCCGCCAGGTGTCGCAGCACCTGACCCACGAAGAACGGATTGCCCGCGGTCTCGGCGTGGACGCCCCGAGCGAGCTCCCGCCCGTCCGGCCCCAACGTGTCTCCCGACGCCTGCTCGACGAACTCCAGCACGCCTGCCTCGTCGAGGCCGTGCAGCGGCAGCCGCTCCACGCCGGAGACCGGCCGCAGATCGGCGAGCAACTTCGCCAGCGGGTGCTCCCGGTCGACCTCGGTGTCTCGGTGCGTGCCGATGATCATCAGTCGCGCGGGCACGATCCCGCGCACCACGTGGCGCAGCAGCAACAGCGTCGGGGTCGGGGCCCAGTGCAGGTCGTCGAGCACCAGAAGCAGCGGGCGCCCGCTGGCCGCGGCCATGAGCCAGGCCGTCACCGCGTCGAAGAGGCGCAGCCGCTCCGTCGCAGGGTCGGACTGGAGCGCCGGAGGCAGCCCCGGCAGTCGCAGCGCGATGTCGGGAACCAGCCGCGCCAGCTCCCCGGCGTAGCGGCCGAGCCGTCCGCGCACGTGACCGTCCGGGAGCTGCGCGAGATAGTGCTCGAAGGCCTCGACGAACGGCTGGAACGGGACGCCCATGTCTTCGTCGCAGCGTCCGAACAGCACGTTGGCTCCGGTGGCGTGGACGGCTCGCGCCACCTCGGCGGCGAGGCGCGTCTTGCCGATGCCGGGCTCGCCACTCAGCAGAACGCAACGCCGGACGCCGGACTCGGCCTCGCACCAGAGCGCCTTCAGTCGGTCCATCTCCGCCGAGCGCCCCGAGAACGGGAACGACTCACGCTGCGTGAGCAGCCCGGGGAGCGGCAGCGGGGCGAAGTCCTCGGGAGCGGACTCGTCCTCGTCGTCGCGCTGCACGCGCCGTTCGTAGAGTATCTCCAACACGTGCACGTCGCCGGCCACGCCTCGCAGCGTCATGCCGCCGAGCTCGCGGAACCGGAAGCGCGAGTCACCGGCGAACGGCTCGGAAACGCCGCTGCTGCAGAGGATCGTGCCGGCCTCCGCCTGATCGCACAGCCGGCGCGCCTTCACCACCGTGGTACCGAAGTAGCCACTGCCCGTGTCCTGTCGGAGCACCTCGCCGGTGTGCAGCCCGACGCGGATCCGCAGTTCGCCCTCGGCGTCGCGGTTCTCGATTGCCTCCTGCATCGCGATCGCGCAGGCGACGCCGTCCTCGGCCGAGCCGAACGCCGCCATGAGTCCGTCGCCCAGCCACTGCAGCTCGTTGCCGCCGTGCGCCGCGATGGCCTGGCGCAGCAGCTGATGGTGGGCTTGGAAGACCGCCTGGGCGCGCTTGTCGCCGAGCCGCTCGAGCAGATGAGTCGAGCGGACCAGGTCCGTGAACAAGATCGTCGCGACGGCGGAGCGAGGTTCAGTCACTGGAACGCCGGATCGCAGGTGAGATCGGAATCCGACTCGATCGTACTCCGGATCGAGTCGAGCTGGCGCGCCAGAAAGCGCTGGTTCTTGGCCGCGTCGGGGTAGTTCCCGTTGACCGTGCCACCGAAGATGTGGGTGCGGTACTTCTGGCCCTGCTTCTCGAAGCAGACATAGATCTTCGCGTGAATCGAGGCCGGCACGTAGCTCGTGGGCTGACTCGGAATCGGCCGGTGCTGACCGAAGATCTCTCGCCAGGCCTTGGTCAGGCACTTTTCGTACACGGCTTCCGGATCGATCGCATCGGCGCGATACGGCCCCACCACGTCGATGTTCCGGTACTCGATCGCGTCCCAGTTGTATTTCCCGATCCGCTCCTTGCCGACCGTGGTCGGAATGTGACTCAGATCGTAGTGTGAGTACTGATCCGCATTGGCCTCGGGAACGCCGTAGACTCGGTTCGTGAAGTAGTTCCAGTCCGCGAGACCGAGCCGCACGAGCTCGTCGTGATTCATCGCATTGGCGACCGGATGCGCGTACCCGAACGGATGGTCGTTCTGCCACGTGATCGTGTAGCTGCCGAAGTAGACGTCGTACCAGATCGAGCGCGGATCGGCGTAATCCGCCTCGTCGTTCCGCGGGTTCAGCGCCTGGGCGAACACCACGCGGAATTCGAAGTCGGGGTCACCCGGGAAGAGCTTCTGCTTCACGAGCGCGCCGACGCGATCGGGATTGCAGGTCACCGGCTTGAAGGTGTCGCTCACCCGGATGCGCAGCGCGAACGGAAAGCTCTGCGAGCAGCCGAACTCCTTCTCGCACCAGACGAACCGGTCGTGCTCGATGTAGGGATCGTGCCGGTCTTCCGGAAGGATCAGCGCTTCGAGCTCGGCGGGCAGCGAACGGCCGCACAGCGCCGCGCACGCCAGCACGCTGCCAGCCAGAGACCCGTGCAGCGCCAATTTGCCCCAAAGGCGCATCGCCACACGTTACTCGCCGGCGCTGGTGAATGTCGAGCACTCACCCCGTCGCGATCACCGGCAGCGAGACCGGGCTTCGGCCCAGGACCTACCTTCACGATACCGCCGCGTGCTCCCGCAGCAGCCGCGCGGGACCCATCGCTACGCGCCGGAGCAGTTCGGCCTTCAGCTCATCGGTGCGGATGCCGGTGGTGGATGTCCGGCCAGTGCGGGTGGGCGTGCTCGAGCGGTTCGTGCCGGTGCAGGTGACTGTGTCGGACCGAGCGCGCCAGACCCGGGTGCTCGTGGAAGTGGTGGCCGTCGTCATGACGGTGGCTGTGGATGTGCTCGAGTGTCTCGTGGGAGTGTCTGTGCGCGTGACGACTCAAGAACAGCAGCGCGATGGACGGTGCGAGTAGCAGAGCCGCGGCCAGGTGGACGAGCCCCAGCGGCTCGCGAAGAAACACGAGTGCGAGCGCTGCTCCCGCGAACGGCCCGCTGGCGAAGACGGCCTGAGCGCGGACGGCGCCCAGCTCGTGAGCGGAGCGGATGTAGAGCACGATGCTGGCGCCGTACGAGAGCGCGCCGACGGCGAGGGCGATCACGACCTGGGCAGGTGTGGCCGCCCAGCGTGACGCCGCGAGACCGATCCCGAGATTCGTCGCACCCGCCACGGAGCCCTTCACGAAGGTGAAACGCGCCGGCGTCATCGCATCGCTGAGCGCCGTCCAGTGGTTGTCGAGCGCCCAGCAGATACACGCCCCAGCCGTGAGCAGCGCTCCTGCGGTCCCCGGCCAACCCCCGCCGCCCGCGACCAGGGCACTCGCCGTGAGTGCACCCCCCACGCCGACCCAGCCGGCGCGCCCGAGGTGTTCGCGGAAGAGCACCACGCCGAGCACGGCAGTCGCGACCCCCTCGAGATTGAGCAGCAGCGAGACCGAGCCCGAGAGCATGAGTCGCAGTGCGCTGAGCAGCAGAACCGGACCCACGATGCCGCCGAAGAACACCGCACCCGCGAGCCTGGCCGCATTCTTCCGATCGAGACGAGCGCTTCGAGACGATCGTCGATCGGCCACGGTGGCCGGCGCCGTTCCGAGCGCGGCGCCCAGATACAAGAGGCCCGCCAGCTGAAACGGTTCGAGCGAGCCGAGCAGCAGCTTGCTCGCGGGCGTCGAGGCGCCGAACAAGATCGCCGA
>DATJZP010000069.1:0-6698 GCA_035498875.1 Myxococcota bacterium
CCTGCCCGGCTGGACCATCACCGAGATGGCCGCCGCGGGCTACGAGAACGAGAAGTTCCGCACCGTCATCACCGGCCGCACGCCCGTGCGCCGCTGGGCCGAGCCGAGCGAGTTCGAGGCGGTGGGCGCTTACCTGTGCGATCCCGCGCTCATGTTCCACACGGGCGATCAGCTCGTCGTCGACGGCGGTTACACGATCTTCTAGCGGCTCTTACGCCGTCGGCGCTTTGAGGTACAGTCGCCCGCCGTGCCGTTCCGCATCGCTCGCCCCCGCTACCTGGTCCCGATGATCGTCGCCTGTGCGCTGTTCATGGAGAACATGGACGCGACCGTGATCGCGACCGCGCTGCCGACGATCGCGCGCAGCTTCGGCGAGAGCCCGCTCCGGCTCAACCTGGCGATCACCTGCTACCTGCTGTCGCTCGGCATCTTCCTGCCGCTGTCGGGCTGGCTCGCGGACCGCTTCGGCGCGCGCACGGTGTTCTCGTCGGCGATCGTCGTGTTCACGCTGGGCTCGATCGGCTGCTCGACGGTGGGGTCGCTGCCGCAGCTCGTGCTCGCGCGCGTCGTGCAAGGCATCGGCGGCGCGATGATGGTCCCGGTCGGCCGGCTGGTCGTGCTGCGGACCATCCCGAAGAGCGAGCTGGTCGCCGCGATGGCCTACCTGACCGTGCCCGCGCTGATTGGCCCGGTCATCGGCCCGCCACTCGGCGGCTTCATCGTCACCTACTTCTCGTGGCGCTGGATCTTCTGGATCAACATCCCGATCGGCGTGCTCGGCATCCTGCTCTCGATGCGCTTCGTGCCGAACGTGCGCGAGACGCGCGAGGAGCCGCTCGACGGGCTCGGCTTCCTCGTCGTGAGCCTCGGGCTCGCGGGCACGATGTTCGGCTTCGAGAACGTGGGCCGCGGGATCCTCTCGAACGGGGTCGTCGGCGCGCTCATGGGCGGCGGCATCGGCTTCCTGCTGCTGTACGCCTGGCACGCGGGGCGCGTGCCCGCGCCGATCGTCGACGTGGCGCTGCTGCGCGTGCGCACGTTCCGCGCGTCGGTGCTGGGCGGGTTCATCTTCCGCATCGGCATCGGTGCGCTGCCGTTCCTGACGCCGCTCATGCTGCAGCTCGGCTTCGGCCTCTCGCCCTTCGCGTCGGGCATGATCACGTTCTCGGGTGCGGCCGGCGCCATATTCATGAAGATCACGGCGCCGGCGATCCTGCGCGCACTGGGCTTCCGCCGCGTGCTGCTGCTGAACACCATGGTGTGCGCGGTGTCGATCGCCTGCTACGGCTTCTTCCGGCCGTCGACGCCGCACGCGGTCATCATTGGCATCCTGCTGGTGGGCGGCTTCTTCCGCTCGCTGCAGTTCACCAGCTTGAACACGCTGGCCTACGCCGACATCGACCAGCCCCGGATGAGCCGAGCTACGACACTTTCCAGTGTGGGCCAGCAGCTCTCGCTGTCGTTCGGGGTCGGCATGGGCGCGCTCCTGCTCCACGCCACGCTGGCGTGGAAGGGCCACGAGGACCTCGGCGCGGGCGACTTCTCGTTCGCCTACTTCGCCATCGCGGCGATCAGCGTCACCTCGCTGTCGTTCTTCGCGCGGCTGCCGGCCGACGCGGGCGCGGAGATCAGCGGAAAGAAGGAAGAGCCGCCCGAGGTCGTGACGAGCGCGCCCGCGACGCACCCCGTCGAGTGAAGAGCGCAAGAGCCGCGATCGCCGCGAGGGCGAGTCCGGTGGGCTCGGGAAGCGCCAGGACGACGTTCCAGCTCCCCGTAGCCAAAGTGGGACCGGTGCTGATGGCGAAGAGCCGGAGCTCGTAGGTCGTGCCGGGTTGCAGCGTGCCCAGAATCCCGATGGCCCCTCCGAGCAGTGTCTCCTGGAGCGCCCCGGACGGCGGGTTGACGAAGAGTACTCCGCTCGCGATCCCGTGGGTCTCCCCTGTGATCGTGAACCGGACCGGAATGATGGTCTGGAAAGTGACGTCGATGACCGACTCGTTGTCGGAGGTGATCCCCGTGCCCGAATCGAAGCTGCTCACGCCTTGGAACTGGCCACTCCCCGAGAGACCGTCCGTCGTGATGACGCTGTCCTGGCTGGCGCTGCCGAAGGAGCTCGAGAGCGAGCTGTGGAAGCTGGCACTGTTCGGATCCGCGGACGCACTCGACGGACCCGAGACGACCGACCGAAGCGACGAGAGGATCAGCGGACCCGCCTGCGAGTGACTCGCCGCAAGCACCGCCGTCGCCAGGACCAGGATGGGAAGAAAGCGACGGCGAGTCATCGGGCGATCCTACCCCCGGACGTGAGACCAAGTCAATGAGAGACTCACGCATTCACAGCGTCTTCTGGACCAGGACCAGGTCGAGCCACCGGTCGAACTTTCGCCCGACCTCGCGCAGGTGTGCCGTGCGCTCGAAGCCGAGCTTCTCGTGCATGCGCAGCGACGCCTCGTTGTCGGCTGCGATCCCGCCGAGACACACGTGCATTCCCTGCGCGCGCGCGAGCGGCAGCAGCGCGCGCACGAGCCCGCTGCCCACGCCGGCGCGCCGCCTGTCGCTGCGCACGTGCACCGTGTGCTCGACGGTCCACGCGTAGCCGGGCGCGCTGCGGAACTCGCCGTACGAGGCGAAACCCGCGATCCCGCCCGCGTCCTCGGCGACCAACACCGGATAGCCCCGCTTTGCGCGCGCTTCGAACCACTCGCTGCGCTGCTCCAGCGTCGCGGGCTCGAACGCCCAGATCGCGGTCGAGGTCGCCACGACGTCGTTGTAGATCTCGAGGATCCCCGGCAGGTCTCGGTGCGTCGCGGGACGGATCACCACGCTTGCCTCCCGCGCGAAGCATGTCGTATAAAGTGGACGAGTGTCAACGATGATGGACAGGGGCATAGCCGATCCGACCCCGCGCATCGCGCGGCGGCTGCGCGACGAACGCGAGGCGCGCGGCTGGTCGCTGGGCGAGCTCGCGCAACGCGCGGGCGTGTCGAAGGCGATGATCAGCAAGGTCGAGCGGGGCGAGGCGAGCCCCACCGCGGCGCTGCTCGGGCGGCTGTCGGCGGCGTTCCAGCTCACGCTCGCGACCCTGCTCGCGCGCGCGGAGAGCGACGACGGCCGGCTCGTGCGCGCGCGCGACCAGGCGCGCTGGCGCGACCCCGAGACGCGCTACGTGCGCCGGCAGGTCTTCGCTCGCGCGCGCAGCCCGCTCGAGCTCGTCGAGGTCGAGCTCCCCGCCGGCGCGAAGGTGTCTTTCCCCGCGGGCTCGTACGCGTTCATCCGCCAGCTCGTGTGGGTGCTGCGCGGGCGCCTGGCGATCCAGGAAGGAGCCGAGCGACACGAGCTGGGCCCCGGCGACTGCCTCGAGTTCGGCGCGCCCGCGGACTCGTCGTTCCACAACGAGTCGAAGTCGGCCTGCCGCTACCTCGTCGCGCTGGTGAAGCAGTGATCGAGCGACTCGACTCTACACCGCAGAGTGTCACAAGCCTCGCGACTCTTCTCATCGAGGCCACCGCGAACGGTGCGTCCGTGAGCTTTATGCACCCGCTCTCGCGCGAGAAGGCCGAGGCGTACTGGCGCAAGGCGCTGGCCGACGGCCGCGTCGTGCTCGGCGCGCGGGACGGTGCGCGGCTCGTCGGGACCGTGAGCCTGGTGCTCGACCTGCCCGAGAACCAGCCGCACCGGGCCGAGATCCAGAAGGTGCTCGTCGCGGTGTCGCACCGCCGGCGCGGCATCGCCCGCGCGCTGATGCTCGCCGGCGAGCGCGAGGCGGCGGCGCGCGGGCGCTGGCTGCTCGTGCTGGACGCCGTCACCGGCGACCCGGGCTCGCGCCTGTACGAGTCGCTGGCCTGGAACCGCGTCGGCGAGGTCCCGGACTTCGCGCTCTACCCCGACGGCCGCCTCTGTCCGACGACGTACTACTGGAAGCGCGTCTCCACGAACCTCAGCGAGCGGGCTGGCTGACTGCGCGGGCGGCGTCGTTCTGGGGCCGCGCGATCAGCCCGGACGGAGCGAGCGTGACCTCGTAACGCGCGCCTGCCGCCATCGGCAGGTACGTCGCGCTGCCGTAGACCGCGTCGACGAACGGCAGCCAGCGCGGGTACTGCTCCGCGAGCGCCCACAGGTCGACCGGCGAGCTCTCGCCCAGCGCGAACACGCTGCGCACTGAGTGGCGCTCCTGCTCGATGTCGCGGTAGCGGCCCGAGACGCGCTCGAGCCGATAGCGTGCGTCGAGGCCGAGCACGTTCGCGTAGCCGCGCCACTTCAGCACGCGCGCGTCGAGCTGCCACTCGTCGCCGGCCAGCACGAACTGCTCGCGCGGGCCGCCCGGCAGGCGCGTGAGTGTCGCTTCGTACTGCTGCGGGCCGCGCGCCGCGAACTCGAGCTCTGCGACGGGCTGCTCGTAGGTGAGTCTCTCGTACGTGCGCAGTCCGAGCGCGAGGAAGCCCGCGGCGGCGGCCAGCGCGACGAGCGCCAGCACGAAGAGCGCCCCGAGCCCGCGGCGCAGCGCCTTCAACTCGCGACTCCGACCGTCTCGGTCGTCACGCGGTCGTACGCGCGCGGCTCCGCTCCCGTGACGGCCGTGACCGCGCGCTCGAGCCCGCGGAAGAAGCCCAGCGCCTCGAGCGCGGCGTTGCACCAGCCGGTCGCGATGCAGTAGTTCGCCGTGTAGGGCGCGCGGTGGTGGCGCGCGTGCGACGCGTGCGACAGGAACGCGCCGCGCCGCTGCAGCCACGCGACCGCACGCGGCGGGTCCACCCGGTGCGCCCACTGGTGTACCTGGTTCGTCGGCAGCGACACCGCGCCCAGCGCGAACAGGAACGCCGCGAGCGGGCCCGTCGCGAAGAACGCGCCGGCGAGCGGCAGACACGCGAGCAGGGCCACGTCGCCGTTGCAGTCGATGAAGTCGCGCAGGAGCAGATCCTCGGGATTCGCGTGGTGCACGCGGAACGGGCGCAGGAGCCGGCGCCCGAGCACGGGCATCGAGTCACTGCCCCACGTGTCGGCGAACCAGTGCACGAGGCCAGACGCGACGTCGGCGGCGAGCGCGCCCGCCGCGAGCGCCGGCAGCAGCCACCACTCGAACGACGCGCCTGGGAGCCCCGCGCGCGCGGCGTTCGCGGCGACGAGCGCGCCTGCCAGCGCGATCGAGCCCGCCTCGAACGCGCGTGTCCCCGTCCCCATGACGTCGTGCTTGGGCAGCGTCTCGCTGTGCACGTCCTCCCATCGGTCGCGCATGACCAGATCATGTTGAATCGCCGCACGTTCGGCAGCACCTTCTGCGCCCCGCCACGCGCGCCGACCCTGCGCGCGCACGCCAGGAGGTCCCGTGCGCGACACATCCTTCGACTTTGGAGCGCGCCTCGGCCGACTCACACGGGAGCAACTGCAGGCCGCCCTCGATCGATTCGGGCTCGGCCGACTCCGAGCGGCGACGGTCCCCGAGGGCGGGATGTTCGGGCAGAACCTCTTCCTGGCCACGGACTCCGGCGACTGGGTGTTTCGCGGCGCGCCGCATGCGCTCCCGGGCGAGCGCGCGCCGGGCGCCCAATTCGCGAAGGAGCGCTGGTTCGCCGAGCGGCTGCACGCCGCGACGCGCGCGCCGGTGCCGTGGCCCTATCTCGTCGAGCGCTCGACCGATCTCTTCGGGTGGCCGTTCGCGTTGATGCCTCGGCTTCCCGGGGCCTGCGCGCAGTTCGCGCGGCGCGATCTTCCTCCCGCCGACCGCATCGAGATGGCTCGCGCGATGGGTCGTGCGCTGGCGCAGATCCACGCGCTTCGCGCGCCGGCACCCGGCGAATGGGACGCCGCGCTGGAGTCGATCCGACCCGACACTTCTCTGCGTCATTACGCTCTGCGCGTCGCAGACGGCTGCCGCGAGCGAGCAGAGCTTGCGCCCACGACGCTCGAGGCCGCGGATGTCGCGCTCGTCGAGGAGGTGGCGCGCGCCGCGGAGCCCGCGCTCGACGTCCCGGTCGCGCCCGCCTGTCTACATCTGGACTACCACTGGGGCAACGTCAACATTGCACGCGCGAAGGGCGCCTGGCGCGTCACGGGCGTGTTCGACCTGATGAGCTGCGAGTTCGGCGATCCCGAGATGGATCTCTCGCGGCCGTGCGCCGTGTTCGCGACGGATGACCGCCCGCTCCTCGCGCCGTTCCTCGAGAGCTACACCGCTTTGTGTCCCCTGCGCCCGGGCGCACGGGCGCGCTTCCGCCTGTTCATGCTGATCGACCGGCTCATCATCTGGAGCTTCGGCAAGCGGACGCAGGACTGGTTCGGCCCCGACGAGCGCTTTCGCGGCTTCGCGCGCGGCTACCTCGACCTCGAGACGCTGTTATGATCGGCGCCTCGGCTTGCAGGCAGGGAGGGCCGCGATGCGCTTCGGGATCTTCTACGAGCACCAGCTCCCGCGTCCGTGGCAGGAGCAAGACGAGTACCGGCTCATGCAGAACGCGCTCGAGCAGGTCGAGCTCGCGGACCGTCTCGGCATCGAATACGTGTGGGAAGTCGAGCACCACTTCCTCGAGGAGTACTCGCACTCGAGTGCACCCGAGGTGTTCCTCGCGGCGGCGAGCCAGCGCACGCGGAACATCCGGCTCGGCCACGGGATCATCCAGACCTCGCCGCTCTACAACCACCCGGCGCGCACGGCCGAGCGCGTGGCGACGCTCGACCTGGTGTCGGGCGGCCGCGTCGAGTTC